>JAKQNF010000033.1 GCA_029565935.1 Bacillota bacterium | reverse complement strand
ATATTAGCCGATGAGTCGGTGAAATCATATGACCATGTCTTGTCGAGGCAGCCTGCGCTGAAGGCGGCAAGCAAGATCAGCGCAACAGAAGCGATGATGCGTGTGCGTCTCATCTTAATCCTCCTCGGTTATTCATAATGGAAGCAGGCGATCTGAAAAGCGAGCTATCCGCTTCGATTCCATAATACTCCAGCCAGCCATCCCTGTACAGGAACGCTTTTAGCGAGATCAATACGTTACTGAGGCATCCAAATCCAGCCCGATAAAATGTCTTGCGGAATCCGTACAGCCTGATGAGGCTTCATCGTGCATTATAGGTGATATCATAATCCTGTAGAAAACAACCATGGACGAGCCGGTGTAACATAACCGGCATGGGATATCACCGAAAAGCCTTGTACGCAAATGCACGACGAGCGTAACACAGAATCTCTTGAGGCGGAGGCCGCGATGCATCGAAAGCGCAGGGTGCTGATCGTAGACGATGAGGACAACATAAGGAGACTCCTTGCATATAGCCTTGGAAAGGCGGGCTATGACGTCGAGGAGGCGAAGAATGGGGCCGAGGCGGTGGAAGCGGCTTTGCGTATTTTACCCGACCTTATCGTCCTCGACATAATGATGCCCGTGATGGACGGCAACGAAGTCGTCATGAGGCTCAAGTCCGACCCGATGACGGAAGCAGTGCCGATCATAATGCTCACAGCCAAGGCATCGGATGCGGACAAGGTCAAGGGGCTGGACATCGGGGCAGACGATTACATCACGAAGCCGTTCAGTGTGAACGAGCTCATGGCCAGGGTGCGCGCCCTGTTGAGGAGGAGCGACGCCTCCAAGGAGACCAAGGACGAGGGCCGGGCGCTTAAGCTGGGTCCTGTCAGCATAGATACTGCGGCGCGCCTTTCCTATGTCGACGGAAAGAAGCTCGAACTTACGATGAAGGAATATGAGCTGTTGGCATTCCTGGCGAAGAACGCCGGCACGGCCTTCTCCAGGGAGAAGCTGCTGGAGGAGGTCTGGGGCCCGGATTACTACGGCGACATGCGCACTGTCGACGTCCATATCACCCATATCAGGGCCAAGCTCGGAAAAGAAGCTTCGGGAGCGATCGAGACGGTGCGCGGTGTGGGATACAGGGCCAACAAGGAGAAGCAGCCATGAGGCAGAAGGCGTTCATCTGGATATCGGCCCTCCTGCTGGTGGCCGTGGCGGCGGGCGGCCTGGTCGCGTTCAGGCTGTCATCGTCGTCCATAAAGGCGACGGCAAAAGCGGACCTCGCCTCCTTCGCTAAAGTCGCGGTTAGCAGATACATGGACAAGCTCCTGCCTGAAGATGCCCTTAAGGCCATCGAGAAGGAATCGGGCACCAGGGCCACGCTCATCGGGCCGGACGGATCCGTGCTGGCCGATTCAACTTATGATCCTTCCACTATGGAGAACCATTACAACAGGCCGGAAGTCCAGGAAGCGCTGAAATCCGGGGAAGGATCCTCAGTAAGGTATTCGGACACCGCGATGGAGGAGATGCTCTACTACGCCGTCTCGCTCGACAACGGGGACATATTGAGGCTCTCCGTCCCGCTTTACTCGGTAAAGGACGCTGCAAGTTCGGACACCCTGTTGATAACGGCCATGACGGTAGCACTCGGGGTCGTGGGCACGGCGGCCTCGTATGCGATCTCGTCGGGCATAACGTCCAAGGTGGACAGGCTGGCGTCCATATCGGCCAAGTACGCCGAGGGCGATTTCGCAAAGAGGATGCCGGAGGGAGGAAGCGGGGCGGAGGCGAAGCTGTCGCGCTCCTTCAACACCATGGCGGAAGCCCTCTCAAGGACCATAACGGACCTCACCCGGCAGAAGGCGGAGCTTAGCGGCGTGCTCTCCTCGATCGGCGACGGGATCATCTTCGTCGACGACAAGCTGAGTCTCGTCATGATGAACGAGCCCGCCGTGAAGCTAACCGGCCTTAAAGGCCCCGCCCTGTACGGCAGGCATCTGCTGGAGAGCATGAGGGCGCCGAAGCTCGAGCAGGCCCTAAAGACGGCCATGGCCGAGTCAAGGGCCTGCTCGTTCGAGGATACGAACCTGGACGAGACGCTGATGCTCGCGGTCACCGCGACGCCGGTCAGGCTGGAGGACGGCAGCATCACCGGCGCCGTGGCAAGCATAAGGGACGTCAGCGGGCCCAGGAAGCTGGAGGCCATGAAGAGCGAGTTCGTGGCGAACGTCACCCACGAGCTCAAGACGCCGCTCACCTCGATAAAGGGCTTCGCCCAGACGCTAATGGAAGAGGACGACTTGAAGACCAGGGCGAAGTTTTTGGGCGTGATCGAATCTGAGGCCGACAGGATGTCCAAGCTGGTGGACGACATAATGGCCCTTTCTGGCATTGAGGCGCTGGGGGCCGGCGAAGGAAGGACCGACCTCAAGAAGGAAGTGGAAGCGGCCCTTGAGATGATCGGCCCGATCGCAAGCGAGAAGGGCATACAAGTCTCGGTAGAAGCAGAGGAAGGCCTTATAATCGAGGCTGATCCGTCCATCATCAGAAGGCTCGTGGTCAACCTGGTGGACAACGCCGTCAAGTACAACGATGCCGGGTGCAAGGTCAAGGTCAGGGCGTCTAGGAAGGAAGGCAGCATCGTCCTCGAGGTCGAAGACGACGGGACAGGCATCTCGTACGAGGACCAGAAGAGGGTGTTCGAGAGGTTCTACCGGGTCGACAAGAGCAGGTCGAGGGAGCTTGGCGGAACGGGCCTGGGTCTTGCGATAGTGAAGCATATAGCGCGCTCCCTTAAAGGCGAGGCCACCGTATCCAGCAGCCCCGGCGCGGGCAGCACGTTCACCGTGACCATCCCGTCTTCACCATGCAAGTTATGACGGTACCCCGAAAGTCCTTGATCTAATCCGCGCACACCTTCTTTTAAATACCTTGAGTCTGCCTGAAAGCAAGGACGATGAAAGGACCGGGCGGCCCGAGCCATTACGTGTGAGCCGGGTCGTCCGGTATCGCTTCTTATGCATTACCCATCGGTTGGCAGATCAGCTCATTTTTGTGGAATCACCATGTATCGGATCTTCAAGGGGTAGGGAAGTCGAGCGTAATCATGCCGCTGCATTTCGCGTTCACTTTCCTCAGCTTGATGTCACCGCCGTCGGTTTCACCGATCGATATCGACAGATAGTAATCCTCGGCCGCGCAGACGCTCATGTCGAATGTCGCAACCAGCGTATTGTTTATGAGCAACTTGATCGTACTGCCTTTTTTATCCAGCTTCAACGTGTTAGTCCCGTTCCTTACTAGACCGGGCACCATCGACCAATGCGCACTGCTTTCCTCCACTAACGGGCCGTAGGCCCCCAGTTCCCAGTTCTCTCCCTCATGACCTAGCTCCTTGAAGCAGACGTACGCACAGTTCTCCTCATATCCGAGCTTCTCATCCATAAGGCAGATCTCAAACCATGCGGCATCCTCGGCATCCACCATGATATCGACCTCTATGGTCATAGAGATGTCCCCGCTGAACAGAACGGGCGAGGAGATCCTTCCGCTAGTGCCTTCGACCATGCTAAGACCTTCATTCGTCAATACGAAGTTCTCAACGATCCCGGCATGGTGCCAGTCGGCCAGCCTGGCGGAATCTGCGGTGAAATCGTACGACCAGGTCTTGTCCAGACATCCAGAACTGGTGACTGCAAGCAGGATCAAAGCGACAATGGCAAAGCAACGTGCGTTTCTCATGCCGAGCCCCCTTTTCTGTATTTTGTTATATTATGGCAACATTAGATGGGATTGATAATAATGTATGAGAATATAATATATACGAATAAAGCATTTATCAATGATGTTATGTCTTATAGATGAATAGTTCAGCATCTATTATAGTTTCGGTACCGATATCAGACGGTCTTTAGGCAGATGGGCCGGCAAAGGATCGGGAAAAGCCGGAGCAAGCAAGCCCACGATCGCCATCCCTTTCTCCGCCCGGTAAATCTTAACCGAATCTTAACAAGCTTCTAATCCGCCCATAACATCCCGTTGTTATCCTGTAAGCGACTAAGAGGATAAGAAGTTACAGGAGGTAACGGAGGATGAAGACAAGGACGAAGATCGCGGTGCTGATCATCCTGGCGGTCACGATGGGGCTGATGATGACCGGCATCTCTGTCGCGGCACTTTCGGGCAAGATCACGATAGCCGGCTCCACATCCGTGGCGCCGCACATCGAAGCGCTGGCCAAGCTGTTCATGGCCAAGAACCCCTCGGTCAAGATAACCGTAGAATCCATAGGCTCGGGACAGGGCATATCGGCGGCCATCGACGGCACGGCGGACATCGGCATGTCGTCGAGGGAGCTGAAGGACGAGGAGAAGAAGTACCTGAAGGAATACGAGCTGTGCGTAGACGGAATAGCGATAATAACGAGCCAGGCCAATCCGGTCAAGAAGGTCACCAAGGCACAGGCCAAGGACATATTCCTGGGAAAGGTGACCAATTGGAAGGCGCTCGGGGGCAACAACGGCACAATCAACATCTATACGAGAGAATCTACTTCAGGCACAAGGACCGCATTCGAGGAGCTGGTGCTGGGAAAGGACGCAAAGGGCGCGCAGCTTACGATAGACGAGGAGCTATGCGCCGCCGTGATGAACTCGACCGGCCAGCTGGCCCAGGCGGTCTCGGGAGATAAGAACGGCATCGGATACATATCCTTGGGAATAGTCTCGAACTACAATGTGAACGCGCTAAGCGTCGACGGCGTGGCTGCCACCATGGAGAATTTGGCCAAGGGCACCTACAAGATAGCCAGGCCGTTCCTGCTGCTGACCAAAGGAGAGCCCAAGGAGCCTGCAAAGACGTTCATAGACTTCTGCCTCAACGACAAGCAGGCGAAGGACTACCTGACGGAAAAGGCCTTCATAGTGAAGTAGCATGGATGGTTCAATAGGATACTCAGATAAGGGGAAGGAGGCCGCGAAGGTGGCCTCCTTGACCCTTTTTCCCAAGGCCGGCAACAAGGCGTCGGCAGAGAAGCGCACGGAGAGGATCATAAAAGGCGGCCTCATGCTGTGCGCTTTGCTTTCTGTGCTTGTGGTGCTCCTGATAACCGTCATGGTGTTCAAGGAAGCATGGCCCGCGATAAAACAGCAGGGGCTCCTGAACATGATAACCGGCACCAGCTGGAAGCCGACCGCGGCGAAGCCCAGATTCGGCCTGCTGCCAATGATTGCCGGCAGCTTCGCGGTGACCGCGCTGGCACTTCTCATCGGAGTGCCGGTGGGGCTCGCCACCGCGATATATGGCGCGGAACTGGCGACGGTGAGGGTGGCCCCGCTCGTGGGGAGGATGGCCGGGATCCTTGCCGGCATACCATCGGTGGTCTACGGATTCTTCGGCCTGATGGTGATCGTGCCCGCGGTGAGGTTGCTGGGAGGCACCGGCATGGGGGTGCTCTCCGCTGGCGTAGTCCTGGCCATGATGATACTGCCGACGGTGATAAGCGTATCGGAGGCCGCCATCAGGGCGGTCCCCGGCGAATATAGGGAAGCGAGCCTCGCCATGGGCGCCACCAAGTGGCAGACAATATGGCATGTGGTCATACCGGCCGCGAAGTCGGGGATAATGGCTTCGGTGGTGCTCGCCATCGGAAGGGCGGTGGGCGAGACCATGGCGGTGATACTCGTGGCGGGCAACATCCCGGTGATCCCAAAGGGGCTTCTCTCCGCGACAAGGACGCTCACGGTCAACATAGCCCTGGAGATGGGATACGTCCGGCCGGGCAGCCTGCACTACTCGGCACTTTTCGCGGCCGCCGCCGTGCTATTCGCGTTCATCATGCTCATCAACCTCTCAGTACGGATGATCACAAGAGGAGGGAGCAGATGATGAAGAGCGTGAAAAAGCACGACAGGAAGAGGGACGAGAGGTTCGCCTTTGCGGTGATCAAGGCCCTTTCGCTGACGACGGCCCTGGTACTCCTCCTTATCATCGGCTATATCACATGGAACGCGATACCTGCGCTGAACTGGCAATTTGTGGCAGGCACGCCGGGAGACCCGCTGAATACGGGGATATGGCCTATGGCGGTCAATACCCTGCTGCTGGTGGTCCTGACGCTCGCCATAGCGCTCCCTCTGGGCATACTCGCCGCGGTGTACCTCAAGGAATACGTAAGGGAAGGCCCCTTCGTCTCGGTCGTAAGGTCTGCGACAGAGAACCTCGCCGGCATGCCCTCCATAATCTTCGGCCTGTTCGGGCTGGTCTTCTTCGGCAAGATGCTCGGCCTGGGCTGGTCGCTGGCGAACGGGACCCTTACTGCGTCCATCATCATCCTGCCGACTATAATGAGGACGACCGAAGAGGCGCTGAAGTCGGTGCCGCAATCCTATAGGGAAGGAAGCCTGGCCCTTGGCGCGACGAGATGGCAGACGGTAAAGAAGGTCGTGCTGGTATCGGCCTTCCCGGGGATAATGTCCGGCTTGATGCTGGCCATAGGAAGGGTGGTCGGAGAAACGGCGGCGTTGATGTTCACGTTGGGATCCTCCGACAGGGTGGCGACCTCCCTCATGGATTCGGGCAGGACGCTCGCCATGCACCTTTACATGCTGGCCCACGAGGGCCTGTCGGTGGAAGGGGCCTTCGCGACCGCGTTCGTGCTGGTCGTAGTGGTCCTGGCCGTGAACGTCACGGCCGAGATGCTCGCTAACCGCGCTTTGGGCAGAGGAGGAAGACAAATTGGCAGGTGAGACGGGGTCTAGGTCCATGGTGAGGGCAGAGGGCCTAAATCTGTATTACGACAAGCTGCACGCCCTGAAGGACGTGGACATGGAGGTGCCGAAGAACTCGGTGCTGTCGCTGATCGGACCTTCCGGGTGCGGCAAGTCGACGTTTTTAAGGACGATAAACCGAATGAACGACCTGATACCCGGAGTCAGGGTGCAAGGGAAGGTCGAAGTCGACGGCTCTGACATATACGATCCGTCATGCGACGTGATAGACCTAAGGCGCAAGGTAGGGATGGTCTTCCAGAAGCCGAATCCGTTCCCTATGTCAGTGTACGACAACGTAGCCTACGGGCCCAGGGTGCACGGGATTAAGGACAGGGCAGAGCTTGATTCGATAGTCGAGAAGAGCCTCAAGGACGCGGCGCTCTGGGACGAGATAAAGGACAGGCTCAAGAAGCCGGCGCTCGGCATATCCGGCGGGCAGCAGCAGAGGCTGTGCATAGCGAGGACGCTCGCCGTAGAGCCCGACGTCATCTTGATGGATGAGCCTACGAGCGCGCTGGATCCAATATCCACAGGAAAGATCGAAGAGCTCATCGACGAGCTTAAGAAGCGGTACACGATAATAATAGTGACGCACAACATGCAGCAGGCCGGCCGCATCTCGGACAGGACCGCGTTCTTCCTCTTGGGACAGGTGATCGAGGAAGGCCCCACCTACGACATATTCCACAGGCCGGCGGACAAGAGGACGGAGGATTACATCACCGGAAGGTTCGGTTGATCGGAGGGCTGAAGGATGAGCGCGAGGACCCATTACGACATAGAGATGGAAGGGCTGCACGAGCAGATACTTAGGATGGGCGGCCAGGTGGAGAGGAGCATCGAGGGCGCGATAAGCTCGCTCGTGAGGCAGGACGTTGCGGCCGCGCAGAAGATCATCGATGAGGACGACATCATCGACGCCATGAAGCTGGCCGTGGAGGACAAGTGCGCGAAGATCATCGCTACGCAGCAGCCCCTGGCGAGGGATCTGCGAAAGGTGCTGGCCGCGAACCAGATAGCGACCGATTTAGAGCGCATGGGAGACCATGCCGTGGACATCGCCAAGGTGGCGATCAAGCTCAAGGGCGAGCGCTATATAAAGAAGCTCATAGACATCCCCAGGATGAGCGGCATGGCCATGGCGATGGTGAAGAAGAGCCTGGATTCTTACGTGAACGAGGACGCCGACCTTGCGGCGGAGGCCTGCAAGGAGGACGACCTCGTGGACGATCTGAGGGATACGCTCATGAGGGAACTATTCACGTACGCCATAGAGATGCCCAAGGAGATGGTGCAGATCATCAACTTCATGTTCGTCGTCTGGTTCCTTGAGAGGATAGCGGACCATGCCACGAACATAGGCGAGTGGGTCATCTACCATGTGACCGGCGAGCACAAGGACCTGAACCCATGAAGGCCCGAGGAGGGTTATAATCCTCTTAAGGAGTACCCGATCGGAAGGGGTGGCCGGTATGGAGGACAAGGGCAAGAGGATGAGGGTCCTGTTCCTGTGCTCGGGCAACTCATGCAGGAGCCAGATGGCCGAAGGCTGGACGAAGAAGCTCAAGGGCGAAGTCATCGACGCTTATTCCGCAGGGATCGAGAGGCACGGCATAGACGCGAGCGCGGCGGCAGTGATGAAGGAGGTCGGCATAGACATAAGCGGCAACAGGTCCAAGACGATGGAGGACCTGCAGGGGATCGACTTCGACTATGTCATCACGCTGTGCGGTTACGCTAGCGAGAATTTGCCCTCGGAGCTGGGGCAGGTGAAGAAGCTGCACCGGCGTTTCGTCCATCCTATGAGACTTGCCCTGAGAGCCGAGAACGAGGACGAGGAACTCGCGGCATACAGGAAAGTAAGGGACGAGATCAGGGAATTCGTCGAAGGGTTGCCGGAACACCTGCTCAATGCAAGGTAAGCTGGCATCGGATCGCGGCAGCGATTAGAATGGATACAAGGAAGAGCCGGGCGTCGGCATGGCCGCCGACGCCGTCTTCATATTCTGACAGCAAGGAGCGAAGATATGAAATTCATCGACCTTCACTGCGACACGCTCATGAACACCTTCCTTTACAAGAAGGACGATATGTACGAGACGGACGGTATGGTGGACTTCAAACGCATGAAAGAAGCAGGGCAGCTCGCGCAGTTCTTCGCGATGTACATGCTCTCGCCCGACGTGAAGCGCTACATGCCGGAAGCCGAGATTGACGGAGTATTGGACGAGGACTACATAGCTCAGCTCAGCGGCACGCTCCAAAGGAACATAGACAGATACTCGAACTTGATCGCTTTCGCCCGCAACGCCGAGGAGATGCTGGCGAACGAGCGTACGGGGAAGATGTCAGCCTTCTTGACCATTGAGGACGGGCGCAGCGTCAACGGAAGCATGGAGAACCTCAAGAGGTACTACGACATGGGAGTGAGGCTGATCTCCTTTACGTGGAACTACGCGAACTGCTTCGGCTGGCCCAACTCGGACGATTTAAAAGTCATGGGAAAAGGCCTCACCGATTTTGGCAAGGAAGCCGTAGGCTACATGAACGCGGCGGGCATGCTCATAGATGTATCGCACCTTTCGGACGGCGGTTTCTGGGATGTGGCCGAGATCTCCGCCAAACCGTTCGTCGCTTCACATTCCAACTGCAGAGCCATATGCCCGCACAAGAGGAACCTTACGGACGATATGATAAGGGCCGTCGCGGACAAGGGCGGCGCCATAGGCATGAACTTCGCGCCGATCTTCCTCGGGCCGGACCCGAAATGCGAGGATAGTAGAGTGGAGATGATGTCCGAGCACATCAGGCACATGATTAAGGTCGGAGGTTCCGACGTCATAGCCCTCGGTTCGGATCTCGACGGTATAAGCGGGAACCTCGAAATTCCTGACATATCGAAGATGTACATGGTCTTCGACAGGTTGGCAGAGGACGGGGTCGGAGGCGATGTCATCGAGAAGCTGGCTTACAAGAACGCGCTCAGAGTGATGGAAGACTCTCTTGCCTGATGCTTGACGATCTGGTTATGCAGAACAACTAGCCAGTCCTATCAATTCAGGGACTGGCTAGTTGCCGTGTGCGACAGAAGCTAAGGCAGCTCTGTGCCTTCGTTCAAGATGTCTATGTATTTCCAATAACTATATATCCTGTTCCTCTTCTTCCCGGTTATCTCCTTTAGGATTCCTAGGCTCGTAAGCTCCGATAGCGCTTTATTCACTGTATTCGGCATAATCCCGATCTTCTTTACCAAAGCAGCTGACGTAATCAAAGGACGTTCGACCAAAGCCTGGTGAACTTTCAGCATCGAAGCCGTGGCTCTTCCGAATCCATGCAGCTTCTCCCTATCCTGGTCCGTGAGCATAAAAAGACGCTTTGCCGTGTCAACGGCTTGATCCGATGTCTTTATCACGGCCTCACAGAAAAAAGATAGCCAAGCTTCCCAGTCCCCCGTCAACCGCACATCGTTCAGCAGCTCATAGTAGCGCTTCCTGTTGGCTTTCAGATAAAGGCTGAGATATAGTACGGGTTTTTGCAGTATCTTCTGCTCGCACAGCATTAAGGTTATCAACAACCGTCCGAGGCGCCCGTTCCCATCCAGAAATGGATGGATCGTCTCGAATTGCACATGTGCGAGGGCCGCTTTTAACAAAGGAGGCGTATAGCCGGGCTTGTCATGCAAGAAGTCCTCAAATGCGTAAAGGCAAGGATTGACTAGATCCACAGGCGGCGGTACGAAGACTGCGTTGCCGGGTCGAGTTCCTCCGATCCAATTCTGGCTGCGTCTGAACTCACCAGGTGTCCCATGCTTCCCTCTGCCATCCTTCAGAAGTATCCGGTGGATGCCCTTCATAAGGCGCAGTGAAAGTGGGAAGCCATCTGAAAGCTGCTTCATCCCGAAGTCAAGCGCGGCAACGTAATTGCTTACTTCCCTAACGTCATCCAAAGGTACACCAGGCACTTGGTCCATCTCAAAAAGGAGCAGGTCGGAAAGAGACGACTGTGTACCTTCGATCATGGAGGACAAGACCGCTTCTTTCCGGACACACATATAAAGGAAGATGGAAGCCTCAGGCAGGAAAGTCGATATGCTGTCCAGCCTGCCCAGCGATAGTAGGGCTTGATCGAACTTCCCCCTTAACTCTGCGGACCAGTCTATTGGCGGCACAGGAGGCAACGGTGCAGGAATGAAGGCCCGCACCGGCTCATCTTTTGTCGATATCGTCCTATATTCTCCTTGCAGTCCTCTTTCCATAGTTATTCTCCTATGTTGTAATAACGGAAATCGTTATTATAGAAAATGCCATTATCCTATAATAACAGTAAAATCAGATTCATTACAATGCAATGCGAGTACATACTAACGTCAGCTTAATATCATTATGCGCAATCTAAGCCCCTCAATGTTCTAATAGCATAAATTGGCAATGTGTTTCGTTGTAGTATAAAAGGAAGTGCGACAGCAATCCTCCGATAGGACCTGCTGCCGCACCCTTGTTCATCTGTCTGTACCCAAAGAGGGCCCTTAGAAGCCCACCTGATGGGATCCTCTACATGTTGTTCCCTAGGACACTTCTGGAATTACCCATGGGAAGGACCGCGCTAGGCTTTATGTTCTTGCCTGGCTGTGCGCTGACATATGATATCTCGTCGAGCCACCACTCCATGGCGTCGGCCAAGCCATTGCCGTTGGTGTCGATGGCGCCGTTCGGTCCGTAGTAGTCGTAAGCGTCTGCGAGAAGGAACGCGTTGAGTATCGTCCTGCCGTCATTCGCCACGAATACGGCTCCCTGGTCCGCGGCCGTCGAGGAGTTGAAGCTGGCTATTGCCCTGCCGCTGCCGATCGCGGATCCCGGATAACCGTTCGTTCCGTACATATCGGTTACGGAAGTGATGACAAGGTCGGGCGCCACGAAGGGGCTATCGATGATAGGCTCTTCAACAGAAAGCCTGTTCACATCGTTGAGGTTGTAGTATGTGGTAGTGAAGGAATAACCCAGCTCCGCCCAGAGGCCATGGCCCGGGTAGTTGCCGATCGACCAGGAAGAGGCTATGAACCTTCCGCCCCTGACCACGTAGTCTTCGAGGACAGTGAGAAGGTCGGGGCTGATGTTCATATTCGGATTGTCGAATATCACCAATCCCCATTCCCTCGATGTCAACGCGTCCTGGAAAGTGGCCGCATCGGTGGTCGTCGTATAGGAGTACATCAGGGTATCAAGGGCTGTCTGGGCGAAATTCAAATAAGAATCGTCATATACGAGGATTGGCATCTGGTTCACGCAACCGGACTGCACGAGAGCTATCAGCATGACAAGTGCGAAGGCAAGGATCAGGCGCTGTGTCGTTCTCTTCATGGGAAAACCTCCTTCAATATGCGCTGAATATGCTGGGCATGGTCGACATAAAAAGCCTCGGGCCTTAAAAGCCGGCTTAGCTTACTCCCTCGGCCTTAGTCCAGAGCGGACTTATCCTACTCTGAATGCACGCGGAGCTCTTTATCTTTGCACCGAAAACCCTTTCCAGACAAAAGCCGTTTTACATGGCGCGTAATGGCCAAGGCATCTATGCCGGTAGGCATCCGTCCTGTCCGGGCAGAAATCCTGTCGGAGACCGCCATCCTTGGTCAGGCCCCTCATGTTAAGGAAAGTGCCGCAATCAGAGGGACATAGCAGGATGATGCCAGGAAATCGGTACTAAGGATAATATACATTAAATGGGTTAGGGGAACTCGATATTTCGCATGCTTTAAATGTTCGTTATATGAACTAAAGGGCCTGGCCTACGCCGCAATCGGCGATGAGGTCGGCAGATTGGGCATTGGCTGCGGTACAGAGGTATCGAGCGGTATAGTATGGGAAGGAGCCGTCCCCGTCGAAGGGGAGCCGGCTCCTTCCCTGCCTACTTGTTCCGGCCCTTTATCCGATGACCTTCACGACCTGTTATAGTGCGTTGTTCCCAAGCTCTCCGATCGCAGAGCCGCTAGAGGATGACAAGCTGGGTTGTATCTTGCTGCCGGGCCTGGTGCTCACGTACGAGATCTCGTCGGCCCACCACTCGGTAGCATCCGCCATGCCGTCACCGTCCGCATCAAGAGGCTCGTCTCCATAATAATCGTAGGCGTCGGCCAGGAGGAACGCGTTCAGTATGGTCCTTCCCGAGTTGGCCCAGATAACAGCGCCCATGTTATAGGCCCCGGAGCCGTCGAACGACGCTATGATCCTGCCGTCGCCGACAACGGAACCTGGGAAGCCGTCGACTCCGAAGAATTCGTCGGCCATTGAGCTCAGCTCAAGGTCGGGCGTCTTATACGGGTTGTTGAGCAGCCATTCGTCCGAGAAGAGCTTGTCTACGTCCACGAGATTCTCGAAATAGGTCGAGTACGAGTACCCGAGCTGTGCCCACAGCCCGTGCGTGTTGTTTACGGCCGGCATCCAGGTCGACATGACGAGCTTGCCACCCCTTGCTACGTAATCCTGAAGCAGGCTAAGTACGTCACCCGGGAGTCCCCAATAAGGATTGTCGAATATTACCATGTCCCAGGCAGCGGACGAGAATGCCGTCTGGAAGTCGCCGTAGTAGGTCGTCAGGGTATATCCGAGGGACAGGCTGTCTAAGGCTTCTTGAGAGAATCCCATGTATGAGTAGGAATCGTCATAGACTAGGATCGCCAGCTGCTTCGTGCATCCCGACTGGATCGATAGGACGAGGGCTATAAGAAGTAGTACCATTATAAGGCGCAGAGTGGTTCTCTTCATAAGATCGCCTCCTTAATAGTATGCCGATAGCACCTTCGTAAAGGTACGGAATTGCTCCTTGACCGTCTTCCCTGCGTTCTTCGCTCGGATGCTGCGATGACCATGAGTCCGATCGATAGATAAGGATGCAAATGAATAGTACATTAACACAATAATATATAACATGACATAATATGTAAACACCTAGTATGCGATGTAAAGCGCCCTTATGCCCCTGCCGTAGGAACGGTTTTTAGACAAGCAGGTCGCATGCCGTCAGGACAAGAAGGCCCCGAACCTATATAATCCATGTAGAGGTATTGATTAGTCGAGTACGCGCGAAGCGCTCATTACATGCTATAAAGGAGCCCCGGTGCAAGGAAGCAGAAAGCCTAGCATAGGCGAATATCTAATCTTCGCATGCCTCGTACTGGCATATTTCGTCACCTTCTTCTTCAGGGTTTCGGCCTCTGTGGTATTGCCGGCCCTTTCGGTCGAATGGGGGATGGACGCCGCCCTCGCGGGCTTCATATCCTCCCTCTATTTCTACACATACGGTCTTATGCAGCCGATAAGCGGCGCACTTAGCGACAGGTTCGGTCCTTCGACGGTGGTCGCGGCCGGCCTTGTACTGGGAAGCCTCGGCTCCGTAATCTTCGGCCTCGCCAAAGGCCCGGCCCTTCTGGCGTTGGGAAGGCTCGTGATAGGGCTGGGGCTGTCGCCGATGCTCACCGGTGTCCTGGTGTTCCAGGGGACCCACTTCGATAAAAGCAAGTACGCGCTCTACTCCGGCATCACGTTCTTCGTGGGCAACGTAGGGGCCGTCGTGGCCGTGACTCCGCTGGGCATGGCATTGGACACGTGGGGAAGGGGAGCTTCCTTCATCGCGATGGCGGTCGTCTCGTCCGCCCTGGCGCTTGTGCTCGTCTTCTTGAGAAGGCACGACACCCTATCTTCCGAAAGGGCCGGCGCGAGCGAGGGAAAGGGCATGCTGACGAAGAAGATGGCCGGTGCTTTCAGGGCCATCAAGGAATCCAGGCAGCTCGCCGCGGCGTGCGTCATGTGGGGCGCCATACTGGGCCCTCTCCTGGCGTTGCAGGGGCTCTGGGCCGTTTCCTGGTGCGATGCCGTCTATCCGGGCGATCTGGCCGCCGCTAGGCTGTGGGCGACTATGATAGGGATCGGCATCATGGTAGGGAACATATTGACCGCGGCATCGAAGTCGATAGGGACGAAGAAGAGGAAGGCCGTTTCGTACGGAGTGGTCGTCTATGCCGTATCCTGGGCGCTGCTTTGCGTCTTGATGCAGATCAAAGCGCCATATGTGATCACGATGGCGCTTGCGAGCTTGGTGGGCGCGTCGGCGGGCGTCAGCCACACCCTCCTTACCGCGGTCGTAGACGAGCTGTCCCCGAAAGGAGAGGGCGGCTCGGTCTTCGGCCTCGTCAACATGATAGGCTTCGCCCTCACCATATTGTCCCAGTCCCTGACCGGCTTCGTAATAAACGCCATGTCCGGAGGATCCGTCTACGCGCCGAAGGCCTTCACCGCTGCCTTCGCCATCATAGCTTTGATCGCCGCCGTTCCGGTCCTTTGCATAAAGGCGCTGGCCGGGCGATCCATGTCAGGAAAATGAGCTTTTGCTATCACCGGTCCGCCAAGGCGTTTTTCGTGAACAGTGCGCCGATGGGGTATACTTTAATAAGATGAAGG
Organism: Bacillota bacterium; assembly: GCA_029565935.1. GTDB lineage: Bacteria > Bacillota > DTU025 > DTU025 > MWDF01 > MWDF01. Next base: position 105,180 of record JAKQNF010000033.1, on the reverse strand, counting down.
GCATCGTCTGCCCATTAGGGAGGTCGGCTTGATGGGCCTCAGGGAGAACGTATCCAAGGAGAAGACGGACAGGCTGTTCAACGCGATACTCACGCTAAAGGACGTGGATGAGCTCTATGCTTTCTTCGAGGACCTCTGTACGATACCGGAGGTCAGTGAGCTGGGCGACAGGCTGGATATAGCCGTGATGCTCTCGAAGGGTAGCACCTACGCCGAGGTCGGCAAGGAGACCGGAGCGAGCTCCGCCACGGTGAGCAGGGTGAAGAGGTTCTTGTCCTTCGGGGCCGGGGGCTACAGGACCGCCATCGCAAGGCTCGAGGAGAAGGGGCTTCTGTAGGGCGACGATGCATACCGCCTGATCGACCCGCCGCAAGGTCCCGTTTGGGATCGTTTGTATCCTTATTAGTACATGAAAGCCGTTGACTCCCCCGATGAGGGGGAGTATCTTTATATCCGTTATACTTCATCGCTTTACTTAGATAAAGCATTAAAGAGTGGTGTTAGTCTTGTCAGAGTTCCTTGAGGGCATATCCTGCCTCCTGCCTCCCGAAGCGATGCTTCTGCGGAGGCTGGAAGCGAGGCTTGCGGCGGTGATGGAGGGCCTGGGCTTCATGGAAGTGCGCCTTCCCATGGTGATAGACCCGGCAGGTCCGGGTTCGGACGAGGGGACGGTTGAAAGCAAGATAAAGTTCGCCGCCCCGGACGGTAGCATAGCGGCACTGAGGTCGGACATGACGCTCCAGGCAGCGAGGCTTTCCGTAAGGGAGCTCGCTTCGTTCGCAAGGCCGCTTCCGATCTTCTATTCGGGAGAGGTCTTCCGCAAGGCGAGGAACAAGGGAGCGTCGTACCTTGCCCGACAGGACATGCACATGGGAGCGGAGGTCTTCTCAAACAGCCCTTCCGAATCGGGCGTGATGGCGCTTACGGCAGCGATTGATGCCTGCAAGACGGTAAAGTCGGGGCTGCAGCTGAGGATCGGGGACATAGCCCTGCTCGACGGGCTGGCTAGGACAGCCGGCATGGACGGGAGGCAGTTGCAGTCCTTCAAGGAAGCGCTTCTAAGTAAGGACATATACCGTGCGTCCTCGGCCCTGAGGGCGATGGGCGGTGAAAACCGCGCAGCCAAGACGATCCTTGAGCTCATGCCGGCCAACGACGCGAAGGTCACGACGAAGCTTCTGGACGAGCTAGCAAAGGACTTTTCCGGGACGGACCTCGCGGTTAAGGCCCAAGACGCTTCGGGACTGGTAGGAAAGGCAATCGTGCTGTCCGGCGGGAAGTTCGCGGTCGCGTTCGAGCTAGGGCTGATAAGGCCGCTAAGTTACTATTCGGGTCTGGTGTTCGAAGCCTACGCCGAGGGCGTGGGGGTTCCGGTGCTGGGCGGCGGGCAGTACGACGGGTTGATGAGGGCGATAGGGTCGAAGGAGAGCGGTTCGGGCTTCGCGATGGACCTCGGCGTGATGCTGAGGCTCATGGAGGAAGGGGCCGTATAGGGATGGAGGAAGAGGCAAGCATGATAACGGTGGCACTTCCGGCGGGGCGGATGCTTGAGGAGGCGGCCAGGGCCTTAGGGCTCGCCGGCTACGACTGCCCTTACGACAAGGACAGCAGGAAGCTGATATTCGACGGCGGCAACGTGAGGTACTTGATAGCGCGTCCGTCGGACGTGCCCGTATATGTGGCAAGAGGGGCGGCCGACGTGGGCATAGTGGGCAAGGACGGCCTTAGCGAATCTGGTGAGCAGGTTTATGAGCTGATGGACCTCGGCTTCGGAAGGTGCAGGTTCGTACTGGCGGCGCCCGAGGATGACGTGCCGGCGCTCAAGGAGGTGCTTGACGCCGGGGGCATGCTCGCGAAGCTGCGGATAGCGACCAAGTTCCCCTCCATAACCAGGGATTACGCAACTGGCAAGGTCATAAGGCCCGAGATCATCGTCCTCAAAGGGGCGGTCGAGCTGGCTCCGGCGATAGGGTTGGCAGATGCGATCGTGGACATAGTGGAGAGCGGCAAGACCCTCGCCGTAAACGGCCTTGCCATAGTCGAGCAGATATCGGAATCCAGCGCAAGGCTCATAGCCAACAGATCCAGCTACGGGATCAAGGCGAAGCCGATCGCTGATTTGATGGAGCGCATGGGTGCATCGGGGAGGACAGGCGGTGGGATAAGATGAGAGACCTTCTTAAGATAGTGGGGCCGAAGGAGGCCGATTCCATAAGGCCTTCCATCACCGACGCCGGCTACGATGCCACGGTGAAGAAGATAATAGCGGACGTGAAGGCGAGGGGCGACGAAGCCCTGGTCGAGCTGACGAGGAAGTTCGACTGGGGGGAGATCGGCGGGGCGGCCGATTTGGAGGTGGCCCCGAAGGAGATGGAGCTCGCCTTCAGGAGGATGGGTCAAAAGGAAAGGGATGCGCTTGAGCTTGCGGCCGAGAACATCACGTGCTTCCACATCGCCGCCAGGCCCATGCCCGTATCCTACGTAAAGGAGGACGGCACGAGGCTAGGCCAGCTGCTCGTCCCCTTGGACAGCGCCGGCATATACGTGCCCGGAGGGAGGGCGTCGTACCCCTCGACCCTCATGATGTGCGCCCTTGCCGCAAAAGCGGCCGGCGTAAGTAAGGTGTACTGCTGCACGCCGCCCGGCAAGGACGGCTCGGTCGGGGACGCGGTCCTGGCCGCGGCCTACCTTTGCGGCGTGGACCGCGTGTTCAAGGTAGGGGGCGCACAGGCGGTGGCCGCCATGGCCTATTCCACGAGGACTATACCTAGCGCCGACATCATAGTCGGCCCCGGCAACGCCTGGGTGACGGCGGCGAAAAAGGCCGTCATGGGCGACGTCAGGATCGATATGCTCGCCGGGCCCTCGGAGTTGATGGTGATAGCCGACGAGACGGCCGACCCGGATTTCGTGGCCGCCGACCTTCTCGCCCAGGCGGAGCACGACTATCTCGCCTGCACCGTCCTGGTCAGCACCTCTAAGGAGCTCTGCTTCGAAGTAAGGAAGCGGCTTGGCATCAGGCTCGCCGCGTCGCCCAGGAGGGACATTGCGTCCGAATCACTTTCCTACTATGGCGCGGCTGTGCTGGTCGATAGCGTCGACGAGGCGCTGGAAGTGGCCAACGGCTTCGCCCCGGAGCACCTGGAACTATGCCTCGACGGCGCAAGGGGCTTGCTCGGCAAGGTGAAGAGCGCCGGTACGGTCTTCCTGGGGCGCTATTCGGCGGAGGCGATGGGCGACTACGTCGCAGGCCCGAGCCATGTGCTTCCCACGATGGGGACCGCGAAGAGCTTCGGCACTCTTTCGGCGCAGGATTTCATGAAGAAGATCAACACGGTGGAGTATTCCAAGGAGGGTTTCCTGGCAGAAGGCCCCGCCGCGGTAAGCCTCGCGAAGGTGGAGGGCCTGTACGCACACGCGGAATCCGTGCAAGCAAGGCTTACAAGCCTCAACGAAGGGCAGGACGAGGTCTTCTTGGATCGCGCAAGGCCGGCCGTCAAGCTGGATGCAAACGAATGCAGCGCGGACGTGCCGCCGGGGACCAAGGCCCTGATGCTCGCCGCCCTTTCCAAGGTGCCTTTCAACAGGTATCCGACGGAGGATTCGACTAAGCTGAGGAAGGCGCTCTCCTCCTATTACGGTATATCAGAGGACAGGTTCGTTATAGGGGTCGGCTCGGACGAGCTGATACTGGCCGTGATGCTCGGACTGAGGGGCTTCGTGGACGAGGTCGTGGCGCCGGGGCCGACGTTTTCCATGTACAGGAGGATAGCCAGGATGTGCGGCCTTCCCTACCGGGAGGTCGGACTCGACGAAAAGGGCTTCCCTGACGAAAGAAGGCTCGAGGAGGCGCTGGCCAACGGCAGAAGCCTCGTCTTCCTGTGCGTGCCCAACAACCCCACGGGGGTGAACTGGCAGGACATGGCAAGGCGGCTGGTCCCCAAGTCCAGGGCGTACGTAGTGATCGACCAGGCCTACGCCGAATTTAGCGGCTTGGACATGAACGATCTGGCTACCGGCCGGATCATAGCGATGAGGACGTTCTCCAAGGCCCGGCGCCTTGCCGGCATAAGGGTCGGCTACAGCATATCCAGCCCCGAGACGGCGAAGCTGATACTCGCAGGCAAGCTCCCCTATAACATGCCTTCGATATGCGAGGAGATCGCTATCATGGCGCTGGGGGAAGAATCGCTGCTTAGATCCTATGTGGAGGAGAACAGGGCGGAGAGAGGGCGGCTCGCCGAAGGACTGCGCTTAATGGGCCTTAACGCCTTCGAGGGAGACTGCAACTTCGTGACGGTGAACACCCAGAAGGGCATGGCATCGAAAATCGGAGGGAAGCTGGCCGAAGAAGGGATGCTCACCAGGACCTTCAAGGACCGGCCGGACATCCTGCGGATCACGGTGGGGACCAAGGGAGAGAACGTCTGTCTTTTGGACTCTATGGCGAGCATCAAGGCGGCGGTCGAAGGACCGGGCTCCGGCGCAGGCAAAGAAAAGGACGCCGGAGAGGGCGCCAGGGCTGCAAGCGAAGACGGACCTGAAGACAGGGGCGAGTTCGATTGATAAAAGGCTCTGAGGAGGGTCGCGGCATGGCAAGGTATGGGACCTATTCGCGAAAGACGAAGGAGACGGACATAGAGGTGGAGATCAAGCTGGACGGCACGGGCGTCTACGATGGCTTTTGCGGCTACGGCTTCTTCGACCACATGCTCGAGGAGCTGGCCTTCCACGGCCGCTTCGACATCCGCCTAAGGGCGGTCGGCGACATGGCGACGGGATACCACCACCTGTGCGAGGACGTGGGCATCTGCCTCGGTCGGGCCTTCGACAAGGCCATGGGGAGCGAAGCTATGGGCGGTGCTTCGGCGGTGGAGAGGTTCGGCTGGGCCACGGTGCCCATGGACGGCTCGCTCGCTAGGGTATCGCTTGACATAAGCGGAAGGGGAGGCGCGTACGTCGACGCTTCCGGGATGGAAGAGGATATTGAGGAGTACGTGAAGGCGTTCGCGAGGGAATCTGGCATAAACCTTCACATGGAGGTGCTCAGGCGCGACAACGCCCACCATGCGACCGAAGCCTGCTTCAAAGCGCTCGCTCTGGCCTTAAGGGCAGCCATAAGGCCGGATCCGGGACGGTCCGGGGCACCGAGCAGCAAGGGGGTCATAGGATGAGCGGGAGCGAATCCGTCAAGGACCGAATAGGCATAGTGCTGTACGGTGTGGGCAACGTAACGAGCGTCGTCAGGGCGGTCGAAAGAGCGGGCGCGGTACCCGTCCTCATAGAAAGACCCGGGGACCTGGAAAGCGCTGGCTCGTTGATACTGCCCGGCGTCGGGGCCTTCGGCGAAGCAGCGATGAGCATGGAAGTGTCCGGGATGGCTGACGCGATCAAGGATTTTGCGCAATCTGGGTCCTTGGTGCTGGGCATCTGCCTTGGCATGCAGCTGCTGTTCGATTCCAGCGAGGAAAGCCCGGGGGCCCGGGGGCTGGGCCTCATCAAGGGAGGGAGCAAGCTTCTCGGCGGGGACGATTTGCGCTTCGGGGCTTGCGACATAAGGCTCAAGGGCGAAGCGAAGTTCAAGGTCCCGCATACGGGCTGGAACGAAGTGCGCTTCAAGAGCGCGTGGCCGCTGGGCGGCATGGGCGAAGGCAAGTTCTATTTCACCCATTCGTACCAGGTCGTACCGAAGGACCAGAGCGTGGTGGCCGGCACGACTTCCCTAGCAGGAGACGGAGGGGATGAAGGACGGCTCATGGTCTCCGCCGTCGTCCAGGAAAACGTGATGGGGGTGCAGTTCCACCCCGAGAAGAGCGCCGAGGCGGGCCTTGGGCTTATAAGGCGTTTCGCCGAGAAGGCCGCGGGCCTTCAATGACGAGGCTTACTAGGCTTAAGTCCTAAGCGTAGACGGCGAGGCCGCCTGGGCGGCAAGGGCAGGATACTGTTTGAACGGGCTGATCGGACGAGGCATCGGAGGGCTGACTGGAATAATATGGAAGATAGAACGCGATTTACGATAATACCGGCCGTGGACATCATGTCGGCAGGAGCGGTGAGGCTCACCGGCGGCGACTACTCCTCGGCGAAGTTCTACTGGAAGGACGCCGGCGACGCCGCCGCTTACTGGCAGGACCGCGGGGCGGTAAGGCTCCATGTGGTCGACCTGGATGGGGCCCTAAAAGGGGAAGTCGTGAACAAAAAGACCCTGGAAAGGATAAGGTCAAGATTCACCGGCTTATTGGACTTCAGCGGAGGTATCAGGGACCTGGAAGGCGCCAAGTTCGCGTTCGACGCCGGCGCGGACTTCGTCGACTTGGGGACGATACTGCTGAAGGACACGGACTTCGCAGGCAGGATGGCCGCCTCCTACCCCGGGAGGATCTTCGCGTCCGCTGACCTTAAGGACGGATCCTGCATGGGCGAGGGCTGGACAAAAGGCTCGAGGCTGGGCCCGGAGGAGCTGGCCGGGACCTTGAAGGACATCGGGATAAATACGGCCATAGTGACCGACATATCCAAAGACGGCAGGCTCAAGGGCGCGTCGGTCGGGATACTGGGACCGTTCATAAGCTCGGGGCTTAATGCGATAGTCTCTGGCGGCATAGGCACCCTGGACGATATCAGGCGTGCGGCCCGTGAGGCCGCGTCCATGGAGCGCTCGTACGAGAAGGGCGGCCGGGTACTGGGCCTCATCGTCGGAAAGGCGCTCTATGAGGGGGCCTTCGGCTTGGAGGAGGCCATCGGGGCGGCCTCGTCGGCTACCGAGTAGATGGCAAGGCCGGGCCCTCAAGGATGCCGGCTATGATGGGAAGGAGAGGTTCTTAATGCTCTGCAAGAGGATAATCCCATGCCTCGACACTGCCGGGGGCAGGGTGGTCAAGGGAGTCAGGTTCGAGGGCCTGAAAGACTGCGGCGACCCTGCGGAACTCGCCTTGAGGTACTACATGGAAGGCGCGGACGAGCTCGCCTTCCTTGACATATCGGCTTCCAGTGAGAAGAGGAAGACGGCATCGGAGCTGGCCAGGAAAGTATCCAGGGAGGTCTTCATACCGTTCTTGGTCGGCGGAGGAATCTCCGGCCTGGACGACATAAGCGCTGTTTTGGGGGCGGGCGCCGACAAGGTCTCGATCAACACGGCAGCGGTCGCGGACCCAAGGCTCATAGAGAAGGCCGCGTCGCGCTACGGGAGCCAATGCGTGGTCGTGGCTATAGACGCGAAGAGGAAGGCCCGCGGCAAGAAGGAAGCGAGCTGTGATCCTCTGCCGGGCTGGGAGGTCATGACCTTCGGCGGCAAGGTGGGCACCGGGCTGGACGCGATAATGTGGGCCAAGGCCGCGGCGGGGCTGGGCGCTGGGGAGATCCTGCTCACTTCGATGGACTCCGACGGGGTGCAAAGAGGATATGACATGGCCTTAACCAGGGCAGTCAGCGATGCCGTGGACGTACCGGTCATAGCATCCGGAGGGGCGGGCGTACTGAAGGATTTCAAGGACGTGCTGACGGAAGGCGGCGCGGACGCGGCCCTTGCGGCGTCGCTGTTCCACAGCGGCCAGCTCAGCATCGGCCAGGTCAAGAGCTATCTCTTCGAAGAGGGATTAGCCGTGAGGACGGGGGTGGCATCCGATGGAAAGGGAAGGGAAAGGACGGCCTGACGGCATAGAGTTCGGGCCCGACGGGCTGCTTCCTGTAATAGTGCAGGACCACAGAAGCGGGGAGATCCTCATGCTGGCCTACACGGACCGCAGCGCCCTAGAGCTTACGTTGGAGACTAAACAGGCGTGGTTCTGGAGCAGGAGCAGGAAGAAGCTCTGGCACAAAGGGGAGGAGAGCGGCAACACCATGAGGGTGATGTCCGCGGCGCTCGACTGCGACAGCGACACCCTGCTGCTGCAAGTCGTCCCCGCGGGACCTGCGTGCCATACCGGATCGGACACCTGTTTCCTGACTCAGGGCGGCGTGCCGCTTATGGGCACGGTGAAGAGGTTCGGAAGCCACGTCATAGACGACATGGATGACGCAGTGCAAAGCAGGAAGGCCGCGCCAAGTGACGATTCGTACACCTGTAGGCTGCTTTCGGCCGGCACGGAGCGGATCTTGAGGAAGGTGGCTGAGGAATCGGGAGAATTCATAGTCGCGGCGATGAAGGCGAAGATGAGAGGATCGGACGAGGACCTGGAGGATACCGCCGGTGAGCTGGCCGACCTGCTGTACCATTCGTCGGTCGCCCTGGCGTCGGTCGGCATGAGCCTGAAGGACGTGGAGAAGGTGCTCGCAGGAAGGCGCGGGAAGCCGGCTTCGGCGGAGAAGCTGGCGGGCAAGGAGAAAGAATACTAGGACGGACAGAACCGGGCTGAGCGCATCGGCATACGAGGAGTATATGGATCCTGGCGGGGTCGCGCGGATTTGCGCGGCCCCGTTTTTGCGTCTCGAGATGTATAATTTGCGCATATTGCATGAATGCCTAAATCCTGCCTCCGTGAACTTAATCCCGTCATAGAATCGGAATAGGCCGACGAATTATTTTTAGGGATTCTCGAATGATTTATAAATATGCTATTGACAGAGAGAATTATGAGGAATATATTAATTCCAATTTACATTTTTAAAAAGGGAGTGCATCTGATGTCGAAGTTCAACAAGACAGTGAAGATCATCATCATCGCATCGCTGATAGCATGTTTCGGCCTCATACCCGGAGGCGGCATCGCAGCCGAGGACATGGCCCTTACGCCGGCGCAGGAGTACGCCGTGAAGCTGGCCGAGCAGAACAAGGCGCTCACGGTCGACATAGCCTCTTCGATAGGCTCGTTCAACGAAGTGGGCCTTGCGGAGTACAAGTCTTACGTAAAGGTGACTGACATCCTTATGGCGGCCGGGTTCAAGGTAGACCAATCCGTGGCGGACATCCCGACCGCGATAGTGGCCACCTACGGATCCGGAAAGCCCGTCGTGGGCATCTACGAAGACTATGACGCCCTGCCGGGAGTCGGCCATGGCTGCGGCCACAACCTCAACACGGCGGCCGGGATCACGGCAGCGATCGCGCTGAAGGACACTATGCAGGCACTCGGAATCAAAGGCACGCTGAAGCTTTACATCACGCCCGCCGAGGAGATCTGGGACGTAGCTCCCGTGGTCGCGGGCGCCGGCTTCTATAACGGGCTGGACGTGCTCATCGGCGTACACGCCGGGACCGACAACGTTTCCGAGTTCGGAAGCACGATGGCGATGGACCATGTGGAGTACAAGTTCAAGGGAGTGGCGGCGCACGCCGCGGCGGCCCCCGAGAAGGGCAAGAGCGCGCTTGACGCGGTCGAGCTCATGAACATCGGCGTCAACTTCCTACGCGAGCATCTCATCCAGGAGATGAGGATACATTACGTGATAACCGACGGCGGCGCAGCCCCCAACGTCGTGCCGGCAACGGCGGCGAGCCGTTACTTCATCCGCGGGCCCAAGTATCCTAACGTTCTCGACGCAAGGCAGAAGATCGACAACATCGCCAAGGGCGCAGCGCTGATGGCAGGCGTGGAACTGGAGATAGGCTTCAGCTCGGGTATCTATAACAAGATCGGCAACAAGACGCTCGCACTTCTGGCGATGGACGTCTACAAGGCGGTGGGAGCGCCGGCGTTCTCCGACGAGGACAAGGCGGCCTCGGCGAAGCTCGGCTTCACCACGGTGCCGACGGGCGCGTTCAAGGAGCCCACGGGCGGGCAGAGCTTCGGCTCGAACCCGATCGGCGACGTCACCTGGAAGACGCCCACCACTACCGTCACGATAGCCACCTGGGTACCCGGCACCGCGGGACACTCGGTAGAAGCAGCCGCGCAGTCATTATCCGCATACGGCTTCAGCGGTGCCGTAGCGGGCTCCAAGGTCCTTGCGGCCCTTGCGATCAAGCTGTTCACCGACAGCGAAGCCCTAGCGGCAGTGAAGGCGGAGTTCGACGAGAAGATGAAGGACATGCCGGAATACGTCGGCAAGGCAATGATACCTGAGGTCGCCTACGCTGAGGCACCAGGCATCGTAGTCGATTCGGTCAAGGGCGTCGTTGCGGTGAGCGGGGCGAAGACCGCTTTCGACGAGAAGTCGGGCGACAAGCTGGTAGTAAGCAACATGGCAGGCACGAAGCTGGCTGAACTGGTATGGGGAGCCAACGCGGGACAGGACCTAGAGGTCAAGCTCGCCGCCTCCGTCAAGGTAGGGGAGCGCGTGAAGGTGAGCTACACCAACGCGGCCAAGGGCTACACCTGGTTCTACGGGTACGTGCACGCAAAGTAGCGCAGGATAAGGCAAGATCGGCCGGACTACACGAGGGCTAGAGATCCTACTCCTCCCTTCCGGTATGGCAGAAAGGCAGGCAGCCGCAGTCGGCTGCCTGCTTTCTTGTCCGCACGCTGAGGGGTTGCCGTGCGCTTCGTCGGTTGATGCGGACTCGATATAGTGGCAGAATAGTTGGCGTTGCCCATAGGCGCCCAGGGTACCGGAGAACGGAAACGAAGGCATCGGACTTCGGTCGAGGGGCTCGAACTGTACGGCTGCACGACATTAACGGCGGCACGGACGTGGGCTCGGAGGGTAGAATGCGAACTGAGGAGAGCATTATCGTAGAAGGCCTGGTCAAAAGGGCCAGGAAGGCCCAGGAGGAGCTGGAGGGATGCTCCCAGGAGAAAGTGGACGAGCTGGTCGCCGCTATTTGCTGGAGCGTGGTCGAGCCTGGGACGGCGATGGAAATCGCAAGGATGGCGGTGGCCGAGACTTGCATGGGCAGGGTAGAGGACAAGTACGAAAAGCTGATGATGAAGCTAAGAGGAGCCCTTCGCGACATGAAGGGAGTCAGGTCCAGGGGGATCGTCGAGATTGACGAAAGGAAGGGCATCACGAAGATCGCAAAGCCGGCAGGCGTGATAGGCGCGATCCTTCCGTGCACGAATCCCGAGGCTACGCCCGTGCTCAAGGCCATGATGGCGGTGAAAGGCGGCAATGCCGTCGTCTTCGCCCCGCATCCTAGGGCTAAAAGGACGAACAAGTTCATCGTGGACGTGATGAGGAAGGCACTCAAGGACCACGGCGCCTGCGAAGACCTTCTGATCACCATAGAGGAGCCCTCACACGGCATGACCGCAGAGCTGATGGAGCAATGCGACCTGATAGTGGCAACGGGGGCGGGCTCGCTGGTGAAGGCGGCATACTCCTCAGGCACACCCGCATACGGCGTGGGGCAGGGCAATGCCGTCGTGGTGGTGGACGAGACGGCAGACCTTGCGGACGCAGCCGCAAAGATACTTTTGAGCAAGACGTTCGATTATGCCACCAGCTGCTCGACGGAGAACTCGCTCGTGGTGCAGGACAAGGTCTACGACGCCATGCTGGACGAGCTCAGAAAGGTCGGAGGGCACGTCCTTTCGGAAAGGGACAAGGAGGAGCTCAGAGCGTTTATGTGGCAGGAGGGGCGGCTAAACAAGGACGTGGTGGGACAATCACCCGAGAAAATTGCGTCGATGGCCGGCATAGGGCTGCCGGCAGGCACTGAATTTTTGATCGTCGAGGAGGACGGGGCGGGTCCGGATCATCCGTTCTCGGGGGAGAAGCTCTCGGTGGTGATGGCCGTGTACAGGTACGAAAGGTTCGAAGAGGCGATAGGGCTGGTCAATCTGATAACCGGATACCAGGGTCGCGGCCACTCGTGCGGCATACACAGCTCCAACAAGGGTCATATACTGGACCTTGCCTTGAATACGAAGACCAGCAGGGTCATGGCGCGGCAGGCGCAGTGCCTTGCGAACGGGGGCTCGTGGACCAACGGGATGCCGGTGACCCTGAGCCTTGGCTGCGGCACATGGGGCGGTAACATCTCGTCGGACAACATCACCTGGACGAAGATGGTGAACATCACCTGGCTCTCCGAACCGATAGACGACAGGAGGCCTTCGGACGATTTCCTCTTCGGGGACCTGGCAGAATATAGGAACGGCAGGAGCTGAAGAAGCGCGACAGATGGAAAAGAGGGCCTCAAAAAAGCGATGAGGCCCTCTTTTCATCATCGGCGTATTCCATCAGTACTCTCCGTACTTCTTGTAGAACCACTTCTTCACGCCCTCGACCATGAACAAGTACGCGGCCGTCATTAAAGCCAGTATCATGAAGAACTCGATCGGCGGAGGCGTGAACTTGAAGAAGCTTCCAAGGGGCGAGTATACGATCAGGATGCCGGCGGCGACACCCAGCAGCGTCGTCAGCATCAAAACTTTGCTCGCCCTGCTCTTGAGGAAGTTGTGCCTGGTCCTGATCACATGTATGACTAGGGTCTGCGTGGCTAGTGATTCGATGAACCAGCCGGTCTGGAACAGCGATTCGCCCGCTTTGAAGAAGTAGATCATCACAAGGTAGGTCGTGATGTCGTACAGGCTGCTGATAGGACCGAACGTGAGCATGAACCTCCTTATGAAGCCTATATTCCACCTCTTCGGCTTCTCCAGATAGTCGGCGTCCACGTTGTCTGTCGGTATGCTCACCTGCGAGAAGTCGTAGAGAAGGTTGTTCAGCAGGATCTGTATGGGCAGCATCGGCAGGAAAGGCACCAGGAAAAGCGCCGCGGGCACGCTGAACATGTTGCCGAAATTGGAGCTGGTGCCCATCATTATGTACTTCATGGTGTTCGCGAAAGTGCGCCTGCCTTCTATGATCCCTTCTTTCAGGATATGCAGGCCTTCCTCCAGAAGCACTATGTCGGCGGCCTCTTTCGCTACGTCCACCGCGTTGTTGACCGATATGCCCACGTCCGCGTTCCTCAGCGGCATGGCGTCGTTGATCCCGTCACCGAGATAGCCCACCACATGCCCCGCCTTCTTGAGGGTCTTTATGATCCGCTCCTTCTGCTCGGGTGAAAGCCTTGCGCATATAGTGCTGCCGACCACCCTGCTATGGAGATCGTCCTCGCTGAGCGAATCGATCTCGCTGCCCATGAGGATACCTTTTACGTCTATGCCTACGCTTTCGCAGATCTTCGCCGTCACGAGCTCGTTGTCGCCGGTCAGGATCTTCACCCCTATGCCCAGCCTCTCAAGCTCCAGCATGGATTCCTTCGCGCTCTTCTTCGGGGGATCTATGAACGATACGAAGCCGACGAAGGTTAGGTCCTTCTCGTCAGCGGTCTTGTAGACTTCCTTGCCGTCGTGCTCGAGGTCGCGGTACGCCACGCCCACGCACCTGTGGCCTCCACTGCTCAGCGAACCATAAGTCGCGGCGGCCATGGCACGCACTGCATCGTCCATCTTCACGGCTTGATTGTCCTTGAGCACGTAAGAGCATCTTTCCAGCAGGCTCTCGGGGGCGCCCTTGGTTATCAGCGTGCGGTTGCCCTCTTTGCTCACCACGATCGTCATGAGCTTCCTTGTGAAATCGAACGGGATCTCGTCCACTTTTATGTAGCCGTCGGTCCCGTACTTGCCGTGCGCGACGATGGCAAGGTCCATGGTGTTCTTCATGCTCTCCTGGTAGACGCTGTTGAGGTACGACAGCCTGAAAGCCTCGGGCGAGCTGTTGCCGGCGGCGTCGATGTGGCTGTAGAGGACCAGCTTCCCCTCGGTCAGAGTGCCGGTCTTGTCGGTGCACAACAGATCCATGCTGCCCAGGTTCTGGATGGACTGCAGCCTTTTCACTATCACCTTGTGCTTCGCCATGGCCGCGGCGCCGGTCGAAAGGTTGATCGTAATTATCATGGGCAGCAGCTCAGGCGTTATGCCGACCGCGACCGCCACCGCGAAGAGCAGGGAACTCAAGAATCCATGGGCCTGTACTATGTTGAGCGCGAATATCACGAAGACAAGCAGCGCGATCACCTTCACGAGCATGGAGGTGAATTCGCGTATCCCCTTCTGGAACTCTGTCTCGGGCCTTTCTTGTGACAAAGACTTCGCCATGCGCCCGAACTCGGTGTTCCCGTTCGTGCCCACCACCAACGCCCCGGCCTTGCCGCTCACCACGTTGGTCCCGTAGAACACGGCATAGTCCATGTCATAGAGGGCCGTATCCTTTTTGGGGGTGTCCACTGGGTACTTCTCCACAGGGTATGGTTCTCCGGTCAGCGCTGCTTGATGGACGAAGAAGTCTTTCGCCGTGATGACCCTGCAGTCCGCGGGCACTATGTCTCCGGCGCTGAGCTTTACGATGTCCCCGGGGACGATGTCGACGATGGGTATCTCCGCCTCTACGCCGTCTCTTATGACCGCCGCGGTCAACGCGACTTGGACGGCGAGCTTCTCTGCGGTCTTCTCCGAACGATACTCCTGCGTGAACTCCAAGATGACGCTAAGAAGGACCATTATCCCGATGATTATGGCCCCCCTGGGCTCGCCCAAAAACGCGGACACGGCGGCCGCGAGCATGAGCACCAGCACGAGCGGCTCTACGAGCAGCTTTAAGAACCTCACCCAAGGGGGGATGACCCTCCTCCTCGGGTATTCGTTGGGCCCGTATATGTCCAGGCGTTCGTCCGCATCCTTGCTTGAAAGCCCGGCGACGTTGGTATCCAGTTTTCTAAGGAGTTCATCCAGAGGAAGCGCAAGTGTGTTGTCCTTGGCAGGGATACCCTGCTGATTTGGCTTCTTGAATACTTTCAGCGACATAAAGAATGCACCCCCCTATGCCAGGAGGGTGCATCAACGAAGTAAGCCTTCTCTTACAACGTGTAGCTCCGTTCCCGGCACGATCTCATCGATGTATGGCTACTTTGTCCGTTGGACACGGATAATCACCTCGGCTAGATTCTATTACCGTCCCCGGGGCCAGTCAACGAATAAAAACTATTGAATATAACGAGCACGGCACGTCCGTGCGCCGGTCAAAGTTATGGGACAAACCTGCCTATCTCTGGCCGTATCTTGAGTAGAACCATCTCTTGACCGCCTCTACCATCAACAGGTAGGCAGCAATCATCGCCGATAGGATGAGGAAGAATCTGGCAGGCGGCGGTGTGAAGTTGAAGAACGAGCCCAGCGGCGAGTAGACGACCATGAGGCCGGCCGCTATGCCGAGCGCGGTGGTGGCCATCAAGACCTTGCTCGCCCTGCTCTTGAAGATGCTGTGCCTGGATCTTATCACATGTATGACGAGAGTCTGCGTGGCGAGGGATTCTATGAACCACCCCGTCTGGAACAGCGATTCCCCGGCCTTGAAGACATATATCATAACAAGGTAGGTCGTGATGTCATACAGGCTGCTTATGGGACCGAAGATGAGCATGAACCTCTTGATGAACCCGATGTCCCACCTCTTCGGGCGCTGCAGGTAGTCCTCGTCGACGTTGTCGGTCGGTATGCTCACCTGCGAGAAATCGTATAGTAGGTTGTTAAGGAGGATCTGGACGGGGAGCATGGGCAGGAAAGGCACAAGGAATAGGGCCGCGGGCACGCTGAACATGTTGCCGAAGTTGGAGCTGGTCCCCATCATTATGTACTTCATCGTGTTCGCGAACGTACGCCTTCCTTCGAGTATGCCCTCTTTCAGTATGTGCAGTCCTTCCTCCAGGAGGACTATGTCGGCGGCCTCTTTCGCCACGTCCACGGCGTTGTTCACGGATATCCCCACGTCCGCGTTCCTTAAAGGCATCATGTCGTTTACCCCGTCGCCCATGTAGCCCACCACGTGGCCCGCCTCCTTGAGGGCCTTGATTATGTGCTCCTTCTGGTCGGGCGACAGCCTTGCGCATATCGTGCTGCCCAGCACCCTGTCGTGCAGCTCGGCCCCGCTAAGCTTCGCTATCTCGCCGCCCATGAGCACGCCCTTGACCGTAATGCCGACCCTTTCGCAGATCTTGGCCGTCACGAGCTCGTTGTCGCCGGTGAGGATCTTGACGTCGATGCCCAGCCTTTCCAGCTCCAGTATCGATTCTTTCGCACTCTCCTTAGGAGGGTCGATGAAGGATACGAAGCCGACGAACGTGAGGTTCTTCTCGTCGGACGTCTCGTACACTTCCTTCTCGTCCTTCCCGAGCTCGCGGAAAGCCACGCCCAAGGATCTGTAGCCGTCATTGCTGAGCGATCTGAACGTGGCGGCGGCCTCGGCCTTGAGCTGGTCGTCGATTTCGACTATGCGCCCTTGGACCGCCGCCTTGGTGCACCTTTCCATCAGGCCCTCGGGGGCGCCCTTGGTGATCATGGTCCTGACGCCGTCCTTGCAGACCACTACGGTCATGAGGCGCCTTGTGAAATCGAAAGGCACCTCGTCCACTTTGATGTATCCGTCCGTGCCGAACTTGCCGTGGGCCACCACGGCCAGGTCCATGGGGTTCTTCATGCTGGCCTGGAACGCGCTGTTGAGATAGGCGAGCCTGAAGGCCTCGGCCGAGTCGTTGCCGGTGACGTCCACGTGGTTGTAGAGGACGAGCTTGCCTTCCGTCAGCGTGCCGGTCTTGTCCGTGCAGAGAAGGTCCATGCTCCCCAGGTTCTGTATGGACTGCAGCCTCTTCACGATCACCTTCCGCTTCGCCATGGCCGCGGCCCCGGTGGACAGGTTAATCGTGATTATCATGGGAAGAAGCTCCGGTGTTATCCCCACCGACACCGCAACCGCGAACAGAAGGGATTCGAGGAAGCCGTGGGCCTGGAACAGGTTGAGCAGGAAGATGCCGACTACAAGAAAGGCTATCACCCTGACGAGCAGGTTCGTGAACTCGCGTATGCCCCTTTGGAACTCCGTCTCAGGCCTTTCGTGGCCGAGGGACTTGGCCATCCGGCCGAACTCCGTATTCCCGCCGGTGCCGACCACTATGGCCTCGGCGGTGCCGGAGATCACGTTTGTACCGTAAAACACGGCATAGTCCATGTCGGCCAGGGAATCGTCACTCTTGGGGGTGTCGGAAGGGGCCTTCTCAACTGGATAGGGCTCTCCGGTGAGGGCCGCCTGGTGCACGAAGAAATCCTTCGCCGACAGCAGCCTGCAGTCAGCTGGCACGATGTCCCCGACCCCGAGTCTTATCAGATCGCCCGGCACTATGTCGACGACGGGTATCTCCGCCTCGACGCCGTCCCTTACGACGGCCGACGTAAGGGCCACTTGCACGGCGAGCTTCTCCGCGGTCCTCTCCGACCTGTACTCCTGGGTGAATTCCAGCGTGACGCTTAGGACCACCATCGCCCCGATGATTATCGCCCCGCTGGGCTCCCCCAAAAACGCGGAGATCACCGCCGCCATCATGAGTATGAGCACAAGCGGCTGGATGAACAGCCTAAGGAACCTTATCCATACGGGGACGACCTTCTTGCGGGGGTACTCGTTGGGTCCGTAGAAGGAAAGCCTAAGATCGGCCTCCTCGTCGGAAAGCCCCGTGATCCTGGTGTTGAGCTCTTTGACCAGGTCTCCTAAAGGCAGCGTCATGGTGGGGTCCTTCATGCTCGCCGCCTGCGGCCTAAACTTCTTCGCAAGACCGATCTGCATGGGTGACACCCCCGCCAGAAGGGGCCCCGGCTAGCGTGAAGTACCCTCGATGATGGCCGATGGCACCTTCCTTGTCTTGTCCAATCCGATGCCGGAAAGCTTCGTCCGCCGGACACGGAAGCTAGCTTAAGGCGGATTCTGATGCCGGCCTAGCAATCATTCAACCACCGCATATCATGAACCTTCTATGGACCGCTATTAATATTCTACGATAACGTTTTACATGATTCTTGGAGTCAAAAGGTCCGGTACGTTCGCAGGAGCCGGATGCTCGGAAAAAAGAAGGAACGCCGTGACAATTTCCTAAGGCGCGATAAAGCGCTGCTAGACTGGGCATACGATTGCCTGCCGGCTCGACCGCTACCTTGGATTGTATTTTTTATGTACTCGGGGAGGAATTTCTAGGCATGTGGGAGTACAATATAAGTAACGCAAACGTTTGCGCATCTGAAAGCCGATTTTAGCTCTCGTGGGGAGGATGAGCCTATGAAAGTCAAGATCATAGACCTTGCCAAGTCACTGGGAACATCGACTTCTACGGTTTCGCGGGCGCTCAACGACGCGCCGGGGGTAAGCGAGGAGCTAAGGGCCAAGATAGTTAAAGCGGCCAGGGACATGGGATACATGCCCGACCAAGGCGCCAGGAACCTGGTAAAGAGGACCACGGGCAACATAGGCCTGTACGTTCCGCGCGGGCTCTTCTTCGTGATGAGCAACCCCTTCTTCGCCCAGGTCTTGCTGGGCATCAGCGATGTGATCGACGACATGGGCTATAACTATATACTTTCCACCTCCCCTTTGCAGCATAGGAAGATGTTCAGGACGAACCTGGTGGACGGGATAATAATGTTCGCCTTAAGGCTGGGAGACCCGTACATAAGGGAGCTGGAGGAGGGAGGGTTCCCTTCGGTCATCGTGGGAAGCTACAACCCTTCCGTCGACATGCCGGCCGTAAGGCCGGACGACTATCAGGGCATGTACGCCGCGGTCAATCACCTAGCGGAGATGGGCCACAAGAAGATCGCGCTTTTGAACGGCCCGCTGAGCTCGTTCAAGAGCGTCGCCTGCCTTGATGCCTACAGACGCTCGCTCATGGAGCATGAGCTAGACGATATCTACGAGAAGGCGGTCAGCGGCGAGTTCGTGGCCGAATGGGGCCTTGAGGGCGCGAACGCCCTCTTCAACGAAAAGGATCGTCCGAGCGCAATCGCTTGCGCGAATGACCTCATAGCGATGGGCGTATACAGGGCCGCCCACGAGAGAGGGCTAAAGATACCGGACGACATATCCGTGGTCGGTTTCGGCGACTTCCCTTCGGCCGTCTACCTCAGCCCGAGCCTTACTACGGTCCATACCCCGATGCGCGAGATGGGGTACGAAGCCGCCAAGGTTCTCGTAGAGAAGATGAAGGGAACAAGCTCGGTTGAGCACAAGGCCTTGTTCCAGACCTCGCTCGTCGTAAGGGAATCTGTAAGAAGATACGAAGAATGACAAAAGTCCAACTGTGTTGAGAGGAGAGATCGTGCTTGGGTGACGGACTAAATCTAAAAGACATACTTGACATCAAGGTATCGCCCGAACGTGTCAAAAGGCTGATGGAGCTGACTCATCCTGACGTGGAGGCGAGCGAGGAGGTACTCGAGTACATCGTAAGGCAGCAGGCGCAGTACGTGAACATACAGTACATGCGCTTCCAGGCCGGGATCAAGTTCACCAACGAAGACGTGAGAAAGCTCATGGAAGGTTCCATAGACATACACGCACACGGCGGCTCGGACCCCATAGAGAGGCTCATGCTGGAAGACGAGATGGCGATAGAGGCCAGCGAGGCAGGCATGAGGGCCATCGTAGTGAAGACCTGGTACACGCCTTCCGTCAGCAGGATACAGCTGATCGAGAGCAACCTGAAGAGATGGGCCGACAGCACGGGCAAGAGGCCCGTCGACGTGTTCGGCGGCATAACGCTCCAGGAATCCATGGGCGGCCTTAACCCGGAGGCGGTTCGCCGCTGCTTGCGCTTCCCCGGCATGAAGTACGTATGGATGCCGATGGTGGACTCATACCACCACAGGAAAGTCGTCTATGACGACCAGACCGGCGCGGGCCTTAGGATACTGACCGACGATGGCAAACAAGTCCTTCCCAAATTGAAGGAGATATTGAAGATCGCAGCGGACAACGACCTTATCGTCGCCTCTGGCCATTACCCGCACAAGGAGACCAAAGTCCTGGCCGAGGAGGCCTTCGCCCAGGGCGTCAAGAGGGTGGAGATCATACACCCTGCGCACATCCATTCGAAGAACAGCATGGAGGAGATGAAGCTGCTCGCCGGAATGGGAGCCAAGCTCATGCTGTCCGGACTCGGCACCACCTGCTTCCCGATGCACGAATCAGGACCGGTGTACGCGGTGAGGATGATCAAGGAGATCGGCGCCGACAACATCGTATACGGCTCGGATTACGGCCAGATACACAACCTGTCGCACGTACACGGGACCGAATGGATGATAAGGCTGCTTTTGGCGTACGGTGCGACCAAGGACGAGGTAAGGAAGGTATTCAAGGAAACTCCAGCAAAGCACCTGGGACTCGAGACAGAAAAGTAGGAATGGAGGAAATCTGATGAAGCGCGCAGTTACTAGAATCGTTCTGGCCGCACTACTGGCGGCGACTCTCATGTTCGGTGGCATAGTCTTCGCGGCCCAAGAGATTACGATCGGCCTCGTGGTACCGCTTACCGGCGGATCGGCCGGCCCTGGCATCGCACTGCAGCAGGGCACCCTATTAGCCGCGGATCTGATCAACGCCCAGGGCGGGGTAAACGGGATGATGATCAAGGTCCTATGCGAGGACGACGAATCCAACCCGGTCAAGACGGTCAACGCGGTCAAGAAGCTCATATCGGTCAATAAGGCCGTCACCATCATCGGCTCGAACGCGAGCTCCTGCACGCTCGCGGCGATGGACGAGGCACAGAAGGCGAAAGTACCGCTAATAACCCCTTCGAGCTCGAGTGACGAGATCACCCAGCTCGGCAACAAATTCATCTTCAGGGTGACCGCATCCAACAGCACGCAGGCCAAGGCCCTCGTCGACTATGCGGTAACGACGCTGAAGCTGAAGAAGTACGCCATAGTGCACTCTTCGGACGACTACGGAACCAACGCCATGGAAGCAGTAGTGACCAGGTTGGCAGAGAAGTACAACATTAAGCCGGCCGTCATCGAAGCCTTCCAGCCCAAGGACCGCGACTTCAGCTCACAGATGACGAAAGTAAAGAACTCGGGCGCCGACGGCCTCTTCTTCCTCGCGATGTACGACCCCGCGGCACTCGGAGCCAAGACGCTGCAGCAGATGGGCTGCAAGGTACAGATCATGGGCCTAGGGGCGCTCACCGACGTCAGGCTGGTACAGCTCGCCGGGGATGCCGTCCTTGGGACCATCAATACCCAGATGTACGTCCCCGAGGGAAAGACCGCGGACGACAAGGCCTTCATCAAGGCTTTCCAGACCAAGTACAACGTAACGCCCAACTACTACGCGGCCCTGGCCTACGACTCGCTGATGGTCGCGGCGGACGCGATCAAGAGGGCCGGCTCATTGGATCCCATCAAGATCCGCGAGGAGCTCGCCAAGACGAAGGACTTCAAAGGCATAGGCGGAGAGCTAACGTTCGATTCGACCGGGGATGTCTCGCGTAACGTGAAGATAGTGAAGGTCGTTGGCGTGAATCCTCCTTCGTACGAGGTAATATGGCCCAAATAGCGGCATAGCGAATAGCGAACATTAATTCTTATTGAGGTGGTCGTTGATGAGCCTAAGCAGCTTATTGGTACAGGTGTTGATACAGGGCCTGGCGGTAGGCTCCGTATATGCACTGATCGCGCTTGGATACGTGATGATATTCAAGGCGGTAGGCGTTTTCAACTTCGCCCAGGGTGATTTCATGATGTCCGGGTGCTTCATAGGGCTCTGGTTGATAGTCTATCTAAGGCTGCCTATAGCTCTCGGGCTCATCCTGGCCGTCTTGTTGACTTCATTGCTGGGCATCCTGGTCGAAGCGGTGGTGTTCCACCCTCTCTTGGAATCGCCCTCCAGGAGTTATCTGATAAGCACGGTAGCGGTAGGCATAATTCTGAGGGAGATCGGGCGCCTGATTTTCGGCGCCGATCCCCTCAGCTTCCCGAACTACCTGGGAGACAAAGTCATCAAGCTGGGGTCGGTAGGGATACCGGTCCAGTACATATGGATAAGCCTCGCGGCGGTCGCGGTCGTGTCGCTCCTTTTGTGGTTCTTCAAGAAGACGAAGATGGGCAAGGCGATGAGGGCGGTCTCCGAGGACAGGGAGACGGCGAGGCTCATGGGCATAGACACGAACCTGAACATGAAGCTCACCTACGCCCTGAGCTCCGCGATGGGCGCTATAGCGGGCGTGCTGATCGCCCCGGTGTTCTTCGCGTTCACCGAGATGGGGCGCTCTTTCGGGCAGAAGGCCTTCTCCTCGTTCGTTCTGGGCGGCACCGACAGCATCCCCGGCGCCGTAGTCGGAGGCCTGCTGATAGGGGTGGTCGAGAACCTGGCGGGGGTCTTCATCTCGACTAAGTACAAGGACGCGATATCCTTCATCATATTGATCGTGGTACTCATCTGTAAGCCGCGCGGGCTGTTCGGAGGAAGGGGTGAGAGGCGTGCGGCATAAAAGCAAGTCGGCCTGGCTGATCGCAGGCGTCGCGGCCGCGGCCCTTCTCCTGCCCATAATAGCCCGTAACGAGTATTTCATACACCTCATGGTCATGGCTCTGGTGTACGGCATAGTCGCCATGGGCCTCAACATCCTCACCGGCTATACCGGTAAGCTGTCATTAGGACACGCCGGCTTCTTCGGGCTGGGGGCCTACGTATCGGCCCTGCTGTCGATCAAGCTGGGGGTGCCGGCGCTGGTCTCCATAGTCATAGCGGGCGTCGTGCTCTTCTTCATGGGCGTCCTGCTGGGGCTACCGACATTACGCCTGGAAGGGCATTACCTTTCGATCGTAACGATAGGTTTCAACGAAGTCATAATACTCGTCCTCATAAACATGAGGTCGCTGACGAGGGGCCCGGGAGGTTTAAGGGGCATACCTCCGATCTCCATAGGCGGCTTCGAGCTCGTCTCAGACGTGTCCCAGTACTATTTCGCCGTGATCCTCGTGGCGATACTTCTCTGGCTCAAGTCCAAACTGGTCAAATCGCACGTCGGCCTCGCGCTGAGGGCGGTCATGGACGGAGAGGTCGCATCGGAAGCCTGCGGGGTCAACGTCGCGTACTACAGGGTCTTTGCATTCGGA
This sequence comes from Bacillota bacterium, assembly GCA_029565935.1. Taxonomy (GTDB): domain Bacteria; phylum Bacillota; class DTU025; order DTU025; family MWDF01; genus MWDF01. The sequence continues at coordinate 82,414 of JAKQNF010000033.1, read as the reverse complement.
ATAAGCGCGATGTACGCAGGAATCGGAGGCGGAGTGCTGGCGCACTTCCTCAACTACATAAGCCCCTACAGCTTCCAGTCCCCTGAATCGTTCGCCCTTCTGGGCATGCTCGTTGTAGGAGGGATCGGGACGCTGGCCGGGCCCATAATAGGCTCGATAATAATGACGCTGCTCCCTGAGTACCTGAGGGCGTTCGCCGACTTCAGGCTCATAATCAACGCCGTGCTTACGATAGTCCTTCTGATAAAAGTCCCCGGGGGCATCGTGGGTCTTTTCAAGTCGTTGGCCGGAAGGATAGGAAGGAGGTCGTCCGATGGGCTTGATACTGCAGGCAGATAAGATATCGAAGAGGTTCGGAGGGCTCCTTGCCTTGGACGGTGTCGAACTAGGCATACAGGAGGGAAGCATCCATTCGATAGTGGGCCCGAACGGGTCGGGCAAGACGACCCTTTTCAATGTACTGACCAGATTCTCTGAGCCCACGTCCGGCAAGGTCTCCTTCGCGGGGAAGAACATCGCCGGCATCAAGCCTTCCGCGGTAGTATCCATGGGCATGGCCAGGACGTTCCAGAACCTGCTCATCTTCAAGCGCATGACGGTACTGGAAAACGTCCTCGTCGGAAGGACGCCGAGGCTGGATGCGAAGCTGATAAACGCGTTCATAACGCCGAAGTGGGTGACCGACGAGAAGAAGTCCAACATCGAAAGGTGCGAGCAGATACTCGATTTCTGCGGCCTTCTGGAGCACAAGGACAAGATGCCGACCAACCTGCCCTACGCGGACCAGAAGAGGCTCGAGATCGCAAGGGCGCTCGCCACGGAACCGAGGCTGCTCCTGCTGGACGAGCCGGCGGCGGGCACCCCGACTGGCGAGGTGGGGCAGCTGCTAGAGCTGATACTGAAGATAAAGAAGAGCGGCATCACGGTCATGCTCATAGAGCACAAGATGGACATGGTGATGAGCATATCGGACAGGATAAGCGTCTTGAACTTCGGCAAGAAGATAGCCGAAGGCACCCCGCAGGAAATACGCACCGATCCAATGGTCATAGAGGCGTACCTGGGAAGGAAGTGGCTAGATGCTGAGAATTGAAGGCCTGTGCGCCTCCTACGGAGAACGTCTCGTGCTCGAGAACGTGAGCATGGAGGTCGGCAAGAACGAGATCGTGTCCCTGATCGGCGCCAACGGCGCTGGCAAGAGCACGGTGCTCAAGACCATCATGGGGCTTTTGAAACCGACATCCGGGAGCATCCTTCTCGACGGTGACGGGATCGGAGGGCGCCCCGTCAACAGTATCGTAAGGTCGGGCATATCCCTTTGCCCTGAGGGAAGGCGCGTCTTCGGCAATATGACGATAAGGGAGAACCTGGAAATGGGCGCATACGTGAGGAAAGGGTCGATCAGCTCGGACATAGAGCACATAATCGAGCTCTTCCCCGTATTGGGCGAGAGAATCAACCAGCCGGCCAGGGTCCTAAGCGGCGGAGAGCAGCAGATGCTCGCCATAGGAAGGGCCTTGATGGCAAAGCCCAGGCTCCTTCTGCTGGACGAGCCTTCGATGGGACTGGCGCCGATCATGGTGGACAAGATATTCGACGTGATCAAGAGCATCTGGATGCAGGGCATGAGCATATTGTTGGTGGAACAGAACGCCGCCATGGCTTTGGATACGTGCCAACGCGCATACGTAATCGAGACTGGAAAGATCGCATTACAAGGAAGCGCAGATGAACTGAGGGCGAACAAGATGGTATCGAGCGTCTTCCTGGGAAGAGGAGAATAGCTTTGAAGGACGGAAGCAATATCGCCGTTTCAGCCCAGTCCTCGCCGAAAGAAGTGAGGATGGCGGCAAGGACGGGGAGGCTGTCTTCGAGCACAAGGGGGCTTGCGAAAGGTTTCGTGCAGGCGGGCGTGGTAGCGCTGCCCAAGGGCCTCGCAAACGATTTCCTGGTGTTCTGCCAGAAGAACCCGGGGCCGTGCCCGCTGATCGAAGTCACAGAGACGGGAAAGACGAGCAAATGCGCCGCGGATGGCGACCTCAGGACCGACGTCCCGGGCTATAACCTGTATAAAGACGGCGAGCTGGTGGATCAAGGCCACGATATCGGCATGAGCTACGGGAAGGACCTTGTCTGGTTCGCGATCGGATGCAGCTACAGTTTCGAATATCTGCTGGATGAAGCCGGGATAGCGCTGAAAGGGCTAAAGGAAGGGCACGGCAACCCTTTGTTCGTCACCAAGATAATGTGCGAAAGAGCAGGGGCTTTCTACGGGCCGCTCGTTGTGTCGATGAGGCCCGTGCCGCAGGACAAGGTAGGATTGGCATCATGCCTTAGCGGAAAGCTGCCGATCGGGCACGGGGCCCCTATACACGTAGGCGACCCTTCGCTGCTCGGAATCACCGATACGAGCAAACCAGACTACGGCACCGCGGTGAAGATAGGCGACGATGAGATACCTATGTTCTGGGCTTGCAGCGTTACTCCTCAGGCCATAGCCAAGGAACGCAGGATACCGCTTATGATAACCCAAAGGCCGGGACAGATGTTCCTTACCGATTACAAGGTTCTGTCGATGCTCCTATAGAAGGTCAAAGATATATGGATGAACCGAAGGGCAGGCCTGATTGATTTATCGGGCCTGCCCTTCGATTGATAGAACGATGGGAAGCTATACAGGCCGCCTATACTAGAACTAGGATGGTCACCGACATCAAAACGCATTCTACTTAAGGTTATAATATCAGTAGACATAAATCCGCTGCCGGACCACGTGTTTGGATAGCGGCTTGCTTGTTCGACAATACGGTTAAGGCAGGTGGATTTCAGTGATAAAGACAAACGATGAAGCATTAAGGCGGAAGGCCAAAGACCTTCTGTTGGAGTTCAAGGGCGGTGATTACGCATTCGGGCAAGGCGTACTCGAGAAGGCCGGTTCGTTCGCGAAAGAGGCCGGAAACAGCTGCCTAGTTGTGGCAAGCTCCAGCTCTTGGTTCAAGCCGTACCTCGAAAGGATCCTAGGTTCGCTTAGAAGCCATGGCATAAGCCTTGCGGGAGGCAGGGTGGTGACCGGTGTGTCCCCAAACGCGCCTCGCGAGGATGTGTACAGGATCACCACGTACATCCTCCAGCACAGGCCGCAGTGTCTAATGGCCGTCGGAGGCGGGAGCGTTATCGACGCGGTGAAGGCCGCCAACGTCCTGGCATCGCTTGGCAAGTGGGAGCCAGAGCTTGAGCCATATTTCGGGACAGGGAAGGTGACCGAGGCGCTGAATACACATTCTGCCTCGCTGTTGCCGATGGTCGCAGTCCAGACGGTATCCAGCTCCAGCGCGCACCTCACGAAATACTCGAACGTGACGGACCCTGTGGCAGGTCAGAAGAAGCTCATCGTAGACGATGCCATAGTGCCCTCGAAGGCGGTGTTCGATTACGAAGTGACGAAATCCTCACCGGCCGAGCTGACCGCGGACGGTGCGCTCGACGGGATAGGGCATTGCCTAGAGGTGTTCTACGGGGCGAAGGGCGACAAGTACGATATCTGCCGCCGTATAGCGGAAGTGGGCATAGAGCTGGTGGTAATGAACTCCGCCAAGGCAGTGGAGAATCCCGAGGACCTATCCGCGAGGGAGGCCCTTGGCCTTGCGACCGACCTTGGGGGTTATGCGATCATGGTGGGCGGGACCAACGGGGCCCATCTTACCAGCTTCTCGCTGGTAGATATTGCCAGCCATGGCAGGGGAGTCGCGCTCATGAACCCGTATTATACCGTATTCTTCGCGCCCGCGATTCAGGACCAGCTCAGAATCGTGGGCAGGATATACGCCAAGCATGGTTACTTGAATGAGGATGTTGAGAAGCTCGAAGGAAGGAGGCTCGGCGAAGCGGTGGCAGAAGCCATGATGGCGCTGAGCCGCAAACTAGGTTTCCCCACTAAGCTGGCTGAACTTCCCGGCTTTACGAAAGCCCACATCGAGCGCGCCATAAACGCCGCCAAGAACCCGCAGCTGGAGATGAAGCTGAAGAACATGCCGGTACCTCTTGATTCGGCATCTGTGGACGAATATATGAGGCCGATACTGCAGGCTGCCGCAACGGGCGACATTTCTCTTATAAAGAACATGGCCTGATAAATAGAGACTTTATACGAAGACGACGGACCTCTTTTGGGGGGTCCGTCCTCATTCGAAAACCGCGGGGTGTAAAAACGGCCAGAGGGCCTAGAAACGAGGATGAAAGGAATAAATCAAAATTGTTAAAAAGGTATTCGGAGATGTTAGGTAAATAGAATAGTGAAAATCCATCGGGTAATCCCGGTGCGCAAAACCCATCTTGTCGCGTAGGTTCCGGGCATATTCGATGGGATCTCGAGGGCATAGCCCTACTGGGCAAGGAAGCGAGGGGGGATTCGGATGGACAAGGCCGATTATAAGGATTTCGCAACCAAAGCAGTACATTCGGGCCAGCATTTCGACGAATCGACGGGCGCTCACATTGCCCCGATGCACCTTACGAGCACTTATATATTCACTCCGGAGAAGATGGACCGCTGGCTGAACAACGATAGGGAGGGCATCTACTTCTACACCCGCATGGGGAATCCGACCCAGACTTCATTCGAGGAGAAGCTGGCGGCACTCGAGTGCATGGAAGCAGGCCTCGTCACGGCATCCGGCATGTCGGCCATAGCCATGGCACTAATGGCAGCAACCGGCGCCGGCGATCATATAATCTCCACGAAACCCGTATACGGGGGTACGTACAACCTATTCACCAGGACACTTCCCAGGTTCGGCCTAGAAGTGAGCTTCGTCGAGGACTTCACTCCCGCCGGCTTGGAGAAGATGGTGAAGAAGAACACGAAGGTGGTCTTCTTCGAGACCATGCATAACCCATGCCTGGACGTAATCGATATGGACGAGGTCGTCGACTGGGCCAAAGGGCACGAGCTCATGACGATGGTAGACAACACTTTCACGACGCCGTACCTGTTCCTTCCATTTGAGCACGGCATAGATGTGTCCTTGCACAGCACGACAAAATACATCAACGGGCACGGCGACCATCTGGGCGGCGCCATGACCGGAACCAAGGCGTTCATACAGGATGTCAAAGGTTCGGTCTACCAGGACATAGGGCCCTGTCCGAGCCCCCTGCAGTGCTGGCTGGGGCTTAGAGGCGTCCGCACCTTGCACCTGAGGATGGAAGCCCACTGCAGGAATGCGATGGAACTTGCGAAATGGCTGGAGGGAAACAAGCACGTGGCCAAGGTGATCTATCCTGGGCTCCCTTCCCACAAGGACCATGCTTTGGCGAAGAAGTACTTCACCAAAGGATACGGAGGGATGCTCGCCTTCGAGGTGAGAGGAGGTTACAAGGAGGCCAGGGTGTTCCTTGATAACGTAAGGCTCGCTGAATACGGGGTCAGCCTCGGCAACCTGGACACGCTGGTTCAGCATCCTGCGACGATGACGCATGCGAAGGTTCCGCTCGAAGAGCGGATGAGGACCGGGGTAACCGACAGCCTGATAAGAGTGTCGGTAGGGGTCGAAGGGATAGGCGACATCATAGAGGACTTTGACAGGGCCCTTAGCCTTCTGCCATGAGTCGGACGGAGCATAGGCATATCGTACAACACGAATTACATTGAATATACCGAGCAGGCCAGTAGATGGAAGATGCATAAGCGACTATTTCAACTTGGAAGTACGACTATACCGGCGGCTGAGATCAGGTGGAATCCTGCCTCAGCAGCCGGCATTCGTATCACTCATGGCATCGATCGCAAAGAAGCAATCATGATCGATCGCGTACGACGTAGGGACCTATACCGATCCTGCCCATCAGGCCAGTATCCCTAAGAGCTGCCCGGGTATCTCCCAGAGCTTGTCCACGACGACCACTCCAGCGTCTTTAAGGGCCTCAATCTTGGTCTGAGCCGAGCCCGTCCTGCCGTAGATGATCGCGCCCGCATGCCCCATCTTCTTGCCAGCCGGGGCGTTCCTGCCGGATATGAATGCTATCACCGGCTTGTGGGACCCTTCGTGCAGGAATCTCGCCGCGTTCTCCTCGTCAGAGCCTCCGATCTCGCCGATCAGGACCACGGCCTTGGTGTCGGGATCGTCCTCGAAGAGCCTTAGGCAGTCGGTGAACGTAGTGCCTATGATCGGATCGCCGCCTACTCCTATGCACGTAGTCTGTCCGATGCCCGCCTTCGAGAGCATGTCCACTATCTCGTAGGTGAGCGTCCCGCTCCTGGAGACTAGACCGACGTGCCCCTTTTTGAATATGCCGGCCGGTGATATACCGATCAGCGCTTCGCCGACCGTAACGAGCCCGGGCCCGTTCGGTCCTACCAGCCTGCCCTCCCAGCCGGTCCTTGCCCCTTCCGCTAGGGCCTTTATCACCGACATCTGGGGGATTCCCTCGGTGATGCACACTATTAGCGGCATGCCGTCGTGTATGCACTCGGCAATGGCGTCCGCCCCGGAGCTGGACGGCGCGAATATGCAGGATGCGTTGGCTCCCTGGGCCTCCATAGCCTCGAGCACCGTATCGTATACCTCGATGCCGTCGACGTCGCTCCCGCCCTTGCCGGGGGTGACCCCGGCCACCACCTTGGTCCCGTAGGCCCTCATCCTGAGGGCGTGGAAGCTCCCCTCCCTGCCGGTTATGCCCTGCACCAGCACCCTGGTTCCGCTATTAGCCAATATTCCCATGTCAGCAGGCCCCCTTCGCGGCCAGGACGGCCTCTTGCGCCGCTTCGTCCATGGTAGCGGCGATCTTCATGCCGGATTCCTCCAGAAGCCTGCGTCCTTCATCCTCGCCGGTGCCGGCAAGGCGCACTACCATCGTGAAGGGCAAAGAGCCGGCGCCTACCGCTTCGAGTATGCCCTTCGCCACCTCGTCGCACCTAGTTATGCCCCCGAATATGTTGAGCAGCGTCGACTTTATGTTCTTGTCCTCAGAAAGTAGTTCCAAAGACTTCCTCACGACATCAGCCTTGGCCCCGCCGCCTATGTCGAGGAAATCCGCCGCCCTGCCACCGTTCAAGCCTATGGCGTCTATCGTAGCCATCACGAGCCCGGCGCCGTTTCCTATCACCCCGATGTCGCCTTCCAGGCGTACATAATTAAGCCCTTTTTCGATGGCCTTCCTCTCGAGCTCGTCGTCCTTGCTCTCCGCTAGGGTCCTCTTTCCCTCTAATGTGCTGTCAAGGGCGCTCTCGTCGAGTATCATCTTCGAATCCGCGGCGAACAGCTTGCCTTCTTGCGTGACCATGAGCGGATTAATCTCGGCCAGGGTGGCCGCCTCGCCCATGAACAGCCTGTAAAGGTTTGCTATGATGCCGCCTATTCCCAGGATCCTGGCCCTGTCGAAGCCCGCCTCCAGGGCCATCCTCCTGGCCTTGAACGGATGCAGTTCGTCATTGGGCGGTAAAGCCCTGTAATAGACGGCTTCGGGGGAGGATCTGGCGATCTCCTCTATGTCGACTCCGCCAGACCTGCAGAGCAGTAGCGCCACAGCCTTCCTGGACCTGTCCACCGTAAGGCCGACGTAGTACTCCTCGGCCGGGCTGAGCGCCCTTTCTACAAGGACCTCACGCACGGTGATGCCCTTGATCCTCATCCCGATGATCTTAGCGGCAGCCGCCTTGGCCTCCTCATATCCTTCGGCTAGCAGTATCCCGCCAGCCTTGCCGCGGCCGCCGGCCAGCACCTGTGCCTTCACGGCCACCCTTACGCCCAGCGAGGACGCTATCAGCCCCGCTTCCTCGGCGTCCTGCGCAAGCCGGCCTTCGGGCACGGGTATTCCGTACTTCCTGAATAGAGCCTTCCCCTGATGCTCAAGAAGCTGCATGTCCGCCTCCCGGTCACGGTTTGAGCAAGAATGCGCCTATGCCCGCGTTCTTGACCTCGGCGTGGTTAGGTATGCCCTCGGCGAACACAGGCGTGTCCGGATAAAGCTCCGTGAAGCTCCTTAGAAGCGCCATTATGCCCGACAGGTGGCGTCCCACCCTCTCGGTGAGCGGTATGCCCTCCGCAGGATAGGGAACATAAAGAAGCTTCCTGGCCGCGGCCTCGGCGTAGAAGGGGTCGTAACCGTTGATTATCAAGTCGGTCGTCGTGGGGCCTCTCAGCCAGTCCATGGCCGGGTTCGAGGTCTCCATCAGGACCGCCAGCGCCTGGGTATGATCGCCCAGCTCCCTGTGGGACAGGCCGTGCATGTTCTTCGGCGAAGGCTCCAGGTTGAACTTCAACCCCTCGAAAAGCTCAAGGTCGAGTATCGCCATGGTAGCGACGCGCTTCGCGTTCTCATGGGCTATCATGCAGTTGACGATCGGGTTCATGGGCCTCGCCTCATGGAGGTCTATGGCCATCGCGGCCTTCTCCTTGATGACTATCTGTGTGATGCCGTACGCGATCTTCTCGGTCAGGAGCCCGCTCGACCGGCCGGGGAACGCCCTGTCCAGGTTCCTGACGTCGAAGCCCGACTGCAGCTGCCCGCTGGGGTAGTGGACGTATACGTCGGGGTCAGGATACTGGTCTAGCGGGCTGGTGAGTCGGTCTCCGTACAGGAACGTCCTTTCGCCCCAGGGGGTCTTTATCGTATATTTTGTAGGCGTGCCTTCGCGGCACGCGGTGTAGCGCATGCCGCTTGAGTTGGCATGCGGTATTATTATCAGCCTGCCTTGCTTGACGACGGCGTTCTCGACAAGCATTATCGCCGACAGCGCCCCTGACGGCTCGTTGGAGTGCACGCCGCCGAATATGATCACCGTGGCCCCGGGCTGGCCGCTGTCGAGGAAGTACACGTCGGTGTCGCCGTGGGTCCCCTTCAGCTCAGGGCAATAGTCTGAGAGCATCGCGGTCCCGGTCACGCCCGGCCCCTTGACGATCACCTCATCGGACGATTTCGCGGCCATGAACACGGGGACGGAGAAAGCAAGCAGGATGGCGGCCAACACGACCGCCAGGAGCGACTGGAAGATCCTGTCCTGCCAGATGCCGCCCTTCGCTCCGCCTTTAGGGTCATTTGTCTGCCCCATCTATTCTCCCTCCCGTCATTTGATATTTAGGGCCCTTAAGGCGAAAGGTATCGCTACGAAGGCGAAAGTGAGCCTCTCATATAGCGTCTTGGCCTTGAAAAGCCCGATTGCGAGGAAGACCGTAATGTAAAGGAAGAGCAACCTGTAGATTATGTAGACCATGCCCACCCCTCCTCACAGCATCCATTTGAGCGAATTCGCGAATATGACGGTAAGAAGCCCCACTGCGTTGATCAGCAGCCACGGAACGGCGAGGTCCTTGAGCACGGCACCATAGCCTTTCTCGTACCTGGTGACCAGCATCGCCGCCCTGCCGTCGATAGCGGTCGGAGGGCTGAGCGTCGCAAGGCCCGCGATGACCGAGATGCCGACCGTCGCCACTATAGGGGTCTTGTCGAGAAGCGCCAGCATGAAAGGCACTCCGAACACCGATGCCGCGCCGTAGGTGCCCAGTATGCTGCCGGAGAGCGGCAGCCCTATGGCAAGGCCGACGAACAGCAGCACGTCGGGGGCGGAGATGAGCTTAGTGACGAACAGGCCCCTTACGCCGACCAGGGTCATCACCTGTACCAAAGAGCCGACCCCCATCAGAAGGCCCACTACCGGCAGCGTCGCCTTGATGGTGTCGGATGTGGTCTTAAGCAGGTCGGCCTTCTTACTGACCGCGAAGGCTACCACGGCTCCGATAAGGAAGAGCAGGGGATTGCCCAGGACCGGGAATTCCATGGGTATTATCCTCTGCAACACCATCAGCCCTATCACGATCAGGAGGGGAAGGTAGGCACCTAAGGCGCCGAGCCTCAAGTCGGCCTGCGGCAGGTCCTTGGTGAGCTCCTTTACATCCAGTTTCTTCCTCATGTTGCCCAGGCTCAGGTACAAAGCGCTGATTATGCCCATCGGGATGGTTATGATGAACAGGGGCTTCATGAATCCTACGTAGGGCATGTTGATCCCCGAGGATATTATCATTGCCGGGATGTTGACAGGGGGTGCCAGAAGACCGAGCACGCCGCCCAGCGCCAGGAATGCCACGGTCTTGGACTTAGTGATGCCGATCCGGTCGAGTACCGAGCCGATGAGCCCGCCCAGCGCCATTATGGCGGCCGTCCCGGAGCCCGTTAAGGCGCCCGGTAACATCATGACGAACATCAACAGCACCATCAGAAGCGGGGGAGACCAGTAGAATGCCTTTATCAGGTGCCTGACGATCGTATTTAGCCCTCCGGAATCCTTCTGCGCCCCGATGAACAGCGTGGCTGTTATTATCACCACGCAGACGTCGAAGAACGTGAACGCGCCCTCCACGACGTGCCTTATCGCGAAACCCTGGCCGGCGACGAGCGCGCCGACGAAGGCGGCCGCCAGCATGCAGAGGGTATTGTTCATCTTCAACAGGGCGTAAGCGACTATGAATGCGGCTATCATGGCAAGGAATACGAGGAACAGCTGCATCGTCTGCGTCATTTTAGCTCCCTCCATGATCACACTCTGTCTGATTAGCGAGCTTTGCGAAAATCCCTAAGGATAGTCTGCAGGCCGGCGCAAAAGCCGGCCTGCAGGCAGTATGCGCTGCTCTTAGAAGCCTACCGCGTAGCCGCCCCTGCGGGGGTCCGCGCCAGCGGCCATCGTGCCGAACTGCTGGTTGATTATGACGCCCTGCATTCCGCCCACGCTGCTCGAGAACTCACCGTACGTGCTCACGGTCCAGCCGAGGGCCTTGAGCTTGTCGATCTGCGCCGTCGCTACACGATTCTCGGGCCTGATCGTAATCTTGGCTCCGCGTGAGAAGAAGTCCGGGCTCGCGGTCAGCTGGAACCTGGCCGCTTCTATGGCGTCCTGGATCCTCATGCCGAACTCTACGACATTGAGGAACACCTGGAACTGGGTCTGCCCGATTCCCTCACCGCCGGGGGTGCCCCAGATCATGAACAGCTTGCCGTCCTTTAGGGCCATGCAAGGCGAGTTGTTCAGAAGGCCTTTCTTGCCGGGCCCTACATAGTCCACGTCGTCAGGATACGGCGAAGTCGATCCGCTCCTGGTGCCGTCGTTGAAGAACAGCCCGGTGTTGCCTACTATGACCGCGGTGCCCCAGCCGCTTCCCAAAGTGGGCGTGCAGCCGACTGCGTTGCCGAACTTGTCGACGATGTAGAAGCTGGTCGTGCACTCCTCACCGTCAGGCTCCGGCCCTACCGGCCCTTCTGCGACCACTGTCGTGGGCTTTGCTTCACCCTTCTGGTACTTGAACGGGTCGCCCGGGACTGGGTAGTCTATGGCCTTCGTAAGGTCTATGAGCTTGCGGCGCTCTGCCGCGTACTCCTTGGATGCCAGTCCGGCGAAAGGTACGTTGACGAATGCGGGATCTGCCACGTACTCATATATGTCGGCCTTGGCTATCTTGATGCACTCCGCAATCAGGTGCAGCGCTTCCGCGCTGTTATGGCCCAGCTTCTTGAGGTCGTACGCCTCGATGAGGTTGAGCTGCATTATGACCTCTATGCCACCGCGGGTGTTCTCGGCGGGGCTGTAGACGTCATACCCCTTGTATGTGGTGTGCACCGGCGTATGCCAGATCGGCTTGTAGTTCGCGAAGTCCTGCTTCGTGAAGAGGCCGCCGTTCTCGGCATAGAACCTTGCGAACTCATCGGCGATGTCGCCTTTATAGAACCTGTCGAACGCGGCCTGCAAAGCCTCCGTCCTGCTGGCGCCCCTTGCGAGCGCGGACTGCTCGGCCGCTATGACCTTCCTGAAGGTCTTGGCGAGATCCTTCATAACGAGCAGCTCGTCTGGCTTAGGAGCTTCGCCGTTAGGAAGGAATATCTTCGCTGTGGTGGGGTAGAGCTTGAACTCTTCCTTGGCGTTCGCTATGCCGGAGGAGAGGCCGGGGGATACTGGGAAGCCGTTATCGGCCATCTCTAGTGCCGGCTGGAGTACTTCCTCCAAGGACATGGTGCCGAACTTCTGCAATGCGGCTATCCAGCCGCCGAAGTTGCCAGGGACCACACCCGCCGTGTAGCCCGAATCATAGGTCGATTTCAAGACTTCGGCGGAGAGCTTCTTCGGATCGAGGGCCATAGGTGCAGCGCCCGTCATGGCGAGGCCGTTGACGGACCCGGTGGCCGCGTCGTAGATCATCATCATGCCGTTGCCGCCCGCTCCAGAAAGGTTGCACTCGACAACGTTCAGCGACGAAGCGACCGCCACCGCGGCGTCTATCGCGTTGCCACCCCTTTCAAGTATCAGCATCCCTGCGTAGGAGGACAACGAATGGGCGGAGCTTACTACGCCCTTCCTCGCGACGACGTCGGGCCTGTAGGAGGCCATCGACGCACTGGTAAGGCAAAGCGCTAGGACCAAGACGAAGAGTACTTTGAATGAGGTTCTCATCTTCATCCTCTTTGACACTTCGATCTCCTCTTTCCTGTATATAAATGGGATTCAGGACCGCACGCTACTTGATACCGAAGACCGTCTTGAAAATGCCTCCAATCTCGTTGCTGTCCTTTATCACCGTGACGGGTATGTTCTTCGAGGCCCCTAGTTTGGTGAAGTACCCGTCCGCATTACCATCCTCCTTTACTATCAGATAGTCGCATCTTGGGGCCGATGCCTCTATGAACTTGGCCGATAGAGGCCCCCTTCGCGCCTCGCCACCGATATGTATGCCTACAGTGGATATCTTCAGTTCCTTGGCCTTGTCGATTATCCGCTTTATCCTCGCCAGCTCCTCGTCCTCGTCTATCCCGGCGGCGCCCAGGCCCTTGGCGCTACCTCCAAGGACTAGTATCAGCGTCTTCATGCCCTTCAGCTTGTCGACCTCTGCCAGCTCGTCGTACTCGCTGGAGATCTTCGCCCTGTCGAAGAGCACCTTGACGACGAAGGCGTCGGGGCATTGCCCGGCCGATGTGATCAAGACGGGCAGGCTCGCGGTGTAGGACGCCGCGTGGCCGGCCAGCAATACCGAGAAGAGGATCAGGAAAGCCAGCAGTATCATTGATGATCTCTTGGTGAGCTTAGCGATTCCGTTCATCCTTACACGCCTCCCTAGAAATGATGCAAAACAAGAAATGTGCATAAACTTAATATTCAGATGGATATAAGTTCTTCACAAACACTCCGATTCCTTCACACTCTTGCACACGGACAAAGGCATATTTAATGCATCTAGCGGGTATTGCGATGCAAAAAGGCGGCTTCTGCCAAGAGGATCCAAGGCGCGCATAATAATAGGGCGGCACGCAGCGTGCCGCCCCGGATCATGGCTTTAAAACCTGCTATAGCCCTATGAGAGAGTGCTTCTCTATGGATATGGCCGTGAGCATGTACTCGGCGAACCGCGAGAGCTTCTCGATGTTCACCGGCATCTGCTTGATGGATCCGATGTAAGCCTTTACCGCGTCAGCTACCACAGGGTGATGTTCTTCGGGCAGGTAGGCCGTGCACCAGTAGCCGCCTTCTATCTTCGAGGCGACGATGCCCTGCTTGAGATAGTAGAGGGTCCTGCAAAGGTCCAGAGTGATGTTCATCGGATCCTTCAGTATCCCCTTCTTCGCGTCTCCTATGTTGTAGATTATCGAGTCGATGAAGGCTTCCTTGGGTATCTCCCCGAAGACCTCCTCTATCGATTTGCCGTAGAGCACGACGCCCCTTCTTTTCACCACCATGAGGTGGGCCGCAAGGTCGCGGTCGGTCGTACCTCCGCAGATGTATCCTCTGTCGGCTTCGTACCTTTCCTTGTGGACGGGTGAGTAATGCAGCTCGAACGGCATCGGGTGGATGAAATCGCGGGCGTGCTCCTCGAGTATGATGCTCATCTCGAGGCCCTTCTCCGGCAAGGGGCCGATCTTGAAGGTCTCGTCGATCAGGGCCCTTTTCGTGTCATTATCCATGGGTTTCCTCACGACCGCGATCAGGTCGATGTCCGCCCTGGGCGTAAAGCAGCCCATCGCCAGAGATCCATGGAGATAGAGTCCGACGAGGTTGTCGCCGAGCACTCTTTTGTACCTGTCCACTATGTCTACGAGCAGTTTATCGGTGTTCATCAAACCACCACCTGTCCTGCGAGGTTCGTTTCTACGTCTGCTTACGTGCCGGTTCCTCTTTCCGGCATCGCTTATGTATGGTTAAGCTTCGCTATACCAATTGTTCACAATATATCTTATTACAAATTTCCTTCGGATGGACAGCATCATTATAGACCGATCGCCGATCCAGCTAAGGTGGGCATGATGCGGGTGATAGGCCGAAAGCGGCCTTATGAAGCTGAGTTGAAAGTGGTGTAATCGGTTTTCAATGGTCGCCCTATGTTACCCAGCAGGCTTTTCTGTTAGGCCTAACGATAGTACTCAATGAGGCTGATGTTGGTCTGGTCTATAGTGCGCGTGCCAGTATAGGACCATACCCGCACGATGATGAAGCCCTGGTCCTTATCCAGCTCCAGGGGGAATGAAGCGAGATATGAGTCGTCCTTGGACGCGAAGCCGAGCTTCGCTTTAGGGAGCGTCGAGACCACGCCTTCTTTCATCCGCGATCCTGCTATGCCCAGCTGGCCGAGGCTCAATCCGGCGATGTCGATGCCGCCGGAGCCGAAGCCGAAATTGCAGAGCGTCACTTCGAAAGTCGATGCGCTCGTGATATTCCCCGCCGTTCTGATCTCGATAGTTAGCACCCCGTCGCCGTACTGCATGCTTACGTCCGTGATGTCCGATCCGGGATTGCGCAGGCTGCTGACGGTATCCCCCTTGGATTCCGCCGGCAGGTCCAGGGGAAGAGAGCCGGGGCCCACATACCAGTTCAGCTTCTTGCCGGACGCGAAGGCCTCGTTCGAGCGGATGAAAGAAGAAAGGAAAGGGTTCCAGCTGGAGAGCTGGCTCCTGTAGGACCTGAGGGCCTGCCGCTTAAGCAGCACTTCCATTATCCCTGAGGGGAACGCGCTCCATTCGTACTGACCTAGTCTTGCGAAAGGCTTCGGAGGGACCTGGCTGTCGGACGGCCTGTATCCGCGGGGCACGGGCCATTCGGGCCAATGCACAAGATAAGAGTATATTGCCCCTACCGGAAGGACCTGGGCATCCTCGGCCTTCAGCTCGGCCACGGCGGATATTACGAAAGCGTACGTCGCCCAGTGGTCGACGTGGATGTCGTAAGGGTTGACGACCACGATGATCGTGGGCCGCTCTTCCTCCAGCACCTTCTTAACGTCGCCCAGCACCGATTCCCCGCAGTGTGGGGCGTTCTTTGTGAACGAGTTGTCGTAAGGGGATTCGAAACGGCCCGTCCGTGAAGCCTTGAGGGCATCGTCCGTGTTCCAGTGGTCCGCTGACCAGAGCCTGTTGAGCATATGGTCGGGATAGCCAAGGAATATCACATTCTCGGGATCGAGCCCCAGAAGCTCCAGAGCGTCGAGTGATTCGGACTGCCTTGTATATCCGAGCTTGATGTAATCGTCGGCGCTGCCGGTTATCGTCTTCTCGGCTATGAGGAGGGATAGCTCGGGGTATTCCCCGTTGGTCATCAGCACCACCTTGACCTCTGCGCCGTTCTTTATCGCCCTTTGTATGTATGTGCCCGATCCAAGCACCTCGTCGTCAGGGTGCGGGGCGAAGATGAGTATCCTGTCGTCCGGGCCTGGTTCCGGCATAATGCCAAGCGTCTTGCCGTCGAACGAGCGGCTCTTGTACATCGAGGAGGAGAGCAGCACCTCGCCCGCTATGACTATGAGCAGCGCCGAGGCCACAAGCAAAGCTATTCGCAGATGCCTGCTTATGGTGAACCTCTTACTCAATGACTTTCACCATCACGAGCCATTCCCCCTGGCTATCGCTGAAGCTGCCTTCTTCCTTGAAACCAAACCAGGTGTAAAGCTTGACTGCGGGCGCGTTGTCGGGCCTTACTTCCAACCTTACGGCTTTGACTCCCCTTCGAGCGAGAGCTTCGAGCGCCGCCCCCAGAAGGATCCTGCCATAACCGCGTCCTTGATAACGGGGCGATACCGCTATGCTCAGTATCCTTGCGTCTGACTTGGTGCCTGCTTTCTTGTTCCCGAAGAGGTTCTTGGCGGCATTGCCCGCCGCCTTCAACGCATCCGCTAAACCGATCCTGTACCTGCCTGATAGGAACTTCGCTGCGATCTTTAAGGCTCCTCCTCCGACCAGTGAGCTGAACACCAGGTTGCGCATGGAATAGGGCGCTACGACGTATCCTGCTACGCGGCCCTCGTCTTCCAGGACGAGGAAATGCCCCTTCTGGACGAGACATAGGGAGAAAAGGTCCTCAAGGGCCTCTTTGGGATCACCGGCCTTTACGTAATGGGCGACGCTGACGGGAAATGAGCCCATGAAGACTTCTGCCACCGGGCGCATGTCCGAGATCGTAGCATCCCTCAGTGTCGCCATGTCCCTCCTCCTTTGTGTCGGCGCATGAGTATGAATGAATCTAGATTAACACGCTCCGTAGCCATTTACCCGAATTCTGCGATCCCGGCCGTCCGTGGAAGGTATATTTCGAGCACAAGCCGTATATGCGCTCTTCTTGTGCCCGGCATAATGCGCTTTGCATACAATATACAGATGGAATATGCCCTTCTGATAATACGACCGATGGTTTATAATCATCCGAAAGGTCCGGTGGAGGTCAAGGCATGGCGCTGAACAAGAACCAGAAACTAGGCTATATCGCTTACATATCCTCATCGGTGATCTGGGGGTTCTCGTTCATGTTCACGAAGCGTGCCCTGGAGCACCTCGACGGCAGGCTGTTCGACCTACTATCCTACAGGTTCGTGATAAGCTCGGGCATTATGCTTACACTCTGGGCCTTCAAAGCCATCAAGATGGATTTTCGGGGCAAGGACCTTAAGCCTCTCATAGCCATGGCGATGCTGCAGCCCGTCTTGTACTTCATATTCGAGACGCTCGGCATCGAAAGGGTCACTACGTCGGAGACCGGCCTCATACTGGCCATGTTCCCGATAGTCATCACGCTTTTCGGCGCGATCTTCCTGAAGGAGCGCGTCACTAGGAAGCACTATGGCTTCATAATACTCTCCGTGCTGGGCGTGGTGCTCATAAACGCGATGAGCTACGTCCCCGGAAGCAGCACGAACCTGGGCAGGATATTCCTCATGATCGCGGTCCTTGTCGGATCCACCTACACGATGTTATCGCGCAAGCTCTCCTCGCGCTTCTCGGCGGAGGAGAGGACCTTCGCGATGATGCTGGCAGGCGCCATGGTGTTCAGCTGCGCATCCTTCTACGGGCACCTGGTCAACAAGACGGCGTCGCTTTACCTTACCAGCCTGTTCAAACCCGATTTTGCCTTCCCCGTACTGTACTTGTCCGTAGGCTGCTCGCTCCTCGCCTTCTTCTTCATGTGCTTCTCGGCGACACACCTTGAGCTGTCCAAGGCGTCCGTCCTGGGTAACACTAACACGATGGTCGCAGTGCTGGCCGGGGTGATCATACTGAATGAGCCGTTCTACTGGTACCACATCCTGGGAGGGGCGATAATCCTGGGCGGGGTGGTCGGCGCGACCATGGTATCGAGCTCGATGGTATCGAAGAGCGGCGCTTGACGGGATAATCGACCGACATTATATATCAGCTGCCCATCTTAACGTCTGCGGCAAGGATGATACACATTACGACCTCCAATCCTGCCGGACGATAGATTAAGGCCGGGACGCCGGGCTGATTCCGTCAAGAAGAGGCTAAGTAAGGCAATTACCGTCCAGTGTCCATCCAGATATTTTCAATCGGAAATTTCAGGGCACCAGACAGGGCGATTGCCAGAATCTAGGTATTTATAGGCAGGTCTCCTAACAACCGGAAACGGTAGTTCGTTATACTATATGTGTAGGCAAGCCGATTAATAATTATTTAAGGAGTAATCATTATGAGAAGTATCAGGATGGCCGCCGCCGCGCTGGTGATCTTGCTCATGATATCCCTTACAGGCTGCTATAACGCCACTTATTCATTCAACTTCTCTACGGAGCAGGACACGTCGAACGAAGAAGGTGCATGGATAATCGACGGTGAGGGAGTAGCAGGCATAAACGACTACGGATATTATTCGAACGGGCTGTGGTTGACGGCTCCTTACGTCTTTAGGGATGACTTCAAGCTAACCGCGCATTTCTGGCTGGGAGTTACTGCAGAGGACTCCGGTTATGTTGAAGTGGCCCTTACGGATGTCCCTCCCGCGCCCGGTGGAGTCAACGACTGGGTAAGCATACAGCTTCTTGACCTCGCCACCGAGAACGAAAGGCTTTACGTAGAGGACGGCCACCTGCTTAACGTAGCTACGCCTTATAATGTCGTCGAGCAGATACCAGGTCTTAACAGAGGGCATTGGAACGAGATAACGCTCACCAAGAAGGGCGCCAATATCAAATTTACGGTGAACGACAGGTCGGTGGCATCTTTCGAATTAGTGAACTGCGCATCCGAATATCTTGCGATCAGCTTCGTATCCGGCTGCGACGTAATCGACGACCCAACGAATCCAAAGACGGGCTTCATACTCAAGGATGTAAAGGTGGAATATACGCAAGGTAACGCTGAACTCATCATCTAGAAGGATTATTCGGACCGCGCCCCCGGGCGACCAAAGATAACCGGGATCGCCTTGGCGCCTTGCCCCCCTAAAGGAAAGGCATTTCTTCTAGGGACATCGGCACTTCAGGGCAAGGCGGAAATCACAAGGTCCGGAACAGAAGGAAAATCCAGAAGCCACGGACGGCCAACCCGCCCGTGGCTGGGATTTTGCCCGACCGATAGAATCAAGGGCTGAATTTAACGACATGATGTTTTGGAAGGTGCGGAATGCAAAGATCGTCTAGTGAAAACTCAAGTTCCAACGGCTATTTTCTTTTACTGTTCACGGGATTGGTGTTCGGTACTCTCGAAGTCGTCTCTAAGCTTATGCCCCATATCGGACCCTTGCAGATGAGCTTCTTGAGGTTCTCGATAGGAGGGCTCGTGATACTGCCTTTCGGGGTGCTCGACCTGAGGAAAAGGGAAACCCAAGTAAGCCTCTTTGATGCGGTCTACGTGCTGGTGCTGGGCATACTGCTGATACCTATGTCCATGACGCTGCTTCAGGTGAGCGTGACCAAGGTGCCCGCCTCGCTGGTAGCTATGATATTCTCGGCGAATCCGATGATCATAGCGGCGCTTGCGTCCTTGATACTCAAGGAGAGGATGGGATTGGTCGAGGCTGTGTTCGTAGCCCTCGGCATGATAGGCATAGTCCTTATAATCCAGCCTTTCGGGAAGGGATTCGACATCGGGATACTGTACCCGCTGGCATCGGTCACGCTTTTCGGCCTGTATATCGTCCTGGCTAGGAAGCTGTCAAAGAAGCTGGGCAGCGTCTTCGTGACATCGGCGGCAATACTG
Organism: Bacillota bacterium; assembly: GCA_029565935.1. Lineage (GTDB taxonomy): Bacteria > Bacillota > DTU025 > DTU025 > MWDF01 > MWDF01. Next base: position 62,968 of record JAKQNF010000033.1, on the reverse strand, counting down.
GCCGGCTCGGCGGTGCTCGGGCTGTATGCCGCAGCGACGGGAGTCGAGCTCTTCGCGTCGCTTACCTGGAAGGATGCCGGCTACCTGGCATATCTTGGCATCGTAGTGTCCGGGTTCGCGTACGTTACGTATTTCAGGGGCATGGACCTGACCACGACTAACACGGGAAGTGCGGTGTTCTTCATAAAGGCTATCGTAGCCTCCGTATTGTCTGCTTTCGTGCTGGACGAGGTGCTGAGCCCTGCGGTATACATGGGCGGGGTATTCATAGCGTCGGGCATATTCGTCATGATCGCAGGGAATTCCGCAAGGGCGGGCAAGTACAGGCCTGCGAGATAGCAGATCGGCCTAAAGGCCGCAAAGCCGGTAAAAACGGGCATCCGAATGCTGTATGATGTTGGCAAGGAAGACACACGACCGATAACTGGTAAGGGAGGGTATATCAGGTGCCGATCATCAAGATAGACCTGTTCGAAGGGAAGACCGTCGACCAAAAGAGAAGGGCGGCGAAGGGCATCACCGATGTATGCTGCAGTGAGTTCGGCCTCTCGCCCGAGAGCGTCAGGATAATATTCAACGACATGAAGAAAGAGGACTTCGCCGTAGGCGGCAAGCTGAGCTGCGATAAATAGCTGAACGGGGCAAGGACCGGATAATTCGGTATGGGACCGCTCCTGCGGGAAAGGATGACAGGGACGCTTCATCCGCGGGAGCGGTCCATCATATCAATGCACCTATCATTCGGTCATCATGCCGCCTGACTCTTCAGGGAGCACCTCCTCCACGAAGATGCGGACTATCTCAGGGTCGAACTGGGTCCCGGCGTTGTCGACGATCTCCTTGACCGCCGCATCCTTGGATATCGGTTTCCTGTAAAGCCTTTTTTCGGTCATCGCGTCGTATGCGTCGGAGACCGCCAGTATCCTTGAAAGCAAGGGGATCTCTTCTCCCTTCAGTCCCTGGGGATATCCGGTCCCGTCCCATCTCTCATGGTGCGAAAGGATGTAGCGGGCTATTGATTTAAGCTCGGGCGAGGATGAGGCGATCCTGAAGCCGATCTCCGGATGCTTCTTCATCACGACCCATTCTTCCGCCGTCAGTCTGCTGCGCTTGCTCAGTATCCTATCGTCTATCCCGACCTTGCCGACATCGTGGAGCATCGACAGCAGCTGCAGCTCGTCACGGCTCTTCTGTGGGAGCCGCACCTTACGGCCTATCATGAGGCAGTGCTTCGCTATCCTCTCGGCATGCTCTTTGGTCTCCTGGCTCTTTTCGTGCAGCGTCGCCATGATGGAGGAGAGTATCGCGCTATGGTAGCTGTTGCGTGCCAGCAGCTTGCGCTTGTACATGTTCTCCTCGGCCTCTTTCTTGGCAAGGTCGAGGTTCTCATGGCCCAGCCTCTTCGTCCCGTAGCCAAAGGACAGTGTTATGTGCTTCGCCCTGTCGGGTATGTCGGAGTTGTGCTCGTTGAAGGCACCCTTTATCGATTTCATGATCTCATACGTCTCTTCGTCGCTGGTGTTGGGCAGAAGTATGCTGAATTCGTTCCCACCGGTCCGGGCGAGTATGTCGCCGTCCCTGAGGCAGCTCTGCAGGATCTTCGATGCAGCGACTATCATCCTGTCGCCCTCGTCGTGGCCGAAGGCATCGTTTATTATCCTGATTCCATTGATATCCCCAATCATCATCGAAAGCGGGACTGTGCCTTCCTCGTCAAGGCGGTGTTTCGCCATCTCGAAGTACATGCGGTTATAGATGCCCGTAGTGAGGTCGTGGTCGTTGAGGTATTGTATGCGCGCGTCCTTCTCCTTGCGTTCGCTGATGTCGACCATGATGCCCTCGAGTGCGGCGACCATGCCGTCAGAGGCGGATATGCCGCGCCCAATCTCCATCACCCATTTGCGTCCTCCGCAGGCGGTCATGATCTCATATTCGTATCTGAAGGGGACGCACTCGTCCAGCGAGCGCTTCCATTCCTGCGAAATAGCGGGGAAGTACTCCTTGGCGATGAGGTCCTTGTAAGAAAGGGCCTTGTCGACCATTATCTGGTCGGGGCTGTAACCGGTGATGTCATAGCAGCCAGCCGAGACGTCAAGTATCGTCCATCTATCATCGTAGCTGCAACGATAGACCATCCCGGGAAGATGGGAAAGAAGGGCGGCCTTTTCCTGTTCGCTTCTTGCCAGAGCTTCGTGAGTGCGCTTCTGCTCATCGATGTCCTGTATGATGCAGAGCTTGCTCTTCGGGTTCCCGTTGTTGAGGTCGAGCCCGGAGACCATCTTGCTTATCCACCTGTATGAGCCGCCCGGCCGCACGATCCTTTTATCGACCGAGTAACTGCCGCTCTTATCGCGTTTCAGCTCCATGATCTTCTCGCGGTTCTCCCGCAGGTCATCAGGGTGGGTCAAATCGGTCCATTCCATGGATGAAAGCTCTTCCTGCTTCCTTTCGTAGATCCTTTCGAACGTGGGATTTACGACCGATATTCTCTCACCCTCTTCAAGGATCGCTATGCCTACCGGAGCCTGGGCAAAGACCTTGCCGAACAGCTCCTCGCTCTCTTCGAGCCTTTCTCCCATGAGTCTTAGGAATCTGCTCTTAACGCGGTTGTCGTAGACTGCTACCAGCAACAGCAATATGCTGATGAGCGCCACCAGCACGTGGATTATGTGCGAGAGCAGCTCTACGTCCCAATTTTTGGTCGAATAGTCGATCCCAAGGACGGCAACTACATCGCCGGAACTGGCTTCCTTGATAGGCGCCAAAGCGCTTACCTTGGTCGACCCTCCTATCCGGAACGATCCCACCAGCCTTGGCTTAGCGTCAAGGAAAGGGAGATATGTATTGTCCTAGAAGGCTTTTTGATTCTTGTATGGGTATCTGTGATTGGTTGGTGTCTTCGGATGTGTCGACAAGGAATTTGAAGGCGTCACCTTCATCGGTTAGCATGAAGGCCCTTAATATATTCGGATTGCGCTGCTTCAGTGCGGTCAGGCAATCCCAAATCACGCCATGGGTTCCGGATCCATCAGTGCCATGCTCCGACAGTAATCCGGCGATGGTATCCTCCGGCAGAAAAGCCGCGGCGGATTCTACGATTCCAATGACATATTCCATCTCTTGCTGGACGTATGAGTACCACGTACGATAGATGTCGCCGATTCCAATTATGGCAAACACTAAAAGAAAAGTCAGGAGACGAGCCTTCGCGTTTGTGCTGCCCATCGGCTTAGGGACAAAACAATGATGCTTAAACAATTGTCGCTCCGCTCATCAACATGATAATGTATGGACAAAGTCATTATATGGTTTACGTGGGTTTTAGTCAACTTATGAATACTTTGTATGCCTAGTGTTCAATGCATACACGAAAATGGAAGCACCCTACGCCCTTCCGCCAGGGACCGCCCCTGTGTGGGTGGGAGGGAATTCGATGTCTATCTCCCCGTATGTGAGCACTAGTTTGAATCCGCATGCCATCGCTGTATTGAAGGATGCGATATTGTCCTGGTAGCAGTGCCAACCTATCCTCTTGAGGCCCTTCTCGCCCGCCTTCTTCAGGAATGCACATGCCATTGCCTTCGCTATGCCCTTGTGCTGATGTGCTTCGAGCACCTCGATTCCGATCTCGCATCCGACGGAGCACGTATACTCCGACAGGCACCAGCCGGCGATGTCGTTTCCTGTCATCGCGACCAGACCCAGGTAATCAGTGCCTTTGAGTCCCATGCTGTCGTGCCTGTACGCACATTCTCCCCTTAGAAGGTCGATGTCGCCGATGTCCCCGTCCATGATAAGATCCTCGTCCACGTCCCTGAGATAGTATCCCTCGACGAGCTTGTAGGGGGCACCGTCCGAAGGAAGCTCTATTTCCAGATACTCCCTTTTACTGCTTTCGAGCCTGCAGCCCTTCAAGAAGCGGGGAAGGGCTTCGCCCAGCTCATGATCGAAAGTCCTTATCTGCACCTTGTCCAGCGCATGACCTTCCAGCCTATGCCCGGCCACGGCTATCCTGAGAAAATCCTTCAGCAGCTTGGCGTCCCTTTCATCAATGATCCGGCCTGCGACGTATACCTTGCTCTCATACCTTATGGCCCCAAGATGGGGGGATTCTTTGGAATCTACCCAGGCGTCACAATCGCCGAGGCCCTCTGCCGTGGCCTGGAGCCTTACTATCTTCGAATAGTCACCGAATAATCCTATGGCCTGCTCGACGGACTCTCGTCGGAAATACATGAAAGGTTTCCCCTCCGAATTATCCCTGATACGGGATGTTGCTGACGGTGGATCTATACATGGCTGTTCTACAAATCAACGGCTTATCCTTCTTATACTCAAAGCGTAAAGATATTTTGCCGTACGGTCCGGATATGACGAAGGATGGCTGGGGATATCCCCACGGCCATCCTTACGGTCCGGGTAATTCCTGATGAACCTATACTACCACCTAGAGTCCATGCAATCTAGTTTGTTCTTAGGACTTTTCCAATAATCCTTCGTATGTATCCAGCAGCGACTTCAGCTCCGCGGCAATCCCCTTGAGCTTGAGCATCAGCCTTTCCATCTGCATCATGCCCTCTTCGCTCATCATGTACTCGCGCTTTGCCGGCCCGGACCCGCTGGTATCCCACTCGGAATGGACGAAGCCCATGGCTTCCATCCTCCTTAGGACCCTGTATACGCCGGCCGCATCCATCGGCCCTTCCGTAACCGCCAGCTTCGCCGCCTCCTGCGCTATCTGGTAGCCATGGGCCTTTCCTAGCTTCATCAGGGATACCGCTATAACCGGCACCATGAAGCGGTACATGTTGCCATGTCTTACGGCACCTTGCCTTCCTTCGCCCATCATGCCGCACCTTCCGCCCATGTGGCCACCGAAGCGTCCTCCGAGGCGCCCGCCGAAAGGCCTGTCGTCCCTATTCTCGAAATTCGGCATGTTTATCCCTCCTTATATGTAACTTGCACTTATAGGTTATCAACACTTCATCCTTGTGTCAAGATGTCGAAAAACCGGAGGACACAACTATGATCCTCCGGCTTTTTCCCAAGCTAGACCATTGTTTACTTTGCTTGATGCCGCGTCAGGCCCTGGCCTTTTTCCTCAGCGACGTCTTGTAGAGCTCGAACCAGGCGGTGCCCAATACGGCGGCCGTCACTGAGACGGCAAGGTCCATCGCGCCTATGGGCGAGAAGCTGAACAGTGCCCTGGGCGCCGGTACGAACAGCACCAGCAGCATGAACGACAAGGAACCGACGAGCACCCATTTAAACGCGGGGTTCCGTTTCTTGAGCGAGGTTATAAGGCTCTCGGTCCACGACCTGTTGGCTATTATAAGGCCCAGATTCGAGAAGACCAGCGCGGCGAACGTTATCGCCCTAACTCCGCCTTCGTCCTTGCCGAGAAGGAACATCGCGGCCAAGAAAGCCCCCAGGGTGGTCAGCAAGACGCTCATGCCCTGGATCAGGCCCAGCCTTATCAAGTCCCCGCCGAACAGCGGTTTCGCCGGGTCCCTGGGCGGCCTGTCCATTATGCCGTGCTCCTCGGGCTCCATCTCGAATACCACCGAACAAGAAGGATCGATGATTAGCTCCAAGAACGCTATGTGCATCGGAGTAAGCACCAGCGGCAGGCCGAATAGCACGGGTATAAGGGAAAGGCCTGCGATCGGCACGTGGACTGCGAATATGTACGCCATGGCCTTCTTCAGGTTGTCGAATATCCTGCGCCCTTGCCTCACTGCTGCGACTATCGACGAGAAATCATCATCCAGAAGCACTATTGACGAAGCTTCCCTGGCCACGTCGGTTCCCCTCGCGCCCATGGCCACTCCGATGTCCGATGCCTTAAGGGCAGGGGCGTCGTTTACGCCGTCGCCGGTCATCGCGACGACCTCACCGTCGTCCTTCAGCGCCTTGACGAGCTTGAGCTTCTGCTCGGGGACCATCCTCGCATAGATCGAGCAGGTACGCACCTTTTCCTTCAGGGTTTCGTATCCCATCACGGTAAGTTCGGGTCCTGTTATCACGACGTCATGGGGCTTAAGCCCTATCTTCTTAGCTATATGCTGCGCGGTCCCTGGATAGTCGCCCGTTATCATGACCACCCTTATACCGGCCTTGTAGCATTCGGCTATCGCGGCCGGCACGGAAGGCCTTATGGGATCGGCCAGGCCGATCAGCCCCGTGAACGAGAACTCGAAGTCGTGCTGGCTCTCTGGGAGGCCCTTCACTACCTTCGACACCGCCTTGGCTACTCCCAGCACCCTCAGCCCGTTCGCCGCCATGGCGGTGACCGCTTCCATGACCGAGCGGGTGCCCTCCTCCTCCATGTGGCAAAGGTCCAGTATAGCCTCCGGGGCTCCCTTGGCGGCCACTATATAGCTGCCTCCGTTGCCGTCGGGCGTCAGCCATACGTGCGAAAGCGCCAGCAGTTCGCTGGAGAGCGCGTATTCCTCGACCAGTTTCCAGTCGTCGTGCAGGTGCTCCGTCATCATCAGGCAGCTCCTGCCGAAACTATTTAGGGCCTTCTCCATGGGGTCGAAGGGGTCCTTCTCGCTTGCGAGCAGCCCGTATTCGACTATCTCGTGGAAGTTCTCAGGCAGGATGCAGGAAGGATCCGCTTCGGCCCCGGAGCTGCTCTTGGAAACGTGGTGCTCCCCTGGGGAGAAGAAGGCCCCGTCCGCGTACAGCCTCTCCACCGACATCCTGTTCTGGGTCAGCGTGCCCGTCTTGTCTACGCACAGCACGGTCGCAGCGCCCAGGGTCTCGATCGCCGGCATGCGCCTTGTGAGAACGTTCTTCTTGGATAGGCGCCAGGCCCCGAGGGCCATAAATATCGTAAGCACCACCGGGAACTCCTCCGGCAGCATCGCCATCGCTAATGTTATGCCCGCGAGAAGGCCGTGTATCCAGTCCTTGTTGGTTATCCCGTACGCTACCATGACGATGGCGAACAAGAACAGACCCAGAATAGCCAGCCTCTTGACCAGCCTTCCCGTCTCTTTGTTTAGCGCCGTCTCTTCCGTATTGAGCTCGCCCAGGGCCTTGCCGATCTTGCCGAGCTCGGTGTGCGATCCGACCCTCTTCGCCAGCATGATCCCCTGGCCGCGTACTATTAGCGTACCCGAGAAGACGAAGCTGCCACCATCTCCACCGGGCAATCCCATCTCGTCCCCTTCGGGGTACCAGTTGCCATCCTCTCGGATATGGCCGGACCTGGAGGCGAGCTTTGCCACCGGCAGGGATTCCCCGGTAAGCAGCGATTCATCCGCCGTCAGGTTCGATGCCCATACGAGCTCCCCGTCCGCCGGTACCCTGTCTCCCTCGGCGAGCACTATAAAGTCCCCCTTGACTACGTCCTTGCCGGCGATTCTCATCTGCTCGCCGGACCTTATTACAAGAGCGCGCGGGCTGGACAAGTCTCGTAGTGCTTCCAGGGCCTTTTCCGTTTTCTGCTCCTGGTATATGGTTATGCCCATCACGACGAACACGAAAGCCAGCAGCATCAAGGCTTCCTTAAGGTCTCCGAGCACGAGGTAGATGATGCCGCCAGTGACCAGCAGAAGGAACATCGGTTCCTTAACCACTTCGAATATTGTCGTGAACACAGAGCGTTTCTTGCTCTGGGGCAGCTCGTTCGCCCCGTACTTTTCCCTGTTCTCCTTTACTTGGGCTTCATCGAGCCCCTTGATTCGTTTTACGTCGATTTCATTCGGCATAAACAAACCTCCATCTATCCGGTCGATGCATAAAAAGACCTGCGGAACCGGAATTCTTTAAAATTCTCGGTCCCGCAGGTAATAAACCTGCTGCTTCAACGCCCAGCCCCATCTTGCATGCGAGCATGCTCGATCGCCTGATCCGACATATTGAAGTATCTGGATGTAAAAATAGCAGTATTATGACCATTTGTCAATGACCGGCCGCCGAGCTGCGCATCATCGGCCGCCATGAAGGTGTCAAAAAGTTGACTAGAAGGACCCGTTATGCGATTTTGGTATAAAGGTTCCGGGGAGGTAATGCCATGGTGGATATAAAGGGGAAGGCCGCCCTAGAGAAGTACTCCCGCAGGATAGAGGTAAGGCCGGGCCTTCTCGTAGGGGGCGTGTTCGACCTCATCGCGCTGCCGCATGAGCTGAGGCCGGCCGTGCTGGCGATAAGGAACGGCATGGTGGTCCAGCACGACGAGAAGGTCCTGGACGGGGACACGATCGAGCTGCTCATCATCCCGGAGGGGGGCTGATGCTGTGAAACGCGGCCGCATCGGTAAGCCATCCAGGCATCGACGGAGGTGTAAGGCTTGAGCGGAGCGCGAAGGCCCAAGACCTGGCGCAGGCTCTTCTCGTGGGCCGCGGTCCTGGCCTGGATGGCGCTGATCTTCTTCATGTCGGCACGTCCGTACGAGCTCTCCGGCACGGACAGCGGCAGGGTGGCCGAGCTGATAGTAGGAATTCTCGAATCGCTGGGCGTAAAAGGAAGGCTTAACTCGACCGACACCACGCTAGTGCTTTTCGTGAGGAAGGCAGGGCATTTTGTTGAGTACGCGGTCCTATGCCTGCTGGTGATGAACGCGCTGGTCAAATCGAAACAAAAGAACAAGGTCGATAAGAGGACGTACAGGAATATGGCCTTGGTCGCGATGGTCCTCTGCGTCGGTTTTGCCATCACCGATGAAGTACACCAGTATTTCGTGCCTGGAAGGTCGATGAGAGCCTCTGACGTCGTGATCGATGCGGCCTCGTCGGCATCCGCCATCCTCTTCTACATGAGATACATCGCCAGAAGACGCAACATATGAACATCCTGGGAAACATGCTAAAGCCGTCCCGAAAAGGACGGCTTTTGCCGTCATGACGCAAGGTGTCGGAATCTGAATCTTCATGGAGGTAAGGGGGTAGGTCTGTAGAAAGACTATCCTACCGACCGGCATTTGAAGCAGCCGGCGGAAGGAGGGATGGTCATGGTAGCCAAGACCGTAAGGACCCTGTGCATACTGGCGGTCGCGATCATGATGGTCGGCACTGCGACCGCGGCTCCGATAACGACGCCTATCCTAAAGCTGCCCACGATACCCATATTCGACAGGATAACCAGCACCGCACTTTCGAACCTTCTAGCCATGGCCGAGGTCGAAGGGCAGGTATACGGCGCGAGCAAGGGCCAGCTGGTCGCGCTGGACAACAGCGGGAAGATTACGAGGACCATCGCCATGCCGATCGATAGGCCAGCAGGGATATCCGCCTTCACGGCAGGTAAGGCGATAATCGGCGACAGCGGCAACAGCGCGGTATTCTCGATAGACCTGAAGACAGGGCAGGCGGTGAAGGTCCTGGATCTGAAGGTGACCGCTTACGGAAACCTCAGGGCAGGGGACGTGCTAAGATCAGGGACTCTTATGAGCGTCGCGTATGACGGGAAGTACGTGCTCGTAGCCATATCGGCAGGCTATTCGAGCTCGATCTTCTCTATCGATCCTTCGAGCAACAAGGCGGTCGCGCAGACGTGGGCGCCAGGGGATGCGCCTACCGCGATGAACTTCTTCGGGGGAAACCTCTACGTGCTGGATGCAGCGAGCAAGCAGATAAGGATGTACGATGCTACCTTGAAGCTGAACGTCAAGCCGATAGAAATCCAGGCGGATGACCCGAGGGGCATAATCATCAAGGACAACGAAGTAAGGGTCCTCTCACCGAAGGAGAACAGCATAGTCATAATGAAGCCCGACCTGCTGTCCATGAAGGAAGCGCAGTTAAGACCCGTATGGAAGATCAAGGAAGTCCTGATAGGGCCCCTTCTTACCATGCCGAGGGATTATGCGCTCCTCATATGCGGGGATGTCGCCGAAAGCGGATACGACGAGTTCTGGAACGATACCGTCTGGCTTTACAAGTCGCTCCTGAACATAGGATACACCGAGGATAGGATCTACGTGTTGTACGGCGACGGGAACGACTACTCTTCGGCGAACCCGGCCTACCGGCATACAAGCACGGTGACGGACTTCCCAGCCACGATGTCATGGGTGGACAAGGTCATAAACGGGATGAAGAACGGCGACGCATCGATAGGGGTGAGCAAGCTCCAGAGCAATGACACGCTGCTCATCTGGGTGTTCGATCACGGAGGCGGAGGAGCTGCCGCCTATTTCTGCCTTACCGACGGGAGTTATGCCGATACCACATTCGGGACAAATCTGAATCCTCTACCTTACGCGAGAAGGGCCATCTTCATGCAGCAGTGCAGGAGCGGCGGCTTCATCGACAACATGACCAACGACAGGACCTTCATATCCACCGCGTGCCTCGCGACGGAGAACGCCCACAGGGCGGACACGGAAAACGAGCTGTACAACGGGGTGTACTACCACCACGGTGAGTACAACTACTACCTCATATCCGCCATATCCGGGAAGACGCCGACGGGAGCGTCCGTAAACGTGGATTACAACGCGGATGGCAAGCTGATGGCGAAGGAGATACACAATTACATAGTATCGATGGAAAGCGGGCCCGAGACACCGCAGCAGTGGGACGGCTCGGGCATAGGCAACAGCTTCGATCTGCATTGATGCGCCTGGGAGGGCAGGAAGACGCAGAAGGCTGCGATCTAGCGACTCCTCCGACTAGATGATGGACTAATAAGACGTCAACTGCAGTATGGCTTAGCCCTTGATTATGACGGGGGCTAAGCCATCGTTTTTGGATAACGCCGCTTAGGGTCGCAGGCATAAGCGATTTGCATAAGCTAAGGGCCATGGATAATGCTGTAAATGACAAGTCGCTTGGAGTCTGTGCTTCCCTCTAGGTTCATTTGATTTAGAAGGACGCATCCGACATGGATGGCGAAGGCAGGTAAAATACCTGTCGACTCCGTATATACCCTTCATTAATGAGGGGGTCTATATGGGGATGGCAGAGTTTCTTATGAAGGCGCTCATCTGCTTCCTTTCAGGTTCGGTGCCGTTCGCGTGGTTTGCGGTCAAGACTTTCAAAGGAACGGATGTGCGACGTGTGGCGGACGGCAATCCAGGAGCCGTGAACGTCTTCAGGGCTTGCGGGCCGGTCATCGGCTCATCGGTGCTCCTTCTTGATTTCCTCAAGGGGGCGCTGCCGGTGTACTTACTTAAGGCCGGTACCTCATATCGGCAATTGCCGATCCTTGCCATCATGCCAGTCCTCGGACATGCATTCTCCCCTTGGCTGGGTTTCAAAGGAGGGAAGGCGATAACCACCTCATTCGGCATATGGACTGCTCTCACACTTTGGGAGGCTCCCATGGCCATGGGATTCGGCGCCTTCATATCCCTGGTCCTTTTCAAAGGCAAACCGGAATATTTAAAACTTCTGCCAATGATGGCATCGCTTGCGGCATATCTTGCCCTCTTCCTCAAGGGAACCAACCTGTGGGCCCTGTTTGCCTACAATGTCGCCGTGCTTGCTTTCATGCAGTTCGCCTATGCAAGGAAGAGCATAAGGAGGGCAAAAGCATGACGGCCCTTACAGGAGCCATCTTAAGGCAGCAGGGTTGGTCTTTAGCCGTATTCTTAGGCGTAATCCTCATCATCGCCATTTCGAATGTCTTCTTCATGAGGAAGCTAAAGCCGCCGGCTCACAGGATCCAGTACAAGGTCTCTTTATTGGTCCCCGCAAGGAATGAGGAAGCGAACATAGAAAAATGCGTAAGATCACTTCTGTCCCAGCAGGATGTAGATATAGAGGTGATCGTCTACGATGACGGCTCGACCGATTCCACACCGGATATACTAGAACGTCTTTCATCCGTGGATGGGCGGCTCAAAGTGATGAAAGGCGGGACGCTTACTCCCGGATGGACGGGCAAGAACATGGCTTGCTGGTCGCTAGCCAATGCAAGCTCCGGCAATGTGCTCATCTTCACCGACGCTGATACGTACCATTCGCCGCATAGCGCCTCGTCAGCCTGCAAGGCGCTTGAAGACACGGGCGCCGGCTTGGTTTCGGGTATGGTACGACAGGATCTGAAGACGGCGGGGGAGATGTTGGTCGTCCCCGTACTGAATTGGGCGCTCGTATGCTTCATGCCGGTCATCCTAATAAAATGGATCAAGAACCCGTTTTTCAGCTCGGCCTGCGGGCAATTGATGGCATTCAAGAGGGAGGATTACTTCGCATCGGGAGGACATGAGAAGATCAAAGGATGCGTGCTGGAAGACATGGAACTCGCCAGGACGATGAAACGGACGGGGCGCAAGGCGCTGCTTTTCGATGCCACAAAGCTCGTAAACTGCAGGATGTATACGGGATTCCGAAATGCATTGGCAGGATTCACGAAGAACCTGTTCGCGGTGTTCAGGAACAGCATATCTATGAACCTGTTCGTATGGTCCTGGCTCACCCTGTCAACGGTAACACCCTTCCTGTACCTTATATCGGCAAGCTCACACGGAGATCCGTCGATCATACGTCCGGCGGTCGTGTCAGTATCTATAGCTTTATGCATATGGTTAGTTTCCTATGTCAAATCGAAGGTCCCGGTATGGCTCGCCTTCATCTACCCGGTTTCGATGCTCTTGTGGACTTTCATTGCGATGGGTTCGATGGTGGTAAGCCTGCTTGGTCTAGGAAGATGGAAAGACCGCGGATTACCTAGGACGAAAGTGAGGCTGGTGTGAGATAGCGTCCGCATCAAGCCCGGGCTCCTCACCGCCTTGTGAAACAGTACGGCCGGCGCGATATGTATTGACCCTTTTAACTTGGGTATGTGGAAACTTTAGTTGACTTGGTGAAGAGCATAACGACTACGAACTGAGGGTGCTCTACTAGACGTTGGTTTCAGGACATTTGCCTGCTCTTGTACATCAAGGTGTCCAAGTGCCTTATGAACTGCTCTGCCGTGAGCTCCGAGCCTTTCTCGTATATGGAACTGCCTATGCTCAGACTCAGGTCGAAGGGAAGTATGCTGAGCTTGTTCCATCCTTCGAACTCGTTCTTTATCCTCGATACCATTTTATCCAAGGCGACACGGTCTTCCAGCTTCGGCAGTATGATCAAAAACTCGTCGCCGCCGTAGCGGGCTATGAAATCGTCCTTCCTGGTGCTCTTTCTCAGCAGGTCCGCCGTCAACTGCAGCGCCCTGTCGCCCATCACATGGCCGTGCGTGTCGTTTATGCTCTTGAAGTTGTTTATGTCTATGAAAATGCCGGAGAACGAGACACCGGTGGCGGATTCCCTTATCCTGTCCTTTATGTAGCTGCTTATGTCGCGCCTGTTCGAGATGCCCGTGAGCGGATCCGCCCCAAGCTTGATCCTTTGTATGTTCAAGTAGATCATGAGCAGCATCAAGGTCGCGCCCGTCCATATGGACGGCATCCCGTAGAACAGGAACTGCAAGGCGCCTCCAATTATTGGAGGGATGCTGAACAACAGAAGTGTATGGTAGGCCCTGACCGAAAGCCTTTTCTTGTTCATGATCACCATCAGGTTCGCGTAGGCAACGTAGAACACCAAGATAAGAACCAGCAGGTAGAACCTTTCTCCCCTTTCGTAGACGTTATCGGCGCTGACGGTGAACATCCACCCGTTGAACAGGTTGGCGATGCAAAGGCCCACGTTGATCAGGGCAGGGCACAGTAGCAGAAGCCTCAGTCTATTGTAGGTCCTCGTCCTGCCGAATATGTTGTACGTTACGTATATCGCCCAGAAGAAGGCGGGGAAAGCATCCATTATGAAATACGCTGTGTTGGTGCAGATGTTGGCCGTCCGGAAAGCTATGCCGGGTCTCTTGTCCACGACCCACCCGAGAGCCTCAAGGACCAGGACGATCATTAATGCGTGGAGGAGCTCGATATAGTTGAACTGATTCGGGGAATGCAGCTCATCTTGATATTTCAGGTCGACGAGGATCATCAGCAGTATTACCAACGAAAACAGGTTAAGACTCACCTGTAGGGCGGTATACATCTCAACCTCCTGCTATAAGATTACATTATAGAATAACATAAAGCTCGAGGGCCCATAAAGCGATTTATGCATGAATCGCATTACGGGCTCGTTCCAAGAGCCCCTCGACAGCTCCTATGCTGGTATAATTATTTTATATGTCCGATAGTTCCGAGGTGATCCGATGGACTTGAACCAGAAGGAAGCTTCCAAGGCAAAGCTGTTCAAGGGTGCGGCCGTACTGGCAGGCGCCAGCCTGTTTGCGAGGGTGCTGGGAGCAGTATACAGAATACCGCTGGCCAACATGCTCGGGGACGAAGGCGTAGGCCTGTTCGAGATGGCGAACCCGATCTATTTCTTCCTGCTCTCCATATCTGTGGCGGGCATACCCCTTGCGATATCCAAGATGATAGCCGAGAAGAAGGCCATAGGGGAAGGCGACGCCGCGCGCAAGGTGCTAAGGGTGGCCGTCGTCATGATGGCGCTGTCGGGATTGGCGGCGAGCGTCGCGCTCTACCTGCTTGCACCATACATAGCCGTGAAGGTCTACAAGGATCCGAGGGCGGCGCTGCCACTAAGGGCGATCAGCCCGTCCCTTGCCTTCATGACGGTCATGTCTGCGATGCGCGGCTACTTCCAGGGCGTGCAGAAGATGGTGCCCTCGGCGGCATCCCAGATAATGGAACAGGTCGCCAGGGTGGGCTTCATGCTGCTGGCCGCGTTCCTGCTCCTGCCTAAGGGGCTGGAATACGCTGCGGCAGGGGCTGCGAGCGGAGCTGCCATAGGGGCTTTCGCGGGGCTGGCACTCATCGTGACCATCTATTTCTACGTCCATAACAGGCAGGACTACAAGATCGAACCGGGCACCGGCCGCATGGAGAAGGGCGGGACTATAGCGTACAGGATACTAAGTCTTTCCGTCCCGGTGGCCTTGACCAGCTCCCTCGCTTCCATAAAGAGCGTGGTGGATGCCGCCATAGTCCCTGGAAGGCTCGCCGCGGCAGGCTTTGCCACCAGCGAGGCGACGGCACTCTACGGCCAGCTGAACGGGATGGCGTTCCCCTTGGTCTACTTCCCGACGTCCATCATCGCAGGGCTTGCGTCCGCGACGGTGCCGGCGGTGTCGGAGTGCAACGCAAAAGGCGACATGGAAGGAATAAGGGAAAGGGCCATCTATGTGCTGAAGCTTACTAGCGTCATAGCTTTTCCCGCTACGGTCGGCCTTTTCGTCCTCGCCTCGCCCATAACCAACCTGCTGTTCGGAAGGCCCGACGTAGGACCCGTGCTCATGGCGCTGTCCGGGGCCTGCGCGTTCTTGTGCCTGCAGCAGACGAGCTCATCGATACTCAGCGGCATGGGACACGTCGGCGATCCTTTGAAGAGTGCGATCATCGGGGTGCTCGTCAAGATAGCCATGGAGTTCTACCTCACCTCGATGCACGGCCTGAACGTCAAAGGGGCCGCATTTAGCACCGTAGCCGGTTCGCTGGTGTCGGTCGTCCTGAACTTGATCCAGCTCGAAAGGCGCCTGGGTTTCAAGGTGGGCTACGCCAAGGCCTTCTGGAAGCCGATGCTCTCCTCTTTGATCATGGGCGCCGTCGTATTCCTTACGCAGGGACAAATCGAGGCCATGATGGGATCGAGCAGGCTGTCCGCCCTTGTCGGCGTGGGCATCGGCGCCTTCACCTACCTTGTGGCTTTGCTGCTGCTGGGCGGGCTGAACCCCGACGAGCTGGAGGCTATACCCCTGGTGGGAAGAAAAGCGGCAGCCATTGCCAGGAAGTTCGGATCCATAGGGAGGAAGAAGTGATGCTCAACGAGCTCGCGGCGAAGCTGAACAGGACGGCACAAGAACACGGCTGGTGGGAGACGGAGAAGCCTTTCCCCGAGGTGATTGCTTTATGCCACTCGGAGCTTTCTGAGGCGTTGGAGGAATACCGCGACGGAAGGGCGTACGACGATGTGTACACCAAGGACGGCAAGCCCGAGGGGATACCGGTCGAGCTGGCCGACTGCATCATAAGGATACTCGATTTCTGCGGCATGCACGGCATAGATATTGACTCGGCGCTCGAAGCCAAAGCGAAGTACAACGAGACCAGGCCCTACAGGCACGGAGGAAGGAAGGCCTGAAAGCAGGCATCGCATACGTAAAGCCCGGGCTTGTATGGCCCGGGCTATCATCTCGCTCGGGGAGCCTTACATGTGGCGGAAGCCCTTCACCAGCATCATCGACATCGACGCCAGGGCTATGATCACGCCGGTCACCGCGGGGAAGTAGAATACTAGGTTCGGGTCCGCCTTGGCTATCATGCTAAAGATGGCAAGGCTGATCGGCGACATGAATGACACGACGAAGTGCGTGAACGCGGTCATCTTCCCCCTCATGTCGTCAGGTGTGACCGACATGAGGAGCACGCCGGCGTTTATGTTGATTATGACCATCATGACCCCGGAAATTACGCAGATCGTGTAGAACCAGGTGAGGGTCGGCTTAAGAAGCCATGAAGTAAGCGCTATACCCACGCCAATACCTGCCAGCACCATAAGGCGCGAGCGCCTCTTGGGGTTCTTGAGCGTGCCCATAAGGATCGACCCTGTAATGCTTCCTATGCTAAGGAATGTCATCACGAGCCCTAGCTCCGTCGCGCCGTAGCCTAGCTGCGTCTTGATTATGTATGGCACAGTTACGCTTCCGATGGGGGCGAGGGCGAAGTTCATTATCCCGAAGATCAGAAGCACGCCGAGTATCGTCGGCATCCCGAAGGTGAACCTCACTGCCTTCATCAGCGCGTTCAGGTTGCTTTCCTCTCTGCCCGGTGATATATGGTGGTACGTTATGAAGACTTCGGAGACTCCCGAGCAGAAGAGCATTATCGCGTTGATAAGGAAGGCCGTGGCGTAGCCGAATGTTGAGACCAGCAATCCGCCCAGCGCGGGGCCGAAGATGCCGACCATCCCCTGCATCGCCTGTATTACGCTCTGCGCCTTCTGCAGCTTGTCTATGCCGACGAGCGAAGGAACCATCGCCGTGGCCGCCGGCGTGAAGAGAGACGCGATTATCCCTATGAGGATGTTCGAGAGCACCATGTGCCATATCTGAAGCCTGCCCATAAAAGCCAGCACGGTTATGGTGCCGATGACCGCCGCCCTGCAGAAGTCCATTCCGTAGACGATGCGCCTTCTGTTCAGCTTGTCCGCGAGCACCCCCATGTACGGCCCGAGGATCAGCGAAGGGATCATCGCCGCCATCGTAAGCAGGCCCGTCGTCCCGGGCGATCCGGTGATGTTGTACAGCCACCAGATTATGGCCACCTGGTGGATACTGTCACCGATCATCGAGGTGAACTGGCCTATGGACAGTAATGCGAAATCCTTGTTGATGAACGGGTTAATCATCAATCGGACAACTCCTATGGGTCTATGCCAGTGCGCATACCCTTTGATTAATATAATTATTTCTACTATATATCCCGATACCCTTTAATGAGGAACAATCCGAATGTAAAGAACAGGATGAGGACTCCGGATGCTGCGGGGAAGAAGGACACCCACGACTTGTCCGTGGCCGCGAGGAGACTGAACAACGAGAGGCCCACGGGCGCCATGAAGCTGGACGCTGTGTTCATGAAAGCGCTGAGCTTGCCCAGCATCTCGTTGGGGGCTACTTTGACGAACAGCACGCCTGCGTTTATGTTTATTATCGACGCCGAGAAGCCCATTATCGCAAGTATCACATAAAGCCATGCCATGCGCGGTATGAAAGACCAGGACAACAGGAAGCCGCCCATGAGCGCGCCACCGAACGCGATCGCCGCGGAACGCCGCTTCGGGTCCTTTACGATTCCCATCAGCATCGAGCCCAGTATGCCACCTACGCTTATGGAGGTCATGGTGTAGCCCAGCTCCCGCGACCCTTTAGCCAGGACGTCCTTTACGAGGTAAGGGATCGTTATGCTACCAAGGTGCGAAAGAGAGAAGTTCATCATCGAGAACACGAGCAGTATACCCATTATAGTCGGCATGGCGAACGTGAATTTCATAGCTTCCACCATCTGCGCGAAGTTACCCTTGTCGGATTTCATCGGCACCGTCTTGTACTCTATGAACATCTCCGACAGCGCCGAAAGGGTGAAGGAGACGGCATTGAGCAGGAAGGCCATGGAATAGCCCACGGTGGCCACGAGCGCGCCTCCTATCGCCGGGCCGATAATGCCCACGAGCCCCATTAGCGTGTTGAACGAACCCTGTGCCCTTTGCATCTTGTCCATCCCCACAAGGCCTGGCATCATGGCCGAAACGGCCGGGTTGAAGAGCGAAGAGCATGCGCTGATCAGCACGGAGGAAAGCACCATGTGCCATACCTCGAGCTTGCCGGCGAAGGACAGCAACGCCACCGACGCTATGATCGCCCCTCGCAGATAGTCCATTCCATAGACGATCCTCCTGCGATCCCATTTGTCAGCAAGAACTCCCATGTAGGGAGAGAGGACTATGGCGGGTATCATGGAGGCCAATGAGAGCATGCCGGTTATCGAAGGAGAGCCGGTGACGTTGTAGACCCACCATACCAGGGCCACGCGATGCACGTTATCGCCTATGGATGAGACGAACTGGCCGATCGCCAGCAAGGCGAAGTCCTTGTTGATAAGCGGGTTCGTCATTTAAGGCCCGACCTTTCTGCTCCGTGCACCGAAGATCAGAATCGAAAGAGGGTCTTCTTCCTTTCAGAGAAGGCAGCGGCCCTCGAAAAACCGGCACTTCGCGCGAATTCGGATATCGTGTCGAAGGCGAATGCGACATGTTCTGGATAATGAGCGTCGGACCCGAAGCTTATGTCCGCGCCGGCCCTGTTTGCGGCCCTCAGCAGCTCGATGTCCGGGTAGATCTCTTTGCAAGGCTTCCTTAGGCCTGCCGACGAGACTTCAAGGCAGGTACCGGTCAGAGCAGCCGCTTTGGCCAGGTCCTCGTACAATCCTAGAAGCTCGCCGTAAAAGCCCGCCGGAGGCTTCATGCCGAACACCTTGATTACGTCCGGATGCCCGAAGATCTCGAACATCCCCGTGCTTACGGCCCTTATGGCGGTCCTGAAGTACGTCCTCCAGGCATCTGTTACGTCGACTCCTTCCCAGAGGTCCGTCGACATGTCGAACACCCATGGGCCGAGCCAGTGCACCGAACCGATCACATAGTCGAAGTCGTGTGCGACGATGAAAGACCTCAATTCGTTCTCACATTCAGGGATGTAGTCGGCCTCTATGGCCACCTTCGCGCCGGCGCTCCTGATCACGCTTATGTAGGAGTCGGTATCCCAGCCTCTTGTCTTCACTCCCGCAGGCGTTTCGCGTCCAAGCAGGCGAGGGCCCTCCGAGAGGTTGTGCAGGTGCTCAGAGACGCCGAAGTCATAGAGCCCGGCCCTTCGCGCCGCTTCCTTGTAGAGGAGGACGTATTCCGTGGCCAACTCGCCGTTCTCTATATGCATATGGTAATCGGCGAGCATGACGGGCCTCCCCTCGGTATCGCGCAAGACCTACATTGCACGTTGAATGGTAATATAATTGGAATTATAAATGCGATCATTGGTTTCTGGAAGGGGACTGTGCTGTGATAGGTAAGAAACGCTTATTAGTGACCGTGGTATTGCTTGCTCTTTCGCTGACCGCGACCGTTGTTTCGGCCGCTCCGGCGCCCAAGCCGGACAACTTGAGCAAGGCGATACTGTCCTACTTCAGCGAGCTGGAAGGAAAGCCGGCGCCTTCATGGATGGTACCGGGCATGCGCGTAGTCTATGAGATAACTAGCGAGGACTTGAAGGACTCGTCGAAGAACCAATCCGGCTACCTGATATATGACGTGGTCGACGTAAAGGGCGATTATGTGGCTAACATGATGTCATCGTCCGAGAAGCTGGCCGAACAGCCGCTAGGGCTGATGTACGTCTCCGGCCTGTTCGACTACCCGTTCATAGGGCGCTACTGGATAAATCCCCAGATATTCGAGGATGGCTTCCTTCCCGCCGAAAAGGCGGCGATGCTGTATAACACGACCATACAGCTGGAAGGGACCAACTACGACGTAGGGGTCATGTCCTTCGAATCCACCACCGCGAGGAGGACGATGGCCTTCGACAAGGAGACAGGCCTTCTGATGATTGTCGATATGGTGGTCTACGACAGTGCGGGCGCCGAGACTTCCCAGACGACGATAACGTACAAAGGCTCCAGGTTCGTGTTCGCCCCTTGGTACGGGGAGCTCGTCGAAGGGCTCTCCACGGATACCCTGCTGAGCTACAAGGCCGTCTATATCACCGATAGCGTAACCGAGGAGCAGAACCTGGACTTCAAGGTGGCCGAGAACAACGGCAGCTGGGCGATCCTAGACAAGACGAATACGGCGGCGTCCGGGCTCACCAACACGAGCCAGGTGATATGTTCAAGCTCAAGCGGGGACATATATGTGCTCTGGATACCGACGGGCCTGCTGTCGGGCTTCTCCGAAGATGAGGTCCTGTTCGAGGAGGACCTTACTTCATCTACTGTCAAGGCCATGGGACTGTCCGAGGACCAGACGTACGGCACCGTGCGCACGATCTTGTTCTACGACAAGGCGGTGCAGGTGGAGTGCAAGTTCTCGACGAGTACCGGCTATATGGTGAGCTTGCATCAGAAGCCGCTGACAAGCGGCATTCCCGAGGTGGTCTTTACGCTGCTATCCGTAAAATAGGAAAGCGGAAAATTCGCGCAACCGGTCATGATGGCAGGGAGGTCTTAACATGAGATTGGTGCGCTTTATGGCAACAGCGGCGGCATTGTTCATTCTCGCAGGCTTCCTGTCGGTGTCGGCATCGGTGGCTCCCGTGCCTGCCCCTAATGTCTACAACGCCGAACTGATGAGAGAGCTTCCCGAGCTCGGCCCGTTGGCGTGCCCGCAGTGGCTGATGCCAGGATACAGGCTTTTCTACGACGTGTTCTACTATGACGTAGAAGACAGGGTCAGCGACACGTACCTGCTCGTGATTGACGTGAAGGGCAGGGGTAAGGATTATGTGCTCACGGTAAGCAAGTCCGCCAGGGTGGACGAGAACTACGCCCTGGAAGGATATGGTATCGGAGAGCGAGAGGTGATAGACCGCACAGGAGTGGGCGAAGCCTGGATAAGCCTGGACGCCCTTAAGGGGGAAGCGTCCCCTGGCGTGAAATCGGGCCTTTTCGAGCTGGGGACGTTCGAGAACATGGCCGCCTTCGACCCTGAATCAAAGGCCTGGATGGCGAGCGTAGAGGTAGCCAACGACCTGGCGGGCATATCGTCCGCGGACATGTACTACGGAAGGGACAACGGCCTGCTGCTGCTTCTGGACATCTACGATTACGACGCGACCGGCAACTACAAGGGCGGCAAGGCTATGCAGTACTCGGATTTCGCAGAATTCGAAGCCCCATGGTTAGGATACGGCCTTGCGGGGCTTTATGAGGGAAGGAAGCTGGAATACGACTACGAGCTCGTATACAAGGACGGGAAGAAGGAGACCGGCACAGTAACCTTCACCGTCAAGGAAAGCCAAGCCGGCTGGGCGAGGCTGGCCCAGAAGTTCGGACCGGGCAGGAAAGAAGGACCGGAGACCATGCTGCTGGTATCGGAGTTCTGCACTGACGGGCTCCTGTTCTGGCTGCCGAAGGAAGCTTTTGCCACCGTCAGGGCCGGCGGCACCTACTTCGAGGACGCCGTAATGGGCGGGAGCGTATCGTCCGGCGGGCAGGTGGATCTCGGGACGCTCGGCAAGACGGTCGTGCTCCACTTCGAGGACGGGCCCGTGGTCGCGGATTCCTATTTCCGCGAGGAGGACGGCCTGATGGTCAAATATCGAAGAGCCCCTACAAAGGAGGAGCCTTTTGATATGATATTCACGTTGAGAAGGCAGTGAGCCGCATAAGGCTCGGACCGGCAAGGGCGAACAGGGCATGGCAAGGCGCCTGTCGCTCCTTCAGATAAGCGAACAGACACTAACGGAGGTGCGATATGACCTATAGGAAGACCGTTATCTTGGTAATCGCCGTTTCACTGGCGATGTTAGCAGCGCTGCCGTCCCTTGCGGCAGAACCGATCCCTGAGCCCAACAGCCACAACGAGGCCCTCCTGGAGCTCATACCCGAGCTGGGGACGCTGCCTGGTCCGGACTGGCTCATGACAGGCTATAGGTTATTCTATGACGTGCTTTACTATGACAAGGACGACAACGTTACGGATACGGCCAAGCTGGTGTTCGACATCGCTGGCGTTGGCAAGGACCACGTGCTTACGAACTGCTACGTCGCTGATTTCGACGATTCGGGGAGCCTGTCGGATTTCAGCCAGTACTCCTTCATGATCGATTATCCGGGCCTCGGTGAAGTCTGGATAAGCCCCGAGATCTTCAAGGGAGAGGACGCGCCCGGCGTCAAGTCGGGTCTGTTCGAGCTAGTCAGCATGGACGAAACGAGCGGGACCGAAAAGGATGCCTGGTACACGTTCATAAAAAGCGCGGACGGCATGACAGAGACCGAACTCTATTACGGCAAGGATGACGGACTGCTGCTCTTGCTTGACGGGTATACATATGACGAGGCGGGAAACTATACTGGCGGCAGCTCGGTCAAGTTCAGCAAGTACGTGGAGTACTTCGCCCCCTGGCTGGATTACGGCCTCACCGGCCTCAAGGAGGGCATCAGCATTTCGTACGATATGGACGTGACGTGGGAGGACGGGACAGCCGCTACCGGCGTGATGACGTTCGTGTCAGACCAGAACTTCTCCTCATGGGCCTATATGCTCCAGTCCCTGAATTCGGAGGAGCTGGGCTCCTCTGAAGGCGACCGGGTCATCTCCGAGATGAGCACGGACGGCCTCATGCTCTGGATGCCGATTGAGGCGTTCAAGTACATAGAAGAAGGTGCCGTCTACTTTGAGGAAGATGAGATAGGCTCGATAGTGAAGGCTGGCGGGAACGTGGAGCTCAGCGGTTTCGGCACCACCAGGCTGCTGCACTTTAAGGACGGATTCTTCATGGCCGATGCCTATTTCAGGCCTGAGGATGGTTACATGGTCAAGTACTACCAATATCCAACCGACCAGAAACCTTTCGAGATATTGCTCACCCTCAAGGAGATAAAGTAAAAAAGGATGCGGTAAGGCCGCCCGGCGTTGATATATGCCGGGCGGCCTTCTCATGGAACGGTAAAGTCAACGGCCCGAACGTTCCAGTAAATCTTTTATGATGCCCTTTACCTTCTGCTCTTCTTCTTTTCGTCCCGACTTGTCCAGGTCGATCGTGAAGACCAGCAAGTCCCCCTCGGCTGCGCCTTCGGGAAGCGCCTCCAAGGGCCAAACGGCACTAATCGAAGGGTCGGCGCAGTCGATAATGACGCACTTCTTATCTTCCATCCTGTCGATGGCGAATATTGCCCTCATCTTCGCACCTCCGTCATGGATTGCAGACCTTGCATGGGCGTTTGCCCTTCCCTACGGCTTCTTCCCTGTTCGAGTAGACGACCAGGTTGGCTTTGAGGATGTCTTTCACTGAATCGCACTCTTGCAGATGGAAGACTGCCGAATTGACGCTTCCCACATAGATCAGGTCGGAGACGTGTTCAAGCTGCGTCAAGCCGCCCTCCGCCTTGCCTCCTGCGATCCGTCCTCTGTCGGAACGGACCCACCAGTTGTTCCCGTCGCTGGTCACCGTGATGCTACCGTCCCTGTCCGTCCTGAAGACCTCGGCACTTACCGCCTCGATCCTTCCGATGGCCTGCGGATGGGGGTAACCGTAGTCGTTGCCATTTCCGACTTGTATTACAACCAGCTCGGGCGACGCCGACTCCAGGAAGGATGCTGAGCTTGAGTATTTGCTGCCATGGTGGGCTGCTTTCAGAAGTTCAACGTCCGGGATCATCTCCTCGTCTATGAGCATCCCTTCCAGATTTGACCCTATGTCTCCTGCGAACAAGGCGTCGAACTGCAGGTATTCGATGAGTAACACACATGAGGAATCGTTAATGTCGTTCGGCATGTCGTCATCTGGCCAGAGGAACGAGACTTTCACCGAGGACCCGAGCATGAATGAGACACCTGCCCTGGCAAGGTTGAACTTGGCGCCGCTGGATCTGACGGCTTCAAGGTAGTTCCTGTATGTGCTGGTAGTATGCGGCTTTCCGATGTCGAAAACCTCATTTACCGTAAACTGCCCCAGGATCTTGGGAAATCCTCCTATGTGGTCCGAATGTGGGTGTGTCGATACGACATAATCGAGCTTTTCGGCCCCGGCCCCCTTGAGCGCGTTGATTACCGCCCCGATATTCTTCGATTCCCCAGAATCGATCAGAAGGAACCTACCGTCCGGGGATTTTACGAGGGTGCTGTCTCCCTGTCCGACGTCGATCAGGATAATCTCAAGCAGGCCGCCTTTTTCCGCCTTGGCCGCACCGGCCCTAAATCCGTGATCAGGCGTACAAATAAAAGCGGCAATCATGAGCAGCGCCACGATGCCGTAAATGGAGCAGGCTGTTATCCGGCCAGAGGATACTTTCCTTCTCATAGAAACCCTCCCAAACCATTCCAATTAGATGATACCATCAAGAAAAGCCATATGCTAACGAGAAACACCTACTAGCTCCTCGATCGTCAGCAAAGATGCTTCCTTGCAGGCATCTGTCGCCGCTGAATCAAGGAAAACGCGGATTTGCAGCACGGACCCTTCTTCTGCGTCGGGACCGATGACATAATCCGGCAGGGCGAATGTATGACCGTCTTCTAGGACGAGTACAGTAAAGCCATCCCCGATCCGGTCTATAGAGGCGAGGTATCCGACCCCTTCGCTGCCAGTACTGCCGGCAACCTTCGCGAACATCTGTAACGCTAAAAGAGAAACGGCGAGCAGAGCCAGTGTCACCCTTTTCAAGTCCAGCACCTCCTCTGTGTAAGGAAGATTATGAGGCAGGGCCCGCTTCCTGCTAATCACGTGAAGGAATGAAAAAGGGGCATCATTATGGTAGATTCATCTCATACCGGAGGTTGCGATGATAGATATACACATACATATCCTGCAAGGCCTCGACGACGGGGCCATGGACATCGACGAGGCCCTCTTAATGCTTTCAGTAGCCGAAAGATGCGGGGTCACCGACATTATCGCGACGCCCCATTCATGGGCCGTTGATGACATGACGCAGATCGAAAGGACCGTAAGGGACCTGAACAAAGCCGCAAGAGCCGAAGGCATCTCCACTGTCGTGCATAAGGGATGTGAGTTCAACGTCATGAGGGGCGAGGCGGTGGACAGGCATAAAGAAGGCCTAAGGCTCCTTACCCTCGCCGGCGGCAAGTACCTGCTTACTGAATTCTCCAACTCGACGGGCGCTTCTACCATCTACAGCTGCATAGAGAAGATAAGAGGGCTAGGTCTGGTACCGATCATCGCACATCCTGAACGCTGCTCTGTGATGTGGGACAATCCCGAACCGATGAGGAAGGCAAGGCAGATGGGTGCGTACGGACAGGTGTCGATGGGGGATATAATCGGCAGGAACGGCCCGGCTTCTATGGAAACGGCGTTCTTGATGATAGAGGAAGGCCTTTGCCAGATTTGCGCCACTGACGCCCATACGCCTGAAAAGCTGGCGCTGTACATGACTGCGGTAGAGAGCGTAAAGTCGAGGTTTGGCGATCAAGCGGCAAGAAGGCTTTTCACTGACAACCCCGCCGTAGTCCTAAAGGACCTAGGCGAGGAGGGCATATTGCCTGCCGTGTGATTTACTCCTGCTCCGATGATTAGGCCATGGGACATACCCTGCGGACTTGTATTAAAGAAGATCCTCGCTTGGACGATAATGAAGACGTGTAATGCCAGGATGATCCTCTTATGAGGATCTGGGCTGGAGATGCTATGACAGGGACTGACGGAAAAGGGCGGCTGGCGTTAAAAGACAGGATCGAAAACTGGGCCAAGGCGCTTAAGCGCGATATTGTGGCGCTGTACTTCGCCATCCGGGATCCTAAGACTCCATGGCATGCGAAGGTCGTAGCGACCGTTGTGGTGGGTTACGCGCTAAGTCCGATTGACCTGATTCCCGACTTCATCCCCGTTCTGGGATACCTGGACGACGTGATACTGTTACCCTTGGGGATAGCCCTTGTAATCAGGATGATACCCTCGGACGTGCTTGAGCGGTGCAGGCAGGAGGCGCTTCGTAGGCCGCTTTCTTTGAAACCGAAAAACTGGGCTGCGGCTATCTTCATAGTCTCCCTGTGGCTTTTGATCATCTACAGGGTATATCTTGTCCTCAGATAGCGACCGGGGGCCTCGGTAGTATCCCGGCTAACTTTGAGGTGAAACCTGTCATGAAAAAAGCGCCTCAGTCTTGTGGACTTTGGCGCTGTCGGTTGTCATGGTGGGGCAAACAGGACTTGAACCTGTGACCCCCTACATGTGACGCAGGTGCTCTGCCAGCTGAGCTATTGCCCCATGACGGCGCCTAGGATCAGAAGGCGCCATGTATATTCTCCATCAACCCGTCTTCCAGGTCAACGGTTTCAGTCTGGCACTCCCAACGGGATTCGAACCCGTGTTATCGCCTTGAAAGGGCGGTGTCCTAGACCTCTAGACCATGGGAGCGCGGCTAGCTTTACAATAATATCATCTGTCAGGCCATCATTTCAATACTAAAGGGCCCTGTCATGGCGGTTGAACGGACACCGCCCGACCGTGCGGAAACGAGTTGCTTAGGCCTTTTAACTGCAAAGATACATCGTATGTGATTATTGGTACCTCTTACAGGTGCAAACTTTATGCCGATAAGTCATAATGTAAAAGGAAGACAAACATATCCGTCTAGTATGCCACATCATAAGCAAATCAAAAACGGGAGGGATAAGAGTGAGGAAAGTACTGGTACTAGCACTCATGGCGGTCCTTTTGGTCACGAGCGTGGCCATGGCAGCCCCCGCTAAGATCGAAGCCGAGCTAAACGTCGTAACACCTGTCGCCAAGTTCGTTTCGGACGCTGCACTCGAAGGTTTCGTGAAGTGGGCTAAGGCCAAGTACGGAATCGATGTCAAGGTCAGCAACACTTCGAAGGGCACCCAGGTAGCCGCAGGAATGATCCGTGAATGGGGAGTAAATCCCCAAGCCGACATCATCTGGGGCGGAGAGACCGTAGTATATGACGGGCTCGCCGCAGACGGCTTCCTCATCAAGCACGAAGCTCCACTGGCGCTTTTGGACAAGATACCCGTCTCCATGGGCACTCCCAAGCCGCTTCCACTCAAGGATCCCAAAGGATATTGGACAGGCACCGCGCTGGAGCCTTACGGGATAGTCTACAACGAAGGCCTTCTCGTCAGGAGACTTAGGCTGACCGCCCCCAAGACATGGGACGATATGCTTTCCAACCCCAAGATGAAAGGGCAGATCGCCCAGTGCACTCCCGACAACTCGAGCTCGAGCCATGCGACGTATGAAGTCATACTCCAAAGGTTGGGCGAGGCAAAGGGCTGGGAGTGGCTCGCCAAGATGGGCGCCTACACCGGACAGTTCGTGGCCCGTTCGAAGGACGTTCCGTCTGTGGTAGCCAAGGGCGAGTATGCGATAGGCTTCGCAGTGCCCAGCTACATGGCGTTCGAGGAGTTCTTGAACGGCTATGACATCAAGTACGTGGCCCCCGAGGGATGCTACGTAACCCCCGAACCCATCGCAGTCATTAAAAACTGCAAGAATCCGAACGCGGCCAAAGCGTTCATCGAATATCTACTCACCGATGAGGGCCAGAGGCTCTTCATCGACCGCGGTTTGTTCCCCATCATGCCCGACCTGAAAG
This sequence comes from Bacillota bacterium, assembly GCA_029565935.1. GTDB lineage: Bacteria > Bacillota > DTU025 > DTU025 > MWDF01 > MWDF01. The sequence continues at coordinate 35,211 of JAKQNF010000033.1, read as the reverse complement.
TCGAGGGCCCCGCGGGCTCGACGGCAGAGCTGGCAGTGCAGTTCTACGGCGGGCGCAGGTCCTATTTCGAAGGCAAGGTAGAGAACACATATGACAACATCCTCGCCGACGGAAGGTATGATGCCGTCAACAAGTACTTCCGCGACAATATCTTCGCCAAGATCGAGGAACTGAAGAAGAAGTACTAGGCAGACATCCGAACGAATAGCAGCGCGGGCGGGCTTATCTGCCCGTCCGCGCTTTGTTTCTGCCCTATGTTAAGCATGCCTATAGATTTCGTTGAGGTGAAATCCATGGAAATTAAGCTAGTAGGAGTCACCAAGCGTTTCGCCAAGTTCGAGGCGCTGAGCAGAGTAGACCTTGAAATCAAAGACGGCGAGCTGTTCACGTTGCTTGGCCCGTCAGGATGCGGGAAGACCACTACACTGAGGCTAATCGCCGGCTTTTACATACCAAACGAGGGGAAGATCTACTTCGGTGGGAACGAAGTCCAGGACATCCCTACGTCGAAGAGGAACATCGGGATGGTGTTCCAGAACTACGCCCTGTGGCCCCACATGACCGTCTTCAAGAACGTGGCTTACGGGCTGCAGTTCAAGCACATACCCAAATCCGATTGGCCGAAGCTCGTAAACGAGGCTTTGACAAAGGTGGGACTCGTAGGATACGAGAGCCGTTATCCGGGCCAGCTGTCCGGCGGACAGCAGCAGAGGGTGGCCCTGGCAAGGGCGCTGGCCCTCAATCCGGACGTGCTCCTTCTTGACGAGCCATTGTCGAACCTGGACGCGAAGATCAGAGGGTCCGTAAGGGCCGAGATCAGGAAGTTGCAGCAGGCCCTAGGCATAACTACGGTCTACGTGACTCACGACCAGGAGGAGGCCCTTACGCTTTCCGACAGGATCGGGATAATGAACGAGGGCAAGCTGGTGCAGGTTGGAAACCCGCATGAGCTGTACGAGAAGCCCGTTACGAAATTCGTGGCCGATTTCATAGGGACGAACAACCTGATCGGAGGCACCATAAAATCGACCTCGGAGGGCTGGATCAGCGTCGATACGCCGGTCGGCATGATGACGGGGAGGAGCAACAGTGACTGCAAGTCCGGCGACAGGTGCACGGTGGCCGTAAGGCCGGAGAACGTGCACGTAGTAGAGGCTGCATCGCAAGTGAGCTTCGACAACGTCTTGTCCGGCAAGGTGAGCTTCGTGAGCTACATGGGCAATGCCCTCAGGTACGAAATCGAACACGAAGGCTCACTGATGACCAAGGTCGATATAAAAGACCCTCTCGATCACAAAGAACTAGCCTGGGGCACGGAAGTTAAGGTAGGTTTCCCGAAGTCCGCCGCCCTGATAATACCGGAATGACCGGACCGCTCCATAATGCAAGGGCAGGTGAGGTTTGAATGAACGACAGGGGCGGCATGGGTATGGTGAAATTCAGAAGGTGGCTCAAGGTCTCTAATCCTTGGGTATGGCCGATATTCTTGTTCCTGGCCTTTTTTGTGATATTCCCTCTGGTCAAGCTGTTCGTGGACTCATTTACAACGGCCGATGTACCTCTTTCCCCGCTCAGGGAAGCGATCATGACCGTCGACCTTATGGAGGAGAAGATCGCATCCGGAGATGAAGAGGAAGCCAAAGCGGCGCTCGATGACCTCTTGGTCCAGATAGAAAGATCCGAGACATCGATCACTAGGACCACGGCTGCGCTTGGAGCTGCGCTCACTTCCCAGCAGAAGTCGATAGATAGATGGAACGAAGTCCTTTCGGAGCTGGGTGTCATAAAGAGCGCGCTTGCCGGCATGACGACTCCTGAAGAGGCGACAGGCGAGGCAAGGAAGCTGAAGGAGCTTATGAGCAAGGCCGTACAACTTCCCAATAAGGCGTTCTCGGTCAAGTTCTTCTTCGACGTCTTCAAGGACAAGGTATACATGAAGGCGCTGGTCAATTCACTTACGCTGGGATTCGCATCGGTGGTGACGTCCTCGATAATCGGGTTCTCCGTGGCTTACTTGCTGGTACGGTACGAATTCCCGGGAAGGAAGCTGTTCAACTTCCTTACGATGATACCGATTGTGATGCCTCCGCTCGTAGGTGTACTCGGCTTCATCTTCATACTCGGCAGGGGAGGCACGGTCAACGAGCTGTTCTACCTGTTCGCCCAGAAGATCGAACTCACATGGCCAGCCCTATCGAATTGGCTTTTCGACCACCTGCCGTTCAACTTCGTGTACGGCTGGCACGGGCTCCTCATGGTAGAGACGCTTCACCTCTTCCCGCTGATAACGCTGAACGTGGTAGATTCACTTAGCAAGATAGACGCCTCTCTAGAAGAGGCGGCAGAGAGCATGGGCTCCGTAGGATTCAAAAGGCTGTTCGACATAACGATACCGCTTACCGTGCCCGGCTTCGTCACAGGAGCGTTGCTGGTGTTCATATGGGCGTTCGCCGACTTCGCGACGCCTCACGTCGTGGGCCTCAATAATTTCATAGCACCGCTGGCCTTCATGGACATCCAGCAGTTCATCGACAGGAACCTGTTCAAGATGGGTATAACCGTCGGGGCCGTGATGGTCATGTGGTCGATCGTATTCCTCATAGTGGCGAAGAAATACGTCTCCATGAAGGACTACAGCACTCTTTCGTACAGGCCCGTCGAGCGAAGGCCCCTCAGCAAGGGCTGGTCGGCCCTGGCTTTGGTATTCCTCATCTCCCTTATGCTGTTTGCTTTCATACCGTATCTCGGCGTGGGCCTTGCGTCTTTCGCCAGGGGATGGTCCATGACCCCCCTGCCTACGACATGGACGCTACACCACTATAAGCGGGTGATATTCGATGCGCCAGGCTATATCATAAACACCTTCAACTACTGTACGCTAGCGGTAATCCTTTGCATCCTCATCGGCCTGCCGATCGCTTGGATCATGGCGAGGACCAAGATGCGTTCAAGGGGTGCTTTGGACATACTCACGACGCTCGTGCTCGCGCTTCCCGGAACGGCTTTGGGAATAGCGTACATAAGGGCGTTCAATACTCCAATATTGATCAAGCAGCCGCTTGCCAATATATGGATAATAATACCGATAGTGCTTGCGGTCAGGAGGCTACCGTATACGGTAAGGTCGTCCTACAGCTCGCTGATAGTTGTTCACCGTTCCATGGAGGAAGCCGCAGAATCCGTAGGCGCGAGCGTCCTGAAGACGTTCAAGGATGTGACGATGCCCCTGATATGGAAGGGAGTCTTGGCAGGAGCGCTGTTCTCGTTCATGACATCGATCCAAGAGAGCGCTACGACGATACTTCTTTCGATACCTGGATGGGAGACGATGACCGTCGGCATCTTTAACTTCTATACTGGGGGCACGCACGGCGACGCAGCCGCGCTCGGCTTCATCCTCATAATCGTCGGCATCGTGACCCTCTACATAGTCAACAGGCTGAGCAGCACGAGAGCCGGAGGAGGTTTCTTCGGATAAGCTTCTTTCACAATGAATGAATGATGAGAATGACGGGGCGCATCAAACGCCCCGTCATCCTTTTCATCTCTGCATAACAGGCTCTCAACCTTTTAGGGAAGTCTATTTAAAGGAGAACAGAAGATTGTAGTTGTACTCGTGGGTCCTGTCCTTGATGTTGATCAAGTCGATTATCCACCAGATTCCAAGGCCGCCCGCAGTGATTACCTTAAGCACGCCGAGGGCTATGTCATCAAGGAAGAAACGATCTATACCAAGGATCGCCCATATGAGCATCGTGTCAGGATCCCTGTATTCGGCCGCTATAGCTGATTTGAAAGCTGTATCCCCTAAGCCTGAGAGCTGCTTTTTAACTGCGTCCGTCTTTGTCGAGTCGAACCATTCTCCCTTGCTGGCCATGAAGGCATTTACATCCTCAGTCCTGCTTGCCAGGGCTGTTAACGGAAGGGCAAGGAGCATGGCGACCAGCAGGATCGCTACGACGACCTTCTTCATCCAATCACCTCCAGCGTAGAATATTTCATAATTTGACATAAGTTCGGCTATTCCTGCACCTGACCGACAGAATAGAAGGAGGGCCTGTTTTCACAAGCCCCCTTAAAGAGGATGCCGATTGTTAGGTTATGATTCCGACTTGGGTGGCTTGTTTTGGTAATATGATGGCATGGCCCTAGGCGGGTCACATCGTCGATACTTACCTGAAAGATGTGACTAGCTTGTAGTTATACTCGAAGGTTCTACGTTTTACGCTGAAAAGGTCTATCATCCACCAGACGCCCGTCCCGCCTCCCGTGACTATCTTGAGTATCCCCAGAGGAATGTCGTCAAGGAAGAAGCGGTCGATTCCCAAGATTGCCCAGACCATCATAATCTCGGGATCTCTGTAGTTGGCGAAGAGGGCTGATTTGAGGGTTGCCTCATCCAGGTCGGCAAGATGGTTCTTTACGGCTTCTAGCTGCTCAGGTTTGAACCACCTCCCTTTAGTTGACGTGAAAAGGTTTATCTGCTCCTCTTTCCCGGATGCGAACGCCATGATCGGCTGCGCCAGCAGCATAGATGCTACCAGCAGTACCATGAGTGCTTTCTTCATCAATATACCCCCCAATAGGTGATAATTAATATATAGAACAGGCAATATTCAGAATCCTTCCTGCTCAGAGACAAAATTCCGCGATTCGGCCTGAAAAAGGAGGGTCTGCATGGCAAACCCTCCTTATGACCAATTAATCGCCAGTCTATCTCATTTTCAACGCTTCCTGTTTTGTATGGCGTGCATCGCAAGTGCGACTGCGATTACAGAATAGGAGATCAGCTGCCTGAACCATTCGCCGATCTGGGGTTCGCCGAAGAGCTTCTGGCCCGCCAGAGGAGAGACGACGAACAAAGTATGGAAGAGCAGTACCCCGGCGATGGCATTCCATATGTTCGCTCGCTTGACGGAAGCGCCCCCTACCAGCAAGGCGGCGACCGAGAACATGCCGACTTGCTCATGGGCGTTGAAAGTATTGAGCGAACCCAGGTTCTGAAGGAAGATGAGCTGGCCCCAAGCTGCCAGTACGGTCGAATATATGACGGCCGTTATCCTCACCTTGTCTACCTTGATCCCGGATACTTCGGCTATTGCCATGTCCTGGCCGATGGCCCTGAAGTTCTGCCCCAGCTTGGTCTTCATTAGGAACGTTATCAATATACAAAGTAGCAGCGACATGAAGAAGGCGCCCAGCGGAACCCTCCAGGGGCCGAGGCTGTCGGTCCAGATTATCCCATTCCAGTTGAAGAGCTTCGCGAAGACGTTATCGAGGGAATAATAGATGTTCGACAGGTCGATCGTGTTCCTCAGCCCTACTCCGTTGCTGAGCATGATCTGCTGCGCTACGGGCGAGTTCATGTTCACCGGGATCAATGTCCCTATGAGCATGAGGAACAGCAGCTGGTAGACGCCGTTCGCGAAGAAGCCCATGATCATCCCGGTTATCATCTCGCGGCCTTTGGCCTTGTTGAAGATGCTGCCTACGATATAGCCGAACAGCACTGAGATCGGCACGGAGACAGCCATCGCCGTTACGAAACCGAGAAGCCCTTTCAGCTGCAAGAACGTTATGATGATCAAAGCGATCTGACCTGACATGGCCCCCACCACGATTCCGAAGTTGAGGCCTATGCCAGCCGTCACGGGTATTAAAAGTGACAGGACTATGAACAGGTTCCTGCCCAGACGCGAGAGCAGCTCTCCGATCAGGTAATTGATGTCAAGGTCGGAGACGATTATGCTCGCGACACAGAGGACCGTAAAGAAGATGGGCACCCCGAACTGCGCGAATATGCCTGATAGTTTGCCCTGCTTCCTTTGGGAGGGGACCGTTTCCAATCTATTGCCCACCATCTTCTTATCTCCCTCCCGTCGCCCTGGTAAGGGCATAGAGTATCATGCCGTTGCTGATCATGACCCTTGCGATCTCACTGATCTCCGAGCCTTCCATAAGGGCCTGCGTTACGGGAGGCGCTATGGTAAGTAAGGTCTGGAAAAGGACCGCCCCGATTATAACGTTCGAGATGCTCGCCTTCCTCAGCGTAGCTCCTCCGATTAGTATCGCCGCGATGGCGGGGAACGCCGCCGATTGCGGTGCGGTATAAAGCTGGATGAACCCATAGCTCTGCGAGAAGACGATTATCCCCAGAGCGCCGAGCACCGTAGACATCACGACGCCGATCCTCTTCATGTTCCCTACGTTGATGCCCGACGAGGTCGCATACGACGGGTTAGAACCCGTAGCAAGCATCGCAAGTCCGGTCTTGGAGCGGAGGAAAAAGTACACAAGAAGGCATAGCAGCAGCCAGAACAGCAACAATCCGGTAGGCACGGTGACGTTTCCTATCTTGAACTGCAGGAAGTCGTTTAATACCTTGCCGAAAGTCTCGGTCATGCTTATGGTCTGCCTTAGGCCCTTGCCGCCTACCGCGTATATCAACTTGGGATTCCTTATGGGCGCCAGCATCCAGAATATACTCATGCCGAATACCGCGGCGTAAGCTAGATACGTGCCCACCATCATCTCCTCGCCCCTGACCCTGTCAAGGACCGCGTGATAGAGCAAGCCGACCACCACCGCGATAGGTATCGAGATCAACAACGATACTATCAGCCCGGCCCAGCCCACAAGCCCCCAGTTTATGGTAAGGATGCCGCCGAGAAGGCCGCATAGTATGCCTAGCGGCAGGCCGAAGTTCATCCCTACGCCACACACCACCGCGGGGAGCATGGCCAGTATCAACGTGCCGTTCATCCCGATCCTCGTAAGGGAGTCGGTCAACAGCCCCGGTACGTCCAGGCCTTTCACCAAAGCCAGGACGAACAATGCCAGCAGGAACGCGAGAATGATGATCCTGGCTATCCCAAACTCCCTGAAGGCCGTCGCAAAATCGAAGCGTTGCCTGTTCAGGGAAGGGTCTGCGTTCTCGATCTTGCTCATTGTACTTTCACCCCCTTGCCCTTGAGCGTCTCGCCTGCCATCATCATGCCGAATTCGACGTCAGAGGCTTCTGGCGAAAGAACACCAGCCACCCTGCCCTCATATACGATGGCTATCCGATCGCAGATCTTCCTGAGCTCCGCCAGCTCCGAAGAGGTCATCACGATGGTCATGCCCAGGCTACGGTTCAGGTTGACCAGCTCATCCAGCACGAGCTCCTTTGCTCCTACGTCTATACCCCTCGTAGGTTCGGACACCCACATCAATTCAGGTTCGAGTGCGAATGCGCGGGCAAGGCAGACCTTCTGCTGGTTTCCGCCCGACAGCCTCCTTACCTGCTGTGTGGGTCCTGTACACCTTATGTCCAAATCCTCTATCATCTTCAGGGCATATTCCCTGATGGCCTTAGGGTCAGCCAATCTAAGGGGGTTGAAGAGCCCTGGCCTTAGGTACCTGTTCTGTACTTGCATGGCCGTCATAGCCATATTGAGCTCGATCGTATCCTCTAGTAGAAGTCCGGTACCGCGCCTGTCCTCGGATACGAAAGCCATCTTGGATGAAAGCGCCTCGTAAGGGTTGTTCAGCTTAATCGTCCTGCCGTCCTTCGTGACCGTGCCGGACGAGCCGAAAAGCCCCATTACACCGTTCGCGATGCCAACCTTGCCATGACCTGCCAAGCCGCCTATGCCGAGTATCTCGCCCCGCCTAATCCTTAGGTCCACGCCCTTTACGTTCTCGCCGATCATGTTTACGCGAAGGTCGTTTATCGTCACTATCACATCGTCGTCCGTCGGTTCCTTCACCCTTTTCGGAAGGGCGGTCCTCTCGATGGACCTGCCTACCATGATCTCTGCGATCCGCTCCACCTTGGCATCCGCGCGCGGCATGGAAGCGACCACTTCACCGTCTCTTAGTATGGTGATGTTGTCGGCTACTGCCAGGACCTCATCGAGCCTGTGGGTTATGAAGAGCATCGCGATGCCGGAGGCTGCGAGCTTCTTCATTGCATCGAGCAGCTTATCGGCTTCGGTCTCCGTCAGCACTGCGGTGGGCTCGTCGAGGACGAGGAGCTTTACGTTCTTCTTGTCGATCTCCCTAGCTATCTCTATGAACTGTTTGTAGCCTACCGGAAGGCCGGCAACGGTGACCCAATCCTCGATTGATAGCCCGAGCTTGCTGATGGCCGCCCGGGAATCTTCCCTCATATGCTTGATATCCAGCTTCTCGAAATCCTTACCGAAGATCGCGCTGACTGGATTCTTGGTGGTAATCTCCCTGTTCAGCTTTATATTCTCAGTAGCCGTAAAGCCAGGAAGCAGCATGAACTCCTGATGTACCATGCCGATCCCCAGTTCCATGGCTTGTCTGGGGGATTCCATCTTCACCGCGTTGCCGTCGAAAACGACCTGCCCTTCGAAGCCTCCGGTATCCTTGATCACCGGCATCCCGAAGAGGATGTTCATCAAGGTCGACTTGCCTGCGCCGTTCTCGCCAACGAGAGCATGTATCTCTCCCGGTTTCACCGAGAGGTTGACATTGCGCAGCACTGTGGTACCGAAGAACGACTTGCCTATCCCCTGCAGCTGCAGTACCAATTCTTCAGGCATTTCGGGGTTCTCCTCTCAACAGTCTAATATGCAGGAAGCCGGGCTTGCACCCGGCGTCCTGCCATCTCTCCGTCCGTTATTGACGAAGACCGGTTCATGCGGGCTGGGCTTACTTGCCGAAGGTCTTGCTGTTCACTAGATAGACGAATGCGTTCCCGCTGTACCTTCTGAACAGGGCAAGCTGCTGGCCTGCAGATTCTTCTATGGCGGCCTTTATGCCGTTCTCGTCCTTGAGGCTAAGCTTGCCGTCGAGGACCTTCTTGGCTATCTCTACGTTGGCAGTCGTCTGGAGGTAGGGTCCGGGTACCGGCCATGTGGCCATGCGTCCGGCCATGCCGCTGTTGACGATCTTCTTCTCTATGGCCGCGAATATCTTCGTGTAGTCGCCCTTCATATCGTCGGTGACCTCAAGTCCGATCGCTCCGGCGTAGCCGTGGGTCGGGCTGGGGCAGCACTGCTCGGGATACAGGGCCTTGGACAGGATGACGGCCTTGATGAGGGGCTCTTGCATGCCGCAGTTGGTCGAGAAGAACGCGGTGTCCTTCCCGTACTTGGCGACCTGGCGTGGGACGTCTTCAAGTATGAACTGCTGGGCAGCGGGGAGGCCGCCTTCGGCCATCGGGTCGGGAGCGGTCACGAAAACGAAGTTGATGCCGAGCTTCTTGCACTCTTCGATCATGATGTCGCGGCGGGATGAAAGCTCGTTCATCGCCATATGACGAGGGAAGGAGTAATGGATGAACGTCTTGGCTCCCATGGACTTGGCTATCTGGGGGATCGTCTTTCCGCGCGCCGCGTCGTCCGGCTTGAAACCGAAGTCAACCGCTGCGCCGATCAATGGCAGGTCCTCATGGGGCTCGCCGACGAAGAACAGCATATCGGGACGCAGCTCCTTGACCTTCTTAATCGCCGCGAGAGTGCCGGGAACTGCCTGGTTGATGACTATGGCCTTCACGTTCCTATCGGCAGCGAGGCTGGTTATCTGGGAGATGTAGGTCTCCTGCTCAGCCATGAAGTTGTCAGGATAGGTCTTGTGGACGATGAGGTCGGGATACTTCTTGATCATCGCCTCTGCACCGCGGTACTCATCTTCACCCTGTGACACGGTACCGGTTATTACGCCGATCTTGTAGTTCGCAGCGCTTACCATAAGACCGATTGCGAGAACCAGGAAAATGGAAGCTATGAGGATTCTCTTCAATTAGGTGCACTCCCTTCGATTTTGGTATCGCTTCTATGGAATAGAGCATATGCGTAAATGCACTTACTTTATTTGATGGTCCCATATGAAATTCCTTTATAACATAGGGCTAAATTTATGAGAAACTCGTATATCGAGAAAGCTTTTAAATAGATTATCAGATACCTTAGGCTAAGGCAATCAGGAATTATGGCACCCAGATTGTGTAATACCTGCTAGTTTTCATAGTACATATATTGCATTTTATGAAAAATACGTTCAAAATGGTCTTAGCTGTCCAATGTCCGTTAAAACCCGTATATAGATGGGTCGAGGCTTGGCGGTAGTCTACTTGAAAAGGCAGGTCAGGAACAGTGACTTACGAAGACAAAGTCCTAAATTGCAGGGAATGCGGGAAGGATTTCGTATTCACGGCCGGTGAGCAGGAGTTCTTCGCCCAGCGCGGTTTCGAGAACCAGCCATCAAGGTGCCCCGAATGCCGCAGGAACCGCAAACTGCAAGCGAGCGGGGCAGTTCCGCGCAAGCTGTATGATGCGACGTGTTCGCAGTGCGGCGCGCCCTGCAAGGTCCCATTCCAGCCCAGCGGCGACAAGCCTGTATACTGCAGCGAGTGTTTTGCCGCTTATCGCGCCAACCGTCAGTAAGATTCGGTCTTTATACGGGAAGCGTAGAAGAAGGCCCGGGCCGGTCCACCGGGCCTTCTATATTGTTTGCATCGGTATATAAACTCGTATACCAGTAATATGGAAAATTAGGCAATTATATCTTCGGTTGCGGAGACGACGACACTGTCTATCTGCTTCGGCCTGTCCTTCCTGGTCCAATGGACTATGCCGGCCCTTTTTACCGCGGCCCCCTTCGATTTAAGCAGGTTCTCCATCTTAGCCATCGCCCTATTGCCTCCCAGCCATGGATAGGGGAAGCCTTCTGTCAGAAAGAGCACGGCCATCTTTCCGTCCATCGAAGGGGCCGAGGAAAGGTAGGAGCTCATCGCAGGGCAGAGGGAAAAAGCCTGGACGGGTGATCCGAAGATGATACGGTCATAGCCTGCCAGATCCGGCAGCGACTCGAACTTGACGTCCTTGACACCCGGGTGTACTTCGCCGATCGGCACTAGCCTCTGCAGCACCGCTTCATGCCCTCTGGCCTTGAGGGCCGCTTGTATCAGCTCTGCCACCGAAAGAGTGTTTCCCGTCTCGGAGTAGAAGACCAAGGCTACTTTCATCCTTATGATCCTCCTTCACAGTCCGGTGGCTGCAGCCACCGGCATCATGGCTCCGGTCCTGCCGGAAGACGATGCGCCAGTTCCTAGTTCCCCTTTAGTCCGTTTATTATCGCGATGCCGGCACTAGCGCCTATCCGGGTCGCGCCTGCTCCTATCATCGCTATCGCCGACGCCGTATCCCTGATGCCTCCTGATGCCTTGACCCCGAGGAAGGGCCCCACAACGGCACGCATCAGCTTGATATCGTCCACGGTCGCACCACCGGTGGAAAAACCGGTCGATGTCTTGACGAAATCGCACTGTGCGGCCTTGGCGATCAGGCAAGCCTTTACCTTCTCGTCGTCAGTCAGCAGGCAGGTCTCGATGATGACCTTCTTCAGCACGTCGTTTCCCGCGGCCATCACGACGGCGCTGAGGTCGTCATACACGTACCTGTAATCTCCGGCTTTGAGAGCGCCGATGTTTATCACCATGTCGACCTCCTCGGCGCCGTTGTCTACCGCATCCTGCGCTTCTATCGCCTTGACCGCGCTGGTGCTCGCACCCAAGGGGAAACCGATTACCGTACATACGGCGACCCTGCTGCCTTCCAGCCTGTTGGCCGCGAGCTTAACGTAGGTAGGGTTTACGCATACCGAGAAGAAACCCGACTCTTTGGCTTCCTGGCAGAGCTTCTCCACCATCATCGGAGTCGCATCGGGTTTGAGAAGGGTATGGTCGATGAAGTAGGCCAACCTCTCAGAAGTCATCGTCTTGGTGTTTATCGGGATGTAGCTCTTATCCTCCAGGACGTATTCGGCATCGAGGCCGGGTATAGATTGTGCCACTTCCTGGAAATTTTCCTTTATCCTATAATCCATCTCGCACCTCCGGGATACATGTGGTCTTTTCGGTGGAGGTCCTTCACTTGGGACCTACCTAATACATTATGATATTTTACGCAGCATTCCTCCATAGCCAATAAGTAGTAGGAGGGCTAGCCCGTTAAAGATTACCTTCCCGGAAGCGGTATGTGCTTTTAGGATAGTGTCAAAACAAGACAGTACTTGATAAAAAGAAAGGGCCACCCTACATGGATGGCCCGCATTTTGATTTCCGCGCCCTATCTTTCGTACCAGAGGAGTTTCTTGAAGCCCATCCTGCAGTTATCTCCCTCTTTCAGCTGGAAAGCCTGTCTGTTCTTCTGGACCCTGATGTCGTGCTCGCCGACCTTGATCCTGTAGTCTACGAGTTCTCCTAGGAACGTCCTTCTGATTACTCTGCCCGCTATGGGACCCTCTTCTTCGAATACCACGTCTGACGGCCTGAACGCCACCAAGGCCTTCCCCTCTTTGAACACGCTCTTGTCCGCTTCGGTGCCCTTATTCAATGAACCGGCGCCTTTGGCGCCGTCGACATATACCTTACCATCGGACATCTCTACGGGGACGAAGTTCGAAAGCCCGATGAAGCTGAAGACGAACTTGTTGGCAGGGTTGTAGTAGATATTCACTGGAGTATCCACCTGCTGTACGAGGCCATCCCTCATTACCAGCATCCTGTCTGAAAGCGCCATTGCCTCTGACTGGTCGTGGGTGACGAACAGGATTGTGACTCCGAGCTGCCTTTGTAGGTCCTTGATCTCGAACCGCATGGATTCCCTGTTATGGGGGTCCAGGTTCGACAAGGGCTCGTCAAGGAGCAATACCCTGGGATTAAGCGCGATTGCCCTGGCAAGTGCGATCCGTTGCTGCTGTCCTCCCGACAACTCCCCGGGGAAGCTCTTCTCCAAACCGGAGAGCCTGGTGTTGGCGAGGGCCTCCTTTGTCCTTCGGTCTACTTCCTCCCTTGAAATCCTCTTAACACGTAAGGGGAAGGCCACATTCTCGTAAACGTTCATGTGCGGCCAGACAGCGAACGCCTGGAACACCATGCCGAATCCCCTTTTCTCCGGCTGCAGGTAGTATTTCTTGATGCTGGATGACACGAGCGTGTCCCCGACGTACATCTCGCCCTCGTCCAGGTCCTCGAATCCCGCGAGCATCCTCAAGGTAGTGGTCTTGCCGCAGCCGGAAGGACCCAGGAAGGAGAAGCACTCTCCCTGTTTTATCTCTAGATTGAGCCTGTTTACTGCTATCACCTCGCCGAAGCGCTTGGTGACATCGACGAGCCTTATGTTATCAACCACCTGAAGGCCCTCCTTCCTTGGCACTAATAATCCTGCGTATGACGATCTCGCCGAAGACGATTATTAGCAGGGCGAAGGTCGCCAAAGCACATGCGAGCACGGTCTCGCCGTCCTCGTTGAGGGCATAGATCGCAACTCCTATCGTCCTGGTCCTGGGGCCGTATAGCAGCACGGAAGTCGTCAGCTCCCTAAGGGCAGGCAGCAGTATGAGGAAGAAGGCAGCTACCATGCCGGGCTTAATCAACGGAAGGACGATATCCTTCATGGACTGCCAGTGAGTGGCACCGCAGGAGCGGGCCGCCTCTTCGAGCGAGTCATGGACCTGCTCGAGCGCGGCTGAGTTGGACTTGATCGAAAACGCCATGTACCTTGCTATGTATGCGACGAATATTATCCAGGTAGTGTTGTAGAGGTTGATGCCGAACCTGCCGCTCCATGTCAGTATCACTCCGAGGGCGATGACCGTACCTGGCACGGAGAACGGCAGCACGCCAAGGAATTCCAACAGGAATTTGCCCTTTACCTTCATCTTAACGATGACATAGGAGATGATGGTGCCCGCCAGCATGGTGACGAACGCAGCCCCTAGAGAGAGCAGGAGGCTGTTGCTTACGGCCTGTCTTGTCATCCTCCAGTTGAGGATGTACTTGAAGTTCCTTAGCGTCATGTTCTTCAACTCGAAAGGCAGCCCGTATGTCTTAAGGGCGCCCACGAGCATGATGGTCGCCGTCGGAAGTATGACGGTGATGAATATGTAGACGAAGCACAGCAGCAGGATGGGGTACTTGGACCTCCTTAGCTTCATCAACATGGGCCTCATGCTCTTTCCGGCGATGATCGAATACCTGCCGCTTTTAAGCACCAGTTTTTGCAGGTATAGAATCAGTGCCGCCGACGCGATAAGGATGGTCGCAAGGACCGTACCTGTCCTGATGGAGGCGAAGCTGCCGCCGCTAGAGTGGATCTTCCTGTATATCAGCGTAGGTATGTTGTAGAAACCGATCTCCGTGCCTAGAATCGCCGGGACTCCGAAATGCGCCAGCGAGTAGAGGGCTATTAGAAGCGCGCCAGCTACTATGCTGGGCATTATGAGCGGGAAGGTGATCTTCCTCATGATCGTGCCAAGGGGCACGCCGGAGATCCTTGCCGACTCCTCAAGCGTGGGGTCCATCCTCTCCAGCGCCGCCGACACCTGCATGAAAACGAACGGGAACAAATACATTGTCTCGACTACGATTATCCCAGCTACGCTGTAGATGTTGAATAACGGCCTGCTCGTGTTGAATATGTCCATGAACATCTTGTTGATGTAGCCTCCACGAGGTGAAAGGAGGACCTTCCATGCGATTGCGCCTATGAACGACGGCAGCATGAACGGGACGATGAACAAGAGCTTCATGAGACTTTTAAACGGCAAGTCTGTCCTTGCGACCAGGTAGGAGAACAAAACGCCTAGGAATGTGCCTAAGCCGGTCACCCCCAACGCGATTATCAGGGAGTTCCTAAGCGCCATATATGTATCCGGTTCTTTTATAATGTCCACGACATCGCCGATGTTAAGTTTGCCATCTACGGTGAAGGCGTTGTAGAGGATCATCAGCACCGGCACCGCCACTATAACTACGAGCACTGCTATCGATAGGGCGAGGACTATCTCGGCTCCGCCGAACTTCTTGCCGGAACCTCTTGCGGCAATCAAGCGGGACATCACAGCACCTCCTCTTTAGCCTGCTCGGCGTCGAACCATGTGATCTTGTTTAGCGTGATGCGGCATTCCTCACCTGGCTCGAAGATCAACCTCTGGGCAAGAGCGTCATGCGTGTCCATCTGTGCCCGCACCTCGAAGGCTCCGAGGCTTAGCCTGTAGTCGAAATTGCTACCGAGGTATGCCACCCGCATTACCTTAGCCACAATGCCGTTTTCCCTTGAAAGGATTACGTCGGAGGGTCTTGATGCCAAGGTCATGTCGCCATTGTTCACAAGAGCCTGGTCCGATATCAGATCCCCGGTTCCCTTTAGGTATGCCTTGCCATCCCTTACATCAGCGGGCAGGAAATTCGAAACACCCATGAACTTGTAGATGTAGCTGTCATTGGGATTTTCATAGAGTTCTTCGGGCCTGCCGACCTGCCTTATCGAACCGTTCTTGTCAAAAACGAGTATGCGATCGGATATCGCCAGGGCCACGTCCTGGTCGTGGGTTACATAAAGAACAGTAACACCGTATTCCCTCTGGAGGATTTTGATCTCGAAACGCATTTCCTCGCGCAGGTTTGCGTCAAGGTTGTTTAGCGGCTCATCCAGCAACAACACGGACGGGCGCGGTACCAGCGCCCTCGCCAGCGCCACCCTCTGCTGCTGGCCCCCTGAGAGCTGGTATGGGTACCTCTTCTCGTAGTTCTTAAGCCCTACTTGCGCGACCGCAGTGTTGGTGCGCTGCTTAAGCTCCTCTTTGTGGACCCTCTTTATTTGAAGAGGGTAAGCGACGTTCTGGAATACGGTCTTGTGGGGCCAGACGGCATAATCTTGGAAGACCACGCCGATGTCCCTTGATTCTGGAGGTAGCGAATAGTGTTTCTCACCGCTAGCGACCAATCTGTCCCCGATATAGATCTCGCCCCTGTCTGGCCTTTCGAAACCTGCGATCATTCGCAGTATCACGGTCTTGCCACAACCGGAAGGCCCCAGGAACGTAAAGCATTCACCATCATCTATGGTCATCGAGAAATCTTTTACGACATCCTTCTTGCCGTACGATTTCCAGATGTTCTTAAGGACGATCTGGGCCAAGTATCACACCTCTTTTCCTCTTGGATGCCATTATGGGAATTTTTTCATTAAGGCCCCCGCAGCCTTCCTTCGAGGTGGCCGCGGGGGCCGGACTTTCAGTCAGGATTTCTCATCCCGGCCGGTTATTTTGTCATTATCGACGTGAACTTCTCGATCGTTGCTTCCTTATCGCTCATTAGTTTGATGTAATCCAGCTTCATGGCCCTCTTCTCGGCCTCTGCCGGGGTAACAAGGCCAACTCCTTGTACGATCGGCACGTCGGCCCTGATGGGGAGGGTGAATGAGTTGGCGATTATCGACTGGCCTTCCTTCGAGAGCATGAAGTCGACCCAAAGCTTTGCGGCTTCTAGGTTCTTCGTACCCTTGAGTATCGCCACGGGACTAGGTATCACGAGCATCTTGTCAAGGTAGGTGAAACCTAGGGATGCGCCTTCCTTGATCTTGTTGATGACGATGTAATCGACGCCCAGGCATGCTTTGAGGTCGCCTATGGCGGTGTCGTCGACGACCTGGCCCGATCCTTGCCCCATGAGAGCGCCGTTGCCGCGCAGCTTCTGGATGTACTCCCAGCCGAGGTTCTCTACTATCATGCCGACGGATACCATCGACGTTCCGGAAAGGGCGGGATTCGCTATCGCAAACCCGTCCTTGAACTCGGGCTTGAGCAAGTCTTCCCAGGTCTTGGGAGGGTTCTTGACCTTGTTGGTATTGTACGCGACCCCCAGGGTGCCCAACCTTGCTGGGGTGAAGTATCCTTCCTTGTCCTTTACAGGGGACACAATATTCTTCGCCTCGGGCGATACGTAGGGCTCTAGCGCCCCTTGAGCCTTCATCTGATAGAAGTCCGGCACTTCGCTGGTCCAGAGGACGTCGCAGACTAATGCGTTAGCCTGCTTCTCGGTGGCGATCTTCGCCATGAGCTTGCCAGCGCCGGCCGAGTAATAGTCGATGCGCACGCTGGGATTCTTTTTCAAGAAGGCGTCAATCAACTCGCTGATGAGCACTTCCTTCATTGAGGTATAGACCATGAGCTGCATCTTGGGGGCTGCTGTCGCCGCTACAGAAAGACCTAGCATCGCGGCGAGGACAAGAAGAGTGATCGCGCGTTTCATTTAGTAACCTCCCTTATAAAAATGAGTGGGGTATTGCTAAAGGACGGAACGGTTGATCAATCCCAATCTATCTTCATGTGCGAAGAATATGAAGAGTACAGGGGTACCAAATTGCCAAAGTAGGCAGAGTACTTTAGTACTGTGCCATCTATTAGGCAATATGGTGTTAATGCGCAAATAAGGCATAGATATTTGATATACTTGCATCGTATAAATCACAACCATCTCAGCCTTGATGCCGTAAAAGAATAGCGGTCTGATCTAGGCGCCATAATCCGGAGGTTGCCCGATTGCCAGCCATCGCAAGAAAAAGCAAACTGATAAGGATATCCTTCCTTACCACGGCCTTTGTCGCGGCATTGATTCTTATGCTCTTCTACTTCTCTCGCAACGAGGCCGATAACGCTGCAGAGATGGAGGATTTTTTCAAGCATCTGGCGGTGTCGTGCACTTCGGCGGCCAAGGACCATATGGCCTACCTAGAGGATATATCCTTCCAGTTCATCGCCAATAGGGACCTCAACCAGACACTTAGGGAATATTCGACTCAGGAGGAGAAGTACCAAGTCTCGAAGGCATACATAGCCTTCACTAATTTCCTGGAAGGACAGGCCTTTACGAATCCAGAGATGCAGAATGCCATATTCTGGGATTATGACGAGCCCGCCAAGAAGGCGCTTACGATGAGGGAGGGCATCTCCAACGATGCCATGAATTATCTAAAGACGAGCGAATTCGCCGCTGAGATGAGGGCGGCTTCGGGGGACGCCATCTGGAGGAGGGCGAACCTTACGAACAGGCCGGGTGATGAATCGCTGCTGCTTGGAAGGATGGTCAAGCACACTTTCTCCGACAGCCCTTTAGGCTTTCTCGTGATAGTGATAGACCCCTCGAGCATCATCGCCACCGTCAAGAAAGTAGTCGACATGGACCTCTATTACTCCATAGGGATCTTAAGGTCTGAATACCTTGGGATATTCGACTCCAAATCAAGTGTTCTTATTGCAAAGCAGAAAGGCAGCAGCCAAGGCGACGAAGACTTGCAGGAACTGTTCGGAAGCCTTTCTAATAAGCAGATAGTGAATAACCAAGGATCAGGCCCAGTCTGGGTGGATAAGGAAGTCGGAAGTGACAACCTCCTATTCATCCTCGCCGACATAGGAAGCACCGGATGGAAGCTCGCACTTCCGATGGCACTGAGGTCATCGACGCAGTTTACGGCAAGAACCAGCAGGCAAGGAGCGATGAACTTGGCTGTGGGAGTCACGATGGCCGCGATGATACTGTTGCTGGCAGGGCTCGGCCTGTTCTGGAGATGGACCCCGGTTATAGCGGGAGGAAGGACGAAGGACGCGGTGAAAACAACCGCCCCAGCCCCAGACGAGAGTTCGATAGAGACTAATGAGAACTATTACGGGGAATGCGGCAACGCCCTGGCCCGCTTGACAGACAAGGAGATGCGCCTACTATGCCTCATAGTGAAGGGCTACTCGAATAAGAAGATAGCCGATGTGCTTTGTGTAGCGGAGCAGACCGTGAAGAATAGCGTAAGCGCCCTATACGTAAAGCTTGGTGTTGAAGACAGGGTCCAAGCGTCGGTGTATGCGGTCAGGATGGGCATAGAAGGCTACGAGGAAGAGACCAACGGAGATGGTATGGCATGAGAGCTTCCGGTGGAATTGATGGAGCGACGATATCAGAACTCGAGAAAGTGCTGTTAGAGCATTCTATCCTTTACCCTCGTATGGACATCGAGGACTTCGTCAAGCTCGTCTACCAGAATGAGTTCGGCGGAGGGCACATGGTCCTGGGCGAGGCTTCTTCGCTTGCTAGGCTTACTGAGGAGTGGAACGAGCCCAGCTATGCGGAAATCCTTGGTCCTCTCACCGAAGACATAGGCAACGGCATCATAAGGCTGAACCTAAGGCCCGCAAAGATATCGGGGTTTTCGCCTATGACCGTTAACCGGATATTCGTCCTGAGCGCCAATTCGATAAAGGGCAGCACAGAGTACTTCAAGGCAAAGCTTGATACTCTGACGCGCTTCTGTAAAAGCATGGCATTGTCTTTCGGCCCTAAGGAACTTGAAGTATATCTCGCCGGATACGAGAAGAGTGGATATCCGCCTACTTCCCATAGTGCCGCCTACAGGGAAGCCTACTCACCGTCCTATAGGGTGATCAGGAGGGAATACGGGGAAGTGCTTGACCTGCTGGTGGAGACCGACAGGGAATTCGCAACGGACGCGCAGCTGTATACCATTACGGCGACCGAGCTCGGCAATCGCCCGGTGTATGACGTTAAGGAGCTTCTTAAGGGCATATACGGTAGCGATCGCGTATCCGTCGGGCCGACGGGATCGATAGAGATATCCTCGGGAAGGACAGGGATTCGTTAACGGTCGGGCAGTAAGCGTATAGAGGCCCTCTCCGCCAGCCGGCGAAGGGGGCCTTTTCTGTGTCCGTCCCTTATAGGTCCTTCTATTTCATGATCGCTTGGAGAAGGTCCTTGCCCATAAGGGAATCAATCTTGAGGGACTGCAGAAGCACGTCCTCGAGCGCCCTTTGGAGCTTGAGGCCCGACTGCTTGTAGGAATTGCGCTCTGCGTCTATCTCATACTGCAGCAGCTCGCCGTATTTGAACTTTATCTCCGCGTTGGCCATCGTCGTCTCGGCCAGCTTGCTTGAGATGACCTGCATGTCATAGCTCTTGTTTAGCGCCGTAAGCTGGCTTATAGCATCCGAAACGGATGATTGCAGCGTCCTTTGCGCGCTGTCCAGTTTGGACTTGGCGCTCTCCCAGGTCTTCTGGGCGGCCTCCTTCTCACTCAAGGTCGCGATAAGAGGATCGGACATCGCGTCGTACTTCAACTTCGCCAGCGCCTCCGCCTTGAGCGCAGAGTAGTAGGAAGAACTTGCCGCCTTGGCGGATTCTAGTATCTTTTCGTAGTCCTTCTCCCCGCCCTTCGCAATTATGTCCTCCAGATCGCCAAATAGTGTGATGTTGTCGCAATATGAAGCTTCTATCCCAAGGCAGAAGTCGGCCTTGGCGTCCTTTAGCGTCTCTTCCGACTTCCTTGCTGCCTCTTGGGCGGTGATGAGCGAGTTCTCTTGCTGGAGCACAGTATCGTCATTGATGAGGCCCGCCGCGAGCCTTAGCTTGAGCACCCTAAGCTTCTCTTGTGAGCCGGCCAGCGAGACGTTCTTGTCCTCGAGGTCCTTGTATGCCTTCTGAAGGGCCATGTAGGTATTAAGGCCGCTGATCACCGCGTTGTTCTTTGCTTCGAGCACCGCCTTCTCCGACGTTTCGTACGAATTCTTGAGCTCCTCCAAGCTCAAGGCCGCCTTCTTTTCCGAGACGGCCCTTTCGTACGAATCAAGGGCTGTGTCCCTCTGGTCTTCGGCGCTCGCCACGGTGTCCGAAAGCTCCACGTATTTTGCCACGTAGGACGATATGTCGGCCTCCAGGGTCATGGCGCCGTCCTTTCCGACCGTTGCCCTTATACCGGTCGGCTCAGCCGCGAAAGCCGCCATCGCCAGGACCAGTACCACCATCGATGCCAAGGTCACGACTACACGGTTTCTTGCTCTGTTGATGTTCTTCATCGCCATTCCTCCAAATCGATTAGATCATGTATTCGTACAATGAGTACCAGATCTCCCAAAGAGTGTTCCAATGGTACATGTAGCTGTCGCGTGCTTCTTGCGAGCTCAGCTTGGCGGCCTTAAGGTCCACCGCGAGCACCTTGCCGTCCTCGTAATCGGAGATTACCTTCGCATAATCATCCTCGGCCTTTGCAAGCTGCTTCTCCCATTTGTACATGTAGGCCGATTCTATCTCCAGGTTCTCTAAGGCCTTCTCTATGCCATCCTTTATGCTCTTGACCGCCTTGTCATATGCCCTCCGCTTGTCCTCCACGGCCAGTTCGGCCTTTGCCAGCTGCTGGTACTTCGTCCCGGATATGTCCCAGCTCGCCCCCACGCTCATCGTCGTTTTGGCGTCTGGTATGCCCACCTGGACGCCCGCTTGCAAAGTAGGGAGCACCAGCTTCGCCTCCAGCAGGTCCCTTCCGGCCTTCGTGAGCTCAGCTTCGGCCTTGGCTACTGCCGAGCTCGTCTTCAGAGCCTGCTCGACCAGAACCGACGCGTCCGGGACCTGCCTGTCGAACTCCGGAAGGTCCTCAAGTACGGCCCCCGTCATGTCCTGGCCCGCCAATGCGCCCATGTCCGCCATCGCCCATTTCTCCGCCTGCTGGGCCTTTTTAAGCGTCAACTGTGCATCGAGCAGGGCAAGCTCTGAAGAATCCAGCTCGGATCCACTTATCAGCCCGAGTTCGAACTTCCTCTTGGCGATGTCAAGCTCGGCGTTCGCAATCTCGAGTTCTTCTTCCGCGTATTGCCTTGATTTGATCGCCTTCAACGCGTTTATGTAAAGAAGCCTGGCCTCGTTCCGCGCGTCGGCCACGGCCTCGTTCAGCTTCAGCTTCGCAAGCTCCAGCTCGTACTGGGCATCAGCACTGTATCCAGCGTTACCGAGAAGCCATGAGAAGAACCCCTCGTAAGGTATCTCGGCCGCGGTCGACAGGTCCTTGGAATAAGATGCCTTGAAGCTCGCCTTCGGATCGTAAGGATTGTAGCTGAGGCTGGCCGATATGCTGCTGGTAACCGGCAGCTTCAGCGATATGCTGGCGGATGAGGTGTCCGTCTCCGCGAACGACCAGTTGCCCGAGACAGAAAGGCCGGTTGCGAGTATCGGTACGCTGAAAGTCCTGGAAAGCAGCGCGCTGTCGAGCTCCTTCAACGCCTTCGTATACGAATCGGAGTTCTTGTACGCCGCCTCCACGAAGCCTTCAAGGTCCCACTCCGTCCCTTCCGCCAAGCTCCTCAGGCCGGCAGGGCATACGCTCATCACCAGAACCAGCGACACAGCGAGTGCCATGATCATCCCTATCCGCCTTGATGCTCTATCTAGTGCCAATTCGATCACCTTTCCTTCGCCTGAGTACGCCGCCTTGCTCCAATTAAGGAGCGTCATTCGTGCCGCAGTCCCTCTATGGGATCCAGTTTCGCGCCCTTGTAGGCCGGATAAGCCCCGAAGAAGACGCCTATGAACACCGAAAGGCCGAATCCGAGCGCCGTCGCGGCCGTGTCGAACGACGTTGGCCAGCTGAAGACGCTGGTCACGATCCTTGAACCCACGTATCCGACCACGATGCCCATGACGCCGCCGGAAAGGCTCAGGGCAGCGGATTCGAGTATGAACTGCCATAGGATGTCGCGGTCCTTAGCGCCGACCGCCTTCCTTATGCCGATCTCCCTTATGCGCTCGGCCACGGACACAAGCATGATGTTCATTATCCCGATGCCGCCGACAAGGAGCGACACTGCGGCGATTCCAGTCAGCAGCAGCGTCATCGTCTCCGTGGAGCTCGTGGCGAACTCCAGGAGCATCTCCTGGTTGCTTATCCTGAAGGCTTCTTCGGAACCTGTCTTCTCAAGGAGCGCGGCGTAGATCTGGTCGTTCGCCGCTGTCATGTCCTTGGCGCTTGCGGCCCTCGCGTAGATCGTGCTTATGCTCTTCGAGCCCGTCACTTTCTTCTGCAAAGTGGTATAGGGCACTATCACGTAGTTGTCGTTGCTGGAGACGCCCTCACTGCCCATGGTCTTGACGATGCCGACCACGTAGAGCTTGAACCTGTCGTACCTTACGTAGTTGCCGAGCGGGTCAACGTCCTCGCCGAACAGCTCTGTGGCCAGATCCGCCCCGAGCACGCAGTTCCACGTGGAGCGGTCGACGTCGTCCTGGGTTATGAAGGTACCTTCGGAAAGCTGCAGGTTCCTGATGTCGAGGAAATTGGCGTCGGTGCCTATGATGGAGCTGTCGATGCTGTTCGAGGTATAGGACATGGTCCCTTGGCTGTTGACCACCGGCGCCACCTTGTCGACCAGGCTCAGCTTGGAGATCAGGCTCAGCACCGAATTATTGATCGGGCTGTCCTGCCTTCTGTAGCCGCTGCTTATGGTGAGTAGGTTGGAACCCAGCCTCTGGATCTGGCTCTGTGTGCGTACTTTTGCGCCCGTTCCTATCGAGACCGTTATTATCACGGCCGCGACGCCTATGATCACGCCCAGTGCCGTGAGGAACGACCTGAAAGGATTGCCCTTGAGCCCGCCTAGCGCGAGCTTGAAGCTGTCCGATGTCCTCATAGGGCGCCGCCTCCTTCCACGTTGTCGCTGTCTGATATGCACCTGCCGTCCTTAAACGTGAGGACCCTGGAGGCGAAGGCGGCGACCTCGGGCTCGTGGGTTACGATGACCATGGTGATGCCGCTCTTATTCAGGCTCGTTAGCAGGCCCATGATCTCCTTAGAGGACGCTGTGTCCAAGTTGCCGGTGGGCTCGTCCGCGAGCAGCACCCTCGGTTTTTCCACGATAGCCCTGGCGATCGCAACCTTCTGCTGCTGGCCTCCCGACAGCTGGGTCGGCCTGTGCTTCATCCTGTTGGAGAGCCCGACTATCGAAAGCGCCTCCTTGGCAAGCTCGCGCCTCTTTGCGGCAGCTAGGCCCGAATAGACCATCGGCATCTCCACGTTCGCTATCGAATCAAGGCTCGGCAGGAGGTTGTAGGACTGGAATACGAAGCCGATGGTCCTGTTCCTTATCTCGGCGAGCTCGTTGGGCTTCATCCGGTTTATCGGCTTGCCGTCCAGGCGGTACTCACCGGAGGTGGGGCGGTCCAGGCAGCCGAGGATGTTCATCAGCGTGGACTTGCCCGACCCGGAATGCCCCATCACCGCCACGAACTCGCCTTCGGAGATGGTAAGGTTAATATCCTTCAGGCCGTCGATCTTGATCTCGCCCTTTCCGAGGCTGTATACCTTGCATATGTCCTTAAGCTCGATGAGATTCATCGCGATCCTACCTCCCCTACATGTTAGGAGGCATCTGTGGCGGTGTGCCGCCCTCGAAACGGCCGCCTCCGCCTCCGGTCAGGGATTGCCCGTCGAAGCCGCCCATGCCGGGTATCTGGGTGTTCTGGTTGTTGGTGGTTGTGGTGCCAGCCTTGGCCGCGGAGCTGCCTGAAGAGAGCACCGCGAGGTATTCGCCGGCGGTGAGCCCTTCGGTTATCTCGGCTTTGTTGTCGGTCATGATCCCTACCGTGACCGCCCTGGCCTCCACTTCTCCGGCATCGTTGTATACATTGACGTAGTATTCGTTCCTCCTCTTCTGAAGGAGGCTGCTGGCTATTATGACCGCGTTGTCGGCCCTGTCCTGGACTATCACGGCGTCAGCCGACATGCCGGGAAGAACGCTCGCGTCCGCGTTCATGATCTTGATCATCACGTCGAAGACCACCACGCCGGATTTGGTCGTGCCTATCTTGCCGACGGACGTCACGGTGCCCATCAGCCTCTTGCTCTCGTCGGAGCTGAGGGTTATGATCGCCTGCTGGCCGGTGGCGATGCCGCTTACTTCGTATTCATCCACTGTCACTTTGAGAGAGAGCGAATCCAACGATGTGATGGTGGCTACCGAAGATGTGGTGGACACGCTGGTGTTGAGCGTAAGGTTAAGGCTCGTCACTATGCCGTCGATGGGTGCCGTAATATTCCCGTCGGACTTCGTCCTAACAAGGCTATCGAGCTTTATGAATGCAGTCTCAAGGGCCTCCTGGGCGCTTTCCAGTGAGCTTTCGGCCGATTTGATCTCACTGTCGGTCGCAGCGCCCATCGCCTTAAGGTCCTTCACCTTCTTGAGGTACACCTTCGCGTCGTTTACGCTGTCCTGCTTCTGCCTCCAGCTGGCCTCGGCTTGTTGTACTTCGGACTCGTTCCTCGCGAGAACCGCGATGATGTCGCCCTTCTTGACGGCCTTGCCGCTCTCTGCGAGTACCTGGGAGACTACGCCGGCCTTCTTGGGATATACGAGGGATGTGGTCGAGGCGCTTATCGTCCCTGTCGAATCCGTCTCGAGGACGATGCTGCCGAGGTTGACTTGCTGTTTCGTGTACTGGGGGGATGCATTTTCACTAGTCGCAGGCTTCCTTATGAAAAGGAAATAGGAGGCGACGCTTGCCGCGACGACTATCACAACTATGATGGATACAATCAATATCTTCCTACGCTTCATTCCGCAAAACCTCCTCAAGACCTAACTGGAATGCTACTAGCGGAATGTCACGGAAATGTTACGGACATGTGAAATCGATGTTACGGAAATGATGGCGGAACTGACAGGAAAGAGGGCACTGGTTGCATAATCAATAATATGGAAGTGATGGAGGAAGACGGATGCCATCTAGTCGATGCGTTTTGTAGAATCTCAATAGCGATTAGCGGAACGACATCTTTCATCCAGGTGCAGTATCGATTGCATCCTCATAGTTGTTCGGCTAAAGGGCGATTCTTAATATTAATTTTTGCTGCGCAAACACAAAATATCCCATAGAAGAGCTAGATATCTATATATGGTAGCAGTTAGTATATTATGTTATGATTCTTTATAATAGTAATAAATACATATACCCCATGCAGAATACGAACGGAAGCTAATTCATGCGCAGACGCCACATGAAAGTCCCGATCGATCCTGGCATCAAAGTCCTGCTGGCGTTGTTGATCTGTCTTATCGTGAATTCAACCTCATGCGCTAATGCACCCCCTCCCGAGCCCATCATCTCAATAGATGTGAACTCCATGGACGCGAAACTAGTGATATCCGAGATAGCCTCGATGGCCGGGGTCAACATAATAATCGACGATACGATAACGGCCAGGATAAGCGCGAAACTTACCGGGGTTCCGTTCGACGTTGCCCTGGAAGCCATCGCAAGGATGATCGGAGCAAGCGTTAGCAGCGAATCCGGAATGTACTCTGTTACCAACACAAGGGGCGTATATTATCCCCAGCAGGCCATGCAAGAACAGTCTTCCATCCAGATACTGGACTTTTCTGCGATCGGCATGGAGATGGGGCTCAAGCTCGTCAAGGCATTCTCTGCAGATCTGAGCATTGAGGAATTGCCGGAGCTCAACAGCGTCATACTTAGCGGTCCTTATGGAAAAGTACAGGCAGTCAAGGCTGCAGCGGATAACTACATGAGAGGGATCGGCTCAGGAAGCGTCCAGGATAATGTCATCAGTATTGTGAAGCTCGCATATGCGGACTCCTCGGAACTAGCTATGGCTTTGCAGAGCCAGTACATGAACACCAGGATAACCAGCATGAGGACGGACAATGCCCTATTGATATCCGGACCTTCTGACAAGATAGGAACTATAGTCGAGCTCGCGGGGAAGATGGATAAGAAGCCTGCCCAGTTCAGGGTGGATGTAGAAATCATCGAGGCCGCATCGGAGGACCTTGATACATACGGGGTAGACTGGGCGAATGCATACGGCGGTGCGACAATATCGATGACATTCAGGGAGTTGGACAGAGCGTACGACCCGACTAAAGGCATGCTGGAGAACCTCCTCGGCATAAGGCCGATGACCAGGAGCTCGCTGCAGTTTTCATTGTATGTCAGGGCCCTTGTGGCCGAGGGCAAAGCCAGTGTGTTAGCCAGACCTAGCATAACCGTGCTCGAGAACCGGACCGCCAGGGTCACTACGGGAGATAGATATTCACTCACGATAGAGCAGAACGGGAGCAGCTGGCAGCAGACGGCATATGTCGATTCGGGAATATCGCTAGAGGTAACCGCAAGATTGGATCCGGAAGGGGATATAGTAGCGGTTCTCAGCCCAAGGGCGAACTCGATAGTAGGCTTCACTGCCAACGGCAGTCCGATAATAGGCACGCGAGAAGTGAAGACCACGGTAAGGCTAAGAAACGGGGAGACGACGACGATCGGCGGCTTGATACGCGAAGATGTCACGGAGAGCGTATCAGGGCTTCCGATACTATCGGAGATACCTCTTATCGGTAAGTTGTTCAGCACAACGAGGAAACAAGAGAAGAAGACCGAGCTGATAATGTTGATAACCATCAGCATATTATGACGAGGAGGCTCTGCGGATGAAGGCGCAAAGGTTGATACTAGTTGCGCTTCTTATCATCTTGGCATTGACGTCGTCGATAAGCGCATCAGTCCCGCTCAAGGCAAGCACCATTGATGGAACCACAAAACTACGAATCAAGAGTATAGCTGGGTACTACGGCATTGCTGAAGCAGAGCTCGCTCCTCTACTTGAAGCAGGACTGAGCATCGATCAGGTTAAGGCATATCTCAATGGGCTTTACCCACTGGAAGGTTTCCGTATTGATACCGACGCATGCAATACGCTCAGCAGAAAAACCGGGCTTTCCATGAAAGATGCGATTAGATGCCTACAGATGGCGGTTAGGTTCGGCAAGGATCCAGAGGTGTTAGCAGGAATCTACCTGAACGATGTGACATGGGAAAGGTTGGAAGAAGCACTCCTTAAGTATTCAAGATCTACGAATGCAGTCTCAATGATGACTTCGGGCAAGGGGGGCAAAGGGTGAACCGAAGAGGCCTCCAAACTGATAAGCGTTGAATTCGGATACTCGCCCTCGGTCATATCGAAGTTGATCGAAAACGGCGCCAGTACGGAGCAGGCTTCCGCGATAGCCTTCTTTTTCTATGTCAGTGATGCAAAGGAATGGAAAGATGACATCGATCTGCCATACGAGCTGGAGAAAGGCTGGCTTGACGAACTGCCTGAGGAATTCGCGAGGTTCATGAAGAAGTGGCCGGAAAGGAAGTTCCCTGAGGAGCTCCTTCCTCTTAAAGCACCGTCAAGGCAGGATTTGGACAAGGTAGTCGTGAGCTCTATGGCAAGGATTAGTTCAGCCGGGACGCCTGTCGACGTAACGGATTATACATCGCTCTACAATGTGGAAAGGAATCAACCTTTCGGTAACTACTTCAATAACCACAATGAAAACATAAACACGTCTTCGGGTTCCTTAATGATAACTCAAACCGATTTTGTGCTGCCAGGCAGGTATGGGAATGACTTCGCCTTTACAAGATATTATGATAGCAGCCAGTCTAAACTTGAGGAATTCGTACTTTATGACATCTTATACTTCGTCATCAATGCTGGAAGCTATAGCGTATGGGACACATCATGGGATACCATAACAAATCCGGACGGTAGCTATTACACAGTATCCTACTTCAGTGAAATCAGCTACAATTCGCAGACGAGCGACGATGGTTATGCTTATGGGATTGAAAGTAGATATGAGTGCATCAACTATTTTTATGCCCCGCCTGATAATTATGATCCTTATAATACGACGACGACCCTGCTCTGGTCTAATCAAGCGGCAGTCTATCCCGCACCTGAAGATGTCACTGAGGTTTCTGATCCAGTTATCGAAATAGAGCCATACCAGCTTAGTAAGAAGGCGACTTCCTTAGCATCAGGTTGGAATCTGGATTTCCCGGTTTATGAGAAGGGTTCGGCCGGATCATATATCCACCTAGGCAGCCAAGGGACGTACAAGATTAAAAGCGATGGCTACCTCGACAAGCGCGATAGCAAGGACATCCGGGCAGTGGCATCCAAGGAGTATTCATACGGCGGAGTCATATCAGAATGGAAAATGACGATAGATGGCGGAACTACATGGTACTTCAACTCCCGCGGTAACCCGATTGCCAAGAAGGACAGGTTCGGGCAATATATAAGAATTACTTATGATACAGCCGGAAGAATATCGAAGATATTCGATACGGTAGGGAGGACCATAAGGTTCACATATGAAACAAGTTCGGTGGTCGTAAATGTCCATGAAGACGATGCCATTTCTTCCCCTATACTGTCCACTTGGATATATAATCTAGCTTCCACATCAGTTGGTAGTTGGAAGAAGCTCATATCGGTACAGCCCCCCACCGGGCCCTCGACATATTATTCCTATGATGAGGTAGAAGCACGAATAAGCTATGGATACCTGATCGATCACTTCAAAAGATTGATGCTCAGCGCAATCACCCATCCGACGCAGGGCACAAGCCATTATTCATATACCCAGAGATTAAGATACATTTTCGGGGATAACCCATCTATGCCCGCGGGCCAGAGTGACAACTTCGCTGAGTACATATTGACCGAAAGGTATGATGAAATCCCCGCTCTCGAATACTCCGGCGGCGGACTTATACCATCGACCCATTCTGAGCAAAGGATCCAGTTCAGTTACGGCACGTGGGACAGTGCAACCAACAGCTATACAACTACTGCCACGACGACAATATCCGCAGGTGAGGTCGGGAAGGCCCCTGCCGTAGAGAAATGGGTCTACGACCGCTTAAATAGGCAGAAACAGCACATCATGACCGGGCAGGAATGCGGTGATGACAGGCAGAAAACGGAGACAGTCACCACTACATATAGTTACGCGGACGAGGACAAGAGAACACCAAGAAGCATATCCGAGGAGACCAGCTACTCCGGCTCGTCCGAGAAGACTTCGAAGGAGACCATCACTTTCTATAACGACCATGGCAGACCGGTGAAAGTGCTTGAGCCGGATGGCACGATGAGAGAATACCAATATGACAGCACCTACTGGCTCACTACGAGGGAATATAGCTACTATATAAAAGATGCGGCAGGGAACAAGCTAGGCAAAGAGACTAGATACACACTGGACTCCACGAAGACGAAACCTTTGCTCAAGCAGGAAGCCGTGGTCTGCATGACTCCCACGAATACATTCAATGACGTACAGGGCCCGACTGGGCTGTTACCCAACAATGGTTCCACGGTATGGAATCCACTGTGGTCCACGGGCGGGGATATCGTATCGAAGATAGTGGTCACCATTGACTGGTCCACCGGTGGTTGGTGGGGGGACAATCAATATGCCATCTATATCAAGCGTTCGAAGGATACCAGCTGGGGGAGCGCCTATTACGTATCCCCGTTCATAGACGGCGGCCTGTTTGCCAAGAAGGGCACGAATACCACTGATGTGATCTTTCCTGAACCGGGGTTCTGGGACATAAAGGTCTTGGAGATCTGCGGAGTCAACACTATCAAGGCCATGACGGCAAAAGTAGCCCAATATGCACTGGAAGGCACTCAAGACTACGTTTCCACGGGCTTTGCTTACAGTACTGGCTATCCAGGGAATATCGTAACGGTGACCACATATGCCCCCTATGCCAATGATAATAACCCTCAGGCAAGCGAAAGCGTAACGACATATGTATACGACGCTCTCTGGAATGCCTACCCTGTGCAGCAGGAGACCGCGGTGACGAGAGCGGACGGCTCGTTAGGCTACTCGAGGGCTACGGCTGCATATGACAAGCTGGGCAGGCCAACCACCGTCAGGCAGGAGGGATCACAAGGGCTGCCCTCAGAAACCAGCTATCAGTACGATGCCTTGGGAAGGGTAACCCTGATCACCAATCCGCCCCATGAAGGAAGCCTCACCTCAACGAAGGGCGTAGTGTACAACGACAGCCAGAGGTCCGTCGAGATAACAAACGAGGTGGGCAACAAGATAAGGAACACCTACGACGGCAAGGGGCGCCTGATAGCCTCGGAGTACCTCGACGGGGGCATCTGGAAGCTCGCCTCCCACGTGAAGTACGATTCCTTGGGGATGGAAACCGAGGTTACGGACGCCCTTGGGAACAAGACGAGCAGGCAATATGATGCCTTCGGAAGGGAGATCAAGGTAGTTAGGCCTGACCAGACCTTCATCGAGACTTGGTATGCGAACGCCAACATTGCCCTTGCCGCCAACCCTACGATCGATATGTCGCTACCCGCAGGCTTCGGCAGCGTAGCGACCAAGGGGTGGAAGAAAGCGGTCGATTCCGGCGGTATAGCCTCCTATGAGGGTTATGACCTTATGGGCAGGACCATATGGGCCGCGAACGATCCCAAGACATCCCCTCCGGCGGGAGCACCTATATGGGACATGGTCAGGTACGAGTACGACGCCCTCGGCAGGATGACCAAATCGGCTGTGAGGAGGACGGATACGACCTGGGACATCACCGCCTACTCCTATGTGAACGCCCAGGGGAAGCAGAACCCGTTCGGAAAGCCGATGTCCATGGATCTGCCCGGGACCACTGAAGGGATTCACAGTTATGCCTATGACGGAAGGGGCAACCTTACGAGCGAGACCATAGGCGCTTCGGTGGGCATGACTAGCAGCTATGACGAGCTCGGCAGGAAGAAGCAGGCTGTATACAGCGACGGTACGTCGCAGACGGCCACGAGGTTCTTCTATGACTGCCGTGACTGCCTCACGGCGGCGGAACAGTACGAGAACGGAGTGCTCCAGAACTCGCTCGAGATGGAATACAACCAAAGGGGCTGGCAGATCTCCGAGACGCTCCATAAGGGGGCGGAGACCTGGGCCCTCGGCTATGGCTACAACGCGACCGGCGCAAGGACCAAGGTGATCTACCCTGACGGTACGTATGTGGATTACGAGTACGACGGCAGGGGACTCCTCTCGAGGATACCCGGGTTGTTCGAGTACCTGCCCGGATACGGTGCCGCCGGGTTCTCATACGATGCCAACGGCAGGCTCACGAAGGCCAGGTCAGTCAACGGAGTGACCACTGTTAGGAGCTACGACGCCCTGGGGAGGCTGGGTGGCATATCCGTCGGTAGGCTGCAGCCGGGCGACATATTCAGCCAAGTCTACCAGTACACATCTAGGGACCTGCTAAGCGGCATCACGGAGTATGACGGAGCCAGCAGGGCGCTACAGTTCGGGTACGACAACGCTGGCCGGCTTACCAGCTCTGACATCTTCGGTTATCAAGACAGGGTAAAGGTGTTCTACTCGTATGACGGGGCGGGCAATAGGCTGAGCGAAACGTGGAAGGACGCCCAGGGCCTCACAGTGGAGAGCTTCAACTATACCTACAACCCGGGCAACTATCTTGTTAACAGAGGCTCGTCGAGCTTTGGAACCGGTTCATACGGCCAGATTACGTCGCGAACTGAGGCAGGAGTCACAACCACATATGCTTACAATCCAATGAAGATGATGAAGGAAGCAAGCGAAGCCGGGGTCACTCTTGCGAAGTATGAATACGACGCCCTAGGCAGAAGGATTATCTCATGGCTTGATGATGAGTGGAGGACTGTAAGCCTATGGAGCGGGAACGACTCGATATATGAGATAAGGCAGGAATGGGCGACACCTCCTCCGAATCCACCCACGGAGACTATCACGAGGTATGTGGCAGTCAACGGGCAATACCTAGCGAAGCTCGTGGGCAGCGCTGTCGTGATGCAGCTGTACTTCCACCATACAGACATGGTGGGCACAGTACGAGCAGTAACTGATGTCTCAGGAGCTGTTATAGCCAGGTATGCATACGAGCCATTCGGTTCTTTGACAACAGCTAGCGGGCTAATAGACGGTGAGTTGCACCGCTTCACCGGTAAGCCTTCGGACTTGGAAACCAGCCTCAGCTACTTCAATGCCAGGTACTATGATCCCACTCTTGGGAGGTTCACTAGCGCGGATCCTGCGAAGGACGGGCTAAATTGGCACGTGTATGGGAACTTGAACCCATATTCAAGAGTGGATAGAGATGGTCTTAGCAGCACAGCAGTCATGCAGGATCAAATATGTCTGGATTACGGTAGCATGATGGGTGATATTGGGGCAGGAATAATAATAGTTCCCTGGTTTGTTAAAGTAGTCGACTGGATCAATACCACCTTCTTTGCAAAGAAGGCGGATGTTGAAGAAAAGATTACTAACCAAGTTAAAACCGTTACTTTTCACATGGGAAAAATCGGTGGCATGAATAGCAACAATCCCGATCCAAATAAGAATAAAGAAACTTGGACAAAGCATATGAAGAATGCTTTTAATCAGATTAGGAAACTAATGGGAAAGCTGCCTCCAAAGGCTAATCTTTTCGATATTATAAGAAGCGGTTACGAGTTGGACAAAGCTTTCTTTAAGACGGTTGCAATTCCATTCTATGAGGCACTTAAATATGTAGCACCTATGCTTGGGATCGATATCAATGATCTAACTTGGGGTTTACCTAAATTTTATGATGCATTAGATAAGTTTAATAAATAGAAAGTAAGGTGCTTTCATGCAAGTTGAATTATTCGGTTGGCTTGCCTTTTTCGAAATATCGGATTACTTCAGGAAGCTATCCGGAGTGGATTGCGATGTTGCATTCATGGCTGTTGAGATAAGAAATCATGTTGAAGAGCTTCTTGTGTACCTACTAGCCATAGCTGCATCAGCTGATAAGTTTGGAAAGAAGAGGTTCAAACGAGCCTTGGGTGGAGTTAATGCTTGCAGCCTACCGGTTAGCGTGGAAACCCCCGATTTCCTAATCAACAAGGTAATTGTGGAAGAGCTATACAACAAGATGTCTACCTCTGGGAGAGAGGATATCAATCACAATAACAGGATAGGAAAATGGGCAAACTACTCGAAGCTAAGCAAAGCGCAAGGTTTTGATGCCGTGAAGATCAATACCATGGAGATCGCGAATAGTAAGCGATTAAAAGAGACCCTAAAGAGAAATCTTGTTGAAAAACTTGATATGCTAGACTTCTGCGCAGCGGAATGCTCAAAACTAATAGTTGAGGCTCTGGGCTTATCCCTACGAGTAATCGATATATCGAACGACATGCATATGGCGTTGCATCTCGAGAATGACCTTCGATTTGTGGAGTTGATCTATAAAGAACTACTAGTTAGCGAGAAGTTGCTTCCGCTCATCAATAGATTAGTACCAATTCTAGAAAAATATGGCGGATTGGGAAGCTGGTACTTCCGGTCAGAAGAAAATAGAAATATGACCTTCTAGTAGAGGGAAGTGAATTGACTATGAGGATTGTTGAGAAGTTATTACTAAGAGAGAACTGGGTTGTCTACAAGTACCTGACCAATGGATTAGACTTACCGCCTGTTGGCAACCACTCAAGCAGCATAAAAGGTCTGTTTGTTGACATAGACAGCCCTGAGTATGCAATCATTAGAAAGAGGATGGAGCATTTCTCTTTTCCAAAACTAGAAGTGTTAGAGATAAGAAGAGCACTCTTCTCTGAGGAGGAACTGAGAAATTTTGAGTTCTTCTCTATGATACCTGAGGTTATACTCCGCAGTTTTCAAGGAGGGGACCTTAGCTTAAAGCAAGTCTACGTACCGCAATTCGATTGTAAAGAAACTAAGGGGATCAAGAGATGCCCAAAATGTAAAGACATCATTGAAGTGGATGATAGTATCTTACTTGGTTCAGCATATTTCAGACGAACGGACATAGCGGCTCCGTTCTTCCATCAGCCAATGATCTTCTCTGACCGGTTAGCCCAAATCATAAGAGACTCGGGCTTTACAGGAATATCATGTGGTAATAGCTATGTGAGGATTAGGGGAGAACTCCAGAGAAAAGGTCAACTAGCGATTATATCCTCATACATGCCAGAGCGATTGGAGGATGGTAACACTGCCCAGCCTCTTTGTTCATGCGGCAGGGTTAGAACACCGGACTACTTTACTTTTAAGCCATTGGTGTTCTCAGGAGAAGGCATAGATCAAACAAAGGACTTCAACCTTACAAAGGAGCCATCAGCAGGGCGGATAACAATCGTGAGAAAAAGAGTAAGGGACATACTAGTCAATGAGAGAGTAAAGGGACTTACTTTCTTACCAGCATTAGTCAAAATTGGCTAATACGATAGGTTTATTACACTTTGCCTAACAATAAGTGGATTGGTTACACTAAACTGTACAGAAAGATAAGGTGATGGTATTCCTTAAGAGAAGAGGAGAAGGAGGAAACCATGACCCAAAGAAGAGCAAGGCGAGAGTACAGTGAAGCGCAGAAGAAACAATTGGTAGAGCTATACAACCATGGGAAGCCAAGATGCGAAATAATCCGGGAGTACGACCTGACGAGTACGGCATTTGACAAATGGGTAAAACGTATTAACGCAACCGGCTCCAGCCATGAGAAAGACAACCGGACGGCTGAAGAGCTGGAACTGATAAATCTCTGTAAAGAAAATCAGCAGCTAAGGATGGGGTAGTAAGTAGAATTTTGTGTATGAGAGCCCTCTGATGAGATAATTCTCAAAGGAGGGCTTTTAACATGGCGAGGAAGAGCAGAAAAGAGCGAGACCCACAGAAGAAGGCTATCATGAAGCAGCTTCTGGATTACTATCA
>JAKQNF010000030.1 GCA_029565935.1 Bacillota bacterium | reverse complement strand
GTTCGTCCTGAGCCAGGATCAAACTCTCCGACAAAAGTTTATACCTCGTCAGAGGTCTTACTACCTAGCTTCTTCAAGCTTTTTCCGCTGACATTACTCAAAAGATCCTCTTCGCCCGCTCGCTATTGAGTCTCTCTTCTTCTCTCTCTTCTTTTCCTTCTTGCTTTCCTTCCTTATTCCCGGTTTTCAAAGAGCCGCCGCCCTTGATAGATTTAGCAGGGTGGCTTAATTAATATATCGCGGCGGGAAGTGCAAGTCAAGCCTGTAACGGCTCTCCACGATATTCCAAACACCTTTTTCAACGCCATATATATGCAGCACAGATGCGTGATGACTAATTTCTCGTCTTGTAAAGAAACCGGTCCGGACTACCGCCCGGACCGGGATGCGCTTTCATTGTATCGGTCTTAGCATCGGCTTACGGAGGAGCGGGCTTCACTTTCGCGCCAGGGACCTTCTCAAGGGCCGCGAGCTCGTTCATGTACCATTCGACGGCATCCGGTACGTTATCGTCGTCGGAATCGATCGGCACTCCTCCTACCACCGCGTCATCCAGGAAGAAAGCGTTAAGGATCGTCCTTCCAGAGTTCGCCCTGAAGACCGCGCCTGAGCTTGGATCCTCCGGTATGGCCTCGTTGAACGTGGCCACCTTCGATCCCGACATCACAGCGCTGCCCTTGAACGCGTTCGCCGCGTTCCCGTACGTATCCGTCACTCCGGTAAGATCCAGGTCGGGCACATCGTTCGGGTCCGTCCAGAGGTCCCCTGCAGATTCAAGCCTGAACACGTTTATGGGGAAAGGGCTCGAATACTGATGTTGGTAGCCGAACGTAGCCCAGTATGCCTCGAATTCGTCGTTGTCCAAGTAGCAGGTGGAAAGCAATATCTTGCCGCCTGCCGAATGGTAGTAGTACATCAGCGTCGCCACCGCTTCGAACATTCCCTCCGGTATTACCGGATGCCTGTTGTCCACTATGACGATATCCCAGGCATCTGCCACGAACGCCCCCGCGAAATCCGTAAGAGAGTAGGTCCTGGTGTAGGCGAATCCCATCCGGTCCAAGGCCTCTCCGGCGAAGTCGTTGTCGGAATCCGTGAAGTAGAGCACTGCGAGGCTCCTCCTGCATCCTGGCTGTGCGGCCAGTAAGATAAGCACGCATACTACCAGGATAGTACGGATGGTGCTCCTCATTGGCATATGAGCCGCCTCCTTGGTCATGGAGTGGATTTACTCCTTGGTCCTCCCTGGCCTGTGGAGTACTTTGACATAGAACGCACAAACTCCTTCATGTTATGCATTATCTGAGTCTCTTAGCTAATCTCCGGTCGAGCCGGCCGTTTGATGCAATCCACCCTTTATGGCACCTCTGGGCAAGCACAGACAGAAGTAGGGCTGGCAGTAATAGCGACTTAACGCACTTCTAGCTAGAATGCCGTATCATCGGATCGCTGGGAAGGCTAAGAAAAACGGGCCGATGTAGGGCCCGTTTAATGAAAGCGATACTGCTTAGTCGGGTTGCTCTTAGTGCTTCCACAGCCGGACGGGAACCGATCCTTTCAATCAAGCATCCATCCGACTTCCCCTTTGACATGTTCCTCTATAGCAAAAGGCGCCCCGGTTTCTTCCATGAGGCGCCTTGCCATGCCTTATTGCTGATCGAACAGGGTTCCTTCAGCGGGATTTGCCGTGTCGTCGATAGTCTCTTCGTCTTCTTCCGCCGGTATCAACGCCGCGGCGATGACGAGGTCGTCCTCTCTTAGGTTCATTAGCCTGACCCCCTGGGTCGCCCTGCCCATGACCGATATGTCCGCGACTCCCATCCTTATTACCTGGCCGCCTTCAGTCATGACGAGCAGGTCATCCTTCTCGGACACGAACTTTACGCTGGCGATCTTGCCCGTCTTCTTCGTAAGGTTCATCGCCTTGACGCCGCT
Organism: Bacillota bacterium; assembly: GCA_029565935.1. Classification (GTDB taxonomy): domain Bacteria; phylum Bacillota; class DTU025; order DTU025; family MWDF01; genus MWDF01. Next base: position 94,221 of record JAKQNF010000030.1, on the reverse strand, counting down.
GCCGCCCCTAGTCTGGCACCTGTACTGCGAGAACTCCGTGCGCTTTCCGTAGCCGTTCTCGGTTATGACCAAAACTTCGTGCTCGTCCTTTGCTATGTCGGCGCCGACTACGATGTCCCCGTCCTTAAGGCGCATCCCGCGCACTCCCGCCGCCGTACGCCCCATGGTCCTCACGTCGCTCTCCTTGAACCTTATGCTCATGCCCTTCTTGCTGACCATGATGATCTCATCGCTCTCCGTGACCTGCTTCACGACGATCAGCTCGTCGTCCTCACTGAGGTTGAGGGCTATGAGCCCGACTTTCCTGATGTTGGCGAAATGGTCCAGGGAAGTCTTCTTGACCGTGCCGTTCTGGGTTACGAAGAACACCTTGATGTCTTCGGCGAACTCGTTGACAGGCAGTACAGCTGTGACCTTCTCGTTGCTGTCTATCTGTATGAGGTTGACCACGGCGGTACCTCTTGCCTGCCGGCTTGCCTCGGGTATGTTGTAGCCTTTGAGGCTGTAGACCTTTCCTTTGTTCGTGAAGAACAGGATCGTGGAGTGCGTGCTCGTGCAGATGACCCCCTCGACCACGTCCTCGTCCTTTAGGGTAGCGCCCGACACACCCCTGCCGCCCCTTCTCTGGGATTTGTAGGTGGTTGCCGGCATGCGCTTGATGTAGCCGAAGCTGCTCATGGAGATGATTATCTCCTGGACGGGGATGAGGTCCTCGTCCACTATCTCCCCTTCATCCGGAACGAGGTCGGTGCGCCTGGAGTCTGCGAACTTCGCCTTGATGTCAAGAAGCTCGTCCTTGATCAATTGCTTAAGGAGCCCCTCGTCCGAAAGGATGGCGTTGAGCCTCTCGATCGTCTCCTTCAGCAGCTTGTACTCATCTTCGATCTTGCCCCGTTCCAGCCCCGTCAGGCGCTTCAGCCTCATGTCGAGAATAGCCTGCGCTTGCTTCTCCGTGAGACCGAATGTCTCCATTAGGCCCGTCCTCGCCTCGTTGTCGTCCTTCGACGCCCTTATGAGGGCGATGACCTCGTCGATACGGTCGAGGGCGATGAGCAGGCCTTCCAGTATATGGGCCCGCTCCTGCGCCTTGCCAAGCTCGAATCTCGTGCGCCTCGTTACGACTTCCTTCTGGTGCTTGACGTACTCGGTAAGGACCTCGGACAGCGTGAGCACCCTCGGTATGTTGTTGACCAGCGTCAACATTATCACGCCGAAGTTGGTCTCCAGCGGAGTGTGCTTATATAGCTGGTTGAGGACCACGTTCGGGTTCGCGTCCTTCTTCAGCTCGACCACGACCCTAAGCCCGTTCCTGTCTGACTCGTCCCTCAGGTCCGTGATGCCGCTGATCTTCTTGTCCTTGTGAAGGTCCGCGATCTTCCTTACCATCTCGGCCTTGTTCACCATGTAGGGGATCTCGTCCACGACTATCCTGGTCTTGCCGCCGCTCATGGGCTCGAAGTGCACCTTGGCCCGTATCTTTATGCTTCCTCTTCCCGTATTGTAAGCGTCCCTTATGCCCTGGGTGCCCAGGATCTGCGCGCCCGTCGGGAAGTCAGGGCCTAGGATGTACTGGTTGAGCTCGTCAGGAGTAAGGTCCGGATTGTCGATCAGCGCGACGGTGCCGTCTATCACCTCGCCCAGGTTGTGCGGGGGTATGTTCGTGGCCATGCCTACCGCGATGCCTGAAGAGCCGTTGACGAGCAGCTGCGGGAACCTTGCCGGCAGCACCACCGGCTCCTTAAGGGATTCGTCGAAGTTGGGCGCCATATCCACGGTTTCCTTGTCTATATCGGCGAGCATGAAGGCGGACAGCTTCGCCATCCTGACCTCCGTATACCTCTGTGCCGCCGGCGGGTCGCCGTCCACGGAACCGAAGTTGCCGTGCCCGTCGACCAGCATGTTCCTGAACGAGAAATCCTGTGCCATCCTCACCATGGCGTCGTAGACGGACGATTCTCCGTGCGGATGGTACTTACCTATGACTTCGCCGACCACCGTGGCCGACTTCCTGTATGGTTTGTCCCCGGTAAGTCCCAATGTGTCCATGGCGTACAGGATCCTTCTGTGGATCGGCTTCAGGCCGTCGCGCACGTCGGGAAGCGCCCTTCCGACGATAACGCTCATCGAATATTGCAGATATGACCACTTCAGCTCTTGCTCGATGTCCCTGTCGTGGTAAGTGGCTCCCTGCAGGAGCTCCATTTCTTCAGACATATGTTCACCTCTTGGGTCGAATTCTTGTTAGATGTCTATGTTCTTCGCATATATCGCATGGGTCTCTATGAATTTGCGCCTCGGCTCGACGGCGTCTCCCATGAGGATCGAGAACAGCTCGTCCGCCTTCCTCGCATCTTCCATGGCGACCCTGAACATCGTCCTTGTTTCGGGGTTCATCGTCGTCTCCCAGAGCTGTTCGGCGTTCATCTCTCCTAGGCCCTTGTATCTCTGGATGTTGTAGTTGTCCCGCCCGATCTGGTCTAGAGCCTTCTGCAGCTCCTCGTCCGAGTAGACGTACTTCTCGATCTTCCCGGCCTTGATCTTGTAGAGCGGGGGCTGAGCTATGTATATGTGGCCTTCTCTTATGAGGTCCGGCATGTAACGGTAGAAGAACGTCAGCAGCAGAGTCCTTATGTGGGCGCCGTCGATGTCGGCGTCCGTCATGATCACTACTTTGTGATATCTCAGCGAGTCGAGGTTGAAGCTCTTCTTAGTGCCGTTACCGTTGTCTTCTTCGTCCGTCGGAACCGCGTTCGGGCCCTCTTCGTCGAATCCGGCGTCCAGCGCCGTAATTATGGACCTTATCTCGTTGTTCTCCAAGACTCTTTTGATATCGGCCTTGTAGACGTTTATAACCTTGCCCCTCAGCGGCATTATCGCCTGGAATCGACGATCCCGGCCTGATTTTGCGCTTCCTCCAGCGGAGTCTCCCTCCACAAGGAATATCTCGCACTTGGACGGGTCCTTGTCCGAGCAGTCGGCAAGCTTGCCAGGAAGGGCCGAGATCTCGAGCTCGCTTTTTCTCCTGACTAGGTCCTTGGCCTTCTGGGCTGCCTTCCTGGCCTTCGCCGTGGACAGGCACTTCATGATTATGGCCTTCGCCGTGCGCGGGTTCTCCTCCAGGTATTCGGCCAGCAGCTCCGTCACGGAACTTTCCACTATGCCCTTTACCTCGCTGTTGCCGAGCTTCGCCTTGGTCTGGCCTTCGAATTGCGGCTCGGGGAGCTTTATGGATATCACTGCGGTGAGGCCCTCTCGGACGTCATCGCCCATCAGGTTCTCGTCGAAGTCCTTGAACTGGTCCTTCCTGCTCCTGGCGTAATCGTTGATGGTCTTCGTGAGGGCCGATTTCAGGCCCGACATATGGGTGCCGCCGTCTGCGGTGTTCACGTTGTTCGCAAAGGAGTATATGCTCTCGGAGTAGTTGTCCGTATATTGCATGGCGACTTCTACCTGGACTTTTTCGGGGGTTTCCTTCTTTAGGTAGATGATGTCCTCATGTATCTTCTCCCGGGCGACGTTCATGTGCTCCACCATGGACTTTATGCCGCCCTCGAAATGGAACGATTCATGCTGGCCGTCCCTTTCGTCTATGAGCTCGAGCTTGAGGCCGGCGGTAAGGTATGCTACCTCTTCGAACCTGTGGCTGAGCGTCTCGAAACAGAAGTCCTGTGTCTCCTTGAAGATCGCCGGGTCCGGTTTGAACCTTATCGTAGTACCGCTCGTGACGGCGTCTCCTATCACCCTTATCTGGCCTAGGGACTTGCCCTTCGAGAATGCCTGGTAGTATTCCTTACCGTCCTTCTTTACCCACACTTCCATTATCTCGGACAGAGCGTTCACGACTGACGCGCCCACTCCGTGCAGGCCGGTTGAAATCATATAGCTGCTCTTCCTGAACTTGCCGCCGGCATGGAGCATCGTAAGCACGACCTCCAGGGCCGATTTGCCGACCTTTGGGTGTATGTCAACAGGGATCCCCCTACCGTTGTCGCAGATCGTGGCAGAGCCGTCCTTGCCCAGCGTTACGGTTATGGTATCGGCGACTCCGGCCAGCGCCTCGTCGACGCTGTTGTCCACTATCTCGTATACCAGATGGTGCAGGCCCCTCGTATCCGTGCTGCCTATGTACATAGCGGGGCGCGCCCTGACTCCTTCGAGCCCTTCGAGCACATCTATGTCTGCGGAGCTGTAATGCTCCTCCGTTATCGCAGCCTTATTTAGTTCTTTCTCCAAAATGGTTTCCTCCCGGGAAAAGTATTGCCAATTAACACAATTCATTATACCATAAATGGCTTCCTAATTGGCGTTCTATGTGGCTTTATACTCATATTTCGATGAAAAAATCATGCCTTCTGGCACGAAGGCATGAGGCCTATTCCTATGCCTTTTCCGGCTACTCCACGACCACCGCCGTACCCGACGCTGTGACCATCAGCATGTTGCCGTGCTCTCCCAGCACCTCATAATCCACGTCCACGCCCACGACCGCATTAGCGCCCAGCTTCCTGGCCCTTTCCATCATTTCGTGGACCGCGTTCATCCTCGCTTCGATGAGCTCGCTCTCGTATTCACCGGACCTTCCCCCGAGGATGTTGGTTATGCCGGCCGCGAAGTCCTTGATGAAGTTCACCCCCGACACGACCTCCCCGAACACCAGGCCCTTGTAATCGGTTATCTTCCTGCCCTCTACCCCGGGCGTAGTCGTCACAACCATGCCAGCCCCTCCTTGTGTGGATCTATCTCTCCGCCTTTTTGCCGCCTATCAGTCCAAGCTCTTCAAGAATGCCCTCCGGTACATAGTTTTCGAGCCCTTGCGACATCACTGCGTCGTAAGTCTCCCCCGTCGACGCACACACGCCCGCTACCAGCAACGGCCAGGCTTTATTCTCCCCGTCTGCGCCGGTGGCCGGTCCTTCCCTGACCGCCTCGCCGATCAGCCTCTTTCCGGCCATCCTCCTTGCGAAGGCGACTATATCGAGCACGAGCTCTTCTTCAAGGCCGGCCAGCCCCGATACCTCAATCAGGTCCGCATCCGACGAAAGGGGGCTCTCCATCAGGAAAGAGACCGCCGTTTCGGTCCTGGCCTTTTCCTTCCTCAAGGCACAGACCTGGCAGTACCGGCTCTTGGTGGGAAGCCCTATGCCGCATATAGGGCATGCTTTCGAATCCTTCAGCCTCGCTATGGCCTCCGTCTTGACGTGAAGCTCCAATACCTTGTGAAGTTCCTTGGGAAGGCGCCGCGCCATCCTTTCGAACCTGGCCAGATCCTCCCCCGACAGCGACACCGCGTTGAGCTCCTTGGTAACCGGCCACTCGTCCTGCCTTCTGAGGGACTTCGTCCTCGTAGGCCTCGAACGCACTGTGTTGCCGAAGCTCATGAACCTGATGTCCTTGATGCCGGAAAGGTCGCAATGCTTACCGAGCTCTTCAAGTATCTCCTTGCCCAGCATGCTCATCTGCTGGGCCCAGACGGGCTCGTCCACCGAGATGCGTATTACTCCGTCCGTTATCGAATTTACGGCGCTTCCCGCTGCGAACATTCCCCTCATGTGCTCTTCCCAGGCCATCGCGATCGAGGCAAGGCCCATGGACCTGGACAGTCCCGATCTCCTGCCTTTGGATTCGAGGACATCGCCTATGCTCTTGAATCCTTTCTTCATAAGGGCGCCACCTCGCCTGCCGCTACGCGATACGACAGGCATCCTGGCATCGAGAACGCATACTCCGCGTCCGTAGCCGTTATGACGGTCTGGCACCTGCCCAGGAACCTGCGTATGAGCCTCTGCCTGCGTGATTCGTCCAGCTCGGAAAGCACGTCGTCCAGCAGCACCACGGGGGATTCCCCTCTCGCTGCTGTTATGGCCTCTGCCTCGGCGAGCTTCAGGGAGATGACCGCCGTGCGTTGCTGGCCTTGTGAACCGAAGCTGGACGCCGCCCTGCCGCTGATCGAAAGCCCCAGATCGTCCCTTTGAGGGCCGACGAGGCACGCCCCTCTTGCGATCTCCGCCGCCCTGTGCGTAGCGAGCTTCTTTGCGAAAGACTCCTTGACCGATTCCAGATCCGGCCTTTGCCCTACTTCCACCGAAGGCATGTAAGTGACTTCAAGCTCTTCTGACGAATCCGCTATGTACCCATAGTTGCCCGCGGCGAGCGGTGCAAGGGCCTCGACGGCATCGGACCTCATCTTCACCAGCAATGATCCCTCTCTTACCAGGCCTTCGTTGAAGATGTCCAGAAGGCGCGGCGAGTCCGGCATCTCGTGGTAATTCTTTAGTAGCGCGTTCTTCTGCAGCACCGTCCGCGAATAGACGATGAGCGTCTGCCTGTATACTGGTGAGAGCTGCGATATCTGCAGGTCGAGGAACTTGCGCCTTGCCGCAGGGGACCCTTTCACTAGGTCCAGGTCATCCGGGATGAAGGCGACCGCGTTCAGCCTGTCAGAAAGCTCGGATGGCCTTATCTTCTCCACGTCGTTCAACCTTGCAGTCTTCCTCCCGGCTGAGCTGACCGACAAGGACACGGTGAAATCGGAGTATTCGCCGGACACCCAACCCTTGGCCCAGGCGGCCTCCTCTCCCCAGAGAACCATCTCGGAATCCTTCGCGGCCCTGAAGCTCCTGCCCGCCGAAAGGGCGTATATGCCTTCGAGCAGGTTGGTCTTGCCCTGGGCGTTGCTGCCCGAAAAGAGCGTGACCCCCTCGGAAAGGTCCACGTCCAGCGCCCTATAGTTCCTGAAACCCCTCAGGGAAATCCTCTTTAGGACCAAAGCTACGAGTCCTTGCCTTTCATCACTATGACTTCACGGCTACCGAACGAGATGGTGTCTCCGTCCCGGAGCTTGCGCCCTCTCCTGGTTTCGGTTTCTCCGTTGACCGTCACTTGCCCATCCGCTATTGCCATCTTGCCCTCTCCCCCCGTCATAACAAGACCAGCCCATTTTAGGAGCTGGTCGAGTGTTATGTATTCGGTGGAGATGTATACCTGCTTTGCGCCCATGAGCGCAACCTCCTCACCCGGCTTAGGCATGCATCATCCCGTTATCGGCATCACCAGGTACAGATAATCTTCCTTGTCCGTCTCCTTGACGCAGACCGGGCTCCTGCCGCTGTTGAATCCTATTTCCACATCGTCCGACTCCAGGACCTGCAGAACCTCCTTGAGGTACTTGGCCCTTATAGATACTACCATCTCTGCGTTGCCCTGCAGAGATACAGGCAAATCCTCCACGGCCTCGCCCAGCTCCGGGGTCACGACCTTTATCGTCAGGAAGCCGGGGCTGTCCAGCTCTCCGCCTGTGTAGGACATCTTTATCGCTGAAAGGTCGTCCTTGCACATCACCGATACCCTGCCTATCGCGGACAAGAAGCTGTTGGTGTCGGTGGTGATCCTGGTGGACAAGTTCTCGGGGAATATCTTCCTATAGTCGGGGAACTGCCCTTCTAGCAGCCTTGTGATGTATCTCGTGTTGCCGAACTTCACGAAGGAATGCCTGTCGGTTATGCATATCTCCACTTCCCTGGTGCCGTCCGCAGAGAGGTTCCTCTCCACTTCCCTAAGCATCCTTGCAGGCACTATGGAGACTATCTTCCCGGTAAGCCCGGTCGAGTACTCCACGTTCCTGTACGCAAGCCTGAAGGAATCCGTGGCGACCATCGAGACGCCGTCTTCGTCGGCCTCGACGGAGATGCCCATCAGATAGGACCTGTTTGTGTCGGTCGAAGTCGCTATCGCGGTCTTCCTGATCATCTTCCTGAGCTCGGGTTCGGACATGGACCAGGTCTTGCCTGCCACCAGTTCTGGCAGCTCCGGGAAGTTCTTGGCGGGCATAGTCTTGACCGAGAAGTGCGTCCTGCCAGAGATCACATCGACCGAGCCGGCGCTCTCGGAATAGTCCAGGATGACCTCCGAATGTGGCAGGTTCCCCGTTATGTCCGCGAACTGCTTGGCGGGGAAAACGAAGGATCCTTCCCTTTCCACCTGAACCGGTATGAAAGTCTCTATCCCAAGGTCGAGGTCATAGGCCACGAGCCGCAGGCCGTCAGCCGTCGTCTCGACGAGGATGCCGGAGAGAACCAGGTTGGTGGCTTTCTGGGACACCGCCTTGTATACCGTCCTGACCCCGGAAACAAGGGCAGTCTTGCTGCATGAAACCTTCACTATGAACAACCTCCCCGCCTATCTTACTTCTATATAATCTAATAATATAAGACGTCCTAGTAGTATGCACTGTGGATTTTGTTGCTAACACCTTCAGGCTAAGCTAGAGTAGCCTTTTCGTATGTTGATTACTTTGTTGTTACTAGTTAATTCGGACCGGTCATTTCGACAGCAATTCACACACCAGAAAAAGGGAACGGCTTTTCAACAACCTTTCAACAGTCCGAAGCACCACTTTTCAACCTTTTCATATCCTCCTCAGGTCTCTCAGAAGATCACCGATCTTGTCCTTGGAGGAGATGTCCTTTTCCATGGATTCCTTCACCTTCCGGCACGCGTGAAGGACCGTGGCGTGGTTCCTGCCGCCGAACTCCCTGCCGATCGATTCGAGGGGCATGTTCAGTATCTCCCTGCAGATGTACATAGCGGACTGCCTTGCCTCGGTTATCGCCTTGACCCTGGACGAGCTGTTCATGTCCTCCAGGTTGACGTTGAACTTCTCAGCGACCGTCTTCTGTATGAAAGCGACGGTCACGGTCTGCGGTCTGGAGCCAGGGGATATCTCGTCGAGCAGATCGTCGATGAACTCGGGAGATACTTTATTCTTACCTATGATGTTGATTCTGGTGATGATGTTGGTGAGGGCGCCTTCGAGCTCCCTTATGCTGTTGGTTACCCTCGAGGCCACCTTCTCGTATATGAAGTTGGGCAGGACTATGCCGTCATAGTTCATCCATTTCTGTTGTATGCCTATCCTGTCCTCATACGTGGTTGCCGATATTGAAGCAATCTGGGCGGACTTCACCCTTGAATGCAGCCTGTCATGGAGGGTGGTAAGCTCCTTCGGGTGCCTGTCGGAGGAGATGATGACGAGCTTACCTTCCTCGGTAATCGTGTTGAAGGTGAAGAAGAACTCCTCCTGGGTCTTCTCCTTCCCGGCGAAGAACTGTATATCGTCTACCAGCAGCAGGTCCAACTGCCTGTACTGGTCCCTGAAAGCTTGCATGGAGGCTGCGTTTATCGATTTGATGAGCTCGTTCGTGAAGTCCTCGCTCGTAAGGTATCCCACCTTCGCGTCGGGCCTTGCCTCCAACATCCTGCGAGCCGTCGCCTGCAACAGATGGGTCTTGCCCATGCCGACCGAGCTGTATATGAAAAGGGGAGAATGGCTCTTGTTCTCCAACATGGCGTTTATGAAGGATACGGGGATGTCGTTGTATGCGCCCACGTGGTACCTTTCGAATATGTACCTCTTCTGCAGCTGCCTTCCTATGAGAAGGGGGCCCTTCGGGTGCTTGGGAGCGGCCTCGTGCTCTATCTTCATTTCAGCTTCTTGTTTGGGCCTTGAGGACCTCTGCCTTACCTTGGCTACAGGCTCACCCTGTTCAGACAGCTGTGGAGAATCGCCGACCGTGTACTGAACCTTGCAGTACGATCCAACTATGCCCCTTAAGGCATCCTCAATCTTGTCGGTGTACCTCGCCGCGAGCCATTCCCTGGCGAAATCGTTCTGTACCTTGACAACCGCCGTATTGCCGTTCAGCTCCTCGAGGCTGCTGTTCTTCAATATCGTGTCGAAGGACAGCCTCTTAACGTCGGGCTGTACGATCTTCAGGGTCAGTTCCCATATGTCAGCGAGATCCTTATCAGCTGTGGACATTCCTTTCTCCTCCCCGTTGAGAAAAAGAAGCTACGGGCGCTTCATGGCGAAAGAGATGAATTGCTGACCTCTAGCGGTGATCTCCCTTTTGCCTTCGTTGGATCTGATCAGCTCGAGCCGCTCCAGTAGTTCAAGATCCCTGTATGCGGTGGCTGCGCTAAGCTTTAGTTCCTTTGCCACTGAGGATGGGCCTGCCGGACCGCCCTCCGCAAGGAGCATAAGTACTTTCTTTTGGCGCGACGAGACTTGCTTCTCGATCTCCTCGTCGCTTTGTTTGGCCTCTAAGAGCGCTGAATTCTGAGGGGCGCCCTCCCCATCCGAGGTGCTTTCTTGTTTTCCCGGGCCTGATGACGCCTTTTCGTCCGGGCAGCCTTTCAAAGTTATGACGAGCCCGGATGAGAGGTTATCTTCTAGAATAACACATCCACCCATAAGCTCCAAAGACTCCTTCACTATCGGAAGCCCAGAACCGACGCCCTTTATCATCCTTTTCAGCTCTTTGGTCGCAGTCGTGAAACCCGGCCTGAAAGCCTTGTCTTTATCGGGGATGCCGGGGCCGTGGTCCGATATCCGTATCACATTGCCGCTGGGCTCGACAGTAATGATCACGTCCTTGAAGCCGGCATGGACGAGATTCTCGACGACTTCCCTTATCACGATGTACGGGATGCGCCCTCCTCTTTCCCTGCCGAGGTTATAGGCCTTCGCGGATATTTCATCGACCACCCTTAGAAAATCGTCGGATCCTATATCGACGATGAAAGGGCTGGCCGTGAATGAATCATATACAGCTATGCGGGCTGAGTAATTTGAATAGGTCCCCCCTACTTCGGATGGGCCTTGTGCCACCGGGCGCCGTTCCTCTGAAACAGGCTCGGGAGTACGAGGTTCTGATCCGGAAAGGATTCTTGCCAGTAGTCCTTTTCTTGCCATGGGCCCGTCCCTTCTTGCATGGTCTTCATCACATATGAATAAGTATTTCCGTCATCCCAAATCTTATGCAGAGGGCCATCCTATCAGAAATGATTTCAGGTCTTTCTCTGTCAACAAGACTGTGTTGATAATGTTAACACCAGCAAATTGGCTATTGCAATTGCTAGACGACTCTAGGTAATTCTTTGTGAAAAGCATATGCGCTGCGCATTTGCCGACATTTCCCCGGGTCGTAAACAGAACCGGGGTTTTCAACAGAGATATCAACAAATGGTTGAAATCTTTTCTTCCCGGCCGTACTCCCGTTTCTTAGGACAGCTCGTTCAGAAGCGCCATCCAAGCAAGCGCCAAAACGCAGTAATAGTGGGCTTAAAAGAAACGGCAAGGATATGGGCAGAATGAAAACCCCAGCTAAATATGACTATTGGAAATGAGCGACCCTGCCATTCCGTTTAACATGATTCTAACAGCGGGAAGGAGACGTTATCAACAATATTATCAACAAGTTGTGAATAACATGCCTTTTGCTGGGTTTGCGCATATGGACAAGAAATATGGCAAAAGTATAAAGAACAGCTGTTTGCCTGTATACTGCACGGGCGATACCCCTTTTTATTGACAATCACACAACCTAATCGGTAGAATTTAATTTGCTGTTGACGAACTTATTTGCCATAGAAGCGATGGAGGACTTGTAATGAAAAGGACATATCAGCCGAATAAAAGGAAAAAGGCCCGCACAAGCGGCTTCCTGGTGAGAATGAGCACACCCGGAGGACGTAACGTACTAAAGAGGAGGCGCGCCAAGGGTCGCGCACGCATATCCCTCTGATTCAGCTTGAAACGCCACAGGCCGTCTTAGCGACGGCTTCATTTATTATAAGGTGTGGCGATTGTATGGATGGCAGGATATGAGAGGCTCAGGAAGAGCTCCGATTTTACGAGGATCATGAATGAAGGCCGGTTGCTGAAAGGATCAATGCTTCTGATCCGGTTGGCGCCCGGCCTTGAAGGTATTACTAGGATCGGCTATGCGGTCAGCAAGAGGAACGGGAACGCGGTCAAGAGGAACAGGATAAAGAGGTTGTTCAGGGCGGCGGCGAGGATGCAAGTATCCCTTCCCATATCAAAGGACATGGTTCTCGTGCCGCGCGCCGGAATGCTGGCCGAAGGCATCAAGGCTCAGGACGTTGCCGAGGAGCTAAGAAGGCTGCTTGCTACTGTGGCCGGAGGTGTCAGGTGAAGACCGTGCTGATGGCCCTGATCGTGTTCTACAGGAAGGCGATATCGCCTTTCAAGAGGTATCCCACTTGCAGGTTCAGGCCCACCTGCTCAGAATATGCTCTAGAGGCGATCGGCCGCTATGGGGCGGCCAAGGGCTCATATCTGGCCATAAGGAGAATCCTAAGATGTCATCCATGGGGAAAGGGCGGATACGACCCGGTCCCGTGAGTGGCCGTGAAAGGACGATTGTAGACGATGACGGGCATTGTACAAACCATCCTTCGCTATTTCGCCGAGATGACGGGAAATTATGCATATAGCATCATAATATTCACCGTCCTGCTAAGACTGGCGATGTCACCGCTTTCCGTCTCTCAGACGCGGACGATGGAGAAGCAGAAGAAGATACAGCCTCTGGTTGATGAGATACAGAAGAAATACAAAGGCCAGAGCGAGGAGATCAACCGCAGGGTAATGGAAGTGTACAAGCAGAACAACTTCAACATCCTGGCGGGATGTCTCCCTGCGCTTCTTACACTGCCCATAATGCTGATATTCTACAAGGGCATGCAGGACATGAACTTCATGAACCTGCTCGCAAGCGAGGGCATCAGCATGAAGTTCCTGTGGATAGCCGATATCATGAAGAAGCCCCTCATCGCCATACCCGCGAACATAGCGGACATCGGCGCATGGCTCGTGCTCATCAGGGAGATGCTGATGCCCATAATCACTGCGGTGACCACGTACATGACGTTCGCCCAGACAGGACAGACCACCAGCTCGGAGTCGGGCAATTCGATGGCGATGTTCAAGTGGCTGTGGCCCATCATGTTCGGCTACTTCGCAATAGTTTCGGCCCAGAGCCTGGTAATATACTGGGTAACGTTCAACGTAATCAACCTTATACAACAGTGGGTCATATTGAAGTTCATAGTAAGGCCCGCTACGAAATAGTCAGTTCCATACGGGGAGGTCATCATGAAATACTCCGGAAAGACCGTCGAAGAGGCAATAGAAAGGGCTCTTAAGCAGCTCAATTGCACGATCGACGAAGTCAACGTAGAGGTGGTCCAGGATACCCCCCACCGGACCATAAAGCTATTGGGGGAAAACAAAGTAGTAGTGAACGTCGTGCCGAAAGCGGGCGCCGACGACGAATTCGACCTAGCCATGTCCGAAGGCGAAGAGCCATACGAGGAGCAGGGCGAACCGGTAGATCCTAAGGAGTTCCTGGAGACGCTGCTCTCCAAGATGGGGCTTGAGGCCGAAGTAAAGCTACTAGAGACCGAGGAAGGCACGAAGCTCGACATAAAAGGAGAAGAGCTCGCCGCCCTTATAGGACGCCACGGGGAAACGCTAGAGGCGCTGCAGTACATTGTGAACATAATCGGCATGAGACACGACAGGCACATAGGGACTAGCAAGCGCACGCGCTACATACTCGACATCGAAGGATACAGGCTAAGGCGCGAAGAGCAGCTCAAGGCGCTGGCTGTGAAAGTTGCCGAGAAGGCCATCAGGGAGCAGAAAGAGATGGTCCTGCAGCCGATGCCGGCATCCGAAAGGCGCATAATCCACATGGTTATCCTGGGAATCGAAGGGGTGACCAGCTACAGCGAAGGGAACGAGCCGAACAGGAAGGTAGTAGTATCGCCCGAATGACTCGGCATCCAGCATGATGTAGAATCTAATATGGCAACATGAGCGTGCCGCGAGGCACGCTTTTTTACCTAAGGGGGCATGGGTATGGAAAGGACGGACACGATCGCAGCGATATCGACGCCTCACGGCACCGGTGGCATAGCGATCATCAAGATATCCGGCCCGGATGCCAGCCGGGTCCTTGCATCCTGTTTCAGGCCCGCGAAGAAGGGCTTCCCTTCCCTGCCCAAGGACTTGTCGTTCGGGAAGGTGCTGTCAAAGGACGGGTCGTTCGTGGACGAGGCTGTGGCGCTGTACTTCGAAGGGCCGAGGAGCTACACAGGAGAGGACGTCGCAGAGATACAGTGCCACGGCGGCACAGCGGCGGCCAGGGCCGTGCTGGCAGAGGCGATCTGCTCGGGCGCAAGGCAGGCGAGGGCGGGAGAGTTCACCAAAAGGGCGTTCATGAACGGCAAGATGTCGCTGATAAAAGCAGAAGCGACGCTTGCGATGATAAAAGCCAGGACCGAGAAGGCAAGGCAGATGGCCTCGGGTCTGTTGGAGGGCTCATCCCAAAGAAGGGCGATGGACTTGAAGGCCGAAATAACCGAGGTGTTTGCCGGAATTGAAGCCGGGCTGGATTGGCCGGACGAGACAGCTGACGAGCAGGGCACGGCAGCGCAGATTTCGCGGCTACAGGGACTGGAAGAAGAAGTGAATTCGATGATAGAGGAAGAATCAAGGGGCAGGCTCCTCATAGACGGGATAAAGGTTGCGATAATAGGTAGGCCCAACATGGGCAAATCGAGCCTTCTCAACCGTATACTCGGGATGGAAAGGGCGCTCGTATCGGACATACCCGGAACTACGAGGGATACGGTGGAAGAGACCGCGAATGTCGACGGGATGCCAATAAGATTCGCAGACACCGCAGGCATCGGAGAGACGGACGACCCTCTTGTAAAGGCCGGCGTGCAAAGGGCGAAGAAGGCGGCCCTTACCTCTGCGGTGGTGGTCTATGTCGCGGACTATCCTGCTGGCTTGACCGCTGAGGACGAAGAGGAGATCTCCAGACTGTCGGGAAAACCCGTGGTCATCGTAGTTAACAAGACCGACCTTAAGAAATCGCCTCAGGGGCGGACCATTGGTAATGACGATGATGCATACAGAATCCCGGGATACAGCGTCGTCGAAGTCTCGGCGAGGACCGGAGAAGGCATTGAGGAGCTGAGAAAGGCAATAGCCGAGAAGGCGCTTGCGATTTCGGAGTTCGAAAGCGGCGACAGCTCGTCGTCGAGGTGGATAGCATGCCTTGGAAGCTGCCGCGCAGCCCTTATTAGGGCAAGGGCCGCGCTGGCTGCGGGATTTTCTGGAGAACTTACCTGTGTAGAGCTGCGGGATGCGTTGTACGCGCTGGGAGAGCTAACGGGCGATGTGATGACGGAAGACGTAATGGACGTAGTATTCGAGAAATTCTGCGTAGGAAAATGATCGGGAGGCCGTCTTGCGAGATTCGTACGATGTCATAGTGGTTGGACTCGGGCATGCCGGATGTGAGGCGGCGTTGGCAGCGTCACGCCTCGGCCTGCAGGTGCTGGGCCTTACGCTGGATTTTGATTCGATAGCAAGGATGTCGTGCAACCCCTCGATAGGCGGCCCTGGTAAATCACAGCTGGTGAGGGAGCTTGACGCGCTTGGAGGGGAGATGGGGTCCGCCGCGGATGATTGCTTCATCCACGTCAGGATGCTCAATAACGCGAAAGGACCCGCGGTAAGGGCGGTAAGGGCCCAGATAGACAAGGCGCTCTACACAAGAAGGATGGCGGTGATCCTAAGGGACCAAGAGGGTCTCGACATTGCGGAAGCCGAGCTGGAAGGGCTTGAGCTAACCTCCGGAAGGGTGACGGGGGCCATCGTCTCCGGTGAGAAGGTAAGATGCAAAGCGGTGGTGCTCGCATCGGGTACGTACCTCGGGGGCACTACGTACATCGGGGAAGAAGTACATAGAGGCGGACCCGAAGGATTCCCTGCTTCAGGGCTCACCCCTTCGTTAGCGGAAGCCGGCATAAGGCTGATGCGCTTCAAGACAGGCACATCACCCAGGGTGGATACGTCCACCATAGATTACGGAAAGATGGAGCTCCAACCAGGAGAGGACCTGCTCTATTGCTTCTCCAACGTAAGAAGGCCGGCTCCAAGGAAGCAGCGGGACTGCTGGATCACCTACACTAACGCCAAAAGCCATAAGATCGTGGAGGACAACATCGACAGGGCACCCATCTTCTCCGGCCTTATTAAAGGCATCGGGCCCAGGTATTGCCCTTCGATCGAGGCCAAGGTGGTAAGGTTCAAGGGGAAACTCAGACACCAGCTTTTCATAGAGCCGATAACAAGGGACGGGGACGAGATGTACATAGCCGGGCTTGCGACGAGCCTTCCAAAGGACGTGCAAGAAAAGGTTCTCAGGACGATACCCGGCCTGGAGAAGGCCCGGATCACCAAGTACGGGTACGCGATAGAGTACGACTGCGTCGATCCTTCACAGCTGGACCACAGGCTCGAGTTCAGGGACATCGATGGACTATTCTCTGCAGGGCAGGCAAACGGCTCCTCGGGTTACGAAGAGGCCGCGGCCCAGGGGCTTGTGGCAGGGGTGAACGCGGCATTATCGATCAAGGGGGAGGCGCCGCTCGTCATCGGCAGGGACCAGGCGTATATCGGCGTCCTGATAGACGACCTCGTCATGAAGGGGACGGACGAGCCATACAGGATGCTTACGGCAAGGGCAGAGTACAGGCTCGCCTTACGGCAGGACAATGCAGATTTCAGGCTTACTAGCGAAGCGATGAGGACTGGCCTTGCAGACAGCGACAGAATCAGGGCGTTCGAAATGAAGACAAGGCTGAAGGACTTGCTGTCCTCTGGCATGGACCGCGAGGCAGAGGACTTGTCGGCCTCGCTCGGAGAAGGGGCCTGGCTGCTCGAATGTGCAGAGGAGAACCTTGCCATGGAGAAGGCCTACGGCGGATACATAGAGAAGGAACGGCGCATGGCGGCCTCTTTCAGGAAGATGGAGGAGAAGAGGATACCGGACGGCGTGGACTATAGAAGGATGTACAGGCTTTCGACGGAGGCTAAGGACAAGCTCTCCGAAAGAAGGCCGGCGAGCGTCGGAGAGGCATCTAGGATACCCGGGATGTCGCCTTCCGATATAGCGGCCCTTATAATTCACCTTAGGCAGGAGGGCAGGCCAGATGGAGACGACATTTAGGCAGATACTGGAAAGAGCCTCGGCCGAACTGGGCATAGAAGTGGACGAACGACGGATGGGACTCATGCAGCGCCTGAAGGATCTTCTGGTGCAGGAGAACGAGAAGGTCAACCTGACCGGGATTAAGGACGATCTGGGCATCGCGGTTAAGCACTTTGCGGATTCGCTGACCGTGCTTATGGTAGAAGGGGCGAGGGAGTGCGGCTCTTTCGTAGACATCGGAACAGGGGCGGGCTTTCCCGGCCTTGTCTTGGCGATGATGCTTCCGGAAGCGAAGGGCGTGCTGGTGGATTCTGTGGGCAAGAAGGTGAATTTCGTAAGCCGGGCGGTAATCGAGCTCGGCCTTACTAACGTAACCGCAGTAACGGCGAGGGCAGAGGACCTAGCAAGGGAATCCATCCATAGGGAGAAGTACGGACTTGCGGTAATACGAGGCGTCTCTTCTGTTTCGGAATCGGCTGAGTACTGCATACCGTTTCTAAGGAAAGGCGGACTCTTCGTAGCGATGAAGGGCCCTGGAGCTGATACGGAAATTGACGACGGTAAGGCCGCCGCATTCGCCCTGGGAGCGAAGATAACTGGTGTGAGAAAATTCACACTGCCTTACGACCAAGGTGATAGGGTCTTGGTGGTGGCGGAGAAGACATCCCCTACCCCGGGAAGATACCCAAGGAAAGCCGGAGAACCGCACAAGAGGCCGATTTCACGAAGCAGCGGTAATAAGGTAGAATGATTATTGGCGTAACAGGCGCCCAATAATCGAACGGAGAGTGTCTATTTGTCGATCGTACTGGCATTCGCCAACCAGAAAGGCGGTACGGGCAAGACGACCACCGCCGTAAATGTAGCTGCATATGCCGCGAACGCCAATAAATCCGTGCTGCTGGTGGACCTTGATCCCCAAGGTAATGCCACAAGCGGTCTCGGCGTAGGCAAACACGCGCTGAAAGCCAGCGTCTATGACGTACTCACCAACACCGCAACCGCCGTACAGGCGGTGTGCCGCACGAAGGTGCAAGGCCTGGACCTTTTGCCTTCAAATATGTCTTTAGTAGGCGCGGAACTGGAGCTAGTCAACGAGATGGCGAGGGAGAACAGGCTGAAGGAAGGGCTTGTTGCGGCAAGGCAGACTTACGACTATATATTCGTGGACTGCCCCCCGTCCCTCGGATTGCTTACCGTTAACGCATTCGCGGCTGCAGACGGGATAATTGTCCCGATGCAATGCGAGTATTATGCGCTGGAAGGACTAAGCCAGCTGATTAACTCAATAAATCTCGTGAAGAGGCACATCAATCCGGCGCTAAGCATATTCGGAGTGGTCCTGACCATGTACGACCCTCGGCTAAACCTTACGCAGCAAGTCGAGACGGAGGTAAAATCATACTTCGGCGACAAGGTGTTCAATTCTGTGATACCGAGGAACATAAGGTTGAGCGAAGCGCCCAGCCACGGCCTCCCGATCTGTCTATACGACGGAAGGTCCAAGGGGGCGGAATCCTACATGGCGCTCACAAGGGAAATCATAAGAAGAGGTGATGGCAGATGACCGCAGCGGCCAGGAAGGGCCTCGGAAAGGGCCTGGAAGCCCTCCTCAGCGATAACCTGGTGGAAGGCGCCGGAATATCGGAGGTAGACGTCTCGCTAATAAGCTCGAACCCGTTTCAGCCAAGGCGGGATTTCGACGAGGAGAAGCTCGCCGAACTGGCGTCGTCGATCAAGGAGCACGGGCTCATACAACCGATAATAGTAAGGAAGTCAGCCGGCGGCTATAACATAATCGCCGGGGAGAGGCGTGTGAGAGCTTCAAGGATGGCGGGGCTGACGCAAATCCCGGCCCTTGTAAAGGATGCCACCGATGCCGAGATGATGCAGCTTGCGGTCGTAGAGAACATACAGAGGCAGGACCTGAATCCGGTCGAGGAGGCGGGGGCCTACCAGAGGCTTATAGATGAGTTCGAGATGACGCAGGAGGACGTCGCCGGATTGGTCGGCAAGAGCCGGTCTGCTGTCGCGAATAAGCTAAGGATAATGAAGCTGCCGATGGATGTGATCGAATTTGTTTCACGTGAAACATTGAGTGAGGGGCACGCCAGGGCGCTTCTGGGGACGAAATCTCCGGAGGTCCAGTCCAAGCTGGCAAAGGAAGCTGTCAGGAGGAAGCTGTCCGTGAGGCAGCTGGAAGAGGCAGTGAGCAGGCTGGGCAGCGTGAGATCGAAGAAGAGGTCCATCAAGCAGAGGGATGCCGATATAGTGGCCCTTGAAGGGAAGCTGAGGCAGGCACTCGGCACGAAAGTAAGAATCGTGGGCGGAGCCGAAGCCGGCAAGGTCGAGATATACTATTTCAGCCTTGAGGAGCTGGACGGGATAATCGAGCGCACCATCGGTTCATAGAAGCAATCGAAAGGCGGTTCGCGACAGATGGAATCAATGATGTCATTTCTCCGGGATAACAGCTACTTCATAACGGCAGCGCTTATGTTCCTGCTGTTGATCGTGGCGGCGCTAACAATGGCGCTTATGTTGAAGGTCCAGAAGATCAAGAGACAGTATGAAAAGCTTCTTTCCGGCGTATCGGAGCAGAACGTTGAGGAAGTGCTGATCGACTACCTGACTTCGACGAAAGAGCTGGAATCCAGGACAAAGGCACTCGAGGTGAGGATGGGGACGGCGGAGATGGAAGCCGGTACGCACCTTCAGAACATAGGGATGGTAAGGTACAACGCCTTCGAAGGTGTAGGCGGGGAACAGAGCTTCTCTTTGGCATTGCTGGACGACAAGAAGAACGGTATAACGATAACGGGTATATTCGGGCATTCGGAGACGAGGGTATACGCGAAGCCCATAGAGGATGGATCCTCGAAGTACAACCTCAGCCCCGAGGAACTCGAGGCGATATCGAAGGCGGTAGGCAAGTACTCAAGATAGTGCATCGTACATGGAGGAATAACAGTTTCGATGATAGAAGAGATAATCGGAGAGGCACAGGCGTTAATATCTGAAGGAGAACCGGACAAGGCCCTTCAGATACTTATGTCTGCAGGAGCCGAAGGAATGGCCAACCCGATTATAAGGAACAAGATCGGGGTCTGTTACGTCTCCAAGGGCATGGCACAAGAAGCTGAAGCAGAGTTCAGGGCGGCCATTACACTGGACTGCGAATGTAGCCCGGCATACACCAACCTGGGTAACATATCTAAGGAACGCGGTGATGTGGAGAAGGCGATCGAGTACTACGAAAAGGCGATCAAGGCGGACCCTACCTACCCCAATGCCTATCACAACCTCGGTGTACTCTATAACGGCCTAAGGAGATACGACAAAGGCATCCCCTTGATAAAGACCGGCAAGCAACTTGAGTTGGGCAAGGGGGACATCAAGAGAGGGAAGAGGAAACAGACGGCGTGGAGATACTCATGGGTAGCAGTGGCATTCGTTATCGGCGCCGTCGCGATGCTGCTGAGCAGGTTGAAGTAACATTTTAAGGAGGTTTTGTCGATGTCAAAGCCCGTGGCCTATTTAGAAGGTAAGTATGTACCCTTGGAGGATGCGAAGATAAGCATAATGACGCATGCCTTCTTGTACGGGACAGCATGCTTCGAAGGTATAAGGGCCTATTGGAACGAAGACGACAAACAGCTTTACGTTTTCAGGTTGCTCGAACACTTCAAGCGCATGAAGAACTCGACCAAGATAACCAGGATATTCCTTGAGCAGAGCGCGGAGGAACTTAGTGAGATAACTCTGGAGTTGCTTAGGAAGAGCGACTTCCGCGGCAACGACGTGTACATAAGGCCAGTGGCGTACAAGAGCGGCCTTGGCATAGGGGTCAAGCTTACCGGCATCGAGAACAACTTCTGCTGCTTCGCCACCGAATATGGCAAGTACATAGACACTTCTAAAGGCCTGAAAGTTGCCGTAAGCTCGTGGGCGCACGTAGAGGATAACTGCATACCGATGAGGGCGAAAGTAAACGGGGCATACATCAACGCTGCGTATGCTAAGAGCGAAGCATTGGATAATGGATACGACGAGGCCATATTCATGAACAGGGACGGGCACGTATCGGAAGGCAGTGCGGAGAACTTCTTCATGGTCAGGGAAGGAAAGCTCGTGACACCCAGCGTAAGCTCCCACATACTCGAGGGGATCACAAGGGATACGCTCATGAAGCTGGCCGCGGAGGAGATGGGCGTGACGTGCGTCGAGAGGGTCGTCGACCGTTCCGAGCTTTATATATGCGAAGAGGCATTCATATGTGGCACCGGTGCCGAGCTCGCTCCTATAGTCTCCGTCGACAGGGTCCCCGTAGGCGACGGGAAGGTAGGTCCGATAGCCAAGGAGCTTCAGTCCCTGTACTATGATGTTGTAAGGGGCAAGAACAAGAAGTACATGAAATGGTGCACGCCCGTATTCTAGCCTTAGGTGGCGGATTACGGCTGCGAAGAAGCATAATATAGCCAGTAGCCCCGCCTTCAAGGCGGGGCACCAATTAATAAGGGGTGAGAAATTGGAAGCAGCAGCCATGACGGGAACCAAGAAACCGTCCCTAAGGGAGATATTCACCCTCTTCTTCAAGGTCGGCATGTTCACGATAGGCGGGGGATACGTGATGGTGCCCGTCATGCAGAAGGAGATTGCGGAGAAGAGGAACTGGATGAGCAAGGAAGAATTCACAGACATGCTAGGGATAACGCAAGCTGCGCCGGGACCAATCGCCATAAACACGGCCACATATGTCGGCTACACCCTGAGGCGTAAATCCGGTGCAGCAGCGGCGGTGCTGGGGTGCACGCTCCCCTCGCTCCTTGTCATAACGGTAATAGCGGCGCTTTTCCCCTCCTTTATGAAGTATAGCTTCTTCCAGAGCGCTTTCAAGGCGGCAAGGCCGGCAGTCGTCGCTCTGATCGCCGCGGCCGTGATCAAGCTCTCGAAGTCATGCGTCTCCAAGCCTCTGTACCTTGCGATAGCGGTCATCGCGTTCTTAGCCAACTGTTTCTTAAAAGTCAGCCCTTTTCCGATAATCGTGGCATGTGCGCTCCTTGCGCTTGTATTGCCCGAGGAGGCGCTGTGATATGGAGTTGCTGATAGACATATTCATGAGTTTTGCTAAGGTGGGCCTATTCACATTCGGCGGAGGATATGCGGCGCTAAGGCTCATACAATCAGAGATAATCATCAGCAAAGCATGGCTTACCATGGAAGAGTTCCTCGATGTGGTGGCCATTGCGGAGGTTACGCCCGGCCCGATCGCCCTTAATGCGTCGACGTTCATAGGATACAAACTCTCTGGGATTCCAGGAGCGATAGTGGGTACGGTGGGAGTGATCTTCTTTCCCGTGCTCATAATGCTGGTACTGACCTATTTCGTGAACAAGCTCAAAGACAACAAGAAGATGAAGGCAATCAAGACCATGCTGAGGGCCGTCGTGATAGGGCTGATCGCTTCGGCGGCGTACACGATGGGCGCCGCCGCGCTTGGAAGCACGTTAAGCCTTGTCATATTCGCAGCCGCCTTAGCAGCTGTGATACTCCTCAAGGCGGACCCGATACTTCTTCTTCTTGTAACGGCTGTCGTCGGCGCCATAATAAGGATATGATGTTTCACGTGAAACAACCTTTTCGGAGGTGAGGTCCATGAAACTTACGGATAAAGTAGCTGAATGGATATCTAGGCTGCGAGGCACGCCAGTAGAGGACATCCTGCCATATGTAAGGATAGGTGCCAGGATCATCTCCGTAGCCATTGTGTTCGCCATCGCATCCCTTCTGAACACCATCATTGCCAAGATCATAGATGCGAGCATAAAGAGACGCCTTAGGAGGGACCATCACAAGGTTAGCGAACAGAGGCGCATTCAGACTAGCGGCACTATATTAAGGAGCATCACAAAGTACGCGTTATACTTCTTAGCATCCATCATCTCCCTCGAAGTCTTGGGGCTTAACCCTACAAGCCTGCTGGCGGGCGCCGGTTTTGCCGGCTTGATATTCGGCTTCGGCGCACAGGCGTTGATAAAGGACGTCATGTCCGGGTTCTTCATGCTGTTCGAAGACCAGTACGCGGTAGGAGACTACGTCAAGGTGGAAGGATGCGAGGGAATAGTAGAGGACATCCAGCTGAGGATAACGAAAATCCGCGACTTCGGCGGGGAGCTGCACATAATCCCCAACGGGAATATAAGCAAGGTCACGAATTACAGCGGCGAGGGATTGAGGATATGGATAGCGGTCACCGTCGACATACGAGAGGATCTTGAGAAAGCGATAAACGAGATCCAGGCAGCATTGGACGGACTGAAGGACAAGCTGGACGGATTGACGGAAGGGCCGACCGTCCTCGGCGTAGAAGAGGTGAACGAGCTCGGTTCCAGGATAAGGATATGGGCTAAGGGCGTACCGTTAAAGCACTGGAACATATCACGCCAGTTGAACAAGGCTATAAAAGCCATCTGCGATGAGAAGGGCATAAGGCTTGCGAGCCCGCACCGGAACATAACCATAGAGACCGACAAGTACCCGGTCGAGGAAGAAGGTAAAAGCCGTGGTTGAGCAGAAGTCCTACTTCCCTTACAATCCCGGGGATGTCGTAAGGATGAAGAAGAAGCATCCTTGCGGATCCTTCGAATGGCAGGTGCTAGGAACCGGTGTGGACTACCGGATAAAGTGTATGGGATGCGGTAGGCAACTTACCATGGCAAGGGGGGACTTCGAAAGGCAGGCCAGGGCAATCGTAAACAAGCAATGACAGGGGGTGTGGCCTTTGCTAAGAGTAGGGATAGTAGGGCTTCCCAACGCAGGCAAAAGCACTCTGTTCAATGCCCTAACCAAAGCAGGCGCCCAGGTGGGAAGCTACCCTTTTACGACGGTAGAACCTAACGTCGGTGTCGTGGAAATACCGGATAGGAGGCTTGGCAAGATAGCCGAGCTGGCAAAAGCGGATAAGGCGACGCCGGCCACCGTCGAATACTTCGATATCGCAGGACTTGTTAAGGGGGCCTGGAAAGGAGAGGGCCTCGGTAACAAGTTCCTGGGACATATCAGAGAGTGCGACGCAATAGCACATGTGCTCAGATGCTTCGAGAACAAGGATGTCGTGCACGTGGAAGGCAGCGTCGATCCTGCCAGGGACCTCGACATCGTGAACACAGAACTTCTGCTAGCCGACTTGCAGACTGTGGACAAGGCCATACAGAAAACGGAACCAATGTTGAAGACAGGGGACAGGAAGTACAAGGACGAGCTCGAGACCCTAAAGAAGATCAAGGCCCAAATATCGGCAGGCAAGCTGTTAAGGTCGATCGAGCTGGACGAGGAAGAGGCGGAGTTGGTGAACGGACTGTTCCTCCTTACAGCTAAACCTGCGGTCATCGTCCTGAACGTTGACGAGGATCAGATCGCGGAACTCCCTCGTGTCATGCCCGAGCTGTTCAGCGAGCAGCTGCCCGACAGGATAGGGATGATATCGGGGGCGGCGGCAAGGATTAAAACCATGGATCCTGCGAGTCCCGTCGTAGCGATATGTGCCGAACTAGATAACGACCTTGGAGAACTATCCGCTGACGAGGCGAAAGAATACCTTTCGCAGTTCGGGCTGGACAGGCCGCTTGCCGATCATCTGGTGGAGAAGTGCTTCCAGGCACTTGACCTGATATCTTTCTTTACTATGAAGGGCACCGAGACGCGCGCCTGGTCCGTGAAGAAAGGCACCCATGCAGCCAAGGCCGCGGGCAAGATCCACACCGACATGGAGCGCGGATTCATAAGGGCCGATGTCATAAACTACAGTGAACTGGAAAAGATAGGTTCTTACGCGGACGCCAAGGAGCGAGGCAAGGTAAGATCCGAGGGCAAGGACTACGAGATGAAGGACGGGGATGTCGTCTTAATAAAATTCAATGTGTGATTATGTGCAGGCACACGTCTGATAAATGGATGAAAAAGGAAGGCGCATATCACTGTGATATGCGCCTTCCGATATTTCTAATGAACCTTATGGCTCCATTGGCAAGTTGGGCAGTGCGGAGAATTCCTGCGAAGACCCGTCGTAAGTGGCAACGTTCTTATAGCCCATCATCTCAAGCAGGACGAATGTCCATGCATTGGCGGTGCGTCCGCTTACGCAGTGGACTATTATAGGCTTGCTGAGGTTGGTGCCGATCTTCGGTACCGCGTACAGGCCTAGCTCAGCGGCGGGCTTTATGGTCCCGTCGTCATTGAAGACGAACGAGGAAGGAACGCTTACCGCTCCCTTGATGTGCTTAGTATCGTAGGTCGCAGTATCCCTGACATCGACGATCACTACATCCTTGCCTACTGCGGCTATCACCTCGTCCGCCGTTGCCATTATCGCCTCGTTGGGAACTACCTTGAACGTGCCGGCTTTTGCGGTCACAGTCACGGTCGATACTTCCTTCTTCTCCAGCACCCATTTATCCAATCCGCCATCCAGCACGCCCACGTTCTTCACGCCCGCGTACTTGAGGGTGAACCAGATCCTAAGTGAGTCATATATCCCTGCGAAAGAATCAGCCTTGGAGTACTTGGAGCTGTAAATGACGACGGTAGAACCTTCGCTGATTCCGATCTCCTGCAGCATATCCTGCAGGTCCAACAAATCCGGTATCTCGTTCGCCAGGTTGCCGCGCTTCACAGAAAGGGCTCCGTAGAGCATGTTGACAGCACCCGGGATATGCCCCGCTTTATAGTCGGCTACTGAGCGGATGTCCAGTATTACCAGGCCTGGAGTCTTAAGGTTAGCCGAAAGCCATGAGGTGGTCACCAGGGGATTGAAACCCGCAGCCATGGACGCACCGCCCATCGCCGCTACTAGCACTATAGCAAGTGCAACAACCATAAATCTCTTCATACTCGCACCTCCGATATTAATTAACCTGCTTTACCGTAGAAGTCCCTCGTTCGCCTTTGAACCGTCTTCGGGGAACAGGTCCTTCGTTATGAAATACTTGCCGTCGCTATGGCACACTGCGCAGTCCTTCGTGCGGTCCGTTCGCTTCTTCGTCATATGAGGCACCGTATCCCACCAGTTGGGCAAAGAATCGAAGTTCTCCTGCTTGATTCCCGCCTTCTCGAATGTGCTGCGTACGGTGGGAACCAACCTTAGGGTGGTAACCTGCCCTTCTACCCTGGGATTGTTGCCCAGTACCAGCGCAGGGAACGAAGTAGAACCTTCACCCACGTGGCAGTTCTGGCAGTTACGGTATTCCGCAGAAGTATGGCATGCCGAACAGGACAGGATACCCGCGTGTGTCTCATGGGCTTCCTTAGAATTAGCGCTGCTCGCTTCCATAGGATGGCAGTTTACGCATTGGGGCCGCATCGAAACGTCCCTGCGTCCTTCATACAGCGTCCCGTCGCCGTGCATCTCCTCTGCCGTATGGCAGTCAGCGCACAGCATGCCCTTCTGGTAGTGCACGTCCGGGGTCCCGCCATATTCTCCCGTGAACTCGGAATATACCCTGCCGCCGTGGCATAAAGCACAGGTCTTCGTCTCGTCCTTCCTCACGAACTCGTGCCCGGAGATCAATCCGAGGTTCACTCCTGAGACTATAGGAGTCTTGACGTGGCAGTCACCGCATGCGGCATGACAGCTCCTGCAGCTCTGTTCGAAGACCAGCTCGTCGAATTTGGTCAGGTCCTGTTCGCTGAAGCGTCCCATCACACCGTTCCTGAACCCGGCGGTGGTATAATGCAGTGAAGTAGCATAATACTCGGCTTCGTCAGGATGGCATCCTGCGCAAGTCGAGATGTCGTCCGAAGGCCTTTTAACGAGGCCGGTATGTGATTCTGCTTTGTCCTTCCCTCCGGGGTTGCCTCCATGGCAGTCCGAACAAGAGAGCATGGCAAGGTGAGGTTCATTTTCCATGGCATCTTTGCTGACTACGAAACCAAGGTAGTAATCTTCCGCCCTTACAGGGGGAGGAGGGCCCGCTCAGCCTTCGCCCTCGCCGCCGCCAAGCTCGGGTACGACAACCATCGCCTTCATGGTATCAGCGTTCGTGTGGCAGTCGATGCAGCTGC
The DNA here is from genome assembly GCA_029565935.1 of Bacillota bacterium. Taxonomy (GTDB): domain Bacteria; phylum Bacillota; class DTU025; order DTU025; family MWDF01; genus MWDF01. The sequence goes on along the minus strand of JAKQNF010000030.1, from coordinate 67,291 downwards.
TCGGCTCGTCCGCTCCAGTCTGCAGCGCAAACGCCCCAAGGGCAATCACGGCGGTGATGATCAGCAACGCAATCAGCGGCTTCTTCGAGACCATCTTCTCATCTCCTTTCCTTTATGCTGATGAGTACTTTTATAATAATTCCTGCACCGACTTATGTAAATGCTGTCTAATCCCGTATAGAAAGGCATATTGCCATAGTATGGGAATATGCAAAAGCGGGGCTGGATGTATTCATTAAGGTATATTCTCGCCCTGCTAGATAAACAGGACCACCTTCCGCTTATAATATAGATGTCCGTCGATGCGTAATGGATAGGCGTCATCGGACTGGGGGTTGTGAGATGTCAAAGGGATGGTATCCGGTTATAGACTACGCAAGGTGCATAGAGTGCGGAAACTGCACGGACCTGTGTCGCCATGGGGTGTATGATAAGGCAAAGGCCCCGTTTCCCGTGGTCGTGCATCCCGATGGCTGCATCCAGGGCTGTCACGGCTGTGGCAGACTCTGCCCGGTCTCGGCTATCTCATATGTCGGAGACGTAAAGGAAACAGGGCAAGAGTGCTCATGCTCGACCGAAGGCAGCGGATGTGATTGTGGATGTGAAGTCGATTGCGACTGTGAATAGCGGACGTCTAGGGAGCCATGCTGATAATGAGCAGGATCTATGCCAAGGAGGTATTGAGATGGTGATCAAAGTGCTCGGTTCGGGCTGCAGGAACTGCGCTACCCTTGAGGAAAACGTCAGGAAGGCAGTAAGCGAGATGGGAATCACAGCAGAGGTCGTAAAAGTAACTGACATACGGGAGATAGTCTCATACGGGGTGATCTCCATGCCGGCACTTGTGGTGGACGAGAAGGTCGTTTCCTACGGAAAGGTGCTCACGAAGGATGACGTTGCCAGGATATTAAGCAAGATCTCCTGATAGGGTGCCTCGTCTGAACAGGTCGGGTCCGAAGCCTCCCACCCAAGTGGGCGTTTGCTAACTTCAGCTCATGATGCTAAGATATATGTTGCCCTGCTCCGCACTAGTTGCGGGGCCATTTGTCCGAAGGGAGGTGTAAGTCAGTGAGAGCCTATGAATGCATGTTCATCATCTCTCCCCAGCTAGATGAGGAGAATACCGAGGCCGTGATCGCCAAGTTCGATAAGTTGATTACCGACCAGGGCGGTGAGGTCACGAAGACGGACAGGATGGGTAGGCGCAGGCTGGCATACGAGATCGACGGGAACATGGAGGGTTATTATACGATCCTCTATTTCAACGCCGAACCGACTCTCGTAGCCGAGCTTGACCGCGTCTTCTTGATCACGGAAGGCGTCATCCGTCATCTCATCGTAAGGAAGGACGGCTGATTTGGCTTTTTGCCGGACCGAATACCAGCTAAGGTGGTGTCTTAGATGTTAAACAGGGTCATACTCATCGGCAGGCTAACCCAAGACCCCGTACTGAGCTACACGCAAAGCGGTAAGGCGGTCGCCAAGTTCACGCTTGCCGTGGACAAGGGAATCAAAGACCAGAACGGCAGGAGCCAAGCGGACTTCATCGACATAGTCGTCTGGGACAAACAGGCGGAGAACGTCAGCAACTACGTCAAGAAGGGGCACCTTACGGCGGTGGAAGGCCGCCTGCAAGTGCGCTCCTACGAGACCCAGGAAGGGCAGAAGCGCAGAGCCTGGGAAGTAGTGGCGAACAGGGTGGTATTCCTCGAGAAGAGGGGCGAAGGGGGATATTCCCGCGGACCTCAACCGCAGGAAGGTGCACCAGAGGAAGTCGATGATGAAATGGGCGTCGAGGAACTGGCGGACGAGCCGCCGTTCTAAGGCCCTTCGGTAAACCAGATTTAGGAGGACGATCACTGATGATGAGGCGTGAAAAGGGAGGCCGCAAGGCCCGCAGGCGCGTATGCACGTTCTGCGTGGACAAGGCCACCGATATAGACTACAAGGACCTTGGAAAGCTCAGAAGGTACATAAACGAGCGCGGCAAGATAACCCCCCGCAGGATAAACGGTTGTTGTGCGAAACACCAGCGCCTGGTGACCGAGGCGATCAAGAGGGCGAGGCACATAGCTCTTCTGCCCTTCACCGCGGAGTAAGCGGGGTTGGCATTCCAATCGGGACTCTCCGGGCTCACCGGGGGGTCCTTGATGTTTAGAAGGCGTAGAACATCACCAAAGAAGAAAACCGCCGGCCGAAAGGCCGGCTTGAAGCATCGGGGTGCCGTATGAGAGAAAATCCTCGCACGATGAGCACGAGGGCGATAGTAGAAGGGGCCATCTTCGCCGCGATAGCCATCGCCCTGTACCTTCTTGGAAACGCGACGCAGGTAGTAATAATACTGGCATATCCCGTCCCAGCGGCGCTGATAGCGCAAAGGCACGGGCTGAAGGCAGGCCTCATGGCCTCGCTGGTGGCAGCGTTGGGCATAGGCATGACGCTAGGGCCCATACACGGGATAATATCCCTCCTGATAATCGGTGTGCCCGGCGTGGTGCTCGGCATATGCATGAAGAAGGGATTCAGCTGGGTCAGCTCCACATTGATAACCGGGGCGGTGCTCACGTTCACCACGGTGGCGGATTTCGTGCTTGGCGCCTTCGCCATAGGCATAACGCCTCAGAAATCGCTCGAAGAGCTGAGGACGGCGATGATGGCATCGCTGGAGACGACGAAGAACTTCTACGCCAAGATAAACGCCGGCGCAGAGGCGATGAAGCAGATGGACGCCATGGCGGAGCAGATGTCCTTCGTGGTATCGAAGCTTCTACCCGCGATGGTCGTGATAAGCAGCCTGATGACCGCGTTGATCGCATATTCCATTACCAGGGCCGTAATAATCCGCATGAAGGGCAAGGCGGACCCGATCACGAAGTTCGAAAAGTGGCAGCTGCCCGTATGGTTCAGCTGGTTCCCGATAATAGGCCTGGCCTTGCCGCTCATCGGTGGGTATGTGAAGATGGACTGGGTCACGTACCTGGGGAATAACCTGTTCACGAGCGCGATGATGTTCTATATGGTGCACTCGATGGCGCTCTTGTGGTTTTACCTCAACCAGAAAGGCGTGCCCAAGTTCCTTCGTTTTATTATATGCGGGTTCCTTTACATAACCCCCCTTACGTCGGGGATCCTGCCCTACGCCGGAGTGGTGGACAGTTTCTACGATTTCCGCAAACTACGCTGACGGGCGAAGGATAAGAAGCACGGCTGAGGGAAATATATAGACGGGTCGAAATCCCGCCTCTCGCCCCATCGGCGCGACTGGCACAGAGGCGAAACGATGCGGCCTGAAGCACGACTAAACGAAAAGGAGGGAGTCGCGGCCATGGCCATGCGCAAGGCCGCGGCGGGCATGATATGAAAGTGATACTTCTGCAGGACATCAAGGCCATAGGGAAGAAGGACCAGGTCCTGGAAGTCTCCGACGGCTACGCCAGGAACTACCTCATACCAAGGAAGCTGGCCACGGAAGCGAACTCCGCAGAGCTGAGAAGGGTGGACGAGATGAAGCGCGCCGCCCAGGAAAGGCTCGATAGGGAGGAGCGCCAGGCAAGGCAGTTGGCCCGCCAGCTCAAGGAGGGCGGGATTATACTCAAGGTGAAGTGCGGCGAGGGCGGGAGGCTATACGGTACGGTAACGGGAGCGGACGTGGCGAAGGCCCTCAAAGAGACGATGGACATAGAGATCGACAAGAAGAAGATAGAGATTCCTGATCACATAAAAACAGTTGGCGAATACGAGGCCGAAGTGCGGTTGATGTCAGGCATAGCGACCAAGCTGAGGCTTTCGATACAACCGATGGAGTAGGTAGGTATGGGATTGTTCAGAAAAGGCGAGGAAAAAGAAAGGAACAAGGGGCCCAAGCTGCTTTGGTGGGAGCATCCGGGGGCGATAGACGAGATGTCCAGGAGGATATCCTCGATGTTCTCCATGCTTTCGGACTTGCTCGGGGCCGACCGCCTGATACTTAAGGCGGGAAAACTAGAATCACTCACCCTGATGAGGTCGGAAGACCTAGAACAAAGGGCGATGGCGCTGCAAAGGATCGTCTTCCAGGATCCGACCATCACAGTTGCGCCCAGCTTCGACGAACTGCCTTCGATCATGGACGAGCTCGAGGACGAGCTCGCCGAGATGCTAGCAAGGAAGCGCCTCGATGAGAGCATAGAGAAGAAAGTGACCGACAAGCTCCAGCAAAAGCACGAAGAGTACGTGAAGGACGTAAAGAAGCAGCTTCTTAGCGAAGAATCTGGCCCTGAGACGGCAGAGACGCAGAAGAAGCTCGAGGATCTGAAGAAGCTCGAGGAAAGGAAGCTGCTGACCTCCGCGATGGAGGCCGTGAGGCCTTCCGACCTCGCTCAGATAGTGGGGCAAGACAGGGCGATAAGGGCGCTCATGGCGAAGATATCCAGCCCGTTCCCGCAGCATGTGATACTGTACGGACCTCCGGGCGTCGGCAAGACATCGGCGGCGAGGCTCGTGTTGGAAGAGGCGAAGAAGGCGAAGTATACGCCGTTCGGCTCTAACGCCAAGTTCATCGAGGTGGACGGCACTACGCTGAGGTGGGACCCCAGGGATATAGTCAATCCGTTGATGGGAAGCGTGCACGATCCGATCTACCAGGGGGCGAAGAGGGACCTCGCAGAGGGCGGCGTACCGGAACCGAAGCTGGGCCTTGTGACAGAAGCCCACGGAGGAGTCCTCTTCATCGACGAGATAGGCGAGATGGATCCGCTGCTCCTCAACAAGCTGTTGAAGGTGATGGAGGATAAGAGGGTGAGCTTCGAATCCTCGTACTACGACCCACAGGACAAGAGCGTACCCGAGTACATAAGGCAGCTGTTCGAAAAGGGTGCCCCCGCCGATTTCATACTCATCGGTGCCACGACAAGGGAGCCAGAGACGCTGTCGCCTGCCCTTAGGAGCAGGTGCGCCGAGGTGTTCTTCGAACCTTTGACGCAGCACTCGGTGCAGGAGATCGCCACCAACGCCGCCTTAAGGCTCGGCGTGAGGATAGAAGACGGCGTGCCCGAGATGATATCCGACTACACGATAGAAGGAAGGAAGGCGACGAGCCTTCTCATAGACGCATATTCGTTCGCCCTGTACGAAAGCCAGGGCTCGAAGGACGTGCTCATAAAGAAAGCCCACCTGGAGGATGCCATAAGGGCCGGCAGGATGACTCCCTATGTGAACATCAAGGCCTCAGATACTGCCGAAGTCGGCAAGATATTCGGCCTTGGCGTATCGGGCTTCCTCGGCTCTGTGATTGAGATAGAGGCGGTGTCGTTCCCCAGGAAGGAAGAGAAGGGCGGGAACATAAGGTTCAACGAGACCGCAGGGTCGATGGCGAAGGACTCCGTCTTCAACGCCGGCGCGGTGTTCCGCTCCATAACCGGCGACGAGCTGGCAAAATATGACTTCCACGTGAACGTGGTCGGGGGCGGCAACATCGAAGGGCCCTCCGCAGGCGCGGCGATACTCCTCGCCATGCTCAGCGCATCGAGAGGCATAAGGATACGCCAGGACGTGGCCGTGACCGGGGAGATCTCCATACAGGGCAAGGTCAAGGAAGTAGGCGGTGTCTTCGAGAAAGTCTACGGAGCAAAGCAGGCGGGCATTAAGAAGGTGCTCATCCCGGACGGCAACAAGAAGGATGTGCCCTCCGACATAACCGGCGTGCAGATAGTGCCCGTGGACGACATCAAGGAATGCTTCGAGCACATATTCGAAGGCTATAGGCTGGGACCCGAAGGCATACAATCTGACGACGGAAGGTGAGCTCCATGTCCTACGAAAACAGGAACCTGACGGACAGGGTCCCTCCACAGAACCTGGAGGCGGAGCAGTCGGCGCTTGGGGCCATGCTCCTCGACAGGGAAGCTATAGACAAGGTGATTGACAGCCTGGAGGCGGCGGACTTCTACCATGAGAACCACCGCTTCCTCTTCGACGCCATAAAGAGCCTTTTCGACAAGGGCGCGCCTGTCGATCTAGTGACAGTTACCGAGCATCTGAGGAACATAGGCAAGCTAGAGTCGGTAGGCGGCGCCTCCTATATCTCGCATCTTGCGAATACGGTGCCCACTCCGGCCAACGCTGCCCACTACGCCAGGATAGTGAAGGACAAATCCTCCATGAGGAGCCTCGTCAAGGCCGGCATGCAGATCACTGGCATAGGATTCTCAGAGGAGCTGTCCGTGGAAGAATCCATGGACAGGGCAGAGCAGGCGGTGCTCAGCCTGGCGAGGAAGCAGCGCGTCGGCGACGTAAAAGAGCTCAAGATGGTCATGAACACGACCTACCAGAACATCGAGAGGGTCTACGAATCAAAGCAGAGGATAACCGGCCTTGAGACAGGATTCGCCAAGATGGACGACTACCTTTCCGGCCTGCAGCCCTCCGAGCTGATAATAATAGCCGCCCGACCGTCCGTGGGCAAAACGGCCTTGGCGCTCAACATAGCCGAGAACGTCTCGTTGGACAGAGGGAAGCCCGTTTTCATCTGTTCTTTGGAAATGGCGGCAGAGCAGCTAGCGATGAGGATGATAAGCTCCATCGCCGAGATCGACGGCCAGAAGCTAAGGAAGGGCAACCTGCTAGACACGGACTGGTACAGCCTCAGCGACGCGGTCGGCAAGCTCTCGGAAGCTCCCATATTCATAGACGATACGTCCAACATGACCACGCTTGACATCAGGGCCCGGGCCAGAAGGCTAAAGGCCGACAACAGGCTGTCCTTGATAATAGTCGACTATCTGCAGCTGATCTCGGGAAGAGGAAGGATTGAGAACAGGCAGCAGGAAGTGGCAGAGATAACGAGGGACCTCAAATCGATCGCAAGGGAGATGGAAGTACCCGTACTGTGCCTTGCTCAGCTTTCAAGGTCCGTAGAAAGCGCTGCCGACAAGCTGCCGAAACTCTCCCACCTCAAGGAATCCGGTGAAATCGAACAGACGGCGGACGTCGTGATGTTCATCCACAGGGAGCAGGACGAGGCGAAGCTCAAGAAGGATCCCAACCTGAGGAACCTAGTCAAGATAATCATCGCCAAGCAGAGGAACGGCCCCGTGGGCGACTTCGACCTGTTCTGGAAGAAGGAGTTCACAAGGTACGAAAACCTCGCCGAAGGTCCGTACCGCGAGGAATGATATAGAGGGCGATCAAGGGCCGCTTTGCGAATCTAGCAGGGCGGCCCTTTGGCTACGACGGTTGGTTCCATCAATTTGCGACATTAGTTTTAAGAACATGGGATCGAAAAAGCTGTCAGGAGGTAAACGGCATGCCTAACGCCGAGATCTTCATCGAGAAGTTCAACAAGCTCGACCATTATCTCGAATACCTTCTTGGAGGTTTCAAAGGCAGCTTCATAGAGAAGAAGGACCGACTGAAGTACAACACGAGGATCAAGTATACCGTAAAGAGGTACGACGACGACCTGGAGACCATAAACAGGCTGAGGAATGTCGTGGCCCACGAGCGGTTCCTCGACGGGAAGCCAATAGCCGATCCGCGAGAGGACGTACTTTACAAGATGGACGAGATATTCGAGGCCCTCGCCAGACCCATGACGGTGTACGACAGGAGGAGCAAGGCGGCCACTCTCATATTCAGCTATACCGAACCTTTGTCGAAGGCTTTGAGATACATGAAGGAACAGGACTTCTCCCAGATAGTGGTCGAAAAAGGCGGCAGGTACAGCTTCCTGCGCCGCGAAGACACGGCCGTCTGGCTCGAGAATATGGAACAGGCTGGCAAGGTGCCTTCGCCGTCAGAGGTAACGATAGGCGAGCTTATGAGGGAGGATGTGGGCCATAAGTGCCACATAGCAAAGGATGCCACGGTGTATGAGGCGTTGACGTTCTTCCAAGAATCGGACCAGGGTTATCCGGCCTTGATAATCACTGAAAGCGGAAGGGAATACGAACGCCCGTTGGGGGTGCTGACCCCGATGGATCTAATCGATTACGTAAGCATCGCAGGTCCGCCAGAATACTGAATAATAAGTGCCGGAGTACGAGGATCCTAATAATCCGAGCACCCGGCACTTATGGTTGTTTCTTCAAGTTCGGACGCGAATCCCTACGGTTCTAGCGGCTGAGCAAGTCCTACCATAAAGACAGATTACTAAAAGGGAGGTTCTAATCTGACCGTCACCGGTATCGTGTCAGATAGGGTACCTAACGTAGCAGTGATGGTGCCCGTGACATCTTCTGTGGCATCGCCAAGATCCGCGGTGAACATCCATCCATCGAAGGTCCCAATTTGAGCATCTGCTGACCAGACGATATCATCAGGGTCGATATCCATCTCCCTATCATGCTGGTCATAGCCGACTACTATAAAACCATCATAGGTGTCCCCGTCTGTGAATTCGAGTTCTTCTGGCAGCGCTACTATGGTCGTTAATTCAGGTACGTATACCTCTATCTCCGCTGTCCCCTCGACAGTGCCTATTGCAGCGTAGAGAGTCGAATCCCCTGCAGTGGTTGCTGAGAAAGTGACTTTCGTGCCCTTCTCGGTTGATAAGGTTCCTACACTAGGATTGGATAAGGACCATAAGGCGTTCTTGACGTCCTTTTCATATTTATTGAAAGTACCTGTTGCTACGAAGTCCCTCGTCTCTCCTACTCTTAGTATTACGGTATCAGGAACGATGGTGATTTCCGTGGGTTTTATGCAACCAGATAGCATGACAGCGAAAAGTACTACAGCGAGGACAAGCACGACGCGCCTGTAGCCGTACATGGTTCAACCTCCCTTAATAATATGATGGGCACTATTTCCTAATGATGAGAAATTTAAACTAAGATGTAATATATGTATACTACGACAAATATATGGAAACGCCTCTTTGAGGAACTGATGTTTATAAAATCAAACAATCCACAAGAGTAGAAAGTCGGTTGAATGAAACTCTAAGGCCTAAGTTGACATTTAAACGAGTTCGAAAACGCCTTATCGATTAAGCAAGCGCCTCATTAAAGCATCTCATGGCGCATTATTAGAAGGAATCCTCTGGTTTAGCGGGTGTTGAGGATTAATTGGAAGTAGAAGCAATATCCGTAGCACGGAGTCATCGTGGGAATTAACCACCTGGTAAAAGACTTATAAGTTATACGAATATGTCATTACATGATACAAAATAGAAAAATGTGTTATAATATATACACATAGTCGTATAACATCGCTGAGAGAAGCATGTTCCACATCACACGGCTAATACCAATAAAGGAAGTTCAACGATATGAGACAAGAAAAAATGAACAAGGTAAGGGAAATTTTCGAGAGAGGCGAAGGGTTCGCTAAAGCGGCTGAGCTGTTCACTAACGGTGTCCACATGTCACAGATAACCTATCTAGTGGAAAGCGGCGTAATACAGAGGATCAAGAAGGGCTTGTACATGTGGCCCGAGTTCACGCCCGAGGTAGACCAGCAATATGTTACAGCTTCTAAGATTGTGCCCAAGGGGATCATCTGCCTGAAGTCCGCATTATCCTACCATGGATTGATTCTGGAGACTCCGTGGGAGATTGGAATGGCGGTACCCAGAAATTATAGGGTCACGCTGCCTATTTTCCCCCCGATCTATATGTACACATATAACGAGGCGATGTACGAAGCAGGGGCAAAGACAATCAAAAGGAACAAATCCAGCTTCATGGTGTTCGAAAAAGAGAAGTCCATATGTGATGCCGTCAAATTCGAGAAGTACATTGGAAGAGATGTTATCAAAGAGGCCATAAGCACTTATCTTAATGGTGAAAATAAAGATATGACCCTTCTCATGGAGTATTCGAAGGTTTGCGGTGTTGAGCAAAAGCTCGAGCTGATGGTCTCGATGTTGACGTGATCTTGATATGCTCCCCCCTGGGCAGTCCTTGATCATCTTGATTCCACTTCGGAAGGAGCATACCATCCTGGTGGTTTACGCCATAGTCAGATTATGCTCGCATCATAATTCGAAATCCGCCTTCGCGACGTTGAACACCTTAACAGGACGGATCTTGTCAAAAGGTACTTTGACCGAGTCCAGCGCCTCCTTTACTGCTTCAACGCTAGTGGCATCCCAGTCACAGACGAAGAAGTGGTCCTTGAAGTCGCAGTAGGTGCTAATCCACTTCGCGTTCTTCCTTGAGGGTTCTTTGGCCAGCTTCTTAAGCTGTTCCTCAGTGATGGGGACAGTATGGATCGCAATGAACCTAGGCATCTTCTTCACCTCCTCCTCATTCCATGGCGCCCGCGTCTATGCTTTCGCTAAAGGCCCGCACCTTAGGACGCAGCATCTTTAATCATCATTTGGATTGGAGGCTGTGACGGGTGCGCCCTTTGGCACAATCGATGAATTCCGGGCTAATAGAACTTCGGTATAGGTCTTGCATATCCTTCTTCTCAAGCTGGATCCTCATAAGTAATGATTCATAGATAAATCCCTGATAATCCATACAACTAGACATGAAATACAGAATAGAGAGGTAAGCATTTCTCGCTGCTTTCTCTGCTGTTTCCCCTTCAATAACCTGATAGTATATCTGGAGCCACACCTAAACTAAGGTATTATGTGTAGTTCAATGTAAATATTGATCGCTAACCACACAGAACTACACACTAATATTGACTATATTCACACTAATCTACAGATAACATATCGATCGCACCTAATGGCCGTAATATTGCCGGATACCTTCCACTCCTTAAGAGGTCCACCGATGGGCACGATAAGCTCCTGATGCGATCGTAGAAACTTCGATGATCTATAAAAGAGAAATCATAGGTTGCCTAGAAGTACACTATTAAATATTAGGATGGGAAGGATGGCCAAATGGTGATTACAAAAGCAGAGATCGAGAGGATGGACGAAATAGTCAAGCTAGCCATGCTCTTATGGCCCGATAACGATGAAGAGGAGCTTAAGCGAGAGTTCGAAAAGACACTCGAGGACGAGAAGGCCATAGTGTTACTGGCCATCGAGGAGGACCTGCCCATAGGCTTCGCCCATTGCCAGATCCGCTCTGACTATGTCGAAGGTACCAGCTCAAGCCCGGTAGGATATCTCGAGGGCATATGCGTCGTTGAAGGCCATCGGCATAAGGGCGTCGCCAAAAAGCTGTTCAAAGGATGCGAGGACTGGGTACGGGCAAAGGGCCTCGTGGAATTGGCCAGCGATTGCGAGCTCACTAATAAGACGAGCATCGCCTTCCACGAGAAGCTCGGCTTCAAGGAATCCAATCGCGTGGTGTGTTTCGTCAAGGACATAGATGAATAGCTACTACAGCATCCTGACGCTTGAAGAATTTCGACAATTCGCTTAGAATTCACTTGTGGTCGAATCAAATAAGGGGGCACAGAGAGGCCCGTTTTGAGGAGGACGAAAAGGATATGCGTTGGCCCTTCAGGGTTTATACCAAGACCATCTTCCGTGTTCTCACGGATGGGTCCCCTGACGGAGCCGAATAGAGTTAGCGTTATCGCCGCGACGTCCTAAAGGGCATTGCGGCTTTGGATTTTGTAGAGGTTAAAATCTACAAATGAATATGACGAAAGTGCGCCTAGGGTTCCGTAGCAACGGTATGTACCGAGCTTGCCTGGACCGAGCGGCGCAGGCCTCCTCGCCCTGCGAGGCAAGGCTACACCTAAGGGATAAAAGCCCCGGCGGGCAGGTTTCGTAACCCTGTTCGCGGGGCTATGCGCATTTTCTAGGAGGAGATTGCATGAAAACCAAAGGTCCTGTAGTCGGAATAGTGATGGGCAGCAAGTCCGACCTTAACGTCATGAAGACCGCATCGACGATGCTCCAACAGTTCGGCATCGAGAGCGAGATGCGCGTCATATCCGCGCACCGCACACCGGACACGGCATCCCAGTACGCTAAGGAAGCCCAAAGCCGCGGCATCAAGGTCATCATCGCGGGTGCCGGCGCCGCCGCGCACCTTGCGGGCGCCATGGCGGCCAACACCACCCTTCCGGTCATAGGCATACCGCTAGCTTCCGGCGCCCTCAACGGCCTGGACGCCCTTTATGCCACGGTACAGATGCCCACAGGCGTGCCCGTCGCGACTGTCGCCATTGACGGCTCCGCCAACGCCGCCCTGCTCGCGATCCAGATGCTGGCCATATCCGATAAGAACCTGGCGGCGAAACTCGCAGAACATAAAGAGGCGCTGAAGTCGAAGGCTTTCGAAGCCGACGAAGAGGTAAGGAACCAGGGAAGATAGATTAACGGAGAACATACTTCGATCCCGATTGGAGGAAATGGGAATGGAAAGCAAGCTGCTTTACGAGGGCAAGGCCAAGAGGGTCTTCGCCACGGAGAACCCGGATGAAGTGCTGATCAGCTACAAGGACAGCGCCACTGCATTCGACGGCCAGAAGAAGGGCACCATCGTAGGCAAGGGCAAGGTGAACAACCTCATGTCCGCGGCCATGTTCGGATATCTAGAACAGAAGGGCATACCCACACACTTCGTCAGGTTGGTATCACAGACCGAGATGCTTGTGAAGCACGTGCAGATAATACCCTTCGAAGTCGTGGTCAGGAACGTAGTCGCCGGCAGCCTGTCCAAGAGGCTGGGCATCCCCGAGGGCGTAGTGCTGGACGAGCCGGTGCGAGAGATCTACTACAAGGACGACGAGCTGCACGATCCTCTCGTGAACGACGACCATATCAGGCTTCTGGGCAAGGCTGACCAGAAGACCGTAGATACATTAAGGGATATGGCGACTAAGGTCAATTCCCTCATGAAGCCGTTCATGGCGGCGCGCGGGCTGACGCTCGTGGACTTCAAGCTCGAATTCGGCTTCTTTAAAGGAGAAATCATACTCGCCGACGAGATCTCGCCTGACACATGCCGCTTCTGGGACAGCCAGACCAACGAGAAGCTCGACAAGGACCGCTTCCGCCGCGACCTAGGCGGGGTCGAGGAAGCGTACGAAGAGGTACTGAGAAGGATTTCCGGAGGTGCAATAAAGTGAAGAGCTATCTTGCTAAGGTCGTAGTCACTCTCAAGCCGTCCATACTCGACCCCCAGGGCGTCGCGGTCAGGACCGGGCTTCTCAGCATGGGATATTCAGACGTCGACAGCGTCCGACTGGGCAAGTTCATCGAGGTGCGCCTAAAGGCCGATGACGAGGCCGCAGCGCGCGCCATGGTCGACGAGATATCCAAGAAGCTCCTGGCCAACCTCGTGATGGAGAGGTATGAGTTCACCGTGGCCGAGGAAGTGGCGAAATGAAGATAGGCATAGTGGTCTTCCCCGGCTCCAACTGCGACCGGGACATAGAGAGGGCGGCCGAGGTCGTAGGCTCGGAGTCCGGCTTCATATGGCACAAGGACAAGGATGTCAGAGGCTATGACGCGATAGTCCTGCCCGGCGGCTTCGCGCACGGGGACTATCTGCGCTGCGGCGCGATCGCGCGCTTCTCCCCCGTCATGGACGCTGTGAGCGAGTTCGCGGAAGGAGGCGGCCCGGTGCTCGGCATCTGCAACGGATTCCAGACCCTGCTCGAGTCAGGGCTCCTACCCGGCGCGACGCTAAGGAACACGGGGCTAAGGTTCATCTGCAGACCGCAGAAGCTCAGGATCGATAACGTCAACACACCCTTCACGCACCTCTATAAAAAAGGGGAGGTCTTAGATTTCCCGATAGCGCACGCTGAGGGCAACTACTACGCCGATCCCGACACCATCAAGCTGCTCGAGGACGAAGGAAGGATAGTCTTCCGCTACGCCGAGCCGGACGGCTCCCTTACGGAAGCGTCCAATCCGAACGGAAGCATGCACAACATAGCGGGCATAACGAACAAGACCGGCAACGTGGTGGGCCTCATGCCGCACCCCGAGCGGGTCGTCGAATCGATCCTCGGGGGCACCGACGGCCTAAGGGTGTTCAAGTCCGTCATGAGCTGGTGCGGGAAGGGGGGCGTACGCTGATGGCCGCGAAGGACGTGAAGGACATGGGACTGGACAAGAAGATGAATGGCCCTGCGAACGCCGCGATAAAGGGCGAACGGACAGTGGCGCCCGAGGATTGGCGCGCCATGGGCCTCACCGATGAGGAGTACGACATGATCTGCCACAGGATCGGCAAGCATCCCAACTTCCTCGAAGTGGCGATGTTCTCCGTAATGTGGAGCGAGCACTGCAGCTACAAGAACTCCAGGAAAGTGCTGAAGCTGCTTCCCACCAAGGGCGAATGCGTGCTTCAGGGCCCCGGCGAGAACGCGGGCATAGTCGACGTCGGAGACGGCCTCGCAGTAGCTTTCAAGATGGAAAGCCACAACCACCCCTCGGCCGTAGAGCCCTACCAGGGTGCCGCCACCGGATCGGGCGGCATCATCCGCGACATATTCACCATGGGCGCAAGGCCCATAGCGATCCTCGACCCGCTGTTCTTCGGTCCCACCGACGATGCCAGGAACCGCCACATAATCGACGGGGTCGTTGCGGGAATAGCCGGCTACGGTAACGCTGTCGGCATACCTACGGTAGGGGGCATGAGCTGGTTCGGAAAGTGCTATTCGGTGAACCCGCTCGTGAACGTTATGTGCGTAGGCTACCTTAAGCACGACGAGATTAGGCGCGGCAAGGCGACTGGAGCCGGAAACAAGGTGATGCTGATAGGCTCCACCACCGGCCGCGACGGCATACACGGCGCCACTTTCGCATCCGCGGACCTCACCGAGGAGGCCCAGGAGAGGAAGTCGGCCGTCCAGGTGGGCGATCCCTTCCGCGAGAAGCTGCTCCTAGAAGCTTGCCTCGAGCTGGTCGCCAAGGACCTGGTACTGGGCATACAAGACCTAGGCGCGGCCGGGCTTACCTGCGCGACGTCGGAGATGGCAAGCCGGGGCGGCTCGGGCATGAGGGTCGAGCTAGACCTCGTCCCGAAGCGCGAGACCGGCATGAACCCATACGAGATAATGCTCTCGGAATCCCAGGAGAGGATGCTCATGGTCCCCGTGCCCGGCAAGGAGGGCGAGGTCACCGACATACTCAGGAAGTGGGACTTGGACGCAGCCGTCATAGGCGAGGTCACCGACTGCGGGACGCTGACCATAACGATGCACGGCGACGTCTTGGCCGAAGTGCCGGCCGACCAGCTGGCCGAGAGCGCCCCCGCGTACGACAGGGAGTACGTAAAACCTGCCTACATAGACGAGCTGGGCTCGTTCGACCCGGATACACTGCCGGCTCCCAAGGACGGCGAACTGGCCGGCATCATTGAGAAGATGGCGGCATCGGCGAACCTATGCTCCAAGCACTGGATATATTCTCAGTACGACCACCAGGTGGGGAGCGGCACTGTGATCAAACCCGGCGGCGACGCCGCCGTCGTGAGGATCCCCGGCACGAACAAGGGCATAGCCCTTACGACGGACGTGAATCCCCGCTATTGCTACTTGTACCCGAGGGAGGGCGCAAAGCTGGCCGTGGCCGAAGCCGCAAGGAAAGTGGCCCTTACCGGCGCGAAGCCTCTCGCCGTAACGAACTGCCAGAACCACGGCAACCCCATGAAGCCGGAAGTGTACTGGAGCTTCAGGGAATCGGTGCTGGGCCTTGCGGAAGGGTGCGAGGTATTCGGCACGCCGGTGACTGGAGGCAACGTCAGCTTCTACAACGAGGACGGCGAGACCGCCATATACCCGACGCCCACGATAGGGATGGTCGGCTCGTTGGATGACGTCGAGAAGGCCGTCCCGTCCGGCTTCAAGCGCTCTGGCAGCTCGATCGTGCTCATCGGAGAGACAAAGGACGAGCTGGGAGGGTCAGAATATCTGTCGATCATGCACGGGATCGAGGCCGGAAGGCCCCCGAGGTTCGACGCTGCCGCCGAGAAGGCCCTCATCTCTTTCCTCACCGAGGCGGCCGACGAAGGTTTCATGCTGTCGGCCCACGACTGCGCCGAGGGAGGCCTGGCGATCGCGCTGCTGGAGGACGCCTTAGGAAACGGCATCGGCGCCGAGGTCGACCTTTCCGACGCGAACACGCACGGGCTCGCCTTCTGGAAGATGCTGTTCTCTGAGAGCACCGCGAGGGCGATAATCGAAGTCGAGCCGGTTAAGGCCGCGGCGCTCCAGGCACTGGCCAGGAAGAACGGCGTGAAGGCCTTCTACATAGGAAGGACCGGAGGGGACAAGCTCACCGTCAGGATGGCCGGCAAGTCGCTGGAACTCGACGTTAAAAAAGTGGGCGGATCTTACGAAAAGGCGCTCGAGAGCGCCCTGGCTGGAAGGTGATCTGATGGATTCGTTGGACAGGCATCTTGGCAACATCTACGAGGACGATTCCGTGCGCGACGAATGCGGCGTGTTCGGCGCCGCCCTCGAAGGGCCCGCTTCGGAGAGCATATTCATGGGACTGGTCGCCCTGCAGCACAGAGGACAGGAGAGCGCCGGCATAGCGACGTACGAGGGCACGGAGATCAAGGTGCTCAAGGACATGGGCCTCGTTACCGAGGTGTTCGCAAGGCAGCCCATCACGACCCTGAAGGGTCACACCGGCATCGGGCACGTCAGGTACTCGACGACGGGCAACTCCGACATAATGAACGCCCAGCCCATGACCTTCAGATACATTGACGGCATGATGGCGCTGTCTCATAACGGTAACATAACCAACGCGGCCCAGCTCAGAAGGAGGCTCGGCAAGACTGGCGCGGTGTTCCAGACCACGTCGGACTCCGAGCTGATAGGATGCACGATAGCCAGGCACTACGACCTTGGCATGCTCGGGGCGATAAGGAAGGCGATGGAGACGCTCGACGGGGCGTACACCTTCGTGGTCCTGCAGGGAGACACCGTCTACGCCGCAAGGGACCCGCACGGCTTCAGGCCGCTGGTCATAGGCGAGGCGGCCGACGGCACGGGCTATTTCGTCGCCTCGGAATCCTGCGCGCTGGACACGATAGGCGCCATAAGGATAAGGGACGTCGAGCCGGGCGAGATCATATACATGACGAAGGACGGCATACATTCCGCCGGGATAATGAACGGGGTGCGCCACACGTCCTGCATCTTCGAGCACGTATACCTGGCGAGGCCCGACTCCATGATAGACGGCATCGGGGTGGCCGAGGCGCGTTTCGAGCTTGGCAGGCAACTGGCCAGGGAGAACAGGGACATCGAGGCCGACATAGTGGTGCCCGTGCCAGAATCCGGCATAGGGGCGGCCCAGGGCTACGCCAAGGAGAGCGGGCTCCCCTACGTCATGGGCATGATCAAGAACCGCTACATGGGCCGCACCTTCATACAGCCCTCGCAGAACATAAGGGAGCTGGGCGTAAGGCTCAAGCTCAACGCCGTGGCGTCGCTCATCAACGGCAAGAGGGTCATACTGGTCGACGATTCGATAGTCAGGGGCACGACCAGCCGTAAGCTCGTCGACCTCATGAAGAGGGCGGGCGCGACCGAGGTGCACTTCGTAGTGTCGTCCCCGCCGGTGAAATACGGCTGCCACTACGGCATAGACACGACCGGCCGAGGAGAGCTCGTCGCCACGATAAAGGGGATCGAGCAGATAAAGTCGATGATCCAGGCCGATTCGCTAAGGTATCTGTCGACCGGAGGGCTCGTCGAGGCCGTCGAGAGGGCAAGGCGCGCATCCGGTTCGGGCAGCCGCGGCTTCTGCACCGCGTGCTTCGACGGCAAGTATCCGACCGCGATAGACGCCGAGGAAGGCAAGTACGCCCTGGAAAGGACAGGCGGGCAGACCGCCCCCGGCTCGACCTACAGGGGCGCGGGCGTGGACATAGACGCTGGCAACCGCTCGGTCGACCTTATCAAGCCTCATGTGATGAGGACCAGCAAGAAGGGCGTGATAGGCGGCATAGGCGGCTTCGGGGCCCTGTATGACGTAAGCTCTTTGGGCATGAAGGAGCCCGTGCTGGTCTCCGGGACCGACGGCGTCGGCACCAAGCTCAGGATAGCGATGGGCATGGACAAGAACGACACCATCGGAATAGACTGCGTGGCCATGTGCGTCAATGACTGCCTAGTGTCGGGCGCGAAACCCATATATTTCCTGGATTACATAGCGCTCGGCAAGCTCATACCCGAGCTCGTGGCCGACATAGTCAAGGGAGTCGCCGACGGGTGCGTCATGGCGGACTGCGCCCTCGTGGGCGGCGAGACGGCCGAGATGCCGGGCTTCTACCCTTACGGTGAGTACGACATAGCGGGATTCGCCGTCGGGGCGGTGGAGAAAAGCAGGATAATAGACGGGTCGAAGATAAGGCCGGGCGACGCGGTCATAGGACTTTCCTCGAGCGGCCTGCATTCCAACGGCTACTCGCTCGCGCGGCGCGTGCTTCTGGCCGACAGCGGCCTGTACTTCCACGAGCACTTCGATGAGCTGGGCTGCACGGTGGGCGAGGAGATGCTGAAGCCCACGAAGATATACGCAAGGCCCGTGATGGCGCTGCTGGATGGAGTAGATGTCCTCGGCATGGCGCATATAACAGGAGGCGGCCTGGTGGAGAACCCAATAAGGTGCCTTCCTGAAGGCACGGGCATGGAGCTGGATTACGGCAGCTGGCCCGTCCCTCCTATCTTCGGCATGATAGCAAGGCTTGGCAAGGTAGAGCCGATGGAGATGCTGAGGGTTTTCAACATGGGGCTCGGCTTCCTTGCCATAGTGAGGCAAGAGGACGTGGCGAGCGCGATCAGATCGCTTGAGGCATCCGGCGAGAAGGCGTTCGTGGTCGGCAGGATAATTGAAGGGAAGACCGAGGTAAGGTTCAAGGGGCTTTCCTGACCGCATCATCCGGCATGGTGGAAACGAAGCGCGCTAGAAGCGCCCGGACTGGGGGACCTGCCATGTTCGGGCCTTCGTCCTTGATTAGGCGCCCGTTTTGTACCGTCTTGGAGGCGGGAAGGGGATCCTAGGCGCCGATCGCATATAAACGGCGGTTACGCTGCGCATGACAAGCACAGCTTGACGAAGCGGCAGTACGGAAAGGCGGAAGAAGGTTGACGAAGAAGCTGAGGCTGGTCGTAATGGCATCTGGGAGAGGGTCGAACTTCTCCGCTATAGCAGACGCGATACGAGAAGGCGCCCTGGACGCCGAGATAGCGGCCCTGGTATGCGACAGACCCAAGGCCCCGGTCATCGACAAGGCGATGGCCTGTGGTAATATGGACATCGCGGTCCTGACGAGGAAGGGCTTCGCATCTAGGGCGGATTATGACATGGCCCTTGCGGATTTGGTCTTCGGCTACGATCCCGACGTTATAGCCCTGGCGGGTTTCATGAGGGTGCTGGGGCCCGAGTTCGTGGGGAGGTTCCCCGGAAGGATAATCAACATCCATCCGGCGCTACTGCCGAGCTTTCCCGGGCTCGACGCCCAGAGGCAGGCGTTGGAATACGGGGTCAAGGTGACCGGGTGCACGGTTCATTTCGTCGACGAGGGCACCGACACCGGGCCGATCATCCTCCAGGAGGCCGTGCCGGTGCTGGACGAGGACGACGAGGAGAGCCTCTCGGCGCGGATACTGGAAAAGGAGCACAAGCTCTACGTAAAGGCCCTCAGGCTCATAAGCGAAGGCAAGGTGCGCATGGAGGGCAGAAGGACTCTGACGGAAGACAAGGGATTATGAGGGCACTCTTACTTCAACTGCTAATGAACCACAAGGCATGGGTGACCTATATCAGGGCCCGCATCAGGCTCTTCTTGGACCGCAAGGCAGTACGCGCCGAGCGCGGTGACGGCGGAAGAGGCAGGATACGGGGCCTTTGGCCGGACGCTGCGGAAAAAGGCAGCGAAGGACGAGACTAGCATCTAGGAGGGTTCGTTATGGCAAAGATTGCGTTGATAAGCCTCTCGGACAAGACCGGGGCGGTCGATTTCGCAAAAGAGCTCGTATCGCTAGGATTCGAGATAGTGTCCACTGGAGGCACGGCGGCATCCTTCAGGAAGGCCGGCCTTGCGGTGACCGACATATCTCAGCTCACCAACTTCCCTGAATGCCTGGACGGAAGGGTGAAGACTCTCCATCCGATGGTGCATGCCGGGATCTTGGCCAGGCCCATAGACGAGCACTTAAGGCAGGTCGCCAAGCTCGGCTGCAAGCTGATAGACCTTGTGTGCGTCAACCTCTATCCTTTCCAGCAGACGGTGGACAAGGGGGCGGACTTCGAGACGATAGTCGAGAACATCGACATCGGAGGGCCTTCCATGCTAAGGTCCGCGGCCAAGAACTTCGAGCGGGTGACGGTCGTAACGGACCCTTCCGACTATGCGAGGGTACTAAAGGAGCTGAGGCTCAACGGCAAAGTCAGCAAGCTGACGAGGCTCGAGCTTTCCGCGAAGGCGTTCTCCCACACCGCGGCGTACGACGCGGCGATATCACAGCAGATGAACGAGCGCGCCGGAAGGCGCACGATGGACCTCGCAGGCGGCCCCATCGCGATCGGAGGCACGCCCGAGCTCACTTTAAGGTACGGTGAGAACCCGCACCAGAAGGCCGTCCTCTTCAAGAGCAGCGGGCTGCTGCCCAAGGGCATGCTCGCCATGAAGAAGCTGTCGGGCAAGGAGTTGTCCTACAACAACCTCGGCGACATGGAGACCGCGATGGCCGTAGTAAGGGAGTTCGGGCCGGACAGACCTTGCGTCTGCATAGTGAAGCACGCGACCCCCTGCGGGGTGGGCGTGGCCGACGACATAGGCGAGGCCTACAGGCTGGCGCTGGAATCGGACCCTGTGTCCGCGTACGGCGGGATAGTCGCCTCAAACAGGCAGCTCGACGAGAAGACCGTCTCGAAGATGGCCGAGATATTCCTCGAGGTCGTGGTCGCCACCAGCTTTTCGGGCGAGGCGGTGAACCTGTTCGCCAAGAAGCCCTCTGTGCGCTTCGTCGAACTTCCCCTGGATGAGATGATGAGGCCCAAGGAAGTGGAGATAAAATCCCTACCCGGCGGGTTCCTGATGCAAGAATCGGACACGAGGCAGGTGAACGCCTCGGACCTGAAATGCGTTACTAAAGTATGCCCCACCGAAGAGCAGATAGAACAGCTGCTGAAGGCCTGGAAGGTCGTAAAGCACGTCAAGTCCAACGCCATCCTCCTGTGGAAGGGCCAGTCCACAGTAGGTGTCGGAGGAGGGCAGACCAACAGGGTAGGAGCCGCAAGGATCGCGATAGAGATGGCAGGAGAGAAGGCCGAAGGCTCGGTCATGGCGTCAGACGCGTTCTTCCCGTTCAAGGATACGGTAGAAGAGGCGGTCAAGGCCGGTATCAAGGCGATTATCCAGCCCGGCGGGAGCATAAGGGACAAGGAGAGCATAGAAGAGTGCGACAAGCACGGCATAGCGATGGTATTCACGGGCGTAAGGCATTTCAAGCATTGATGACAAGCTGCGCTTGACGCCGACATGATTAAGGAGGACTCTTTCCGGCGACTCGAATGACAAGACTGCGCGATCCGATACATCCAGGAGGTTAAGCGAATGGAAGGTCTGAAGGTCCTTGTGATAGGCTCCGGCGGAAGGGAGCACGCGCTTGTCTGGAAGATAGCCCAGAGCAAGCTAGTAAGCAAAGTGTACGCCGCGCCTGGCAATCCCGGGATTGCCAAGCTTGCAGAATGCTTCGAGATCAAGGCGGACGACATAGAGGGTCTGGCCGGCCTTGCCGGCATGGTGGATGCCGACCTGGTGGTAGTCGGCCCGGAAGTGCCCCTGGCGCTTGGCATCACCGACAGGCTGGCCAAGGATGGCAGGAAGGTCTTCGGACCCTGCAAGGAATGCGCGAGGTTGGAATCATCAAAGGCGTTCTCGAAGCAGGTGATGATCGAAGCCGGCGTCCCCACTGGGAAGGCGTCAATATTCGAAAACGCGGCGGAGGCGATGCGGGCGCTAGACAAGGCGGAGGGCCCGCTGGTGGTCAAGCTCGACGGCCTGGCGGCAGGCAAGGGCGTGGTCGTCGCCGAGACGCCGGAGGAAGCCTCCCTGGCCCTTTCGAGGCTGGAGATCATGCAGCCGGGAGGCAGGATCATCCTAGAGGAGAGGCTCGAGGGGGTCGAGACATCCCTTCTGTGCCTATGCGACGGTATAAGGGCGCTGCCGTTGATGCCCGCCAAGGACTATAAAAGGGCGCTCGACGGGGACAAGGGCCACAACACCGGGGGCATGGGATCAGTCGCGCCGTCGCCGTTCGTAAGCATGGGGCAGGCCGAGGAACTCGCGGAGCTGACCGTGGTGCCTGTACTGAAGAAGCTCGCGGAGAAGGGCCTCCATTACAGGGGAGTGCTGTACGCCGGGCTCATGCTCACTCAAGAGGGCCCTAAGGTGCTCGAGTACAACTGCAGGTTCGGCGACCCGGAGACGCAGGCGGTCCTTCCGCTCATGGAGGACGACCTCGTTGAGATAATGCTCGAAGCTTGCGAAGGCCGCATGGAAAGGGAGAGCATAAGATTCAAGGACGGAGCCTCCGTGTGCGTGGTGATGGCAAGCAAGGGCTACCCCGAGATGTACGACAAGGGCTTCAAGATCGAACTGCCCAAGGATGACGAGATAGAAGAGGGCGTCGTGATCTTCCACGCGGGCACAATGCAGGACTGCCTTTATAGGCTGGCGACCTCCGGAGGCAGGGTCCTTGCGATCAGCGCGCTGGGCAAGGACGTGAACGAAGCTACAGGCAAGGCCTACAGGATTGCCGATAGGGTGCAGTGCGCCAACCTGTTCACCAGGAGTGACATCGGGAGCGGAAGGAAGAAATGATACGGCATATCTTCACGATATGACGAAAAACGTAACCATATAAGAGGCGAGGGGAAGGATCAACAAGGTCCTTCCCCTTTTCGAACATCATTATCCCTAGTGGACGAGCCTATTCTTGAGGTTTGTACTTGCTCTCCGCAAGATCGATGAAGTTCCTCGCCGCTAGGCTGAGATAGCGGTCCTTGTTGTGCACGATAACGATCTTGCCCTGCACCTCCTGATCCATTAGGGGGAATATGACGGCGCTGTTGTCCATGGAGATGACGAAGCCAGCACCGTACATCCGGGCTACCGATTCGAAGCCGAAAGCCACTCCCATCCCCTTTATGCAAAGAAGGAGTAGTGTCTCCAGGTTCGAGCATTCCAGGATGATCCTTGGATCGATCTCGTGCTTCTTTAACAGGCGATCAGAAAGCTCCCTAATCCTGTTGCCTTTTTCCACCAGAAGGAAGGGCTGATCCGCGAATTCCTTTAGGTCCACACCTTTGCTAAATTGTTCTGCCTTCCTAACGGACTCCTCACCGTACCGCTCGGTCATTATCCTGTTGGGCACGACCAGGCAGAGGCTCTCATGGAGTATGTCCTTGAACTCCACCTTGTCCATTATCTCTTTATAGAAGGGATTAAAGCCAACCACGATGTCAAGGTCGCCGTCCAGGAGCTTCTCCGACAGCCTTTTAGTGACGTCTATGTAGAGCTTCACCTCGACTTCTGGGTAGAGCCTGTTGTACTCGGGCAGTACCTCAGGGAGGAAGACCAGGCTCCTCATATGGGAGATACCTATTGTAAGGCAACCTTTCCTCTGGCCGGATATGTCCGAGAGCTGCGTTACGAACTGACTTTCCAAATCGACGATCTCCTTGGCCATCCTCATAGCACTCATGCCGGCGTAGGTCAGCTTCAACTTCGGTGCCCTCTCAAAAAGCTTCACCCCGAATTCATCTTCCAACCTTGATATGTGGCTGCTCAGGCTCTGCTGCGACACGCAGAGCTTCTTGGCCGCGGAGGTAAAGCTCATGTCCTTTGCTACTTCCAAGAAATACCTAAGATTAGTGAAGTTCATGCTTCTTCCTCCTGTCCCGTGCCGTCAGTTCAATGGCCCTTGTTATTACAATAGAAATATTGTAACCCACTCCAGATAAATAGTGTTAGATATTGTGGCATTCCACAACTATACTTGTTCCAAACAAGTTCAGTACTAGATTATTCTTCGACAGGGGGTAGCGGTAAGAAGATGGTATACGATTTCGATACCTTAGTAGATAGGGATCCCGCTATAAGAGGTACCGGCAAGTACAGGATCATGAAAGATTCCAAAGGCAACAAACCCCCCAAGGGAATAGTTCCTTTCTCCGTCGCGGATATGGAGTTCAGGACCGCACCTGAAATAATCGACGCCATAAAGGCGGAGGCTGACTTTGGCGTCTTCGGTTATCATAGGCTCACTGATGGTTTCAGGCAGGCATGTTGCGACTGGATGAAGCGCAGACATAACTGGCAGGTGAGCCCGGAATGGATAGTCCCCTTCGAGCAGGTTGTACCGGCGCTATACAATGCGATATACGCGTTCACGGCACCCGGGGATGGCATCATAGTACAGATGCCCGCCTACCACCACTTCTTCCATGCGACGCAGCACTGCGGCAGAACGGTCATAGAGAATCCCCTCAAGCTGGTCGATGGCAAGTACTATTTCGACTTCGACGACCTTAGGCAGAAGGCCAAGTCGGCAAAGATGCTCATGCTTTGCAGTCCCTACAACCCTGTGGGTAGGGTCTGGACCGAAGAGGAGCTCAAAGAGCTGGGCGACATATGCATAGAGAACGGAGTGCTGATAGTCGCCGATGAAATCCACCACGACCTCATCATGAAGCCGTTCGTCCATAGAGTATTTGCATCACTCGGGGAGAAGTACGCAAAGAACTGCATAGTAACCACCTCCCTGTCCAAGACGTTCAACCTGGCGGGCCTTTGCTTCGCGAGCATAATAATCCCTGACCCGGAGATCAGGAGCAAATTCACCAAGCAGATGAATGTACTTGGCTTTTTGCACATAAACAGGCTCGGCGTAGTAGCCGCGGAGGCGGCTTATAGATACGGCGACGCTTGGTTGGACGAGCTCATCGAGTACGTCAAGGGCAACTACGAATTCTTGAAGGCTTTCATGGCGGAGAGGTTCCCTAAAGTTAAGGTATACGACATGGAAGGGACCTATCTGGCCTGGTTCGACATGAGCCCTCTCGGTCTTGCCCCGAAAGAGCTGGACGTGTTCCTTACAGACGACGCCATGCTCTACTTCGATCCAGACACTGCCTTCGGAGTAAAGGGCGAGTGCTTCCAGAGGATCAACCTCGCATGCCCCAGAAAGCTTCTATCGGACGCCCTGGACAGGCTCTACTCTGCCGCAAAGGCTAAGGGCTTGGCCTGATGATTAGGCTCATCGATGATGAGCGCTACTGAGTACGCTAAGGAGGAAGCAGATGGAGAAGACTCTCAAGTTCTGTATAGACCATTTCAGCATAGGCACACCCAGAAGGATGGAAGCTTCGCGTGTGCTCAAAGACCTGGGATTCGTGACCGGGGACACATCCAAGGACCGCTCGACGCACTTCGTGCTAGACAACACTCTCGTCGAGGTAAATCTAAGGGAAGAGGGCAAGCCCATAGTATGGCTGGACAACTCCATCCCCGCCGGTGTACTGCCCAGGGTGCATTCCATACGCCTCAGCAACGCCGGACTGGACGCGGAGAAGGCGAGGACGGCCCTTACGGAAGCCGGCATACCCGGGGTGGGACAGGTTAATAAGCCAACGAGCCAGAGGGTCAAATACGGGAAGGTATACGGGACAGCATCATACCAGACGATCTTCATACGCGGGCTCGAACCCTTCACGGATATCCTGTTCGGTGTTACCACCCAGCTCAGTAAGAATCTGATCGTCAATCAGGAGAGTAAATACATCCATACGAACCAGGCTAGGAAAGTCAAGAGCATCACTTTCTTTTGTGAGAGTGACGAGGTTTTCGGTGTTGCTGTAGACTGTATCGAAAGGCTCAACGCCGCGATGAAGAACGTGGAGGACCACGGCAGGGACATCGACGAGGTGCGGTTGGTGGACGCCGAGGCCTACAGGGCCGAATTCGGGGTTGAACCTAGGGATACCCAGCATTTCCCGACAGTAGCCGCCACCTTCGGAGGGTGTGACCTTGAGTACGTCGCAGAGGCTGCCGAAGATGCTGGCCTAGCGTCGTTCTGCAGGAACGGCAAGCTATACGTAGACACGAGGAAGGAACTGGGCATATTCTGCATATTCGAGGATTAACACAAGACGATTGGGGGATCCGGTTATGACAGAGAATGTCAAAGCGAACCCGATTAAGATCGCCATTATAGCACTTTCCATCTGCCTTGCGTTGTTCCATCTCTACACTGCCTCGTTTGGTGTAATCCAGGGCATCGGCCAGAAATCCGTCCACCTCGGCTTCGTCATGGCGATATTCTTTCTTCAAGCCATACTGAGCTCGAAGACTACGGCGGAGAAGATGCTGATGTGGCTGATGCTCGGCCTTTCTATGGCCGGCATCATTTACGTCACGGCGATAGACAGCGGTCTGCAGCATCGAATCGGGCTGGTTTACACCTCGGACAAGGTGTTCGGCGTCATGCTGATAGTAGCGATAATAGCTGCTACGTGGAGGAAGATGGGAAGCGCGCTCGTCATCGTAACGTCTGTCTTCATCATCTATGGCTTCTTCGGGCAGTACTTCCCAGGCTTCCTTAACCATCCAGGCATCACCTTCAGGAAGTTCATAAGCCTGCTCTACCTGACTACGGATGGTATCTTCGGCACACCGCTCTATGCGTGCACCACCTATGTGTATCTGTTCGTGCTCCTGGGCGCGATCCTGGAAGTGACGGGCGTAGGAGACTACTTCACCGAGATAGCCACCAGCATCTTCGGCAAGATGAGGGGCGGTCCGGCGAAGGTCGCCGTAGTCGCGAGCGGGCTTTTCGGCTCAATCAGCGGCAGCCCTACCGCAAATGTCATCGGTACGGGCACATTCACGATACCCATGATGAAGAAGACCGGTTACGAACCAGAGTTCGCGGCGGCGGTGGAAGCTGCGGCCTCGACAGGCGGCGCCTTGATGCCGCCGATCATGGGCTCGACCGCTTTCATAATCGCCGAGCTCCTAGGAGTCCCCTATTTTCAGATAGCCAAGGCCGCGCTCATACCCGCCGTGCTCTATTACATGTCCTTGATGTTCGCGGTGGACATCTACGCCAGGAAGTACGACCTCAAGGGGGCCGACATCTCACACCTTCCCTCCTTCAAGAGCCTGCTCAAGCAGATATACTTCATGGCCCCCATCGTCTTCCTGGTCATCGCCCTAGGCGTGCTCAAGCTTACGATCTCCAGAGCCGGCTTATATTCGTGCCTGCTGTCACTAGCAATCAGCATGGTCAACAAGAGGACTAGGATTAACCTCGATAGGTTGGTTAAGATACCAGTGAGCGCTGCAAGGTCCATGTCGTCGGTCACCATAGCGTGCGCCATCGCTGGCATCATAAGCGGTGTGATCATGGGTACCGGCATGGGCTACAGGCTCTCGTCTCTACTAATCGAGGTGTCGAACGGGCACACTATAATACTACTATTACTAACGATGGTGGTCTCCCTTATCATGGGCATGGGCGTTCCGACGACCGCAGCCTATCTCGTACTTGCCGTCCTGGTCGCGCCTGCGCTAATCAAGATGGGCATCGACCGTACGGCCGCTCACTTGTTCATCTTCTACTTCGGCTGCATATCCTCCATAACTCCGCCAGTCGCGCTGGCCTCGTACGCCGCTGCCGGCCTTGCAGGATGCAATGCCACCAAGACCGGCTACGTAGCGTGCAGGATAGCGTTCAGCGCGTTCCTTTTGCCATACATGTTCGCCTATAATCAGGTCCTTCTTTTCAGGGGCCCCTGGTATGCGATACTCGGCTCGATGTTCACCGCTCTGCTGGGAGTGTACATGCTCGCCTCAGGATGGGAAGGGTACTTCGTGCGTTGGAGGGTCAGTCTCCTTGAGAGGATCCTGCTATTCGCAGGCGCGATTGGGTGCATAGTACCGGAGTTCTACTCCGACATGGCAGGAATCATAATAATGGTCTCGATATTCGTCTACCGCTCGTATAAGTCCGGCCTCGGATTACAGCAGCAGAAAATCGCAACCAAGGCAAATATTGAGTGAGGTGTTGTAAATGAAGCTGTTCAAGGTCCTGAGCGTACTGCTTATCATCGGCGTCCTGTCCACAGTAGGCTATACCAAGACCGTCGTCAGATTCACCACGGGCCCCTTAGGCGCCTATAACCAGACCCTATACAACGGCGTCGCCGACTTACTGAACAAGGCATATCCCGGTGTCTACAGCTTCGCTGTGGAAAATTCCACGGGCAGCACCGAAAACGCCAGGGCTCTCGTGCTTGGCAACGCTGACTTCGGTCCGGCCGGCAACGACGTGACCATAGCGGCATACAACGCTACGGGCGACTTCGCCGGTCTGCCAGCAAAGAAGATCAACTTCGTGTTCTGCCACGGAGGCATGGGCGCGGCCTTGCACATTGCGGTACCCAAAAACTCCAGCATCAAGACAGTTGCGGATCTCAAAGGCAAAAAGGTCGGCGTCGGCACCGGTGTTATGACCGACTACTTCCTTCAGGGCATAGCGCCCTACGGTCTGGCCGAAGCTGACATGAAGATAGTGAAGCTCAGCCTCGCAGATCTCTGCAACGGCCTTTCCGACGGTACGCTCGATGCCATATCCTACGGCACCCCGGCCCCTGCCACCAACTTCACTGACCTAGCCGTGACCAAGGGCTTTAGGCTCCTGGACATCGGTGAGGCGGCTGTAGCGAAGATCCTGGAGAAGTACCCCTACAAGCATATGGTCAAGATCCCCGCGAACACCTACCCCGGAGTCGACTACGTAGTCACCACGTTCGCCCAGTGGACGGTGCTATGCTGCAACGCGGACGTACCGGAGGAGATAGTATACCGCCTTGTAAAAGTGGTCATGGAGAACAATGCCGCCCTGAAGGCGATACATCCCAACGCGGCGGACATAACACTAGAGCGCTCAGTCGACGGCGCCAAGATACCGATCCATCCGGGCGCCCTTAGGTACTACAAGGAAGTCGGCAGGGTGAAATAGCCAGCTTTACGTAGAATTCACGAAGAACCGGCCTACCGGTGCGGGGGTGGACATTTCCTCCCCCGTACCGTGGATGGCCCAGCCCGATGCGAGGGAGGTAACCAGATGAAGTTCGCCACTTTCGTCAAGGAGGATAAAGAGCCCCGTTTTGGACTGTTAACAGGGGAAGGGCTCGTCGACCTGCACGAAGCCGACGCTTCGATACCCAACAACGCGCTGGATTTCATCCGGATGTCTGACGAGATGCTCCCCCGCGCGGAAAGGGTAGCAAAGAAGGCCCTTGGCTTCCATGACCTTGCGGATGTCAAGCTTCTGGCCCCCCTTCCGAATCCTGTGAGTTTTAGGGACTTCATGGGCTTCTCTGAGCACCACGAAAGCTGCAGGAGGAACAAGAACCAGACGGTCGATCCTGTTTACTACCAGATTCCCGTCTTCTACTTCTCGAACGCTAATGTCATGATTGGCCCTGATTCGACCGTAAGAGCACCCAGGAACTGCAACAAGCTCGATTTCGAGTTCGAGGTGGGCTTCGTCATTGGAAAGAAGGGGCGCGACATAACGAAGGAAAGGGCCCTGGACCATATCTTCGGCTACACGATAATCAACGACTGGTCGGCCAGGGACCTGCAGGGCGAGGAGATGAAAGTGATGCTCGGCCCCGCGAAAGGCAAGGATTTCGCTACTTCGATGGGACCATTCCTAGTCACTAAGGACGAATGGGATTCACATCGTGCCGGCGAGGGCTTGAGGTATAACAGGAAGACGGTGCTCACGCTAAACGGTAAGAAGCTAAGGGATAACAACCTTAAGACCATACACCACGATTTCGCGTCGATGATAGCACGCGCTTCTGAGGACGTGGATCTATTTCCAGGGGAGCTGCTCGGCTCAGGCACCATAGGCGGAGGCTGCATACTTGAGTACGAACCGGGCAGCGTACCTTGGTTAAGGAAGGGCGACTGCGTCGAGATGGAAGTAGAAGGGCTCGGAAGCCTAAGAGGTTTCGTGGACTAGTACCATCCTTCGGGGGTGTTCCCATGGCTAAGCTCCTATCCTTGGAACAGGCTGCAAGAATGATACCAGATGGCGCTTCGGTGATGGTAGGCGGGTTCATGGGATGCGGCAGCCCTCATCGGCTTATTGATGCCATCGTTACTAAGGGCGTGAGAGGACTTACGGTCTACTGCAACGATGCAGGATGGCCGGGTCACGGAGTCGCCAGGCTCATAACCGCAGGCCTCGTTAAGACGTTGAACGCTACGCATGTCGGACTTAATCCTGAAGTCGCAGCCTT
Source organism: Bacillota bacterium (assembly GCA_029565935.1). Classification (GTDB taxonomy): domain Bacteria; phylum Bacillota; class DTU025; order DTU025; family MWDF01; genus MWDF01. Next base: position 37,089 of record JAKQNF010000030.1, on the reverse strand, counting down.
GATGGCCTCAGGCGGGTTGGAGGTGCGATTGATTCCCCAGGGTACGATGGCGGAGCAGATAAGGGCGGGAGGCAACGGAACGGGAGGGGTCCTTACGCCTACTGGCATAGGGACCATGGCAGCTGAGGGCCGGCAGGTCGTAGACGTTGATGGCAAGAGGTTCCTCCTAGAGAAACCCATAAGGGCGGATTTCGCCATCATCAGTGGCTACCAGGTGGACCATACTGGGAATATATGGTATAAAGGCAGCACGAGGAATTTTAACCCTCTCATGGCGACAGCCGCCGATACCGTCATAGTAGAGGCCGACACATTGGTGGAAGACGGCTGCATCGAACCCGAAAATGTCGTCACTCCTGGCATATTCATCGACTATATCGTCAAAGGTGGCGCTTGGTGATGGACAAGGAGCAGCTGAAGAGCGTAATCGCCGGACGGGCGGCGAAGGAGCTAAAGGACGGGGACGTAGTAAACCTCGGCATAGGCCTGCCTACGCTGATCCCAGGTTTCCTTCCCCCGGGTGTGAGGGTGATTCTTCATTCTGAGAACGGCATCATAGGCATGGGCCCTGCCCTGGATGCTGGCCAGCAACAGCAGGCCTTTGTCGTGGACGCCGGCGGCAAACCCGCGAAGTGCATGGCGGGCGGTGCGTTCATCGATAGCGCCACATCGTTCGGCATAATAAGGGGAGGCCACGTAGATGCATCTTTCCTTGGGGCCATAGAGGTCGATAGGGAAGGCAATCTGGCCAACTGGATCATACCCGGCAAGAAAGTACCCGGCATGGGCGGGGCGATGGACCTGGCCGCTGGCGCCAGGAGGGTGATTGTGGTGATGGAGCACACCAACAAGGGCACCCCCAAGATATTGGAGAGGTGCTCGCTGCCGCTGACCGCGGAAAAGTGCGTAGACCTTATAATCACCGAGATGGGAGTGTTCGAGGTCACTCCCGAAGGCCTGTTGCTCAAGGAGATCAACGACGAGTACAGCCTCGAGCAGGTTAAGGCGGCCACGGGCTGCGAGCTTCTGATTCCCGAAGCGATAGGCAAGATGACCGAGTAGGCTCTTTGGACGGTGTCGGCGGAAAAGCTGGCGCATTATACTATCTACCCAGCAGAAGAACGAGGTACGGCATGCACAGCGGACGTCCTGGGGGCGTCCGGAGGCATGCCTTAGTGTTGGTATACCTTATGACGATATACCAGGAAACATAAGTCGACCGGCGGGTGATCATGAAGGAGGGGAAAAGATTGAGCACAATCTCTAAAGGCCCTGACTGGCAGGACCTTATCGAGCAGGTGGTACACCACTCTTGCACAGGCATCGCCCCCGATGCCGAGAGGCTCCTCAGAAAGGCGGAGGCAAGAGAGGATGGACCGGTAGCGAAGAGCATGCTCGGCTCGATGATAGAGAACATCGAACTGGCTGAGGAGCTGGACAAGCCGGTGTGCCAGTCTCCTGGCTTCCCCGCGGTTTACATAACGTTCGGAAAAAACAGCGTGATGCCCGATTTTACCACCATCTTCAAAGAAATAATCCCCAAGATGGTAGCGGATGGATTCATAAGACCGAGCATAGTACACCCCCTCACAAGAAAGAATACTGAAGATAGCACTGGGCCAGGGGTGCCGAACTTCGAATACGACTACAGGCCAGAGGCCGACTACGTGGAGCTCATAGTTAGCTTCAAAGCGTGCGGAGCAGAGCTCATGAACGCATACAAGACTTTCACATCAAGCACGCTTGGCGAGGACCTCGAGGGCCTCAAAAAGTTTGTCGTTGGCCAGGTCGTGGAGGCGAAGGGCATACCATGCCCGCCGGGTGCAATAGGAGTCGGCATAGGAGGCCAGATGGATGTGGCCGCTAGACTGAGCAGGAGGGCCGTCAGCGTGAGGGAATGGGACGACACAAATCCAGACCCCATGCTGGCCGAGCTAGAGGAAGAGCTGCTGGAGAGCATAAACAGCACCGGCATAGGCCCCGGCGGGACCGGTGGGAGGACGACCGCCCTTGGGGTGAAGGTCCTCATGGCGTACACACACACCGCAATAGCCCCCGTTGCCGTGAACTTCCATTGCTGGGTGGCTAGGAGGGCAGGGGTAAGGGTCTATGATGACGGTAGGATAGAGAGGCTCTTCTGGAGGTGCGATAGATAATGGCCGAGTACAGGTTGACGGTCCCCCTTACGGAAGAGGACGTCAGGAAACTACATGTAGGTGACATCGTATACCTCACCGGGGAAGTGTTCACGGCGAGGGACATGGCCCACCTAAGGGCAAGGTCGCTGCTGGAGAAAGGCGAACCCGTCCCTGAGCCACCCATGCGCGAAGGAGGGGTCCTTTTTCACGCTGGGCCGGTGATGGTGAAAGAAGGCGGCGTGTGGAAGCTCATGGCCATAGGTCCCACAACGAGCATGAGGATGGAACCTCACTGCGACATAATACCCAAGCTCGGCGTAAGGGTTTTGGTTGGCAAGGGGGGCATGGGGCAATCGTCACTGAGCACGTTCAAGGACTGGGGCGCCGTGTACTTGGCTGCCGCTCCCGGTTGCGCCGTTAAACACGCGGGGGCCTTCATCTCCCTGAAGTTCGTCGGCTGGCTGGACATGGGGATACCAGAAGCGGTGTGGGACTTCGAAGTGGCGGATTGGGGCCCTCTCGTGGTCGCGATGGACAGCCATGGCCTCAGCATCTACGACATGATAATGGAGAAGGCACGGAAGATCCTTGGATACTAGACTGCCAGTGTGAAGTTATAAGTGGAAATCGAATCCGGAGGCCGCAATGGGCATATCGCTCAGACAAATAAAGAAAGTACCGCTTTATGAGCAGATGCCGAACAGATAAGGCGGGAGATAAGCGAAGGCAGGTTAAGTCGAATGACAAGCTGCCAGCGGAAAGGGAGCTTGCCAGCACACTCGGCGTAAGCAGGGTTCCTGTCAGGGAGACGCTCGGTATGCTAAGGATTTTGGGTATCATAGAGACAGGATACGGCAAGGGGGCTGTGGTGAAGGGCCTAGAGAAGAGCAGGTTGCTGGAGACGATAGATATGCTGGTCGAATCTAAGAAGGACACGAGGGTCGAAGTCACAGAAGCCCAAGCCGTATTGGAAGTGGCAGCTGTGAAAATCGCAAGTTTAAGAGGACGGAGGCCGACCTCGACCGCCTAAGGACGGCCGTGCGCCAGATGGAAGAAGAAATAAGGAGCAGACGGCTTCCCGTGGAAAGCTCGCTGGATTTCCATAGGGGGGTGATGATGGCGACGAAGAATAAGCTCCTATTCCGTATGCTCATGCTTTTCCAAGACCTAATCAATGAGACGAGGGAAGCTTCGTTGAGTGTCCCGGACAGGCCGCAGAGCGCATTGCGCGAGCATGCGGCTATATTGAAAGCGATAGAGGAAAAGGACGCCACGAAGGCCGCAATGCTCAGGGAAAGGCACCTGGATATCACTTATAAAGGTGTGGAGGGGTTGTCGCACAAGACCCAGGAACTAACGGTGTGATAAGAAGGAGAATAGCTGGCGCGACAGAAAACAAAATCGCCTGATGGATAAAATCGGGAGGATTACGATGGATTACACCAAGACGCTTGCCAGATGGGCTACTGGCGTGGACGGTTTCGTCATCGGTGACGATGTGTTAGCCAAAAGCGCCGAGTTCGTACTCGATTGGGCCGGAGCTGCGCTCGCGGGCTCGGTTCGGCCCCAGGCCGGGATGCTGTACGGGATTGTTCGCGAAAACGCTCCCCCAATAGGCCCGTGTACGATACTTAACGGCAGCCTGGATAGGACTTCAGAGCTGTGGGCTGCGTTCCAGAACGGATTCAACGGCCACATAATGGAGATGGACGATGTCCACAGAGGGGCGGTTTTCCATCCCGGAACAGTAGTTATACCAGCCACCCTTGCGGTTGGTCAGAAGCTGGGCGTCGACGGGCGCAAGTTCCTTACTTCTATTGCGGTCGGATACGAAGTAGGTATAAGGGTGGGCACGGCCGCGGGGGCGACACACTACACTAGATGGCATACCACCGGGACCTGCGCGACTTTCGGCGCATGCGCGGCGGTGGGCTACCTACTGGGACTCACCCCTGAGCAGATGGCCTGGGCTCTAGGGAACGCAGGCTCGCAGGCTGCAGGGCTGTGGCAGTTCCTGGATGACGGAGCCATGACCAAACCCCTACATTCTGGCAAGGCAGCGATGAACGGGCTGCTCGCGGCCCTTGCGGCTAAGAACGGCTTCACCGGGCCGGACAATATACTGGAGGGCAGGAAGGGCTTCCTAGCGGCTACGTCCTTAGACGCGAAGCCGAGCGCGCTGACGGAAGGACTCGGGGAGAGATGGCAGCTCATGGATGTCTCCATAAAGCCGTACGCATCCTGCAGGCACTCCCATCCGCAGATTGACGTGGCCCTGGAGATCTCAAGGAAAGACGGGTTCAGACCCGAGGAAGTATCGGCCGTCAAAATCAGGACGTACAGGACGGCGAAGGACGTGGCTGGTGGGTTCGGCCGCTATCCGAAAGCTTCGCACGAGGCGAAGTTCGATTCCGCCTATTGCGTGGCCACCGCCCTGGCAAGGGGGAAGGTCCACATAGAGGACTTCGAGGCTAGCAACATAGAGTCCGCGACGGATGTGAAGAAGCTGTGGGAAAAGACTACAATATCGATAGACGAAAGTCTGGAGGCTGAGTATCCTGCGAAGTGGGGCGCAGTCATAGAAGCTAGGATGGATGACAGGAGAGTGCTTACGGCATCCACCCTTTACGCAAAGGGAGACCCTGAGAAACCTGTCACAGTAAACGAGCTGTCGGAGAAATTCAAAGACCTGGCGGACGGAGTGCTACCCACGGACGAACTCGACGCGCTCGCCGATAGGATACTGGGTATAGCAGAAACAGAGGACATAGATACCATTTTTCCAACCTAGAAAAGGAGAAGATGGAGCATGGAAAAAGACACCAAGGAGCTTATCTCCAAGGCGGCCAAACCAGCCGCGGACGCAATGAAAATGCATCCCTATTACCGCGGGAAGATAGAGATAATGCCCAAGGCGGTCGTAAGGGATATGAGCGACTTCGCGATATGGTACACACCAGGCGTCGCGGCGTCGTGCAAGGCGATACAGGCTAATAAGGACCTGGCTTACGAGCACACCCTGAAGTGGAACACGGTTGCCGTCATCTCTGACGGTACCCGCGTGCTGGGCCTCGGAGACATCGGACCCGAGGCGGGCCTTCCCGTCATGGAGGGCAAGGCCATGCTGTTCAAATACCTCGGCGGCGTGGACGCGTTCCCCATCTGCCTCGACACCAAGGACCCCGAGGAGATCATAAACGCTGTGAAATGGCTTCAGCCTTCTTTCGGCGGCATCAACCTCGAGGACTTCGAGCAGCCCAAGTGCTTCTATCTATTAGAAAGGCTAAGGGCGGAGTGCCACATACCTGTATGGCACGACGACCAGCAAGGCACAGCGGCCGTCACCGTGGCGGGACTGGTAAACGCCCTTAAGATCGTCGGCAAGAAGCTCTCCGAAGTAAGGATCACCCACATAGGCGCAGGCGCCGCCAACATCTGCACGGCGAGGATGATCATTAAAGCCGGGGCGACGCCCGGCAACATCATCATGTGCGACACGAAGGGCACGCTCCACAAGGGCCGCACCGAGCTCATTGGGAAGGCCAAGGAGAAGTGGGAGATGTGCGAGAAGACCAACGCCATGGGCCTCGTGGGCGACGTAGAAGCCGCGATGAAAGGCGCCGACGTCGTGATTGCCCTCGCACAGTCAGGGCCCGACGTCATCAAGAAGGAATGGATCCAAGGCATGGCAAAGGATGCGATCGTGTTCGCGTGCGCGAACCCCGTGCCGGAGGTCTGGCCGTGGGTCGCCAAGGAGGCCGGGGCCAGGATCGTTGCCACCGGAAGGTCCGACTTCCCCAACCAGGTCAACAACTCGCTAGGCTTCCCCGCGATCTTCAGGGGCGCGCTCGATGTAAGGGCCACTACGATAACCGACGAGATGTGCATAGCCGCGGCCTTGGAGCTGGCGAAATACGCGGAGCTCAAAGGCCTCAGGGAGGACTACATAATCCCGAGCATGGAGGAATGGGAAGTCTACCCCATGGAGGCGGCCGCAGTCGGGCTCAAGGCCATTGAACAGGGAGTGGCGAAGGTCAAGCTCACCCGCGAGCAGCTTATAAAATCGGCCACCGACCTCATCCTAAGGTCGAGGAAGGCCACGAAGCTCGCCATGGAAAACGGCATCATCGCCCCTCCTCCCGAGCTCTGATACGAGAAGGGGGCATCGCCGATGGAGCATAAGGTAAGGCAGATAGACGCTTCTCTCGTGACCGACGAGATAGAGAGGCTTTGCATCAGCGCCAACTGTAACCTCCCTGAGCACAACCTCAAGATGATCGAGGACGCGATGGCGAAGGAGAAGTCGCCTCTGGGCAGGCAGATACTGGAGAACCTGCTCAAGAACCACAGGATAGCGCGCGAGGAGCAGGTGCCGGCCTGCCAGGACACCGGCCTTGCGGTCGTGTTCATCGAGGTGGGGCAGGAAGTCCACATAATCAACGGAAGCCTGGAGGACGCCATAAACGAGGGTGTGAGGAGAGGCTACAAGAACGGCTACTTGAGGAAGTCCGCGGTCTTCGACCCCGTCTTCGACAGGAAGAACTCGGACGACAACACCCCGGCGATAATCCATACGAGGATAGTCGACGGGGACAGGATAGCGATCACGGTGGCCCCCAAGGGCGGAGGGGCCGAGAACATGAGCGCTTTGGCCATGCTCACGCCCGCGGCCGGCGCCGAGGGCATAAAGAGGTTCGTAGTGGATACCGTAAGCAAGGCAGGCCCCAATCCCTGCCCGCCCATCGTCGTGGGCGTCGGGATAGGAGGCACGTTCGACAAGGTCACGCTCCTCGCCAAGAAGGCGCTCACCAGGACGATGGGAAGCCACAACCCCGATCCTCGCTACGCTGCCATGGAAGACGAGCTGCTCGAGGAGATAAACGAGCTCGGCATCGGACCGCAAGGTTTCGGCGGCACGACGACCGCCCTTGCCGTGCACATCGAGACCTACGCATGCCACATAGCCAGCATGCCGGTCGCGGTGAACATAAACTGCCACGTATGCCCCCACGAGAGCTCAGTGATATAGGGAGGAGGGTGCCGGTATGGTCAAGAAGGTAGTGACTCCGCTGACAAACGAGACAGTGGCCGACCTGAAAGCAGGGGACAGCGTCCTCCTAACCGGGTACATCTACACGGCGCGCGACGCCGCCCACAAGAGGATGATGGCCCTCCTGGACGAGGGCAAGAAGCTCCCCTTCGACGTGAACGGGGCCACGGTGTTCTACGTAGGCCCGGCCCCGGCGAAACCGGGGCACGTAATCGGATCGGCGGGGCCGACCACAAGCGGCAGGATGGACACTTACGCCCCGAGGTTGATGGAGAAGGGCCTCAAGGGCATGATAGGGAAGGGCAAGAGGTCGCAGGATGTAAAGGATGCGATCGTGAAGAACAAGGCGGTCTACTTCGCCGCCCTTGGAGGAGCGGGCGCGCTGGGCGCGAAGTGCATAAAATCAGCGAGGCCCGTAGCATACGAAGACCTTGGACCGGAGGCCATAGTGGAGCTGTTCGTCGAGGACTTCCCGCTTATCGTCGTGAACGACATGTACGGGCACGACGCCTATGTGGAAGGAAGGGCGAAATATGAGGTGAGGTAGGCTTTCGGCCGAATAGCGGCGCCATGCTCTATCCGATCGGATGGACTTGACCGGCTTGATCCCCCAATGAAGCCAAAGTGGTTGCATCGAGGGAACGTGCCGGTTTTTTATTTGTCTGGACCGCGTTGCGGCTGAACCTCGGTATATGTGAAGGATTCACAAAGTTCACATATAATACTATTCACGAGGTGATGGTATGAGGTACTTAAGGTTAGCTGCCGTACTGATCCTTGTATCGTTGGTGTCTCTCCTGTCAGGTTGTGGGGAGAAGACCTATTTGTTCGATTTTACCGTAGAGCCTGACCTATCTAGGGCCGACGGAACGTGGATATCGAGCCATTCAGGCTACGAGCTTTCATCGGAGGGCATAATACTCGAGAGCAACTGGATAGCGGCGCCGTATCTGTTCAATGGTGATTTCACGGTCACGTACGATTTCGAGATGAAGCAAGACCTGTTATATACACGTATGGTCTATTTCGTGCTGGCTTCCCAGGCTAACTACCTGTTGGCGGATTGGTCATGGGCGCTGGCGATAAGTGACTACAATTACGAGCCCGGCGACTTTAGGCTGACACAGGTCCTAGACGGCTATTCCACAAACATCGTACCGCCGAAGCCCATGGACGAGGTCCTGAACTATCCGGGCGCGAACACCTTCGTGGTGAAGAAGACGGGCAGCTTCATCACTTTCGAGCTGAACGGTTACGCACTGGGGGACGGTTTCGCCATAGAGGGTTACTACCTAGACTGGCTGTGCCCGCATATCGGTACCTTCTACGAGATGGGTTCCGACATGGATATGGACGTCTTCAAGGTTTTCGAGGTGAAGTACAAGGGCGATTTAGTACCCAGCTCATAAAGAGCGATAGGTAGAACGTCAAGATAAGAAAAGTGAGAGTTGATTTATGCTGAAGAGCAGGCCGCATCATAAACGGCCTGCCCTTCAACATATCCACTTATCCTTGCCACGCCTTGGCGTTTATGACTTGATGAGCCCGAGCGCTTTCAGGTGGTTGTCTATGTGGCCCTCGACGGTCCTTCCCAGAAGGTCCTCGTTCTCCCTCAGGCAGCGATACAGCCTCGTGCGGAACAGAGGCTCGCCCGCCGCCGTCTTGGCGCTTAGGAGCAGGCCGTACGTGATGTGCATCATCTGGCGTACGTTGGGCCTGTCGAATGAGCCGATGCCTATCGCGTCCGGCACGTACGCCTTGTCCACGTCAACCTTATAGTAGGCCTTCGCCTCGTCAAGGTGCTCCTTGGCGTAGGAGTACATCTGCGCGAAAAGCTCGGGGTTGGCCGACATGACCACCCTTAGCGCCTCGAGCCAGTTCGTGCCGGCGGTCTTCAGATGGAAGCGACCCTTGGACAGCTCTGCCACCGAGGGGTAGATGGAGAACTTGTCACTTCCTGAATGCACGCTCAGCTTGTAGCCGAAGGTGTCCGCTATCGCCTGGTGCAGCACGAAATCCTCCCTGAACCTGGCTATGTCTCCGATATAGTCGATGCCCTTCTGGAACTCGCCTATGAACCTCGGCGCCAGGCTGGTAAGAGGCACGCCTTCGTCCACCAGCTGCTTCGCCACGAAGTAGTGCGCCTTCGGGTCCGTAGGCGTCCCGGTCTCGTCTATCGACAGCTCGAAGTCCACCTTCCTGCCGCATCCGACGAGCAGGTCGTGATAGATCGCCGATGTGAACTCTATCGCGTTTTGGTATATGGCGGTGTAGTTTCTTATCTCATTATCGCTGAATGCCATAACCGTGCCGTCCGTCAGCTTGTACGTCCCGCCCGCCTTTATCGACAAAGGCTTCGCCCGTACTCCACCTATGCGCTCCGATCCGATGTGGTTCGAGCAATCCAGCGTGATCATGGAAAAGCCGCTGTCGAGAGCGTATTTCACCTCTTCTTCCGTCTTCAGGTGGTCGCCGTCGGCACCGAAGCCTTCTCGCCATCCCGCCCTGAATGCCCCCCAGAAGGCGTCCGCAAGAACGTCCTTGAACGTCCTTCCGGTCAGGTTCAGCTCCCTTATCGACTGCTGGGCGAAGACGGGGAAGGCTGACGTCTTCCTTACTGAAGCCACGTGCCCGGGGGTGACGAGCCCGAGCCTGTCGCCGAGCCCCACGCTCACCGGATGATCCTTCATCGACTTAGGGCCCAGGTTCTTGTACCTGGCCATGAACCAGTAGGCGTTTGCTACGTTCATGGGGCATCTTGCCATCATGTGCTTCCCCGTGTGGATGGAGGTGTTCGTGGCAAGTCCGGCCAGAAGGTGCGGCTCATCGGTTATTGCAACCAGCTCTTTCGTGAACGGGTCGGTCTTGTTGACCATGAATAGGATCCCGTCGGCAAGCAACAACGAGTCCTTGTAGACGTTGCGGCCCTTGACGTATGATCCGAAGGTGCTGGCATCCTCGATGCCAGGGTATGCGCCTAAAGCCTCTATGATATCGATGAAATCCGTCATGCTATTACCTCCGTAGTGTGCTTACTATATCTTACCTATAAACCTGACTTTTTCCTAATTCGTGACCATTCTTCTTTTTTAATGACATCTTGAAGGATTTCTCGTAGGAACATAGAATAATTATATTGGTATACCAAAAGTATACCATCGGAGCACCAGTTGAAAGAGCACTCATATTAACATATAAGGAGGAATCGGATTTGTCTAAGTGGCAGATACCACCAACTGGCGGACACCTCGACCTTGCCGACGGAATCTACTTCCAGAACATGACCGGAAAGGAAGTTCAGGAAAGGCTCAAGAAGAACGACGTGATCATAATCCCGGTCGGAAGCACTGAGGCCCATGGCCCCCACGCATGTTACGGAGAGGACACATTCCTCGTCACCAGGATGGCTGAGCAAGTAGCCAAGAGTACCGGCTGTACGGTCTCTCAGCCCGTCTGGTTCGGGACCCATCCCTACCACCACATCGGCATGCCGGGTACCATACCGGTGGACGAAGACACTTTCACCGCCTATCTTAGCTCCATAATCGCGGGTTTCTGGAATATGGGATTCAGGAAGCAGATACTGCTCAACGGGCACGGACAGGAGTATGTCATACCGACCGCCCTCCATCGCTTCGCGCGCCGCTTCCAGTTACCGAGCGTGCTCGTGAACCTCAACTGGTTCTACGCCATCCCCGACTACCTAAAGGACAAAGAGCACGGAGGGGTGCTCGAGACGCCTTTCGTGCATGCGGACGAGACCGAGACTTCGATGTCCTTAGCGCTGTTCCCCGAGATGATAAAGATGGAAGACGCCGTAGATACGGAGTTCCATGGCTTCCTGCCCAAGGGGCACGTTGATTCGGCAGGCAACATATACCAGAGGCCGATACCATGGTATGCGCATGTGGGCGCAGGCACGATCGAGATAAAGGGCAACCCCGAAGGCGTTGTCGGAAAGGCAACGTTGGCCGACGTCGAGAAGGTTCGTCCCGCCGTTAACGCTCTTCTTGACTATACTGAGAAGCTTGTCAACGACATACTTGAGAAATTCCCAGCGGGCACCCTACCGCCGGCGGACATGACGACAAATCGCTTTACTGCCGAGGAGCTTGAGGACTACCTCAGAGGGCCCCTCAAGGGCGGAAAGCACATCTACGTAATAGCCTGGCCCCCATATTGATAGTTGACGCTTTTGGGCGCGGTACGTTTAGATGCCGCGCCCAGAACGATTAAGGACGTGTTCAGCATGAACCTGAAGAACGACAACCTTCCGCAGCGCAAACCTAATCTCAGCGTGCAAGTGTATCAGACCCTCAAGAAAGCGATCATGGATAACACACTCAAGCCAGGAGAGCCGCTCCTGGAAAGGCAACTTGCAGAGAGCCTCGGCGTGAGCAGGACGCCCGTCAGGGAGGCCTTCAAACTCCTTGCTATGGACGGCCTGGTGAAGCTTGTCCCGAACAGGGAAGCTGAAGTCGCTGACATCAGCATCATGGACGTGAAGGAGATTATCCAGATCAGGTCCCGACTAGAGACCCTGGCCGCGAGGTTGTGTACGGACAATGCCACTCCGGACGACATCGGTAGGATAGGCGATAGGATATCCGCGATGGAGGAAAGCCTGAAAAACTCCGATTATCTGGGCTATCTTACAAACGACCTTGGTATGCACTCAATAATACTTGCCTGCAGCGGAAACTTAAGGCTCGAAGCGATACTGAAATCCTTGGGTAACCAGATCAGCAGGCTGACCTACCTCTCGGTTGGGGACGTGGAACAGGCGAAAGAATCGCTCGGTCATCATAGGCGAATATTCCAGGCCATCTCATCAAAGGACCCCGAAGGGGCGGAAAAAGCGATGGCAGAGCATATAGAGAGCATTCGCGAACATCTCTACAGGAGATTCGGACTGTAGTCATGGGAGGCGTTCAATTGGACGGGAAATGTATCCTCAGGATGTGCGACATCACAAAGACCTTCCCTGGGATGATCGCCCTCAACAAGGTCTGCTTCGACCTCAATGAGGGTGAGGTGCACGTGCTCGTAGGCGAGAACGGCGCCGGTAAATCTACCCTGATGAAGATCTTATGCGGAGTCTACGGGAAGGACAACGGAAAGATAAACCTTTGCGGGGTGGACGTGGAAGTGAAGGATACCAAACATGCCGAAGGGCTCGGTATCAGCATGATCCACCAAGAGTTCAACCTACTGCCGTTCAGGAACGTGGCGCAAAACATATTCTTGGGAAGAGAACCCGTGAAGGGCCCGCTGAAGGTGCTCGACGAGGAGCGAATGCACAAAGAGGCCAAGAGTCTGCTCTTGTCGCTAGGTCTGAACTTGGACACGAAGACGCTCGTCAAGGAGCTCGGTGTGGCGCAACGGCAGATGGTGGAAGTGGCGAAGGCGCTCTCCATGAACGCGAAGGTGCTTATAATGGACGAACCGACGGCCACGCTTACCACCAGGGAGATCGAACAGCTCTTCGCTACGATCGCAAGCCTCACCAACAAGGGCGTTTCGATAGTCTATATATCCCACCGGATGGAAGAGATATTCCGTATAGCAGACAGGATAACGGTCCTAAGAGATGGGCTGTTCGTCGCCACGGTCGAAGACCCTTCCAGCATTACGATGGATGAGCTTGTGGCGATGATGGTCGGCAGACGCATTGAGAAGCGCTTCGAAAAACCGCCTGTGGAGCTGGGGAAAGAAGTCCTGAGGGTAGACGGCCTCAGCTCTGGTGGTAAGTTCGAGGACATCTCGTTGTACGTAAGGGAAGGTGAGATAGTCGGTATCTCTGGCTTGGTGGGGGCAGGCAGGACCGAGGTCGCAAGGGCGATATTCGGCGCCGATCCCAAGGATAAGGGGAAGATAAGTCTCTTCGGCAAGGAGATAAAGGCGGGAAACCCTGGCACCATGGTGTCAAAAGGAGTCGGCTTCGTCCCAGAGGACAGGAAAGAGCAGGGCCTCGCCCTCATAATGTCCGTGAAGGACAACATAGTCCAAGCATCCCTGGACAAGGTATCCACAGGTCCCTTCATAAACGGCCCCAAAGAGAAGAAGGTCGCAAAGAGATACGTTGACGAGCTCAGGGTCTCGACGCCTTCCGTGCAGAAACTCGCCAAGTTCCTCTCAGGAGGCACGCAGCAGAAGGTAGTGATCGCAAAATGGCTCGCCTCTGGTTCGCGGGTCTTGATATTCGACGAACCCACACGGGGAATAGACGTCGGTGCAAAGCAGGAGATCTACAAGATAATGGGAGACCTGGTCAAAGATGGCGTCGGAATCCTCATGATATCGTCCGAGCTGCCCGAGATCATAAGCGTATGCGACCGTATCTATGTAATGCATGAAGGAAGGATTACAGGAGAAGTAATGCAGACCGACGCGAACCAGGAGCTCATCCTGGGCCTTGCGATGGGGAAAGAGGTGGTCCAATGAAACGGCGCGACATAGAAAGGACCGCCGGCAGGCCCAGGTTCAGGGTATCGGGGGTGCTCATTGCAATCATAGCCGTCGTCGGCGTGTTCTCGTTCACTGCAAAAGGCTTCTTCTCCCTCGCCAACTTCGCGAACATCGCTCTGCAGGGCTCGGTCCTCTTCATAGCGGCATTGGGCATGACGCTCGCTATCCTTTCGGGCATGATAGACCTTTCGATCGGAGGCGTCATGACGCTCGCAGGAGTAATTACGGCGCTTGCGCTTAAGGCAGGCCTTCCGCCGATATTGGCCATACTCGCCGGGCTTGCCGCCGGCTCCCTGTGCGGCGCGTTCACGGGGTATCTTGTATCGAGCTGGGGCTTTCATCACTGGATTGCGACTTTCGGCATGATGGGCATATCCCAGGGGATCGCCCTGGTTGTAACCCAAGGGTCGTCCGTATCGGGCTTCAGCAGGGCGTTCAGGAACATCGGTGATTCTACTATTATCGGAATACCCGTTCCAGTGCTGATCGCAGCAGCGACCTTCGCGATCATAGCGTTCGTGCTCTACCGTACCAGGTTCGGCTCGAACATGTACGCCATAGGAGGGAGCGAGCAAGTAGCAAGGTACTCGGGTATAAACTCAAGCAAGATGAAGCTTTCAGTGTTCGTGCTGACGGGATTGCTGGCCGCTGTCGCTGGTATAGTCCTTACCTCGAGGATGAACTCGGCGAATCCCACCGCCGGCATGGGATATGAATTCGACTCCATAGCCGCCGTTATAATCGGCGGCACTCCGATAACAGGAGGGCGCGGCGGTGTAAAGGGCACCTTTCTAGGAGCTTTCATAATCTCGATACTAAAGAACGGGCTTAACCTGGTCGGCCTGTCGTCCCCGTGGCAGCTGACGATAATAGGGGCCATGATTACGGGAGCGATCATAGTCGACGTCATTACGCACTCAAAACGTTAGGTCGGCAAAGGAGGTCGTCGAATGCGCTTGGCTGCGCAAATACTAAAATACTCAAGGCTTTTAATCATAGCGGCGCTTTTCGTGGGCCTTACGCTGGCCTCACCGGTCTTCTTGACCGGTTCGAACCTCATCAACGTCGTCAGGCAGACGGCACTTCTGGCAGTGCTGGGCTTCGCCATGACTCTTGTCATCCTAGTAGGGGGCATCGATCTTTCGATCGGCTCAGTGCTCGCACTGTCCAGCTGCCTAGCGGCGTCCTATCTTAAGGAACCGTCCACCATCGTCATAGGGACGATCATCTGCCTCGGCGTCGCTTCGGCGTGCGGTTTCCTAAACGGCCTCATGGTCGCCAAAATCAAGCTGCCCCCGTTCATAGCCACCTATGGGATGAGCTGGATGACCAGGGGTCTCGCCCTCGTGTTCATGGGAGGCAACATAGTCTACGGCTTCCCTAAGACGTTCAGGTTCCTGGGGGCTGGGTACATGCTCGGAGTTCCGACTCCAATCTGGGTCATGACCATCGCGTTCACGGTG
The DNA here is from genome assembly GCA_029565935.1 of Bacillota bacterium. GTDB lineage: Bacteria > Bacillota > DTU025 > DTU025 > MWDF01 > MWDF01. The sequence continues at coordinate 21,970 of JAKQNF010000030.1, read as the reverse complement.
CTGTACGTGGTACTTCACATGACCAAGATCGGGCGCAACGTCTACGCTACCGGCGCGAACAAGGAAGCGGCGTTCTTATCCGGCGTCAAAACCGACAGGGTAGTGATTGGCCTCTACACCATGGCGGGGTTCTTGGTCGGTCTAGGCGCGCTAATGTACATCTCCAGGCTCAACGCGGCGGAGCCAGGGATCGGAGAATCCTTCGCACTGGAGGCCATAGCGGCGACGCTCATCGGTGGCACCCCGTTCACCGGTGGTGAGGGAGGCATATCACGCACCCTCACCGGGGCTTTCATACTCACCTTGCTGTCAAACGGCATGAACCTGCTCGGGGTTTCATCTCTATGGCAGTCGGCGGTATTCGGCAGTGTGATTATCTTCGCGATAATGCTAGAGCGCATAAGCAAGAAGCTAGGAAACGATTAAGGACCGCAAGTGGCGGTGAATTAGGGGCGGATCCTCTTCTGCGAGGAAAGACATAAGCCCGAACAAAAAAACGAGGAGGAATAACAATGACACTGAAGCGCATCGCAGCGGTAGTGATACTGGCAGCCATGCTCACCATGGGCATGATGTCGGTAGCGGGTGCAAAGACCTACAACGTCGTCCTGGTCCTCAAGAACTTCGTCAATCCGGTCTGGCTCGATATGCAGCGCGGTGGCGAAGCGGCGGCTAAGGAACTGGGCATCAACATCAAGACACTGGCTCCCCTCAAGGCGGACAACAACGAAGAGCAGGTCAAGGCCATAGAGGACGCCATCATTCAGAAAGTGGACGCCATAGTCGTTGTACCCTCTGACTCCAACGGTATAATCCCCGCGATCGAGAAGGCCAACAAGGCGGGCATTCCCGTCATCAACGTGAACACAAAGGCAAACGGCGGCAAGTGCGAAACGTTCGTCGCCGTCGAGAACTATGATGCTGCTTTCATGGTGGCAGAGGCCATGGGCGCCAAGTTGAACGGTAAGGGCACCGTTATAGTCCTCGAAGGCGTACCCGGCGCGCAAAGCGCGATCGACCTCGACGCGGGTACCAAAGCGGCCCTCAAGAAGTATCCCGGTATCGAGATAGTTGCATCTCAGACGGCCAAATTCCAAAGGGCCGAGGCCATGAAGGTTATGGAGAACCTACTGCAGCGCTTCCCCAACGTATCGGCGGTGCTGGCCGCAAATGACGAGATGGCCCTTGGCGCAGTAGAGGCAATCGACGCAATCGGCAAGACCGGCAAGATCCTCGTCTCCGGACTCGATGCCAACGCTGACGCCGTAAAGGCGATAGCCGCAGGCAAGATGACCATCAGCTGTGACAAGCGCTCCTACCAGCAAGGTTACGAGGGCGTAAAGGCCGCCGTAAAGTTCCTGAACGGCGAGAAGCTGCCCGCCAGGGTCGTAATCCAGACGAACGTCGTGGATTCGAGCAACATAGCCAATTACGTAAAATAGGGATCAATCTACCGGGGCGGGATTCGTCCCGCCCCCTTCTTCAGGGAAGGGAAAGGTGCCACATGAAGGGCTTGCTTCTAAAAGAACCGCTTAAGCTCGAGATAACTAAGTCGGATATGGTAAAGCCAGGACCGGGAGAGGTCCTTATTGAAGTCGACAACGTCGGTCTATGCGGATCGGACCTTCATCTATATAAGGGGACCTATAACGGTCCGCACAAGTATCCCATGTATTTCGGCCACGAGTGGGCCGGAAGGGTGGTCGAAGACGGCGATGGCAAAGGGGGCCGGTTTACGGCGGGAGATCCCGTCACGGGCGACTGCTCCCACTTTTGCTCCGAGTGCAAGCTCTGCGCCGTGGACAAGAACCTCTGCGCGCATATAGAGAAATACGGCATCACGATGGACGGAGCCTCAAGGCAGTTCATCACACTGGACAAGAAGTATGTCTACAAGGCTCCCGCCCATGTGAGGATGGACCTTCTGTCGTTGGCGGAGCCGCTCGCGGTGGCAGCAAGGGCCGCTAAGAGGGCGGCAGCCACGATAGGGCTAGATAACATGAGTAGGGCAAAAGCCTTGGTATTGGGCGCGGGGCCCATAGGATTGGGCGTGATGCTTGCCTTGAGGAACCTTTACGGTGCGGCGGGTGTATACGGTGACGACCTAATAGAAACAAGGCGCGCCGCGATGATTAAAGTGGGAGCTACACCGGTAGGGAAGATCGAGCGAATCGGCGGCGAGGACTACGCGTCTCTCTATTCGGACGCTTTATGGGACATCGTGGTAGAGACAACAGGTGCCCCAGGTGCGGTCGAACGTGCCCTCGCCGAGGTAAAGCCGATGGGCGTCGTGGTTCTTCTGGGGTTTTTACCAAAAACCGAATACGAGCTTAAGCTCATAACCGTAAAGGCTCTTACGGTGTTGGGAAGCATAGGAGGCACGGGCAATTTTGAGGACGCCATCGGCCTCATTTCTTCTAATCCGGAAGAAGTAAACACGCTGGTCGGCGGTAAAGTAGGCTACAAGGAAGCGGTAAAGGCGTTCGAGCTCGGCCTTGGAAGGTCGGTTGCGGGCAAGGTGCAGATAAGCTTCAAGGAATGACGGCAACAAGGAGGAATGGTGCATGAAAGCCCTTGTAAAGTACGCGCAGGGCAAGGATAACATGGAGATAAGGGACGTGCCCGTCCCCACGATAGAAGCTGACGAGGTACTCATTAAAGTCAAATACACCGGAATTTGCGGCAGTGATCTTAAGATATTGGCCGATGAGCATCCCTACTACCCCCCGGTGATAACAGGACACGAGTTCTCCGGCGAGATCGTAGAGGTCGGTAAGGCGGTCGAGGGCTGGAAAGAAGGAGACAGGGTGGTGTCGGAGCTGCACACGAAGAAGTGCGGCGTATGCTCTTTGTGCAGGACGGGCGAATGGTACGTGTGCAAAAGTAAGCGCGCCCCGGGATGGGGAATCGACGGTGCCTTCGCAGAGTACGTCAAGATGCCGGCATGGCTCCTGCATAGGATACCCGACAACGTGAGTTTCAAGGAGGCAGCGGTTACGGAACCAGTGGCAGTCGCGGTCAACGCGGTGCTCGAACGCACCAAGGTGGAACCTGGCGATTTCGTCGCCGTCCTTGGCTGCGGCCCGCTGGGGCTAATAGCGGCCCAGCTCGCTAAGGCGGTCGGTGCGTCTGCCAGCCTCATCACAGGCACAGAGAAAGACGAAGGTGCCAGGCTTCCCGCGGCGAGGAAGCTTGGGATCGACCATGTGGTGAACGTCCAAAGGCAGGATCCTGTCGCTCTCGTCAGGGAGCTCACCAACGGCACTGGTGCGGACCTCGTCGTGGACTTCGCTGGTGCCCAGCCTGCGCTGCTGCAGGGCTTCGAGATGGTCAGAATCCATGGTAGGTTCTGCGCCGTGGGCGTTCCTCCGACCGATATGGTGGAAGTACCGTGGAAGGCGCTCATCTACAAGGGAGTGGACGTGGTATTCAATTTTAGCTCGAAGTATACGAGCTGGAAAAGGGCGCTTCAGATGATGGCTACCGGAAGGCTGGATGTGAATCCGCTGATAACCCACGTACTTCCGCTCGAGGACTGGCACGAAGGGTTCGAGCTGGCGAAGAGGGGCGAAGCGATAAAAGTGCTCCTTACACCGGAAAAGCTCTAGGAGGAATAAGCCATGTACGATTTACCGAAGAGCATGAAAGCTGCCGTACTGTACGGCGAGGGAGACCTCAGGGTCACCGAAAGGCCAGTCCCTGTTCCAGAAGGGCAGGAAGTACTAGTCAAGGTTGACTCTTGCGCGATCTGCGGCACGGACCCCAAGATAGTAGCGCATGGTTGGCCGAACCACCCTCCATACGGGGAGTTCATTCCGGGGCACGAGTTCACCGGGACGATCGTTAAGCTGGGATCTAGAGCTTTTGGATGGAAGCTCGGCGACAGGGTGGCGGTAGAGCCCCACAAGGGCTGTGGTATATGCGAGAACTGTATCAGGGGCCTCTATACGACCTGCCTTAATTACGGGGACTTGGAGAAAGGGCATAGGCATTACGGTTTCACAGCCAACGGGGGCTACGCGGAATATGCGGTGAACCATATAAATACGCTTCATAGAGTCCCGGAATCGATAAGCCTCGAGGCGGCGACTCTGGCTACTACCGCAGGTACCGTGATATATGGCCTAGAGAGGGCCGGCTGGGTCAGGCCCAGCGACTTCGTGGTCGTGTCCGGTCCGGGGCCCATCGGGCTCATGGCCGTACAGGTCGCGAGGGCGTGCGGGGCTGGTGCGGTCATGCTTTCGGGCACAAGGGAGGAGAGGCTTTCGATCGGAAGGAAAGTGGGTGCCTCCCATACGGTGAACGTAAGGGAGCAGGACTTAGCGAGCGAAGTAACGAAGCTCACCGACGGCAAGGGCGCCGACTTGGTCGTGGAGTGTTCAGGGGATCCAAGTGCGGCCGCCGCTGCGATAGACATCACCAAGAAAAGCGGCAGGATCTCTTTCATCGGCATCTATTCTCAGCCTGTGACGCTTGCGCTGAATAACTTAGTTCAGAAGAATATACAAGCCGCCGGTGGCAAGGCCGAGGGCGGCTGGGCCCTGGAGAGGGGGATGCCCCTCATAGCAAACGGTTCGGTACTGACGGAACCTCTCATTACCCACAGGTTCAAGCTGGACGACATCAACGAGGCCATGGACACGTTCGCCAGAAGGTTGGGCGGTGCCATAAAGGTCATCGTCAAACCCTGAGGAGGCCGATATGTACAAGTACAAGCTCCTGGTTACGGCCAGGTCCTTCGCGAAATACGATGCTGAGCCGATCAAAAGGCTCGAAGCTCACTCCATAGAAGTGGTGCGACCGTCAATATCCGGCCCATTCGACGAAGCTGGCCTGATAAAGGTGATCGAAACGGCAGGTCAGATGGACGCGCTCATGGTCGGTAACGACGATGTCACCGATGAGGTCATACAGAAGCTCCTCCCGAGAACGAAGATCATATCCAGGTACGGCATCGGAATAGACAACATAGACGTTCAAGCCGCCGCGAAGTCCGGCATCGCCGTTACGAACACGCCGGGGGCCAACGACAAGTCGGTGGCGGACCTGGCGATGGGTTTCGTCATCTCCTGCGCAAGGAGCTTACCGCAACAAATGATGAGCGTGCAGGAAGGCTCCTGGGACAGGAAGACGGGCGTTGAGCTCGACGGTAAGGTCCTTGGCATAATCGGCATGGGAAGGATTGGCAAGGGGCTGGCCAGAAGGGCCAGGGCCTTCGGCATGAAGGTGATCGGCTTCGACAAGTACTGGGACGTGGCGTTCGCTGAAGGAAACGAAATAGCGTTCAAGAGCATAGAGGAGATACTGAGGGTCTCAGACTTCGTTAGCCTGCATGTGCCGGCTACCGAGGAGACCGAGAATCTCATAAACGAGGCGAGCCTTGCTACGATGAAGCGCGGCGCTTCGATCATAAACACCGCGCGCGGCGAGCTCATAGACGAGAAGGCGCTGGCAGATGCTGTGAAGACGAAAAGGATAAAGGCAGCGGCGGTGGACGTGACAAGGAACGAGCCCCCGGTGGGATCCCCGCTCCTCGGGGTGGCGGACATACTCATCACGCCGCATATAGGGGCCAACACCGAGGACGCAGGCAAGTCCATGAGCACGATAGCGGCCGACAACGTGATAGACATGCTGATAGACGGAAGATGCGCCAATAGGGTCGGCTGAGGGGGAGTATGCAAGATGAAGAGGCATGAAGTTTTCAAGGCTGTAGAAGAGGTTGGCATAGTAGCCATAGTCCGCGGCACCGGTGCGTCCGATATCGTGCCCATAGCGAAGGCCATGTACGACGGCGGCGTGAGGGCGATAGAGGTCACGATGAACACAAAAGGTGCCATGGACATGATGAGGGAGCTCTCCGGCATTTTGCCCAAGGACATGCTCCTAGGCGCCGGCACGGTCCTGGACCCCGAGACGGGAAGGGCCGCAATCCTCTCCGGGGCGACATTCATCCTCAGCCCGACGTTTTGCAGGCCGCTCGTCGAGCTGTGCAACAGGTACGACGTGATGGCGGTGCCAGGCGTTATGACACCAACGGAGGCGCTGGCGGCATGGGAGTCGGGAGTTGACGTGGTGAAGGTGTTCCCGGCCAGTGTCCTAGGACCGAGCTACATCAAGGACCTCAAGGGGCCCCTGCCGCAGATAGAGATGATGCCGGTGGGAGGAGTGAACCTCGAGACAATACCCGCCTTCATTAAGGCCGGGGCGTGCTCGGTGGGAGTGGGCGGAGAGCTCGTGGACAAGAAACTGATAGCCGCGTGCGACTGGAAGGGCCTGACAGAGAAGGCAGCGAGGTTCGTATCGGCGATCAGGGAAGCGAGGAAGTCGAAGTAGATGCCGGTCTTCATTGGGCTCGACATCGGATCCTCCAGCGTCAGGGCGGCAGCATTCGACGAGGGACTCGATATGCTCTGCTCCTCGCAGAAGCTCTATCCGATGCACTTCCCGCGCCCTGGCTGGGCCGAACAGGACCCGCGGCTGATTCTCAGTAAGGCTAAGGAAGCCCTGGCCGAGACCTCGCGGAAGCTCGACGATATGGGGCTACTAGGGCAGGTGAAGGCTCTGGGGGCATCGGGTTTCATGCATTCGACCATGGCGGTGGGAAAGGACAAAGAGCCGCTTACCATGCTCCTCCCTTGGGCGGACCAGAGGACGGCCGGCCAGGTGGCCTGGATTAGGGAGGAGTTCGGGAGGAAGAAATCCTATATCGAAACTGGCTGCCCAACACACACGACTTACGTGCCCGGGAAGATCAGATGGCTAAGGAAGGAAATGGCTGGGATAACCAAAAGGACTTGGAGGTACATGTCCGTAAAGGAATGGGTACTGGCCAAGCTCACCGGAGAATACGCCTGCGACCTCGGGATAGCATCGGGAGCGGGGCTTTTGGACATGCGCTCACGCTGCTGGGACAAGCTGACCTTGACGGCGGCGGGTATAGACGGCTCCTCGCTGAACCCCCTGGTGGAACCGACCACGGTGATCGGGGGGATAACCAAAGAAGCAGCCGAAGCGACAGGACTGCCCGAGGGCACGCCCGTAGTGGCGGGCTCTTCGGATGCAGCGATGTCCAGCCTGGGCTCTGGAGCCGGCGGTATCGGTGAGACGGTCGCCATGATCGGGACCAGCGGGGCAATAAGGATGACGTCTGACAGACCGATGATAGATGACGGCATGAAATGCTGGTGCTACTACCTGGCGGAGGATAGGTGGATCGTCGGAGGGGCGACCAACAACGGCGGCAACGTGCTGGATTGGTACAGAGAATCACTAACGGGGATAAAAACAAGCCAGGGACATTCTTGGCAAGTCGGGTATGACGACCTGCTTAAAGCAGCAGAATCATCACCCGCAGGTTCTTCCGGCCTCGTATTCTTAGCGTTCCTTGCGGGGGAAAGGGCACCGGGCTGGGACGAGAACGCAAGAGGCGTACTTCTGGGGCTTACGCTATCACATACCGCAGCCGATGTGGCAAGGAGCATACTAGAAGGTACCGTGTTCCAGTTGCATGGCATATTCGAGGCACTGAAGAGTTTTGGGGAGCAAAAAGGAAGAGTCATAGCGTCAGGAGGCTTCGCCAGATCGGACCTTTGGCTCAAGATCCTCGCGTCGGTGCTCGGTTCGGAAATCGAGGTCCCGAGATCGATAGAAGGCTCGGTTGCGGGGGCCGCCGCTATTGCCATGATCGGGACAGAAGAGAAAAAAGGTTTGGAATGGACATCACGCATAAGGAAAGACCCGATGATAATCAGCCCTGCACCTGAGGATATAGAGAGATATAAGAGGGTTTTGAGGGTATATCGTGATTCATACGATGCTATGAACGGGATATTCAAGGAGTTGGTAGACATTGCCGAAAGGTGATAGATGGGAACCGGTGATATCGGCATCGATCGCTCTGGCTGCACCACCTGGTGCTCCTATATTGCTGCGTGGTCCTTTGTCAAAGACTATAGACATGGCCGCTGATATCGGGTTTACAGGCATAGAGCTGCATTTCCGTACGGTCGAAGAGGTCGACTGGGACTTGTTGGACGGAAAGCTCAGATCCAGGGCACTTAAGCTTACTTCCATCGGGACGGGCAGGATATTCACCATGGACAGGCTGTCAATCTCAGACGAGGGCTCGGAAGGGCCCGATGCAGCCGAAGGAAGACTCAGGTCGATGATCGACAAGGTGGAGAGATACGGATCCGACATCATTATTGGGTCCATAAGGGGCAAGTTATCCGAAGATCCTATAAGGAGGCCGGTTGCTTACGCAAGGCTCGTCTCCTCGCTGAGAAGGATCTCGCGATATGCAGAAGAGAAGGGTTTAAGGGTGGTCGTAGAATCGATCAATCGCTTCGAAGCGGACAATATCAACACGACGATGGACCTCCTTAGGCTCATCGAGGACGTTGGTTCACCCAATCTTCTAGCCCACATAGATTCCTATCATATGTACACTCAGGGCGAAGACATTATTAGATCGATTAGATTAGCCGGAGACGCGATAGGGCACGTACACCTCGCTGACAGTGAAAGGCTCGCCCCTGGTTTGGGAGCCATAGACTTCGAAGGTTTCGTAAGGGCATTGGACGATGTCGGCTATAAAGGAGCTCTTGCCTTCGAATACGCACCTTCAAAAACAGGAAGTGAAGCCAAGGAAGATCCGACATACGATGAGCAGCTCCGATTCGGCCTTTTAGGGATAAAGCATGTTATAAGATGCATTGAAAGTCTAGACTAGCCCGTATCCCGATATCTACAATAGCAAAAATATCAGGCATACTCTTCTTTAGGGTAAAGCCTTGATGTGCCCTGACGGGCCCACGCGCAGGATCGGTCTGGGGCTTGGATTCAAGATATAGCTCATCCAAAAGGGCGATTTTACGCAGCTGGCGATACATTTGCTTCAATTATGTAGTAAGTTATTAGTAACAGATCCACGAAGGTCAATTCACCTGATAACCTGCTAGGGGATTGACCAACCCGCGAACCTGGTATGGGCAGGTCCAGGCGCGTGAACTGACAGAAGGGTACCTGAAGAACCCTCCCGATATTCGTACCGGGAGGGTTCTTCACATTCATTGTGCTTCTATTATATCTCGTGCTCTAGATGTCATGTCGCCTACGCCAAAGGGCTTCCTTATCTACCCATCAGCTGTTTGGGATGTTCTAGTGCACTATCCTCTTGATCTCTACGTCGGCCAGCTGCTCGAAGAAGGTCACTATTGCCGAGTGGTCGCTGCTGCCGTGACCCTTGACCTTAAGCGCCTGCATTATCTGCGCGATGAGCCCGGTCATCGGCAGGGGGGCGTTCAGTTCCTTGCCGGTCTGAAGGGCGTTGGCGATGTCCTTTATGTGCAGGTCGATCCTGAAGCCGGGCTTGAAGTTGCGGTCGAGCACCATAGGAGTCTTGGCGTTCATCACGCTGCTGCCTGCAAGGCCGCCCTTTATCGCGTTGAATATGGCCTCCGGGTCGACGCCGGCCTTCACACCGAGAGTCAGGGCCTCGCCAAGGGCCGCGATGTTCAGGGCGACGATAATCTGGTTGCAGAGCTTGACTGTATTGCCCGCTCCTATTGAGCCTACCAGGACCACTGAGCTGCCCATGACCTTCAGGATGTCCACACATTCTTCGAAGTCGGCCTTCTCGCCGCCGACCATTATGGACAATGTCGCAGCGATCGCTCCGGGCTGTCCGCCGCTGACCGGCGCGTCTATCATGCGTACGCCCTTGGCCTTGGCGGCGTCATGGACTTCCTTTGCCGTCGATGGCGCTATCGAGCTCATGTCGATTATTATCGAACCCTTTTTCGCCCCCTCCAGGACGCCCGATTTGCCCATCACGACTTCCTTGACCTGCGGTGAATCCGGCAGCATCGTGACTATCTTGTTGACCTGGCTTGCGACGTCCGCAGGGGAATTCGCCGCGACCGCGCCATTGGCTACTACTTCGTCGACCACCGCCCTAACCACATCGTAGACTATTACCTTATGCCCCGCCTTCATCAGGTTCGCACACATCGGCCTGCCCATGATGCCCAATCCTATGAAACCGATTGTTTCCATATTCTCTCCTCCATCAGATAGATATTTAAATGAGAATCATTATATATAGTATAACAGACCTTTGTGCAGGCACGAAGGGCTCGATCACAGCTACGGCGCAGGCTGGTCGTCGAGACCTACGAAGCGCTCGAGCTGATCGGCATCAAGGCCGGCCTGACGAGGCTGCCCGTAGGACCCATGAGGCCCGAGAAGAGGGAAGAGCTATACAAGGTCCTCATAGGAATGGGACTCCCCGCGAAGATATAAGGGAAGTAATGTAATGAACGCGGCTTGACTTGAGGGCCCCCCAGGCAGATCGCTTGCAGGGCCTTTTGGTCGACGAGGTCTTTCGAGCGTCTCCTTCGTGGGAAAGCCGGTTTACCAGTCCCATCCGTGCATATCATAATTGTCCAGGAGCTTATCCCAACGTTCCTTATCCAGCACAGAGCCTTTATCGATCTTCTTGAGCTCAAGGCTCGATCTTGAAGGGTGGCATGTTTTCAAGAAATGATGCGTGCACATGAGTACGCAGATACCGCAGCCTACACATCCGCCGATGATTTCCATGATGCCCTACCTAATGAGTAGTGCTGATTACATTTTTCAGTAAAACAATCGGATATCCCGGTAGTGGTGCCGGTTTTGGGCTAGATGCTCATATTAATACAATTCGACTGGGCATTAGCTATAGCGGTTAATAGCATCCAACATGCGTTTCGAATACTGTGTCAGTAATATCCCGGAGATGGGGACGGATTTCCGGGAGTGAAATTATGCAGCAATGGTATAAAAAAGGCGATCTATGAAGAAGAGAAACCAATCACAAGAGAATTGATCAAATAAAATTCGGAAGACTTATATACAAGAAATAAATAGGATATGCGAGAAGGAAATTTTCAATGTATATGTAATTCTAATATAAAGTTCAATGATACTGAAATGGAGTGTTGATATTGGGGCTTGGTGAAACAATAAGGGGATTTAGGAAAGAGCGGAACCTTACATTGAAGCAAATATCGGATTCGACAGGCTTATCGCAAAGCCTTATAAGCCAGGCTGAACGTGATATCTCCAGCCTATCGATCGGTTCTCTCAAGAAGATAGCCGACGTGCTCGGAGTTCCGCTGGTCGCGTTCTTCAAAGATGGCGATCCTGAGCCGGGCATGGTAGTAAGGCACGATCAAAGGAAGAAGCTAATCCCCAGGGGAACTGGCATCATCTATGAGCTTCTATCCCCCAGTATGGACTGCAATATTGAGCTGATATTCAACCATTATGAAGAAGGCGCGACCACCGGACCCCAATTTTACACACATAAGGGCGAGGAAGTAGGCATAGTCTTGTCCGGGATCATGGAAGTCACCGTCGGGTCCGAAAAATACACCCTTTATGAAGGAGACAGCATATATTTCGACAGCACTATCCCACACTGCTACAAGAACGTAGGCAAAGGAAAGCTTACGGCCGTATGGGCGATATCGCCGCCATCATTCTGATTAGAATACCAGCCTTGCGCTCAATTATCGGCAGTAACAAGACCATGAAGGAAGGAGGCAGGCAATTCCTGTCAGGGAAGAATTAAGTGCGACAGTGAAGTGACGGACACGTATCAATAACTATGGCAGGATACCGGGAAATACTGAAGGAGAACGAAAATCACATCGTCAGGAGGAGAGCAGATGTCTAGAATTCTCAAGGCAATAATATTGTGCTCAGTGGCTCTAGTTCTATTGGTCTCCCCAGCGTACAGCAAAGTCGATGTAGTTAAGATTGGAGTTATCTATCCTCTAACAGGCACTTCGGCATCCACCGGGAACGACTACGTAGCGGCTTACCAACTTGCAGCGGACATAATCAATAATGTAACCAACATTGATTTCCCATTCGCCAAGACCGTAGGGATACCAAGCCTTGGTAATGCAAAGATCGAATTTGTGCCTGCAGACAGCCAAGGCAATGCAGAAGTAGGTAAAGCGGAGGCTGAAAGGCTCATCACTACGATAAAGCCGGCAGCGCTGATGGGATGCCATCACAGCGCCGTCACGAAAACCGCAAGCCAGGCGGCAGAGCAGTACGGCATACCGTTCCTTTGCCCCGACTCCACTTCACCTGCGCTTACAGAAAGAGGATATGAGTATTTCTTCAGGAGCGGACCTACCGACAACACCTTCATTGAAGATGCCTTCCAGTTCATAGCCGACGTAGACAAGGCTAAAGGCACAAAGACTCAGACGGTGGCCCTTGTATCCGAAGACACAGAGTTCGGCAAGAACATACTCAACGTCGAGAAGGACCTTGCCAACAAGCTGGGATACAAGATCGTAGAGACGATAACCTTCGCCAACAATTCCACTAACCTAAGCAGCGAGGTCCTCCGCCTGAAGCAGGCAAACCCTGACGTCATCTTCATGGCCGCGTACACTTCCGACACCATCCTCTTCATGAAGACGTTCAAGGAGCAGCGCTACTACCCCAGGGCGATAATCGGACAGAGGGCCGGCTTTATAGCACCCGAGCTGTTCCAGACGATCGGCAAGGACGCCGATTACCTGTTCACCACTAATGTCTGGGCCGCTGACCTTGGCGTCGCAAGGCCGATCGTAAAGACCATCAACGATATGTACAAGAAAAAGACTGGCAAGGACCTTACCGGCGACTACGCAAGGGCGTTCACAGGGGCATTTGTCATGGCGGATGCGATCAACCGCGCCGGCTCCCTGGATCCCGAAGCGATAAAGAAGGCCCTTCTGGAGACCAACCTTCCCGGCAAGGACCTCATAGTGCCTTGGGAAGGCGTGAAGTTCGACCAGAAGACCCACCAGAACATGTACGGCAAGACGATAATCACCCAATTCAGCAACGGATCGTATAAGACAGTCTGGCCCCTCAACCTGGCCTCTACGCCTGTAGTCTGGCCTGTCCCGGGCTGGGATAAGAGATAAGGGCACATTGTCCAGGGCTGGGACAGGACCACCCAGCCCTGGCTCTGTAGGTTCATAGACGGGAGGGGTACATTTGAATCCGTTCCAGGTTCTAATCCAGACCATAGTAAACGGCTTGTTGCTCGGTTCGATAATCGCGCTGGTAGCGATTGGGATAGCGATAATAAGGGGCGTCATGGACATGGTGAACTTCGCCCAAGGCGAGTTCCTTATGCTCGGCATGTATGCTTCATACTGGATAAATGTCAAATGGAACTTGGATCCGCTCGTATCTGCGCCGATTACCATAGCGCTGATGTTCATCCTTGGCGTCATCGTCTATAAAGTCCTGATCGCCAGGGTCATCGAAGCACCGATGCTAGCTCAGATGCTGTTGACGTTCGGCCTTTCCATCGTGCTAGTGAATGTGGGGCTTTTCCTGTGGGGTTCCCAGTTCAAGACGATCCCCAATGTCCTAGTAAAAGGCACGATAAGCATCGGGGGCGTTATGGTCAGCCTCAATGCCCTCGTCCCGGCCCTCGTAAGCTTGTTGATGGCGGGCGCGGTGTACTGGTTCCTGATGAAGACCCGAATGGGCAGGGCTTTCCAGGCGACCTCGATGAACAAGAAGGCCGCCGCGCTGGTGGGGATAGACACTCAGACGGTCTATGCCCTCGCATTCGGCCTTGCGGCCGCTTGTGCGGGATTGGCAGGCTCGGTCCTTTCCATCTCATACTACATATTCCCTGGTGTCGGATCCGTCTTCAACCTGTATGCATTCGTAGCGGTGTGCCTCGGCGGATTTGGCAGCATACCAGGGGCCTTCATCGGGGGATTGATGATAGGCGTGTCCGATTCGTTGGCGGGCTTCTACATAAGCGCCGCTTTCAAGTATGTCGTAGCCTTCGGCATATACCTGGTTACGGTCATATTCAAGCCCAAGGGCCTCTTCGGGTGGTGAGACTATGAAAAAATACACTGTATATATACTGATAGCAGCCGCACTGCTTGCGGCGATAGTACTTCCCAGGCTTCTTCCCAAGCCGTTCGAGAAGCACGTGCTTATATTGATTATGCTCTACTCGATACTAGGATCGGCATGGAACATACTGGGAGGCTATACCGGCCAGGTATCGCTCGGCCATGCAGTGTTCTTCGGCATAGGCGCGTATACTTCCTCGATAATGCTCATAAAATGGGGGATCGTCCCCTGGGTCGGCATGCTCGTGGGTGGCGTGATCGCCACTATCGTATCTATAATAATAGGTTTGCCTACTTTCAAGCTCAGGGGCTTCTACTTCGCCATTGCGACCATCGCGCTGGGCGAGATGACGAGGACCCTGTTCTTAAACTGGGAATGGATAGGCGGGGCGGTCGGCCTGGAGCTGCCGATCAAGCGCGGGGACAAGCTTATCAACCTGCAGTTCTACCTGAGCAAGAACAACTACTACTATGTGCTTCTGGGCATCTTCTTGTTAACCATACTGGCCATCTACGTCATCCAGAAATCGAAGCTCGGCTACTACTTCAGGGCAGTGAAGGACAGCCATGAAGCGGCGCTCGCATCCGGCATAGATACTGCCAGGACGAAGCTCGTGGCTATGGGGATAAGCGCTTTCATCACCGCCATCGCCGGCAGCGTCTACGCCCAGTACCTGCTCTACATAGACCCGTACGTTGTCTTCTCCTCAGCCATCTCTACCAGGATATGCCTAGTGGCGATACTCGGCGGAGAAGGTAGGCTCTTCGGTCCTATAATCGGCTCGTCGATCCTGGTCATATTGTCGGAATACAGCAGGGCATGGCTCGGAGGCGGAGGCAAGGGAGTGGACCTTATCATATACGGCACCCTGATTGTGCTAGTAGCTGCGTTCCAGCCCCGAGGGATCCTGGGTATGGTAGAGATGGTCAAGGCCAAGAGGCAGAAGGCGGTGGTCCCCAATGCTTGAGCTTATAGGAGTCACCAAGAAATTCGGCGGCCTTCTAGCCAATGACAATGTGAGCATGAAGGTCGAAAAAGGCCAGATCTACGGGATAATCGGCCCCAACGGGGCGGGGAAGACCACCCTCTTCAACTGCATCACGGGATTCCTAAGACCCGAGGCGGGACGAGTGATATTCGAAGGCAGGGACATAACGTCCATGCCTGCGAACCTTATCTGCAGGGCTGGCATCGCGCGCACCTTCCAGATCGTCCAGGTCCTAGACAGCCTTACCGTGCAGGAGAATGCGATGGTCGGGGCGTTCTGCCATACGAACAGCAGGATGGTCGCAGAGAAGAAGGCGTCCGAGGCCCTGGACATCGTAAGGCTCACGGACAAGTCAACTTCAAGGGCAGGTTCGCTCAATATAGCGCAGAAGAAGAGGCTGCAGATCGCCCGTGCTTTGGCTACCGGAGCGAAGCTCGTGATGCTGGATGAGGCCATGGCAGGGCTGACCGAGGCTGAAAGGGTCCAGGCAGTGCAGATAGTCAAGGACATCAATTCGCTGGGGATAACCATAGTGCTGATAGAGCACGTCATGGAAGTCCTGATGCCAGTTTCTGATAGGGTCCTGGTGCTGAATTTCGGCAAGAAGATCGCCGAAGATGTGCCGTCCAGCATCGTGAACAACGAAGAAGTAATAAATGCCTATCTGGGAGGGCACGGCAATGCTTGACATCAAGGATATATCCGTCAACTACGGAGGAATATCGGCCCTTTCGGACGTTTCGATGCACATAGAAGAGGGTGAAGTCGTCGCCGTCGTAGGATCGAATGGAGCAGGCAAGTCGACGCTCCTCAGGGCGATATCCGGTCTTGTTCCGATCACGGAAGGTAAAATATCGTTTTCTGGCACGGATATTGAGAAGATGAAACCTCATAAAATCCTGAGGCTCGGGATTTCGCACGTCCCTGAGGGCAGGTTGCTTTTCGGGAAGATGAGCGTACACGACAACTTATTGACGGGCGCTTTTACGCTTAGCTCGAATGAGGCCATCGCATCAAAGGTACAGCAGGTATATGAGATGTTCCCGCGATTGAAGGAGAGATGTTCACAGAAAGCAGAGACGCTCTCCGGAGGAGAGCAGCAGATGCTTGCGATCGGCAGGGCGTTGATGGTGAGCCCGAAGCTCCTGATGCTGGACGAACCGTCCTTGGGTCTAAGCCCTATCCTCGTAGAGCAGGTCATCGACCTGGTCAAGAAGCTAAAGGCCGGCAAGCAGACCGTACTTCTCGTGGAGCAGAACGTAAGGAAGGCCCTGGGGGTGGCCGACAGGGCATATGTGCTCCAGACGGGCAAGATCGCCTTATCGGGTACCGGGGAGGAGCTCCTGGCTTCTGAAAGTGTTAAGAAAGCATACCTCGGAATGTGATGGGAGGGGCAAAGAAAATGCACAAGACATCGATGGCAAAAGGCATAAAGACTCTGATCGAAGTAAATGCGGGCGTTAAGCCCGGCGAGGATGTCGTCGTAGTTACCGATACCGAGAAGCTCAGCATCGCCCTTAAGCTGACGGATGCCCTTAAGGAGTATGGGACCGACCCCACAATATGCGTCACATTCCCAAGGAAGATGCACGGTGAGGCGCCTACTGACGCAGTCGCCAGGGCGATACTCGGGGCCGACGTCGTCTTTGCGCCCACTACTTTTTCCCTAGCCCACTCAGATGCAAGGCACCAGGCATGTAAAAAAGGCGCAAGATGGGTGAACATGCCGGATTACAGGGAAGAAATGCTCACCAAAGGCGGATTGCTCGCGGATTTCGTCGGTATTAATCCCCTAGTACAGAAGTTCGCCGATGCATTCACCAATGGAAACACCGTAGAGGTAACGACAAAGCTGGGGACCAGGATAGTCACTAACATAAAAGGCCGCCTTGGTCGCAATCAATCAGGTATCTGCACCGAAAAAGGCTCGTTCGGCTCGCCTCCCGACATCGAGACACATGTGGCGATGATAGAGGACTCAACCGAGGGCGTGATGATAGTCGACGGTAGCATCCCGCTTCCGGAGATCGGCGTACTTGATGAACCTATAGTGGTTCATCTGAAGAAGGGCCGCATAACCTCGATAGAAGGCGGTCGTCATGCCAAAACCATAAGGGAGATCATGGCGAAGCACGACGACCCTTCCGTATACGTAGCGGCCGAGCTGGGTATAGGGATGAACCCGGAATCCCATTTCAACGGAGCGATGCTCGAGGATGAGGGCGTGGCCGGCACGTTCCATATCGGCTTCGGAGACAACCATGGCATCGGAGGCCTTAGCAATGCTCCTTCGCACATCGACATGGTCGTCAACAAGCCTACTGTGAGGATCGACGGGGTCGTAGTCATGGAAGACGGCGAAGTCCTTCTATAAGGCGGATACATCGATTGACCAATTCAGAAAGGGGAGTGGAGACCATGGGAGAAGAACCTGTCAAAGTCGGTGTCATCATCTGTGATAGGTACCATACATGCGCAGGCGGGAAGTGCTTCAAGGCAGCCGAGAAGAGAGAAGGTGGCTTCGCCCGCTATAAGGGCAAGCCGATGCAGATAGCGGCATTCTCCCATTGTGGCGGCTGCCCCGGCGGCAATATCGAATATACCCCCCAGGAAATGAAGAACAACGGAATCCAGGTGATCTATCTAGCGACATGCATGCTGGTAGGATATCCGCCCTGCCCGAGAATCGACTATTTCAGAAGGTTCATGCGTGAGAAATACGGGGTCGAGGTGATCGTCGGGACCCATCCGATACCCGAGAAGTACATGGTGGTGCATGACGGGCTGCACACTTGGGATTCGTCGGCATGGCAAGAGCTGATATCCAATGTGTTAACGGACCCGGAGACAAGGCTTTCATATAACTAAACGAAATCGTTGTATGTGGGGTGAGTGCATTGGACGACAAGAAGAATAGGGGCGAACTGTTCGACGAGAAACTGATGAAACAGATAAGGGAGCGTTTCCTGCATGTTGAAGAGGACCCCGTGCTCAAGGAGAAAAGGCTGTTCTTCGACAATGCAGGCGGGTCGATCCGGCTCAAGGCCGCCAATGAAGCTTTCAAGAAGGTAGACGAGATGCCAGATTGCCCTGAGCATTCGAACAAGTCTGCCCTTGAGCTCGCGGCGATACAGGCCAAAGGCACCGAGGATGTACTGCGAGTGGTGTTCAACGCCAAGACGGGCAGCCTTGTCACGTCACTAACCGCATCCATGGCGATCTTCGAGATGACAAGGGCGATTATCGAAAACGTGCCGGGTACGAATGTGGTGACGACAAAGCTCGAGCATCCATCCGCTTATGACGCAATCGTGCTGAACGCCCAAAGATGCGGCAAGGAAATCAGGGTGGCAGATACCAACAAACGTACGGGCGGAGTGGATGTAGAAGCTATAACGAAGCTGATAGATATGAACACCTGCCTTCTTAGCGTGATATACGCATCGAATATATCGGGCGCCGTCAACGATATGGAAAAAATCGTAAAAGAAGCACGCAAGATCAAGCCGGACCTCTACATCCTTTGCGATTCGGTACAGCATGTCCCACATAAGGCAGTAGACATAGATAAACTGCACGTAGATGGGCTGAACTTCGCACCGTACAAGTTCTTCGGGCCCAGGGGGATGGGATTTGGCTACCTCTCGGAGAGGGCCGCCAAGCTGCCCCATAACAAGCTTCTTGCCAAGCCCTCGGACGTGTGGGAACTGGGCAGTCCCGCGCCGGCCCACTTCGCCGCGATAACGGAGGTCGTCAACTATGTCTGTTGGATAGGCGGTCACTTCGTCAAGACAGAAGACCGCAGGAAACTGTACGAAGAAGGCATGAACAGGATCAACCTACACGAAAGGGCCCTCCTTCATCATGTCCTGAACGGGTCGGACAAGGTCGAAGGCCTCAGGAAGATGAAAGGCGTCAAGGTATTCCTCGATTATGAGGATCTTTCGACAAGGGATCTCATCATAGCCATGGGGATCGACAACCTTGACCCAAAGAAGGCCGTAGCCGAGTATGAGAAAGAAGGCGTGGTGGCCTTCGAAAGGGTTTCTACAAGCATCTATTCGGCAAGGATGCTGAACTCCTTCGAAATCGAAGGTTGCATAAGGGTTTCACCGCTGCACTGCAATACCGTGGATGAGATGGACCGGTTCCTGATGGTTACTAAGAAACTGGCCGACAAGTATAGTCCGCGATAGCTTAGAGCAGGCCTTCGGTAATTCACAGGTACGATTGGATTTATGGTAGCGGACTGATCGGGCTATCCTCGATAAGCATTATGATCTGGAGGTACTGCATATGTCCGGTATAGACGTACAAAGGATCAAGGGGATCTTCGCCCCTATAGTAACGACATTCGATGAAGCCGGTGAACTGGACCTGAAATCCATGAAGGCCAACCTGGACAGGTGGGAAAAGACGCGCATGGCCGGGTATGTGGTCCTGGGCTCCAACAGCGAGGCGAACTACCTGAGTTTCGACGAGAAGATAAGGCTCGTCTCCTATGTGGTTGAAGAGAATAGAGGGAAGAAGGTCGTCATAGCGGGTACAGGGGTAGAAACGACAAAGGATACCATTGCATTGACGAAAGCAGTTGCCCAAGAGGGCGCAGAAGCGGCATTGGTACTTCCTCCCTTCTTCTTCAAGGCCTCTATGAACAACACGGTCCTTGCGGCACATTACCGCGCCGTAGCCGATGCATCCCCGATCCCGATCCTGATCTACAACATGCCGGGGAACACAGGGCTGAACCTGGATTCCAACCTGGTGTCCGAATTATCTTTCCATCAGAACATAATCGGCATCAAGGACAGCGGGGGGAACCTCGTCCAGATAGGCGAGATAATTGCAAAATCGAAGCCGGGCTTTGTGGTATTCGCTGGATCCGGTAGCTACATACTGACCACACTCGTATTGGGGGGCCACGGTACTACGGCTGCCCTGGCGAATGTGTTACCGGACACGCTCGCCGACATCTATGACGCATTCATGGCTAAGGACCTTGAGAGGGCAAGGAAAATCCAGCTGAAGGTCATGGATATAAACAAGGCTGTCACGGCGAAATATGGAGTGCCAGGCTTGAAAGCGGCGATGGACATGATCGGCTATGTAGGCGGAAAACCAAGATTGCCCATGTTGCCTCTTCCAGAGAAAGACAGAATGGATCTTGAGCGTATCCTTAGGGCTGCCATGAACTAGTTAGTAGAGCAAAGGTCCCTCCCCGGCCATGTAGTTGGAGAGGGACCTTAACATTATGAGTTTGCAAAGCGAAAACCATCGGAACGTAGAGGATTGTTATGGACATGCTATAGGTCCGGGTAATTTTCGATCAGCTCGCCTGCGTATTTGATTTCTACTCTTTTTACCACCATAGTGGCCTCCTCTTCCATATCTCCCCAGAGGATGAAGTGGCTGCTCACTCTTTCAAAGTTGGCCGCGTTCCCAGTGTGGAGCTCCCTTCCGTTGACCGACACCTTCAGCTTGTCGCCCTTGAGGGCCAGCTCGACCTGGTTGATGCCGTCGATTATGAACCCCGAGATTGGCCCGTTGCTCAAGTCGATACAATATCCTTTCGGCCCCATCGATACGTAGAACCAACCTTCCGAATAAGTGTCGCCGGCGCTGCCGGGATTCTGAAAATTCAGCTCTATGACGCTGCTTTCTTCGCCAAATACTGCGGATGAAAATCCAAAACCTATGGAACTTTGGCATTCTCCCGATACGGAATAGTCGAAATAGACAGTGGCAGTCAGGTCCCCCGTAAAAGACACCAGCGAGCATATGGAGGAATCTTTGATGTTAAGCCCGGTTCCGTCCAGAGTAAACGTAGGCATATCAGAAGTGTGCCAGTCGGAGATAAGGGCCGAGGGATCGGTAAAATCATATAGCCATGTCTTGTTGAGGCAGCCTGCACTGAAGGCGGCTATAAGGACCAGCGTAATGGAAGCGATGATGCGTATGCGTCTCATCTTAATCCTCCCTAAGCGTATATGATAGGATCCGACGACAAGAAAGGCGGGCTGGCTGTCTGTTTCATTTCCATGCTGCTATGTCTTACTTGTCAAACAAAGGTGCACTGAACATGACGAAACGATTTAAAAGCATACTTATGGTCATGATACCTGTGCTTTTTGCTGCATGGTCTCGCTCGGACCATCAAAATGATGCAAAGACGGCCGTCTACCTTCATCGGTAGGATCCCAAGCATGCCACGAAACGCAAGTACGGATGGCATCGACATACCTTGCAGCAATCGGGTGGATGCTTCATCTTTTGTAAAGAGCCAAAGGCGTCCATATAGGGCGTCGCGTCCTTTGATGGCTCTGATACCGATACGCCTGAGCCTTTTATTTAGCAGGGTATTCCTCGATCAGCTCGCCTGCGTACCTCACTTCGATCCTCTTGACCATCATCGACGCGTTCTCCCCGATATCGCCGTAGATGACGAGATGGCTGCTTATCCTCTCGAAATGGATCGCGTTGCCGGTGTACAGCTCCCTGCCGTTGATCGATACTTTCAAAGTATCGCCTTTGAGGGCGAGCTTGACCTTATTCATGCCGTTGACCACAAATCCCGGGATTGGCCTGTAACCTGCGTTTACGTTATAGCCATTCGGACCGAACACCACGTAGTACCACGCCTCGGGATAGGAGCCGCTCGTGCTGCCCGGATTTACGAGTTCGACCTGGACTACGCTGCCTCCACCTTCATTCGCTACGGAGGAAAATCCAAGCCCGATGCTACTTTCGTTCACCCCCGATGCGGAGAAATCGAAATATACCGTAGCAGTGACATCCCCGACGAAAGATACGGGCGAGATGACGCCGAAATCCACGACCCTAAGCCCCGATCCATCCAGGGTAAACGTAGGCGTATCATCTGCGGTCGTGTACCAATCGCCGATATTAGCCGATGAGTCGGTGAAATCATATGACCATGTCTTGTCGAGGCAGCCTGCGCTGAAGGCGGCAAGCAAGATCAGCGCAACAGAAGCGATGATGCGTGTGCGTCTCATCTTAATCCTCCTCGGTTATTCATAATGG
>JAKQNF010000028.1 GCA_029565935.1 Bacillota bacterium | reverse complement strand
CGATATGAACTCGAGCCTTGCTACCCACATGATCAGTATGTAGAGCACCTTTAAAGCCCCAGGCATCGCAGATTGGGTCAAGCCACAGCTCAAGCCGACATTACCTGTTACGGACGCCGCTTCGAACACTGATTCTTTAAGGCTGAATCCCGAAAGGACGCCTCCTGCCGTGCCTATGAAGAAGGAGAAGACGTACAGTACGATCACGGTCAAGGCTGACTTGACGACCTTCTCGTCCAGCACGGTATCCTTGATGTGCCGATATTTCTGCACCACCATGGCGTTCTCAGGGGCGAGTATCCTCTTCGCCTCGTGGATTATCTCGTTAAACAGGATGCCCATCCTAAGGCCCTTGAAGCCTCCTGCCGTGGAACAGGCGCTTCCTCCGATCAGCATAGCGATGCTTATCGCCCAGAGGGCCACATCGCCCCATTCGTTGATGAACTGCTTCGCATAGATGCTCATGAAGCCCGTCGTCGTATGGCCCGAGATCAAGTTATAGAAGCCCTTCCTGAACAAGGACAGCACCGACGGGTACGCCCCCGCCGAGCCAAGTGCGTATGACGCTATCGCGGCGGTGATCGTCACGGTGATCAAGAAGGATACGGTCTCTATGTTCCTGAAGGTCTCCTTACGGTCCCCGTTCCATACCGCGTAATGAAGGGCGAAGTTGAACGACCCGATGACGAAGATCACGATGGTGACGACCTCGTACACCAGGCTGTGATAGAACACGATGTTCTGCGACTGGGGAGCAAATCCTCCGGTGCTCCAAGCCGCCATGAATACCCAGAGTCCGTGCCAGAACGACCTCAAAGGTTCGAGCCCGGCGTATATGCCTGCGACCCACAGCAAGAAAGTCCCGACGACCAGGTAGATGATGCTTATCTTCCATATCTCCTTCGAGGTATGGAGCACGTTGGGAAGCAGCCTTTCGTCCTTGCCCTCTCCTACGTACATCTTGTACCCGCCCGCCGAAGTCCTGAAAAGGAATGTCAACGCAAGGACCACCATCCCCTGGCCGCCGACGAACGTTATCAGGTGCCTCCACATGTTGATGCCCATGGACAGGTGGTCCATGTCCTGTATTAGTACCAGGCCGGTGGTGGTGAACCCGCTCATCGTGTCGAACATCGCATCGAGGAAGCTAAGGTAGTGGCCGCTAAGGTAGTAAGGTATCGCGGCAAGGGCCATCGCGACTATCCATGACAGGGCCGATGCGACCATGCCGTGTATCCAGCCCGGCTGCTTGTCCTTGGATCCCATCAGCTCGAAGCCCTTGCCGACGCACCACGTTATCGCCCCGCCGATGAGGAAATCCAGCGCGCATGCCCATTCTCCGTAGAGAAGGGAGACCACCAGCGGGATTCCCATAAGCATGGCGACGCCCAGCGTCACCCTTCCGACATAATACGAAACCAGCCTGTAATCAGACGTTTTCACTGATGCCAGCATCAACGCCACCTCGAGACGACATATGCGACATAGCTGAGCAACAATCCGACCAGGATGCAGACTATCGTGTACGACGCCTCGCTCAATATGCCCATTATCCAGTTGGAAGACCTTTTAATACCGTACATACGCGGCACCTCTCTATTCAAGGAAGCGCTTCAGGTTCTCCTTGTTCCTGGTAAGCGTCATCACGACGACCTTGTCGTCGGCCTTGATTACTGTCGAGCCCGACGGGATCATGACCTTGCCGCCCCGGTATACCGCGACGATAATACAGTTCTTGGGAAACCCCAGCTCGGATATCTTCTTGTCCACGTACCTTGCGTCCTTCGACACGACGGCCTCCACCAGCTCGAGCTCGCCTCGCTCGAACGTAAGTAGCGTATGGACGTCGCCTAAAGAAAGCTCGCCCTCGATCAGCTGAGCGATTATACCTGTGCTGCTGACGGTGGCATCCACGCCAAGAAGCTTGAACACGTTGTGGTTCTTGGGGTTGTTGACCCTGGCTATGGTCTTCTCTATGTGATACCGGGTCTTCGCTATCTGGCACGCCACCAGGTTGTCCTGGTCCTGCCCGGACACTGCCACCAGCACGTCCGAATCCTCGGCTCCGGCAAGAGCCAGCGAATCCACCTCGGTGCCGTCCGCCCTGATCACCAGACAGTCCAG
Source organism: Bacillota bacterium (assembly GCA_029565935.1). Taxonomy (GTDB): domain Bacteria; phylum Bacillota; class DTU025; order DTU025; family MWDF01; genus MWDF01. Next base: position 3,883 of record JAKQNF010000028.1, on the reverse strand, counting down.
TTCCTCGGCGATGTCAAGGCACCTGTCCTCGTCCTTCTCGAACAGGGTGATGCTGTGCTTGCCCCTGTCCAAAAGAGTCTTTACAAGGTAGTAGCCGACCTTGCCCCCTCCAACTATCGCTATCTTCATCGGACGACACCCCTATCTCTGGACGAATAGTCCTTTATAAGGCCTTCGATGAAGTCCGACCCGTAACTGATGAGAGAAAGGGTCTCGAGCTTGTATTCCTTCCTGTAGAACTCGGCTTTCTCCGGATCTCCCACCCGGACGTAGACCTTGGGAACGTTGAACATGTCCCTGGCTATGAGGGCCGTCATTATGTTGAGGTTATCATCCTGCGACACGGCGGCCAGCGCGTCCGCGTTCTCTATGCCGGCCTTCCTAAGGACGTCCTCGTCGATGGGCACCCCTATTACCGTAATTCCATCGAATCCAAATCCGAGCTTGGAGAAGTTCTTGGAATCCCCATCTACTACTGCGACGTCCAGGCCCTTATCCGAAAGCGAGGTCGCCAGATGGGCCCCGAGCCTCCCGCAACCGGCTATTATTACATACAAGAAGACGCACCCCCAAACAGATGAACCCGTTATTTGATCTTCGATATGTTCTGGCTCCTGTATTTCACCTCTGTGGTGTTGGCGAGGTTCTCCCTGGCCGGTTCATATGTCGGATCGAGGCTCAAGGCAGCCCGGTACATCCTCTGTGCCGCCAGCATGTCGCCCTTGACTTCCATGAGAAGGCCCAGCAGGTTGAACGCCTCCGGGTCGTCCGCGTGCTGTCCCACCATCTCCTGGAGCAGTTCCATGGCCGTATCGGTATTCCCGTTCACCAACAGGCTCTTGATCGCCGATATCTTCTCGAACCTCGTTGCCTCCGTGGACCGCACACGGCGCTCTACGGCCTCCGTGGACAGCGCCTCCCTTGAAGTTACCTGCTTGACGAGCGACCTTACGTCCTTCGCGCTGAAGGGCTTCCTCAGATAGTCCACGGCGCCGAGTTTCATCGCCTCCACGGCGGTCTCTACTGTCCCATAGGCCGTAATCATTATCACCTGGAGCGCAGGATTCATCTGCTTCATCCGTTTGAGCGCCTCGATACCGCCCATCCCTGGCATCTTCATATCGAGAAGGACCGCCCCGTAGGTTTCCTTCGTGGATCCCAGCTTATCGATAGCCTGCTCCCCGGTCTCTGCCTCATCGATCGAATAGTCCTCCTGTTCCAGGCACTCCCTCAGCATTAACCTTATGTTCCTATCATCGTCAACAACTAGGATTCTCATTCTATCTCCCCCTGTCAATCAACCTTGAAACATGCTCTATGAGCTCCGAAGGAGTGAACGGCTTGACCAGGTAATCGTCCGCTCCTTGGTCGTATGCTTCCTGTATGTCCTCCTTCTGGGACTTTGCGCTCATCACCATCACCGGCAGTTCTGCAGTAGCAGGATTCTCCCTCAGCGCCCTAAGTATCAGATACCCGCTCATCCTGGGAAGGAGCAGATCCAGGAGCACTATTAACGGCTTTTGATCATAAATAGCCTTGAGGGCCTCTATCCCGTCGGCTCTTTGTACCACCTCGTAACCCTCGTCCTCTAGACACATGGACACTATGGTAGCTATGTTCTCGTCGTCCTCGGCCAGGAGTATCCTCCTCATGATCGACCCTCACCGCCTTTGGACGGCTTCGAAGCGGCCTTCAGGGTAAAACTGAACTTCGAGCCTCTCCCTTCCTCGCTCTCGAGCTCTATCCTCCCGGACATGGCTTCCACAATCTCCTTGACCAGGGCGAGCCCCATGCCCGCCCCTCCCGTGCGGTGCTTCTCGTCCCATCTGCCCTGGAAGAACTTCTCGAATACTTTCTTCTGCATGCTCATGGGAATCCCGATGCCGGTATCGGTGACGCTCACCCTCACGAAGCCATCCTCGGCTTTGGCGCCGACCCTGACTGAACCTCCAGCGTCGGTGTACCTCAGCGCGTTCATGAGCAGGTTGTTGAGCACCAGGATTAGTTTCTTGAAGTCGGCCTCCACCTCGGGCATCGCCGAGGCATCGTCTATGGCGAGCTCGACGTCCTTGTCCTTGAACAAGGGAACCAAGGACACGGATGCCGAAGTCAGGACATCGGGCAGGCTGACCGGGACTATATGGAACTCCATCTTGCCGGCTTCGAGCTTGGATATGTCGAGGAGCTCGCTCACCAGCTCCTGCAACCTCGAGCAGTCCTCCCTTATGATGCCGGTCAGCTTCTTCTGCTTTTCGGTAAGATCGCCCGCCTTCTCTTCCAAGAGGAGTTCGGAAGCCAGCACCATGGAGGCGAGAGGGGTCCTGAACTCATGCGAGGCGGTAGATACGAAATCGGTCTTCAGCTGGTCGACTTCCTTGAAGTAGGTAACGTCGGCGAAGTAGAGGATCACTCCTTGCGCCTTCGCTCCGGTGGCGGAGAACGGTGCCGCCTCTACCCTGAAGTACTTGCTGTCGTCTCCGTTCCGTACGCTGATGATCGTCTTCGTGCCTTCGAACGAAGGGACTCTGTTGGTCTCAAGGCACTTCTGGGCCGCCTCCAGTACTACCTTGTCATCCATGAACTCCATCAAGTGCTTCCCGAGGCATGATTCCCCACCATGCCCGAATACGGTCTGGGCGGCCTTGTTGACCTTCTGGCAGTACATGTTCTTGTCGAGGACTATGATCGGATCCGCGATGCTCTCGATTATCGCCTCCGATTTTCTCTGCTCGGTCACCAGCTTGTCTACGTTGGCCTCCTCGTACTCCTTCAGTCGGCCCGTCATATGGTTGAACTCCTTGGCAAGGATCCCTATCTCATCCTCGGAACCCACCTTCGCTACCGTGCTCAGGTCGCCCTGCGCGACTTTCCTTGCGCTCTCTGTCAGCAGCTTCGTGGGCGCGATTATCACATCCGATACCTTGTATCCAAGGTAGAGGGCAACGATTAGGCCTATCAAGCTGACGAGGGATGCGGAATTTATCGCCCTGGAGGTGATGCTCCTGGCGTTGTCCGTCGATTTCACCATATAGTCCTGGTTTATCGTGTACAGCTCTTCCAGCTTCAGCATAAGCTGGTTGTAGGCGTTTACGGCCTCCTTGTGCCTTAAGCCGGCCTCCTGCTCGTCGCTTGCGAGTATGAAGGCCCTCGTGTTGGTCATGCCGTTGAAGTAGGAGTCATAGAAGTCGGTGATGTCGTTCAGGGCCGTTTCCTCGCCTGGGTATGTTATGTTCCTGAGCGCGTCTGAAAGGCTCTTCCTGAAGCCTTTGTCGGCTTCCAGGTAGAGCTCCTCGTTGCCGGCCGTATCGTTGCCCAAAAGCATCTCTGACTGGGCCATGTTCATCTTATCCAGGGAGTTGAGCATGCCATGGACTGCGGCAAGGCTTCTGTAGCTGTCGATGGTTATGGCCTCGACGGCCCTGTTTATCGCGATTGAGCTGAGGACGGTCCACAGGCCTACGAGCATCAGTATCCCGATTACCACGAAGTATCCCAGGAGGATCTTCGCCCTCAGGCTCTTCTTGAATGCATCAATAATGGTCATTAAATGCACTTCTTTCGCAAATCCTCATAGATTCTATTACTCCTATGCCAAAAAGCAAGTGCAATTTAATTATTCTTCTTGTGAAGGGGATATCCTGTAAGCGGGCATGCCGGCCGGGCAGGTCCGAAAGGCGCCGCAAGACCTCATAAGCAACGCGAGCCAGGTGATATCATATATATGTAGAAATATCCATGGGCGGCCCGAAGGGCATAGTCCCGGTAACAGGGCCGGCCGCAAGGACCGAAGCGGAAGTACACCGTGCTGGGAACGGGAATACAGGACACGGAGGCTGTTATGGGAAGAGGGCGAAGGATCCTCGTCGTAGACGATGAGGACAAC
>JAKQNF010000021.1 GCA_029565935.1 Bacillota bacterium | reverse complement strand
TCGATCGTGTATCCCTTTGCCTTCAGGCCTTCGAGGGTCGCGGCCGGCATGCGGGATTCGTACTCGAACGTGATGCTGGAGTTAACTACATAGAAGCGCGGAGCCTCGATCGCTTCCTGCAGTCCCAAGTGCTGGTCTATTATGGCGTGGATTATCTGGGTCAGCGAAGGCGCTATGCGTCCTGCGCCGGGTGTGCCGATCGAAAGTATCGGCATGTCGTTCTCGTCGACCATGATGGTCGGCACTATGGTGGTCCTCATCCTCTTGTTGGGGGCTATGTCGTTGATGTTCGGAGCCTTCGAGAAGTTGGCGTTCTCGTTGTTGAGGATGATGCCGGTGCCTGGGACTGTCACGCCGGCTCCCCAGAAGCTGCTGAGGGTCTGTGTCAGCGCCACCGTGTTGCGGTCCTTGTCCATCACGGAGATATGCGTCGTGCTGGGTGATTCATAACCGGCCTCGGCCACCTTGAATTCGGTTACAGCCGAGAACTGGGTAGGATCGCCATATTTGATTCCCTCAAGTGGTGTCATCTTGGAGGGGTCCACCGTCCACGAACGGAACTTCGTGTAATCCTTGTTCTGCAGCTGCTTGAGCGGCACATCCACGAACGCGGGGTCGGCGCAGTACTGGTAGTGGTCCGCGAACGACCTCTTAAGCGATTCCGCGATTATGTGGATGTTGTAGGAATCAAGGTGCGGGTTCTTCGAAAGGTCGAAGTTCTCCATTATTGAAAGAGCCTCTGTCAGGATGATGCCGCCGACCGGAGGAGGCGCGGTGTAGAAGTGGTTGCCCCTGTAGCTACCGCTCATGGGCTCCCTCTCATATACCTTGTACGCTTCCAGGTCCGACTTCCTAAGCAGGCCGCCCTGCGCTATCGCAGCGGCTTCGATGGCATCGGCCAACTCGCCGTGGTAGAACGCGTCGGCGCCCTTTGTGGCGATGATCCTCAAGGACTTGCCGAGGTCGGGGTTCGTTAGTATCTGGCCCTCTTCCTTGGGAAGGCCGAGCGGATCGAGGTAAACTTTAGATAGGTCGGCGTTCGCCGAAATGACAGCTAGGCTGTCCATGATCGACTGGGCGAGGTATGCGGTGATCTTGAAGCCCTTCTCGCACAGCCTGATCGCTGGCCACATGACTTCAGGTAGCGTAAGCACGCCGTATTTCTCCTGAAGCGTGCACAGCCCGAGCACGAGGCCCGGTGTCGCAACGAGGTCCCAGCCCTTGACTCCCGAGAACGTCTTTCCGTAATACTTCTCGGCCGTGAGCTTGGGTGCGGCAGACCTGTAGTCGATCGATATGGCCTTCTTCTCCTTGGCGAGGTAGGCCACCACGTAGCCCTCTCCTCCGAGGCCCGACGCGTTGGGTTCGCAGACGCCTATCGCGAACGCTGTCGCTACGGCTGCGTCGATTGCGTTTCCGCCCTTCTTTAGGATCTCCACTCCGGCTTCGGCCGCATACGGGCTGGCCGCCGCGACCATTCCGTTCAGCCCCCTGACTTCCTTGTTCAGGGTGGCGGCGCTTACGGTCACGAACGACATGGCCAGGGCAGCCACCAGCACTGCTATCATGGCGACCCTTCTGAACTGCCTGTACATCTACTTAGTCCTCCCTTCTATTGTATGGATTGCTCCGCAAGAATGTGATAGAAGACCTTTCGCTTATTATCTTAGGAACTTGCCGACGCCTTCTTTGGCCAGCTCGTTGAAGCTCGGCATGCCCTTCAGGACGGGTGCGTCACCTCGCATGTCCCTTTCTGCATCGAAGACGGAAAGCAGGGTGTTGAGCGCTACGGCTACCCTTAGTCCGAGGGGCCGGGATGCGTCGTTGACCACGTCTGCCGTCATCGAATCCTTGCCCATGCCGGGATTGCCCGTCTCGATCAGGTAAGGGTCAAGGTCCTTTAAGTAGTCGCCCCACTCCCTGTGCGTGAGCCCCCTCACGTCAGACGAGGGCTCCAGCGTCTTGAGGGAGAATCCGGTGTTCATCTCCATGTACACCATCACCATGGCGCCTATCTGGATGTTCTTGGGATTCGTGACCAGCATCCACTCCAGCCTTCCTCCCGGGTCGGCTTCGTGGAAGTCCATCCCGATCGTCACGCCCTCCGCTGAGACGAGCTGCATTATCGCATATGCAAGCTGCTGAGTGAGGGTCCCGTCGGCCTTTCCGGGGTAGTTCCTGTTGAGGTTCCTGGCCTCGTTGCCAGCCAGCTCCTGACCAGTTGGGTAATGCTGGTACTTCTCCGGATCCGGCTCCTGGAAGTCGGCCCTCGTGTCCCTGGCGCCGTACTTGAACTTCCTTTCCCCGCTCGGCGTCGTCAGCGTGACCCATTCGATGGGAGTCCTGGTGTCCTTGTTGGCCGACGCTGCGTTGTTGGCATGGGTGAGGACGATGAGCCTCCCTTTTGTCACGACGCCCCTTTCGATGATGAGCGTGGTGGCCATTATGCCGGAGATCTCATTGGCGTGGGTGCCTCCTAGCACGATGGCCGTAGGACCTGGTTTGCCGCTGTCCATGATGTAGACCTTGGTATCCACCGGTGTGCCGGCTATGGGTTCGAAATAGTCCGAAAGCCATCTCATCTGGGTGACGCCCACCCCCGGCCTCTCGTCGTGTATTAGGGGCTCCGGCAGGGTGCCTGCGGCCCCGGCCATGAAGCACGACAGGGCAATGAGCGTCAAAAGCGCCGCTATGATGCATCTCGACTTACGCATCGGGATTTCCTCCAATCAACTGCCCCTAGCTATTTCGTAAGGACGGCCTTGAGCGCCTGTGCCACGAGGGTCCTCGCGGAACCTCCGTCCGGTACGTCCACGGTCACCAGCTCGGCGCCCTTCCCCTTGGCCATCGCGTCGAAGTAGCCGTCCTTGTTGCTGTCCGGTATGACCATCAGCATATGGGCCCCTACGGCGGCTAGCTCCGTGAACTTGTCAGAGCTGGCTCCGCGCCTTGTGGTGCCTCCCATGTGTACTATGATCACATATACGTCGTTCTTTACGGCAAGGCTGGTCAACGCCTTGACCCTCGCCTCTTCAGCAGCGTCGTTTATGCTGGCGGCGGTCATCCCCTTGCCGCTGTAGCCGACCACGAATATAAGGGTCTTCATGTCTGCGCAGTTCTCCGCCTTAAGGACCGTGTCGAACTTGACCGGCACGCCCATGACCTTGTTGAGAAGGATGTCCAGCATCATACCGTCAGGGCCTTGGCCGCTCGTGGTCATGTAGATCGGCTGTGCCGGCGTCGGGGCCGCCACGGTCGCCCCTACCATGGTGCCTAGGATCAGGATTGCTGATAGTAACACGATGATTCTACGCAAGTCGTTCTCCTCCTTATGGTGTTATCATAATTCCCATATCTATTAGATATTAACCGGCTATGCCACTATATCCTCCTAGCCAAGGTGCTTGGTGCATATTTTTGCAGTTTTCTCTAGCACCGTCGGTATCTCCTCGGCAGTGAACATGCGGCTGGTGACGGCCCTGATCTTATGAGGGGGCCTGGTGGTCATCCTGACGCCATCCGCGGACAACTGTTCGGCGAAGGCCTCCGATCCTATGCCCAGCCTCGATACGTCGAATACGACGATGTTCGTCACAACGGTCGAAAGGTCCAGCTCTATCCCCGGTATCCTTGACAGTCCCAGAGCCAGGGCCCTTGCGTTGGCATGATCGTCCGCCAGCCTGTCGACCATCTTCTCCAGCGCGACTATGCCCGCCGCGGCGATGATGCCGGCCTGTCTCATCCCACCACCGAGCATCTTCCTGTACTTCCTGGCACGCGCGATGTAGTCCTTCCCTCCGGCCAATACCGAACCCACCGGCGCGGACAGCCCCTTGGACAGGCAGAACTGCACGCTGTCGAAATAGGAGGCTATCCGGGAGACATCTGTTCCCAGAGCTATGGCCGCGTTGAATATCCTCGCGCCGTCTAGGTGCATCGGAAGGCCGTGCCTGTTGGCCACGGCCTTTATCTCCGCCAACCTTTCCAGGCCGTATACGGTGCCGCCCCCTCTGTTGTGCGTGTTCTCTACGCATATCAGCCCAGGCGGCGCGTAGTGGATGTTGGCGCTTCTTATCGAAGCCTCGACGTCATCGGGCTCCATGAGCCCGTTCTCTCCTCTGACGGGCCTGGGTACCATCCCGCCAAGGGCCGAGAGCCCCCCTACTTCGTAGTAGTAGATATGGCACTCGGATTCCAAGATGACCTCATCGCCCCTTTTACAGTGGGTGAGCAGGGCGGTTATGTTCCCCATCGTGCCGGACGGAACGAACAGCGCGGCCTCCTTGCCCATCTTGGAAGCCGCCAGGGCTTCCAGCGCGTTGACCGTAGGGTCCTCCCCGAATACGTCGTCTCCGACCGGGGCCGACCTCATGGCCTCCCTCATCTCCTCCGTAGGATGTGTCGTCGTGTCGGATCTCAGCTCGATGTAGTCTTTCATCCGCCTTCCCCCCAAACCATGGCCGGCCTTAAGGTCGCCTGGCTTAATCAGATACCTAATCCACTGGTATGGTCGAACCGATCACCATGACAATGTATGCTATAGTCACCGCCAGGCTGAATGCTACCGAGCCCAGCTTCCCCATGCTCCATCCTGCGGCCCGGTCCTGCCTTGAGTTCCTGAACGCGGGTATGAGCGTGAAGACCAAGACTAGCCCCGTAGCACCACCTGCCAGCTTGAGCAGCTCGATGAACTCACTTCCGAAGAGGAGCATCACGACTGCCGGCAGCGTCGAGCACAGCCAGGCCTGGATGTCGCTCCTTATGCCCAGCTGTTCCTTGGTGATGTCCTTCATGGCATATGACACCGACCAGAAGCTGGTGGCCATCGCGAGCCATATGAACGCCGAGCCGATGAAGCCGGACACTCCTCCTACGGCCTTCGACCAGCCCACGATGGCAACCTGTGTCGCCTGTTCGTTGACGTACATCACCGAGACGGCGATGACGACAGTAATTGTAAGGTTTATAAGCAGCCCAAAGAAGACCGCCCTGCTGGCCCTCTTACCGTCCCCTGCAAGGCCCGAGACTACCTGGGGCACTGCAAGGTACGAGCCCAGGCAGAACATGAGCATCCCGTAAAGCGCCAACCAGGCGCCAGCGTCTTCTCTCACGGTAACCGCCTGTACGGAGCCGTTCGAGGAGACGATGGCCATGTAGACGGTAATCCCTGCCATGCCCAGAAGGGCCGCCTTCTCACCAAGGCCCATCGACTTCATCCCAAGCAGCACTACCATGGCGCAAATCGCATAAAAAACGGCCGCACCCGCCCAGACGGGAAGTCCCCACCCTGCGCTCACGGAAGCGCCGCCGATGACGTATGCCGCCAGGTTGGACAGCGTACCGATGAAGATGAGCCCGTAGAAAAGGTAGATGAGCCATTTCCTTCCCCGGAAGAGGTACTTGTCCAGGATCGACAGCACCTGCCGCCCTGGTGTCTTCAAGGATGCCTCTAGAACCATGAGGTGCATCATGAGCGCGGCGGCGAATGCCGCGACCGACATTAAAAGGAGTGGTAGCAGGCCCGCTTTCGAAGCCAGGTAAGGTACTGCCATTACACCGCCACCGATTCCGTTGCCCGCGATGATGGCGACGGCCTCCATGTCCGTTATCTTCTTGCCTCCTGCCATGCTATATCCCCACAAATCCTTGTAATTGATGGCTATACCAGCCTTATGCAGAACCTCTTACACGCAAAGCCGCAGTATCCGCAAGCGACGCACAGCTGAGGATCCGCCACGGCCCTGCCATCCACTATCGCCATCGCGCCAGAGGGGCAGGCCTTCACGCAGTCTCCGCATCCCACGCACGCCTTGAGCACGAAAACCTTGAGGCCTTCGGGCTTGAGCTTGAGGGTCTTATTATCTTCCCTCCGCCCTTGGAAGAGCGCCGTGTTGTACTTGACCTCGTCCACTGTCGTCATGCCGACCGCTATAGAAGCGAGGTACGGCCTCGAGAGCGCATAGGCGAACGCCTCGTCGCTCTTGGGTATGAGCAGCCCGCCTGCGAGGCTCTTCATGCCGAACAACCCCTTGCCTGCTTCGTAAGCGAGCCTGCACGCATCGTCCAAGTCTTGCGCAGTACCGTCGGGAAGCCCCTTGCCGAGCATGTTCACAAGCGGATGGCATACGTCTATGTCCGGGCATTCGCCCGCCTGCCTTGCGCCGGCGACGAAGTGGCTAGATATGCCAACGGCCCTTACCTTGCCTTCGGATTT
>JAKQNF010000011.1 GCA_029565935.1 Bacillota bacterium | reverse complement strand
TGGCTTAAAGAGCCTGTGCTGGGCCACGGAAACCTTAAGATACAGGTCGCCCGGCCCTGCGGGCCCCTTCGCGCCCTGGCCCTTGAGCTTCAGCTTCGCGCCGTCCTTCGTGCCTTTTGGAATCGTTACTTCTATCCTCCTTGAACCGGCACCTGCATCGAAGGAGAATGTTTTGGCCGTTCCGAGCTCAGCCTCCTCTAGTGTCAGCTCCAGGCCCGCTTCTATGTCGGAACCCTTCGCAGGCTGGGCCTTCTGCCTCCTGGTGGCACCGCCGAATCCCTTGAAGCCCTCGAAACCTCCCAGGCCTCCCATCATGCCGCCCAGTATGTCGTCGAGATCCAGGCCCTCGGGCGTGCCGTACTCCACCCTGAAGCCGCCGGGCCCGTCGTTTGCCCCGCCCCATGCGCGCGGCTGGTCCGGGTCGATCCCCGCCTGCATCATCTGCTCCCACTGGGGGCCGAACTTGTCGTAGTACTTGCGCTTCTTCGGGTCGCTGAGCACCTGGTAGGCCTCGTTGATCTCCTTGAACTTGAGCTCCGCGTCCTTGTCTCCCGGATTGGCGTCCGGGTGGTACTTCCTCGCAAGCTTCCTGTACTGTGCCTTTATTTCCTTGTCAGCCGCTTCTTTCTTCAGTCCGAGCAGCTCGTAATAACCTCTGTTCATGCAATCTCCTCCGGCTTAAGCTCAGCCGCCCTCACAATGCGCGCGGCGCCGTGCCCGTATGCCGGGTCGGCGCCGCGCAATCGCTATTGGGCAGGCCCTAAAGCCGCCGTCTGCGCCCTTCTTAGGCCCGCTAGCTCTTGCGAGGCACGGTGACCCTCACTATGGAAGGCCTCAAGGTGCTGCCGCAATAGGTGTATCCTTTCCTGAGTTCCTGTTCGATCGTCTCATGCTCCACGTCGCCTTCCGAAGCCGTCACAGCCTCGTGCAGCGCCGGGTCGAACGCGCAGCCTACCGCCTCTATGGGCTCTATGCCCTCGCCTTTTAGCATCACGCCCATCTTCTTCGTGGTCATGTCCAGTCCCTGCCTCAGAGCATCGTAGCCGGCGTCGGCCGCCACGGCCCTGTCCAGATCGTCCATCACCTCGAGCACCTTGAGCATGAAGTCGGCCTTGCCGCGCCTGATCTTCTCGTCGTGGTCCCGCTCGGAGCGCTTCCGGAAGTTCTCGTAGTCGGCGCGCGCCCTGAGGTAGCTGTTCTTGTACTCCTCGGTGGACTTCTTCGCCGCCTCGAGCTCCCTGGTGAGCTCGGCCAGGATCCTGGCTGCCTCCTCGGGGGATATCTCCGCCGGCTTCTGGGCCGGATCTTCCTTAATCTGCCTGTCTTTCATATCATTCACCGCCCGGGATTAGTTCTCGGTCTTGAACTCGGCATCGATGACGTCCTCGTCGGCCTTGCCGTTCTTCTTCGCACCTTCGCCTGCGGCTCCCTGCTCGCCCGCGTGGGCTTCGCCTGAACCCGGCTGGGACTTCTTGTACATCTCCTCGTAGACCTTGTACGAGGCCTGCTGCAGCGCGTCCATCTTGGATTTGAGCGTCGCGTAGTCGTCGTTCTTGATCGCTTCCTTAAGGCTTGCGATCTCGGCTTCGACCTTGGACTTCTCTTCGGGCGTAAGCTTGCCCTCGGTGTCCTTCAGCGACTTCTCTACCTGGTAGACCAGCTGGTCCGCCTGGTTCTTGAGCTCGATCTGCTCGCGCTTCGTGCGGTCTTCCGCCTCGCTCCTCTTGGCCTCCTGGACGAGCCTTTCGACCTCGTCCTTAGACAGCTGGGTGCTGGCTGTTATGGTTATGCTCTGCTCCTTGCCGGTACCGGTGTCCTTGGCGGTCACGTTGACTATGCCGTTGGCGTCGATGTCGAACGTAACTTCGATCTGGGGCACTCCCCTCGGCGCAGGGGGTATGCCCGTGAGCTGGAAGCGCCCGAGGCTCTTGTTGTCCTTCGAGAACTCGCGCTCGCCCTGCAGGACGTTGATGTCGACCGTAGTCTGCCCGTCCGCGGCGGTCGAGAACACCTGGCTCTTCCTCGTGGGTATGGTGGTGTTGCGCTCGATGAGCCTCGTGTTCACGCCACCTAGTGTCTCGATGCCGAGCGAAAGCGGTGTCACGTCGAGCAGCACCACGTCCTTGACCTCGCCCGACAGCACGCCAGCTTGTATGGCGGCCCCCACGGCGACGACCTCGTCCGGGTTAACGCCGCGGTGGGGCTCCTTGCCGGTAAGCTTCTTGACGAGCTCCTGTATGACCGGCATCCTGGTGGAGCCGCCCACGAGTATGACCTCGTCGAGGTCCTGGGGTGTCAGCTTCGCGTCCAGGAGCGCCTGCTTGAAGGGGCCTACGCAGCGGTCGGTGAGGTCTTTCGTCATCTCCTCGAAGCGGGCCCTCGTGATCTTCATGTCGAGGTGCAGCGGGCCCGACGCGGTGGCGGTTATGAACGGCAGGCTTATGGACGTCTCGAACACCTGCGAGAGCTCGACCTTGGCCTTCTCTGCGGCTTCGATCAGCCTCTGGTGGGACTGCCTGTCGGCCCTGAGGTCCACGCCGTTCTCCTTCTTGAACTCGTCCGCGAGGTAGTCGACGATCCTCCTGTCGTAGTCGTCGCCCCCAAGGTGCGTGTCGCCGTTGGTCGCCTTGACCTCGAACACGCCGTCGCCCACTTCGAGCACTGACACGTCGAACGTGCCTCCGCCCAGGTCGAAGACGAGTATGGTCTCGTTGTGCTTCTTGTCGAGCCCGTATGCGAGCGATGCCGCAGTGGGCTCGTTGATGATCCTGAGCACCTCAAGGCCCGCGATCCTTCCCGCGTCCTTGGTGGCCTGCCTTTGCGAGTCGTTGAAGTACGCGGGCACCGTGATGACCGCCTTGGTTATCTTCTCGCCCAGGTACTTCTCCGCGTCGGCCTTTAGCTTGCCGAGCACCATGGCCGAGATCTCCTCGGGTGAGAAGGTCTTGCCGGTTATCGGTATGTCGACCCTGGCCTCGCCGTTGCCGCCGGCGACTACGCTATAGGCCATGTTGTGGCGCTCGCTCGACACTTCGTCGAAGCGTCTGCCCATGAACCTTTTTATCGAGGAGATCGTATTCTCGGGATTCAGTATGGCCTGGCGCCTCGCCAGCTGGCCGACCAGCCTGTCGTTGTTCTTGGTGAAGGCCACCACCGACGGTGTCGTGCGGGTGCCTTCGGTGTTTACTATGACCTGCGGGCTGCCGCCTTCCATGACGGCTATTACCGAGTTTGTCGTCCCCAGGTCGATTCCTACTACTCTGCTCATAGATGCTCTCTCCTTTGCATTCCTATGCTATATCTTGGTAACGTGGTTTCCATCATCGACGTCGCGCCGGTTCATTCTGCATCGTCCTTGCCATCATCGCCGATGACGATGGCCTGGCCGACTTCCATCTGGAGTATCACCTTCACGCCGGCCGCGTTAACCTTCGCTTCCCTGATGAGGTAGGCGATGCGCAATATCAGCTCCAGGTCGTTCTCCGAATAGAGCCTTATGTTGCCCTCGGTCCTGGTCGGCTGGACAAGCCCCATGCGCTCCAGATACCTGAGCATCGGAGCCGACACGGACGTAAGCCTCGCTGCTACTTGTATCGTATAAACCGGCTCGTCCGGACCGTGGAACCTAGCCATCGGCATCACCCCTTTCCTGTATATGTTTTACGGAATTATTCTAAGATATCGGCTACGAAATATCAATAGTTTTTATAATGTTATTAGAAGAAAGTTAAAATTAGCAGCTAATGGGCCTGAATCTGCCGCCGGGGGACGATCGGGAGCTCAAGACGTCAGGAGGTGAAGGGGAGGCAAGCGGAGAAGACCATCGCATCAACCGTGGAAAGGAGGTGGGCGGATGGGCACAGGCAAGGCCGCGATATTCGTTGACAGCCTCTTCCAGGACCTCGAGGTTATGTATCCATACTACCGCCTTGTAGAGGCGGGGTTCGCGGTGGATCTGATCGGACCGGAGAGGGGCAGGACCTACAACGGCAAGTTCGGCTACCCGGCCCTGGCCGGGAAATCATACCAGGAGGCCAAGGAAGCCGACTACGACCTGCTGGTCATACCCGGCGGCTTCGCCCCGGACAAGATAAGGATGGACAAGGACGCAAAGCGCCTCACGTGGGACATGTTCCAAGCGGGCAAGGCGGTGGGCGCGATATGCCACGGTCCATGGGTGCTCGTGTCGGCGGGGGTCGCAAAGGGCAGGCAGGTCACGTCCTATGCCGCCATAAAGGATGACCTCGTGAACGCAGGCGGGCTGTGGCAGGACGCCGAAGTGGTGGTGGACGCAAACCTTGTGACGTCGAGGAAGCCGGACGACCTCCCGGCGTTCATGAAGGCGCTCCTTTCGTTGGCAAGGAGATAGCCCTAAAGGATCAAAGGCCGTCCTTATGCCCGAAAGGGCTGGGACGGCCTTCGTAATGCCGATCTTGCTGCGATATATCGTCCCTAGAGCTTCCAGGTGGCGCTTCCCACCAACGGGACGATGATCTGGATGTACTTGTCCTTCTTGTCCAGCCCTTCGGGCAGCTCGAACGGCAAGTAGCCCTTCCTGGCCTCTCCAGGTTTCACGTCCGCCAGGCTCACATAATCGGATGATGGCATGACGCGCGCGCCGAAGGTGAGCATCAGGTAGGACTTGCCGTACACGTCGTACAGGTTCCACACGGCCACCAGAAGGCTCGACGTCCTGTCGCCTACGTTCTTCACCGATACGGGCACCAAGGCGAACACCATGCCGCCCTTGGAAGAAACTTGCTGCTGGGCCTCTCCCGATTTGGGCTTGTCGCCCTTGATCTCCTTGGTCCACTTGATACCGCCGGTGACCTGTATCTCCCAGCTTCCCACGATGGCCTTCTGCCCCGCGTTGAGGTACGGGCCCGAGGGTATGCCGGCATCGGCGCCTCCTGCGGAAAGTGCGAAAGTCGCAAGGACTGCGCACACCATGAGCAAAGCCATGAACGCCTTCTTCATATACATCAGCCTTTCGAGCATATTACTCCAATGTTTCGGACGCAAGCCGCAGCCGCATGGTTCCCTTATGACGAAAATGCACGAGGATTCGTTAATCCGATGTGTCGATACTATTATCCTTAGATTATCATACAATACTGTCTGGTGCATCGGACGGCGCGGCCGGCTGATCGAAATGCCGGCAGAGATGGCGCGGGGTGGGGAGGTCTTCGGTTGTTTAAGAGCAGATGGGCGAAGGTAATGGTAGTCGTGGTCGTGGTTCTGGCCTTGATCATAGGCTACAGGTATGTGAGGAGGAGGCGGCTGGAAGCCCAGAGGGATCCTTTCGAGGGCCTGGTGGAATACAAGGCCGCGGCTTCCGCGCTGACGAGCTCCGTCGAGGTGTCAGGCCAGATAGAGGCCGGCAGGAGGGACCTTCTGTATACCCAGTACACTGTCAGCGTGAAGGAGATAAAGGCAAGGCCGGGAGAATCGGTCAAGAAAGGTCAGCTGGTCGCGAGGTACGAAAGCTCGGGGCTCAAGGAGGACATACAGAGGACGGCGTCGGACATGGAGTCGGCCAAGGCGGCGGCACTTAGGGCCGCGGCGGGGTCCATGGACGTCTCGATGCTAGCGTCTTTGGGCCTCGCCCAGACGGGATCGAAGAGCCAAGCTGAGCTTCAAAGCTCTTACGACCAGCTCGTGGACGCCCAAGGAAGGCTGACCTACAAGGCGCCTTTCGACGGCGTGCTGGCTAGGGTGGAGGGCGCGGCGGGGCAGAACATCGCCCAGACGACCGCCCAGAGCCCGCTGATAGAGCTGCTCGGCCTGGATTCCTGGTACGTGGACGTATACGTATCGGAGTATGACGTGAACTCCATCAAGCTGAACATGCAGGCGAGCGTGGAAGTAGCCGCGGCAGGCGAGACGGCAGACGGCAAGGTGGCTGGAATCACGCTGGTCCCGGTAAGGTCGGGCGAGCTCGTGACTTATGAGGTGAAGATCGCGATCGACGGGACGCATGCCTCTTTCAAGCCCGGGATGAGCGCCGATGCGAGGATAAGCCTTTCCAGGAAGGAAGGGGTCCTCGTCATACCCTACGGCGTGGCGTACGAGAAGGACGGCTCGTTCGAGGTGCTGGTAAAAGGCGAGGACGGGCTTCCTGCCGCAAGGAAAGTGAAGCTGGGCGAGGAGGGCGACGAAGGGGTGGAGGTGCTGGAGGGACTTACCGAAGGGGAGGCCGTATACCAGGACACGACCCCGGACGACAACTCCTCCACGGGCGGCGGGCTGTTCAACTTCCGCGTCCGCATGACGGGCGGGAGGTGAGCCTTTGCTTATCAGCCTCAGGGACATAATAAAGGAGTACCCGATGGGGGAAAGCTCGGTCAAAGCGCTCGCCGGCGTCAGCTTCGACATATCGGAAGGCGAGTTCGTAGCGGTGATGGGACCGTCTGGTTCCGGCAAGTCTACGCTCATGAACATACTAGGCTGCCTCGACAGGCCGACGTCCGGAGAGTACAAGCTGGCAGGAAGGCTGGTCTCGTCGATGGGGGACAAGGAGCTTGCCCATACGCGCAACAGGGACATAGGGTTCGTCTTCCAGGCGTTCAACCTGCTGCCGAGGCTGACCGCGCTCGAGAACGTCATGCTGCCCATGTCGTACGGCCTCGTGCCCGCGTCTTCGAGGAGGTCCAGGGCCGAGGAGGCCCTTGGCGCGCTCGGCCTTTCCGACAAGTTGCACAACAAGCCGAAGCAGATGTCGGGCGGCGAGCAGCAGAGGGTGGCGATAGCCAGGGCTCTGGTACTGCATCCGAAGATGATACTGGCGGACGAGCCGACCGGCAACCTCGATTCCAAGAACAGCGACGACATAATGAGGGCGCTTTCAAGGCTGAACGAGCAGGGCAGGACGGTGGTGCTGGTCACGCACGAGAAGGACGTCGCGGCATACGCCGGAAGGTGCCTCAGGTTCAGGGACGGGCGCCTGGTGGGCGATACGGTCAAGCCCGAAAGGGGGCAGTGCGATGAAGATTAGGGAGGCTTTCAAGCTCGCCGCCGAAGGGATAAGGACCAACCCTATGAGGGCTTTCCTTACGAGCCTGGGCGTTGTGATCGGAGTCGCGGCCGTGATCGTGATAATCGCGATAGGGGAGGGCGCAAGGGCCCAGGTCATAAGCAACATCGAAAGCCTTGGCTCCAACATCGTCTACGTGACCCAGGGCTCGGCCAAGCCGGTGCCGTATTCGAGGCAGAGCTCCGTCCTCGACAGCTCCGTGTTCGTGACGCTTAAGGGCAAGGTGCCGGGGCTGGTGGGCGCCGCAGCCGAGCTGACCAGGGGCGGGGCCCAGGTGAGGTACGAGAAGAACACCGTGACGGCGACGGTGCTCGGAGGCACCGAGGATTACATGGAGGTGAGGAACCTCGAACTGCTCACGGGAAGGCAGTTTACGAAGTCCGAGATGGACGAAGGGGCGAGGGTATGCCTGCTGGGCTCGGATTTGGCGGACGAGCTGGTGGCGGACGGGACGCTGATAGGCAGGCAGGTCAAGGTGGATGGGGTAAGCTATAGGGTCATCGGCACTTTCTCAGGAAGCGCGATGGGCATACTAAGGGCGATGGCGGGCATAAAGCTCTACCAGGTTCTTATACCCCTGACTACAGCACAAAGGCGCATAACGGGAACCGGGGCCGTCTCATCCATATACCTTAAAGTGGCGAGGGCCGAGGACATGGAAGCAGTCAAGGAGGCCGCCGAGAAGGCCCTCATCGAGAAGATGGCCTACGAGGAGAACTTCACCGTGACGAGCCAGGCCGACCTGCTAGACACGCTTAACACCATCACCAGGACGATGACCTACCTGCTGGCGGGGATCGCCGCGGTGTCCCTCGTGGTGGGCGGCATAGGCATAATGAACATAATGCTCGTATCGGTGACGGAAAGGATCAAGGAGATAGGCATAAGGAAGGCCCTCGGGGCCACGAAGCAGGACATACTGGGCCAGTTCCTCATCGAGGCTGTGATGATAAGCTGCGCCGGCGGTGCCGTGGGGATGGCGCTGGGCTGGTCCATAGCTGCCATTGCGAGCAAGATAGCAGGATGGCCCAGCCTCGTCCCCTGGTATTCGGTGGTGCTGGCGCTTTCCTTCTCGATGGGGATCGGGCTGTTCTTCGGCGTCTATCCCGCGAACAAGGCGGCGTCGCTGCAGCCGGTGGACGCGCTTAGATACGAATGAGGAGAGCCTTGCGGCCCTCCTCGTTAAGACTTTTCTTCATCCTTGAAGGCCTTGCCGTCAGTACGACGACAGGGCCCTTTTTATGAAGGTGGATATGTCCACGGTGCCCTCAGCTTCGAATTCCTTGACCTTCTCGTTGAAATAGGGGATGAGGGCGAAGCCGTTTACGATCTCGTCCTTCTCCGTCTGCTGTATCTGCCTGGCCACGGAATCTTTGGCCCAGGTGGGCGCATTGGACTGCTGGATCCTGTGCTCCATGACCCTTACGATGTTCTCGGCCACGTAGGTATCGAGCCTTCCGTAGCTTCCGGCTATGTACGGCTTCGTCCTGTTGTCCTCGAAGACCTTCTTGAACTTCGACTGGTAAGCCCATATCGTGTTGCTTACCGTCTGGCTTACGAACACGTGCAGATATTCGTGCCAGTTCAGGTCCCCATTGCTGGAACCTGGCCCTTCGATTATGTAGGAAGTATTGCCGTAGGACACCGAATAGCCCTTGTAGTGAGATTCGTACGGCATCGGGATCACGTTGATCGTGATTTCGGCGGTCTTCGTCGAATCGATCTTCATGTACCTGTTGGCGATGGCCTGCTGCTCTTGTAGCTTCGCCAGGTCGTACGAGTCGGCCGCCTTGAACATGCCGGCGCTCCTGTGCCACTCGTAGAGGCCCCCGATGTCGGCCGCCTCGTAGAAGTCCTTCAGGATCTCCCTGAACCCCCCGAGCGTGAAGAAGTCTCCGCCTTTTATGTCGGACCTCGGTACTATGTACTTGAACTCCGGCGGCGTACCGAGCGCCAGTACGTAATGAAGGTATGTATAAATGCCGTATGGATGGTCGTCGTAGTACTTCTTCCAGCGCTGGACCCTTCCGGGGGATATGCTGGAGAGCCTCGAGACGAGATCGCCTTCCAGCTGCAGCCTCTCGGAACTCTTTGCCCTGCCCAGCTCGTCCTTGTAGCCGGCCACGCCTTCCATGAAGGCGTATAGGGTGAACGCCCTTATGTCCACGCTGACGCTTATTTTCCCCTTGCTCCTGATGTAGAAGGAGGAGAAATCCGAATCCGCAGGCTCGTCCGAGACGGAGTACAAGAGCCTGTAGTAGTGGTAAGTCGCCAATTCGTCAAGGTTGAACGCGAAAATGGCGGCCACGGCAGCCAGGACGATAATGAGAAGGACGAGCCACCTTGCCGCGCCTTTGTTAGCACGAGAGCTATTCCTCATGATCATCACCTTCCGGCTTGAACTTGTTCCCCTTCACTTTCTTTTCCTCAGATTTGCCTATTCCTTCCATAACAATCACATATTCGCCCAGGCATGCATTTTCACCTGCAAGCTCCTCCAAAAGACGCGAGATAGGTCCGCGCGAGACCTTCTCGTACATCTTCGTAAGATCGTTGCAAAGCGCAGCCTGCCTGTCGCCCATGACATCCCTGAGCTGGACGAGGGATTCCTTCAGCCTGTGGGGGCTCTCATAATAGACGAGCGTATGGGGCGATTCTCTGTCCTGCTCGAAGAAACGCCTCCTCTTGGAGGAGGAACGGGGAGGGAAGCCCCTGAAGGTGAAGCTGGTGCAAGGAAGGCCCGAGAGCACCAGCGCCATGACGAAGGCCGTGGGCCCGGGCGCCATCGTGACCTCTAGGCCCTTCTCCGAAAGGGACCTTACTATGCTGAAGCCGGGATCGGAAATGCCGGGGGTCCCCGCGTCGGATACGAGGGCCACGACCTTGCCGGCCTCTATCTCGGCCGCTATTCGAAGCCCCGCCGACTCCTCGTTGAACGAGTGGAACGACATCTGAGGCCTGGATATGCCGAGCCTTTTCAGGAAGATGCCCGTCTTCCTGGTATCCTCGCTGGCTACCAAATCGCAGGATCCGAGCTCTTCCATGGCCCTTTTGGTTATGTCCCCCATATTGCCGATCGGGGTTGCTACGATCACAAGACGACCTTTTCCCATAAGATCACTTCCTGACCAAGAATACGAGCTCGCCCAAAAACGCCCTCTTCTCGTACGTCCAGCCTGAAGCCCTTACGAACTCCTCGAAGCTGTCGCCGTAGAAGGATTCCATCCCCTTGCGCCTTCCGCCAAGGCTTGCGGTGGGGAACGACACTGCGACATGCCCCGCGTCAACATCCTTTACGCACCGATACCCCAGGCCCTGCTCGATGCGATCCAGAGTAGGCAGCGCCTTCATCAGCAGCGCGACATCGTGGCCGCCCTTGGGAAGGCCCTCAGCGAGGTCGGCCTGCGTAAAGGACCCGCGGATCCCCCAGCCGTCGAAGAACGAGCGCACCGCGCTTCCGCACAGGTCCGAGACGTCGACTGCGTCATATACCGCGTCCTTTGAGAGCCCCATCCAAGGGAAGGCCAAGGGGTTGAGGCCGCAGGCGAGGTCGATCACGCTCGAAAAGCCCCTTTTGCCGAAGACGAAACTGAAGAGTTCCTCCATGTAGGGGAGCCTTTCTTTTGTGCTTGAATGAAGTGCCAGTCCAGCACGGGCGGCTTCCTTTAGAAGCGCCCTGTCGTGCCCTGCGGCATCGAGCCTGGAAGACAGGCTGGAAAGAGCCTTTGGCCCGGGCTCGAACGACAGGACCACCTGATGGAGCCTCCCCTTGACCTGCTTTTCTGCCTCACGCAGGCTCCTTCCCCTGTCAAGCTCCTGCTTCGCCAGCCGTTTTACCAAGGAGCTGGGTATGTGCTTTCTCATAGACGAGCTGAGCACCGACTCCGATATGCCCTCTGCGGTCCGGGGGGCGTCGTCCTTCTTTCCACCTTCTAGCTTCAAGGCCGGCCCCTTTCCGCCAGAACCTCGGAGAGCCTCGTCATGAAGCGCAGGTTGTGAAGGGTGGCCAGCCTTTGGAACAGCGCTTCGCCGTACTTCATGAGATGCTGTAGGTAGCCGAGGCTGTAACCTGTGCAAAGTGGGCAGTCGCAGCCCGGCATGGCAGGCCTTCTGTCCTTCATGTGCTTCTCGTCCTGTATGTAAAGGTACTTGAACCAGCCGTCGGCGAAGCCGTCCTCGCCGATAGGGCCGCTCGAAGTATAGAGCCTGCCCCGCCTTGCGTCCCTTGTGGGAAGGGAGCAGTCGAACATGTCGTAACCCATCTCCCAGCACCGCTTGACGTACGTGGGGTGGCCTATCCCCAGCGCATGCAGGGGCAGATCATCGGACAGGGCTTCTCTTACCGTCGATAGTATCTCCGATAGGAGCATGCCCTCGCCGTCGATCGGCCAGCCGCCGAAGCCCATCCCGTCGAAGCCCATCGCGGAAAGCTCAGCGGCGCACAGCCTCCTCAGGTCCTTGAAGCCGCCGCCTTGCACCACCGCGAAAAGCAACGGCCGCGGCTTCCCGTCTAGGCCGAGGCCTTTCTGCTTGATGAGCCTCGTGAACTCGTCCTTGCAGCGCGCGGCCCATTCGATGGTCCTTTTAACTGCGTTTTCCTGCATGGTCCTGTCATCGTCCGCGTGCGTGCACTCGTCTAGGCAGACCACGATGTCGGCACCGTAAGCCAGCTGCAGCTGCACGGACTTCTCAGGCGTTAGGGTGAACTTCCTCAAGGCGCCTTCCGGGAAGACGGTTATCCCGTTCTTGCCTATCCTGCCCCTTTCGGGATACTGCCTGATAATCGAATAGGCCTGGAATCCTCCTGAATCGGTCATTATCGGGCCGGACCATCCGCTCATGGCGTGGAGGCCGCCCAGCGCCGACACGGTGGTCGTGCCGGGCTTCTGCATTATATGGTATGCGTTCATGACCAAAGCCTGCACGCCGACGCGCCCAAGGTCACGCGAGTCGACCGCCTTGACCGCGCCGTACGTCGCGTCCGGCAGGAAGGTGGGGAACAGGACTTCCCCGTGGGGCGTGCTCAACCTCTCTCTCATATCCGGCCTCCTTGTCGTAATCCATTCTAGCACATGCCCTGGCAATGCCTTTCTGTTACAATCGGCTTGATGACGAGGAGGTGCCATATGAGATTCGGAGCCGGTTTCATGACAAGGAGGAGCTCGGTAATAGGGACGTCGGGCGCTGTCGCCACCAGCACCCCGACCGCTGCTATGGCTGGCTATGACGTACTTAAGGGCGGGGGCAACGCCGCGGACGCCGCGCTGGCGATGGCGGCGTGCCTGGTGGTGAGCGAGCCTACGTCGAACGGGCTCGGATCGGACCTGTTCGCGATCATATGGGACGGGGTCAGGCTCCACGGGCTGAACGCCTCGGGAAGGGCGCCTTTAGCCCTTGACGCGAAGGTCTTAAGGGACAAGGGCCTTGCTTCGATGCCCCTTACGGGCTGGGAGCCGGTGACGGTGCCGGGCATGGTGGACGGCTGGGCGCTCATATCGGAGAGGTTCGGCAGCATGGGCCTGGACGAAGTCCTCGAACCGGCGGCGAGACTGGCAGAATATGGGTATCCCGTATCGCAGGTGACGGCCAGCTTCTGGGATTACGCGGCATCGAGGTTCGGATCCTTCGAAGGATTCGCTAAGGCCTTCATGCCTGGAGGCAGGGCGCCTTTTGCAGGCGAGGTCTACAAGAACGAGAGGATGGCCGAAAGCATAAGGGCGATAGGGCAGAGCAAGGGCAGGTGCTTCTACGAAGGATACATCGCGGACGCGATCGCCCGCGCTTCTGAGAAGGAGGGCGGATACATCAGGAAGGAGGACCTGCTTGCTCACAGAAGCGAGTGGGTGGACCCGATATCTGCCGGGTACAAGGGCTACGAGGTCTACGAGATGCCGCCCAACGGGCAAGGCATAGTGGCCCTTATGGCGCTTAAGATGCTCGATGGCATGGGGCTGGAGAAGCTGGGATATGACGACCCGCTGAGGATCAACCTCATTGCCGACGCGCTAAGGCTCGCCTTCGCGGATGCGGCAAGGCACATAAGCGACCCTTCGTTCTACGAAGTACCGGTGGGCGCGATGCTGTCCGATGATTATACCAAGGAAAGGGCGGGGCTTCTCAGGCGTGGTACGGCCCTTCGTGACATAAGGTCCGGGCTACCCGTGGAAGGAGGTACCGTATACCTTTCGGCAGCTGACAGGAACGGCATGATGGTTTCGCTCATACAGTCCAACTACATGGGCTTCGGAAGCGGAATCGTGATCGCCGAGCACGGGATCAGCATGCAGAACAGGGGGGTCGGCTTCAGCCTCGAGAAGGGGCATCCCAACGAGCTCAAGCCGGGAAAGAGGCCCTACCATACGATCATACCTGGATTCCTGATGAAAGGCGGCAGGCCGGTAGGCCCGTTCGGAGTTATGGGCGGGGACATGCAACCGCAAGGGCACGTACAGCTCATTTCCGCGATAGCCGACATGGGGCTGGATCCGCAGTCTGGGATAGACATGCCCAGGTTCAGGGTATCGGGGGATATGAGGCTTCATTTGGAAAAGGGCCTGGCACAGGCGAAGGACGCGCTGGATGGCATGGGGTACGAGGTGAGGGTGGAAGAGTCGTCCGCCATGTTCGGCGGTGGCCAGATGATAATGAGAGACTACGAAAATGGCACCTACGTCGCAGGGACCGAGTCGCGTAAGGACGGGCTGGCGCTGGCTTTCTAGCAAACAGGTGCGATATTGATATCAAAAGGCGCGGGATCGATGAAGATCCCGCGCCTTTATTCTCGATATGTTTCTTAGCAGCGGCTGTAACCGCAGATTATGCAGGTCTCGCAGCCCGATTCATATACGAGCGAGTTGTTGCCGCAGCTGGGGCACAGGTCCATCCTGGGTGCGGCCTTCTCCTCCGCAGCTTCCGCAGGGGCCGCCTGCATGGCGCCTTCCCGCTCATGCGAGCCGTTCCCTTGCCCGTTGAAGTCGAAGGAGGGCTGGTCGGCGTAGTCGGGTCCTTCCTGCGGCTGATGGACGTGGTTGGACGGCAGCGGAGCGCCGGAAGGGTAATCCTGAAGCTCGGCCTCCTGGGTGAGGACAGGCTCGGACGCCGCGGGCTCTTTCACCTGCAGGGGCACCTTCGGATCCAGCCCGGGCGGGTAGCTGAACCTCCTGCCCATGACCTGCTCGAGCATCCTGCCGATCGCATCGGGCACGGAGAGCACCTTGTTCGGCCCGAAACCCGTATGGCCGCTGCCTCCGATCCCCCTGAGCTGCTTCACTATCTCCGACGGGTCGACGCCCGCCCTCAGGCACAAGGAGATGAGCCTTGCGATCGATTCCGTGAATGCGTATATGTCAGTGCCGGCCCTGCTTATCTGGCAGAATATCTCGAAGGGCCTGTCTTCGTACATGTTCAGCGTCGCCCAGAGCGTCCCGGAGGGCGTGGCCACCCTCTTCGTGATGCCGGCGAGCTCCTCGGGTCTGTCGATGGGCTTGACCATGCCCCACAGGGAGCAGGGGACGGTGTAGGGCTTGTGGGCCTCTTCGTCGCGGGCGTGCTTCTTCTGCTTGGAGGAAATGACCTCTATCTCGCGGCTGCCGCTCCTGTACACGGTGAGGCCCTTGCAGCCGAGCCTGTAGGCGAGCATGTATGCCTCGCTCACGTCCTCGGGGCTTGCGTCGTTCATCATGTTTATCGTCTTGGAAACAGCGTTCTCGGTGCCCGACTGGATCGCGGCCTGGATCTTCACATGCCATTCCCACGGGATCTCCAGTGCGGTGCGGTACAGCTCCTTCATGTCGTCAGGTATCTCGTCGATGCCCTGTACCGAGCCTCCGTTGTCGGCCACCTTGGCGGTTAGCTCATCGCTCAAAAGCCCCCTCTTCTTGAGGTCCTCGAAGAATATGGGGTTGGTCTGCGTCAACTGCTTGCCGCCGAGCACGTTCTGCTTGGTGAACGCGACGCCGAACAGTGGCTCGCAGCCCGAGGACGCGTTCGCTATCATGCTGATCGTCCCGGTGGGGGCGATGGTCGTGACGGTTGCGTTCCTCATCGCAGGTTTGCCCGGTATGTCGAAGGTGCTGCCTTCGAAGGCGGGGAAGGGTCCGCGCTCGGCCGCGAGCCTTGCGCTTTCTATCCTGGCCTCACCTGTTATGAAATTGGATATGAGCTTCGCCATGAGCTCGCTCTTGACCGAACCGTACGGAAGCCCCAGGAGGATCAGCAGATCCGCGAATCCCATCATGCCGAGGCCGACCTTCCTTGTCGTGCGCACCCTTTCCGAGATCTCCTTGATGGGATATTCGCTGACGTCGATTATCGAATCCAGGAAATCGACGGCGTTGCGCACCACCTCGGAGAGGAGAGCCCAGTCTACCTTCCTTATCTCGGGCATGATCTCCGCTTCGCAGGCTTCGGCCAGCCCCTCGGGGAGGTAGTCCTTGCTGAGCACGTCAGAGTCAGAGGCTGCTTCTTTGAACACCTTCTGCAAGTTGACGCTGCCCAGGTTGCATGCCTCGTACGGCAGCAGGGGCTGCTCGCCGCATGGGTTCGTCGCCGATATCCTGCCCAGCTTGGGAGTAGGGTTATCCGAGTTTATCCTGTCCAGGAACACGATGCCCGGCTCGCCGTTCTTCCATGCGTGCTCCACCAGTCTATGGAATATGGCCCTCGCGTCCTTCTTCCCGGCGGGCTTTCCGTCCCTGGGGTTCAGGATCTCATATTCCGTGCCCTCCTCGACCGCCTTCATGAAAAGGTCAGTCAGGGCGACGGATATGTTGAAGTTGACTAGGGTGTTGTTGTCCTCTTTACAGGTTATGAAGCTCTCTATGTCGGGATGGTCGACCCTGAGGATTCCTATGTTTGCGCCGCGCCTCTTCCCGCCCTGCTTGATCGTCTCGGTGGCGGAGTTGAACACGGCCATGAAGGATACCGGACCGGAGGCCACGCCACCGGTGGAGCGGACGACATCGCCGGCGGGTCTTAGCGACGAGAAGTCGAAGCCCGTGCCGCCTCCGCTCTGGTGTATGAGCGCGGCGTTCTTCACCGCGTCGAATATCTTGCTCAAAGAATCTTCAACCGGCAACACGAAACAGGCCGCATTCTGCGGATTTGGCGTGCCTGCGTTCATCCATGTGGGTGAATTGGGAGAAAAAAGCCCATCCAGCAGCATATAGTAGAAGCGCTTGAACCTCTGTTCGGCGTCTTCCGCATAGCCTTCGTACTTCGCCCCGGCCTTGGCCGCCTCCATGGCGACCCGGGCGCACATCTGCTCGGGCGTCTCTATGATCGCACCTTCCTTGTTCCTTAGAAGGTACCTACTTTCAAGGATCGTCATCGCGTCCGGGGTAAGGTCCATCTTCCTTTCCATCAGGTCTTCCGGTATAGACATCATCAGGGTCCCCTCCTCACTAGAGAGCATGCATCCATCCAAATCCGGTTAAGACATCAAGGCAGCCCATCCGGCCCGCCATATTCGATAATATGAATATGCCTTAGTGCGGTTAGAGAATTAATCGCCGTTTATGCTGGCAAAATATAGAACCGGACTCCCATGTTATCATGTGTCCGGTTCTATAATAAACGTTATTTGCCTACGATGAAAGACTTGAAAAGCTACTTCTTATTCGTTCCAGACAGCGCCCGCTACCTTGTGTAGCGGACCGTATAGGTTATCGTAGCTGTGCCGTTGGCGGCAACTAGAGGTTCGAACTGTATAGTCGTGGAATCCAATTTGCTGAATTGTTCGGTAGAACTTATTATGCTCCAAGCGCTCCAGTAGGAAAGTATTTCCTGCACCTTTACCTTGACGGCGGCATCCTTGTGGTTCCTTATCTCAATCACGTAGGTCTCCTCGCGTAGGCTCTTTGTGACGTCACGGAAGGAATCCTGCCTCCAGCTGCCCTTTATGTCGAACGCGTTGCCGAGGAACAAGGATAGCTTCTCGTCCTTGGGCGTATGGCCTATGCTGTCTTCCCCGATGAACTGCTCTGAACCGTCAGTGTCCAGCTTGTTGACCCTGACGATCCCCGCGGGCAGCGGGATGCCGAGCCCGGACTTAAGGTCGTTCTTGAACTCGATGTACGTCCCGACGTTCTCAGAGTCGTACCTGCCGTTGAACAGGTAGGTCTTCTCGACCGGCACCGCGGATGCGCTCATGAAGCCTATCTGCTTGGTCTGGTTGTCCTTCACGGTCGTGGGGAACTGCAGGTCGTAGAGGTGGTACTCGAATAGGCCCCTTTCCTGGAAGGCCTGCTCGCTGATCGTCGGTGCGGCCAGGGCCAGCTTCATGGTCTCGTAGTCCCTCGCGGCGCTCACCCTGTTCACGTCCCCGGCGACCAGCTTGAGCTTGGCGTCCTCATAGGTGACCCCGCTCAGGTTCTGCAACGTCACCCAGCCCGTCAGGTTTATGCTCTTCTCGTCCTTGGCAAGAAGGGCCACGTAATCCGCGCTCCACGATAAACCCTCCGTCAGGAAGCTCACCTTCACCTGCTGGCTCTTCGACAACGTGTTGTTCACCGTCAGCCACCTTAGGGCAGGCCTTGTGATCAGCCCGTCAGGAAGGCTCGGATACCTTATCGATTGTATGTCGCTAAGCTGCACGGAGAATATCTCTCCCTTGCCGGCCTCCTTCTCGGAGAGTATGACCGGGCTGTTGCTTCCGCTCATCAAAAAGCCGGTGTAGACCTGGCCGCCCTTTGTCACCACGGTTATCCTCTGGTCTATGAACTTTAGCAAAAGCTTCGATTCGCTCACGAGGTCGTACTCGTAGTTCTGCTCCTTCACCCACACCTTGGAGGGTGCGGTGACGGATTCGAACAGCACGGTGTTAGCCAGTATCCTCGAAGGGATGAACGGGAACAGGACCTCCCCTTCGCCCAGGGGTATATCCATCTGCTTTTCGATGCGCACCAGCGCGAGGTTAGAGTTGTATACCGTGAGGCTCACCTGGTCCTTGCCCGCGGCGAAGGCCCCTATAGACAGCATAGAAGCGGCCAATATCGCGGCCGCGAGCACCCTAAGGCATCTTCCCATATGGAACATCTCCCGTCTTTCTACCTTTTCCTTTATGTTATCCTTTATCTGACGACTACATTATATGACTACTTGGACCATGGTCATTGTTCCCGTTTCTTGAAATTCCCGAAAAATTCCTTTGGGTGGTGGTTCATTTGGCCGGTAAGACGATAATCCTGGACGGGCACAGCCTGGCCCACAGGGCATACCACGCCCTTCCCCCTACACTTACAGACCCCGAGGGCAGGCCTACCAATGCTGTGCTGGGCTTCTGCAACATGCTCATAAAGCTAATGGGCCAGGAGGAACCTGAAAGGCTGATATGCGCCTTCGACAGCTCGGGCCCCGTTTTCAGGCACGAGGATTTCGCGGACTACAAGGCCAACAGGAAGCCGATGGAACAGGACCTCAGGGATCAGATCCCCGTGATAAAGGAAGCGTGCAGGGCGTTCGGCGCGGACGTGGTCGAGCTTAAGGGCTTCGAGGCGGACGATCTGATAGGCACCATGGCGAAGAAGCTGGAAGAAGCCGGCAAGGAAGTCGTCATCGTGACTAGCGACAGGGACTCTTACCAGCTGGCATCTAACAAGGTGAGCCTGATGATAACGAAGAAGGGGCTCTCTGAGTTCGATATGATGGGACCGGCCGAAGTAGAAGAGGCGTGCGGTGTCGTACCGGACCTCGTGCCGGACCTGAAGGGCCTTACCGGGGATCCGTCGGACAATATACCGGGCGTGGCCGGCATAGGCGGCAAGACGGCCGCCAAGCTGATCAAGGAATACGGCAGCTTAGAGAACATCCTGTCCGCACTGGACGGGATGAAGAAGGACAGGGTGGCCGGGCTGCTCACTGACGGCGCTGACAGGGCTGTACTAAGCAAGAAGCTGGCTACGATAGACAAGGAGGCGCCCATCGAATTCGATCCGAAGGCCGCGCCCCACGAGAAGGACGATTCTCCGCTCAGGGATTTCCTCGCAAGAAAGGGCTTCAAGAACCTGCTATCAAAGCTCGGGAAGCCAGCTATAAAGAAGCAGAGCCCCCAGGCGGAGCTCTTCGGATCCATGCCGCCGGAGGCTTCCTTCGAGCCGATGGAAGCGCAGTTCGCCGGATATGAGGTGATTGAGTCACAAGGAGAGGAGTCCCTCGCTAAGGTCGTCGCCGAGGCCGGCAAGTCCGGTTCCATTTCCATTGACCTGATAACCGAGGGGAAAGGCTGGACCGCAATACCCAGAAGGCTGATCGTCGCGACAGAAGGGAAGGCATTCGATTTCCCTGTCGATGCGGAGGGGTCACTTCTCGGCAGCAGCGGTCTCGATTTCAGGGAAGCAGCCGGCATCCTCAACCCGGTGCTGAAGGACGACAGGGTGGCAAAATTTGGATGGGACATAAAGACCACGGCCGTCATGCTCGGAAAATACGGGGCCGTGAGGTTCAAGTCAGCGTTCGACCCGATGCTCGCCATGTTCCTCATCAATCCGCTGGGAAGGACCGATTCTCCGTCGGACCTGCTTTTCAAGTACTTCAGGATGACTTTGGCAGGGACATCGGGAAGACCCCATGAGGAAAGGCTCGCCGTGTCTGCGAACATGACCAGGCTAAAGCAGCTCATGGAGAAGGAGCTGGCGGATCTGGGCATGGCGGATCTGCTCGCAAAGATCGACATGCCCCTCGTTGAAGTGCTTGCCGAGATGGAGCTCAACGGCGTGAAGGTGGATGTGGGTAGGCTCAGGTCGATATCCTCCGGCATGGCTGCCAGGCTGAAGGACCTTGAGGGCGAGATATTCCGGATAGCCGGTGAGGAGTTCAACATAGGCTCACCAAAGCAGCTGGCCACGGTGCTCTTCGATAAGCTGGGGCTCCCTGCCGAGAAGAAGACGAAGACGGGCTACTCCACCGACGCCGACGTGCTGGAGGGGCTTCTGCCGCTTAATCCCATAGTGGGGATGATACTGGATTACAGAGGCACGTCCAAGCTCAAGTCGACCTACGTGGACGTGCTGCCGGAGCTTTCCGGCAAGCACGGCGGAAGGATACACACGACGTTCAACCAGACGGTGGCGGTGACGGGCAGGCTATCCTCATCCGACCCGAACATGCAGAACATCCCGGCAAGAAGTGCCGAAGGGCTCGAGATAAGGTCGGCATTTGAGGCAGAGGCGGGGAAGCTGATCATCAGCGCCGACTACTCGCAGATTGAACTCAGGCTGCTGGCCCATCTGAGCAAGGACCC
>JAKQNF010000002.1 GCA_029565935.1 Bacillota bacterium | reverse complement strand
CGCTGTTGATTGAATGTCGAGGAAGGGAGGCGGTCATTTGCAGTTCACCTACAAGGCCAGGGACAACAAGGGGCATGCCGTTGAGGGCGCTTTGGAAGCTGATACCAAGCAACTGGCCATCGAACGCCTGAGGCAGCAGGGCCTTATCCCTATTGCAATAAATGAAGGTGGGGCAGCAAAATCTGCAGGTACGAACCTTGATACGGCTCCCAAGGCCAAGAAGATAACAGTGAAGGAGCTCTCCCTTCTTAGTAGGCAGTTAGCTACTATGATTCAAGCCGGGCTGCCGTTGGTGAGTGCGCTTAATGTACTTACGGCTCAGCTAGACAAAAAAAGTATAGCTGCGGTGATCAATGACGTTAGGAAGAGGGTAGAGGGCGGGGAATCATTCTCGAATGCAATTAAGAACTACCCAGGCATTTTCCCCCCCATGTTTGCTAACCTTGTTGAAGCAGGAGAAACCGCAGGCGCGCTGGATCATGTATTAGATAGAACTGCTAGGTACTATGAGAATAGCAGTAGGAACATTGGTAAGGTAAAAAGCGCTTTATCATATCCTCTATTTCTAGTGACAGTGGCGATACTTGCAGTAGGAATTTTAATGGTTGCGGTATTACCTTCATTTATCAGTTTGTTCGATAGTTTCGATGCCGAATTACCTACAGTAACTAAAATAGTTTTTGGTACTGCAGAGTTCATTCAACAAAAATGGTATATGGTGCTTGGTGGATTAATAGTACTTTTCTTCTTTATTCGATGGTTATTCACAAAACCCCTAAAACCTTGGTTCGATAGAGCCATAATTAAAGTCCCAGTTATTGGGCCTCTAATTAAAAAAAGCAACACGGCGATGTTTGCTAGGACTTTCGCCATGATGGTACAAAGTGGAGTACCTATGCTTCAAGGATTAGAATTGCTTGAGAAGACAGCAGGAAATTACGTCATGAGGAAGAATATTGAAACTGCAAAGATGGGAGTGAAGGAAGGCTCAGGGCTTGGAAAGCCGCTTAAACAGTCAACTATCTTCCCTCCCATGCTTGGACACATGGTAGCGATAGGTGAAGAAACTGGTGCGCTGGACTCTATGTTGGAGAAGGTGGCCGACTTCTACGACGAAGAGACAGACATGGCGATTAAGTCATTGACATCAATGGTAGAACCTATGATGATTCTATTTATTGGCATCTTGGCTGCATTCCTTGTAGCAGCTATAATGGTACCGATGTTCAGCATAGCTAGCTTCGCGTAATCATAAACCTAATAATTCATTTATGGAGGTGTAACAAATGAGGAGGACAAAGAACCAGAAGGGCTTCACTATTATGGAGCTTATGATCGTAATAGTGATCATTGGTATCCTGATAGCGATAGCAGTACCAGCGTACAACAGCTTCAGAGCAAGAGCTCAGGAGAGGGCATGCCAGTCTAATATGAGAACACTTAAGACAGCCGCAGCCATTTACTTTGCTGACACGAACACTGATGCAACAGCGGTAACTGACCTTACACCGTACCTTGATAATGCAGAAGGAATAACTTGTCCTACAACGAACGCTACTTATACAGTTGAAGGAACAACTATTACCTGCGCGACACATGGATCCTTATAGTTTAGTGCAATAACACTAAGTGGGAGTGGATAACCACTCCCACTTTTCATATTCGATGATTAAGTGCTTCTGTTGGTTAAACTATCTAGCTCAATGACTGAGCTCTTGAAGGTGAGCTATGAAGAACTATCTTGACAGTAAAGGTTTTACACTGTTTGAACTGATTATTGTTATCACAATTATTGGAATCCTACTATCGATTGCTGTGTTCAGCTATATAAAAATGATTGATATGACTAACGAACAAGCTTGCAGGGCTAATCAAAAGACAGTAGAGAATGCTAGGATGTACAATTACTTAAATCACCATGAGTTCGGAAATAATTTATCTAACCTTGAAGATATATTTACCGAGATGGGCTTCTTTAGCGGCTCATATGATGACTTATCTTGTCCATCTGGAGGAGCATACGTTTTCGCTGTGGATAGCTATCATGTTTCGTGTTCGATAGAAAGGCATAACTAATGGTCATTATACCGATATTATTGTTTATTTTCGGTCTAGTGCTCGGCAGCTTTTATAACGTCCTTATATACCGTCTTCCCGGTGACATGGATTTAAAAGGGGAAAGGTCCATGTGTCCGAAGTGCAAGACGGTATTGTCGGCTTTGGATTTGATTCCTGTCCTCAGTTGGATAATGCTGAAGGGCAGGTGCAGATACTGCAAAACGAAGATAAGCGTACAGTACCCTTTGGTGGAGCTAACATCAGGGGTCTTCGCGCTGATAGCCTATTATCGTTTCGGGCTGACCCTGGAGGGCTTGTTACTTTATATATTCTCCTCCGCATGCCTAATGATCGCCCTTACGGACTTAAGGACGCAGATCATCCCGGACAAGATCACGATACCTCTTCTGATCTTCTTCCTTGCCATATCCCCGTTCAGGGAAGCAACCGTGCAGCTGTTCAACCTCAACTTGAAAGTAAGTCCCTATATCAACTCATTGCTCAATGCGCTGCTCGGGGCCGTCTCGTGCGGCGGTTTCCTGCTTCTGCTGGCCGAGCTGTCCAACGGGGGCATGGGCGGCGGGGATATAAAGTTCATGGCTGCGGCGGGAGCCTATCTTGGCTGGTACGGCGCTTTTATGGTATTGTTATTAGGGTCCATACTTGGCATAATTGCGACTATGGCCCTGCTGAGGATGAAGAGGATGAATAAGGGTGAGCTGATACCCTTTGGACCTTACTTAGCTGCAGCAGGTATAATATTGGCAAACACGTCATTGTATTTGAGAATTTTTTACTAATAGCAGGTGAAACGGCCTTGATGTAGAAAAACATATTTATTATAAGGCAATCATACGCGGTTGGAGGTGAATAGCTTGAGTCCAACCAAGAAACCTTCCATGAGAAAAGGCGCAACGGCGGTAGGGGTGGACATCGGTACAAGTACCATAAAGATAGCGGAGATACAGAACGTACGCGGAGCCATAGAGCTTATAAACATGGCTAGCGCTGCGACGCCTCCGGACACTGTCAAGGAAGGCAGCGTAGTGGATATCACAGCCGTAGCCGATACGATAAGAGGGCTATGGAAGGAGAACGGCTTCCGGAACAGACAAGTATCGTGCGGCATCGCGGGCCAGGACGTAGTGGTCAGGCCCGTGCTCTTCCCGCGCATGCCCTATGAGGAACTGAAGGAGGCCGTCAAGTGGGAGGCGGACAAATACCTGCCCTTCCCTACGGACGAGGCCACCATGGACGTCGTGATGCCGGATCCTGTGGTTCTGATGCAGGACAGCACGTCGGAAGTGGAAGTGATGCTGGTCGCGGCCCTCAAGAGCAAGGTCGAGAGCTATGCCACGGCGCTAGAGATGGCGGGGCTCATACCGA
This sequence comes from Bacillota bacterium, assembly GCA_029565935.1. Taxonomy (GTDB): domain Bacteria; phylum Bacillota; class DTU025; order DTU025; family MWDF01; genus MWDF01. The sequence goes on along the minus strand of JAKQNF010000002.1, from coordinate 172,487 downwards.
TCGCGATCGATATCCAGCCCTTCTGCATGATGAGGGCGTACGGACTCATAGGAGAGGATGAGACGGGCAGCATTGCATACATTGACATAGGCGGCGGTACTACGGACCTTGTGATCTGCAACGGGGAGCATCTAAGGATGACCAGGATCGTCCAGGTCGGCGGGAACCATTTCACCGATGCGATAATGAAGGCCGCCCAGGTGAGCGAACAGCAGGCCGAGGAGATGAAGGTGGCCGACGTGGAGGTTGTGCCCTCGGAGGAGGACTACCTCTCAGAGCGCGATCCGGTCCGCAAGAAGGTGCTAGAAGCGGTCTATGACGTCGCCCACGGCCTGAGCCTCGAATGCAAGCGCTCGATCACCTACCACGACGCCCAGCTGCAGAGCAAGCTAGAGAGCCTGTCGGTGAAGGAGATCGTACTTGCAGGAGGCGGTTCAAAGCTCAAGGGCCTGAGCGACATGATGGGCATACTCACCGGACTTCCGGTCAGCTTCGGCAACCCGTACAAGCGCGTCAGGATCTCGCCTTCCGTGGTGTCCAACATAGACACCGAAGGCATGGCGCCCGTGATGTCGGTGGCTGTCGGGTTGTCCTTGAGGGAGGTGGAGGAAGCGTGAGGAACAAGATTAACCTTCTTCCAGAACGACCTAAAGTAAAGCAGTCCGTTGGTCCTATAGTGCTCGCCCTGATAATCCTCGGCGCGGTCCTCCTAGCCTGTCTCGCCGGCCTATATTCTTTCAGGAGGCAGGCGATAATAAAGACCCAGGAGCGCATCGAGGAGGTAAAAGCCGCGATGGCGCTAATCAAGCCGGACGTAGACGCATTGGCGAAGGTCGAGGCCAGGGCGAACGAGATAAGGACGCTTTACGACGAGGTCATCGCGCTAGAAGATCCGCACATAAGCCCGGCGTTGTTCTTGGCACAGCTCAAGACCAGCGTGCCGGCCGACATGTGGCTCACTTCGGCGAACGTAAGCACCAACGAGGTGGTGACCATCAAGGGCTTCACCTTCAGCTACCAGTCGGTGGCGAGGGGGGTCTTCTCGCTGGAAGCGGCGAGCATGTTAAAGGACCTGAAGGTGAGCTCCATCACGAGGACCGAGGAAGACGGCTCTACTTCCTATGAGGACTTCACTGTGCTCGGAGCCCTCGAAAGGAGGAGGTGAGAGGCTTGGCAGCGCTTAGCAACAGGGACATAAGGGCGTTGAAGATCCTTGCGGCCTTCCTTGCGGTCGTAGGTCTCGTAGCCCTTTACATCTACGTGTTCCTACCGCAGCAGGAGAGGCTGACTAAGGTCCGTGAGGACCTTCAGACGGTCGAGATGCAGCTTAGGGCCGACCTTACGAGGCTCAACAAGGCCAGCACAGCAGAGGCGGACATGAAAGCCGCGCTAGAGCAGCTCAGGGCGGAGGAAGCGTTGATATGCGACGAGGACAAGCAGGCCTTCTTCATAAGGGACGTGGAGGAGATGGCCAAGAAGTCCAGCGTTAAGGTCAACTCGATGAGGTTCACCGATGGCAAGGCCATAGGCCGCTTCAACGACATCGCCACGATAATCGAGGTCACCGGCAGCTATGCCGGGGTCAAGTCCTTCTACGACTACCTCGAGGTCCTGAACAGGAAGCTCGCCGTAAGGAACTTCAGCTTCGACCTCCAGTCAGAAGTCGTAGCCGCCAAAGACGGGTCTACGACTCAGAAGGACGTACTACATTCGATATGCAACCTGAGCCTCTTCATCCGTCCGAAGGGAGGTGTGCAAGGTGGCAGTGCCAAGTAGCGCAAAGCCGAAACCGGAGATTAAAGCCGGCAAACTACCCTTGACTCCGGCCGAGAGGGCCAAGAGGGCCTATAGGAACCAGATAATCGTGATAATCCTATTCCTCATCATCGCGCTGGCCGCGCTGGCGATAGGCTTCGCAGAGCTGGTGCTCCCCTATGCCAAGCCGCCGTCGGACGAAGCTCTCATGCTGGAGGCCAAGTTCAAACAGCAGCAGCAGATAGGCAGGGCGCTGAACATAAGCCTTGCCGAGGCGCAGGACATATCCGGCCACAGGATCGACCCGGCACTTTCGAAGATCACCATCGGCAGATGGGACCCCTTCAACGACCTGAGGCCTGAGCCACCGCCGCCCGAGCCGCAGTGGCCCAACATCAGATACGCCGGCGTCATAAGGTCTTTGAACAAGCTGTACGCGATCGTGGAAATCGAGCAGGGCACCTACAGCGCAAGGCTCGGAGACACTCTGATAGGGGACATACTCGTGACGAGGATAAGCGAAAGCAAGATAACACTTTCATATAAAGGATATCAAAGGGAATTTGTCTTGGGGGGTGAGTCAAAGTGATGCCAAGGAGGAAGATATCGGCGATAATCGCGCTGACCCTGGTGTTGGCGCTGCTGATGATGGGCGCGCGCTCATTCGCGGCAAGCTCGCCCGCCAGGGTAAGCCTTGACCTCAAGAACGCAGAGCTTGCGGAGGTATTCAGGGTACTTGCGACTATCGGCGAGGCAAATATCGTGGTCAGCCCCGCGGTGGCGGGGAAAGTCACGGTCAAGCTGAACAACGTGCCGCTGGAAGAGGCCCTCGACATAATCTGCTCGGTCTCGGAGCTGGAGTATGTCTACATGGACGGCACGATCATGGTCACTTTGAAGGGCACGCTGTCGAAGCTGATGCAAGAGGCGGTCGTCGAGAAGCTCGAGGTGCTGAACATCTCGCCTTCGGATGCCGCGATCAAGCTGTCATTCGCGGTGCCGGGCGTGGCCGTTCAGCCCGACGACAAGACAGGGACGCTGCTGATACGCGGCACCCAGGCTGACATTCTGCTCGCGAAGTCGTTCCTCTCCAAGGTCGACGTGCCGGTGCCCGCATCGAAGGCAGTGGTGGCCGAGGAGGAAGTAATTGACATAATCCAGCTTTCGAACGCAGAGGCCGAAGGGGTCTATACCGCGGTTTCGAAGCTGCTTAAGGCCACGCTCGCGGTGGACACCAGGCTCAACGCAATATTGGCGGGCGGCAAGGCGTCCGACGTAAAGGCGGCACGCGGGATAATCGAGAAGTTGGACATCCAGAAGAAGGCCGAAACGGTAGCGGAGCCGGTCGAGATACGCGTGCTGCAGCTGGCAAACGCCAGCGCTGCGGACGTGAAGGCCGTGGCCGCGCTCATAGTGCCCGCCGAGAGGGTACAGGCCGATGCAAAGAGCAACTCCTTGATAATCAAGGCGACGCCCGAGGAGCACGCCAAGATAAGCGACCTCGTGAAGAACATAGAGGCCGCCACCCCGAAGGCGCAAGCTGCCGCGGCCGTCAAGGAGAATCTGGAAGTGATCACGCTTATGTATGCGAAGGCGGCCGACGTCGCCAAGGCGATTGGCGTCGTAGTGCCGTCGAGCAAGGTGGCGATAGACGAGCGCACCAACAAGGTGATAATCCTAGCCGACGCCGCGACCGCGGCCGAGGCGACGGCCCTCGTCAAGGAGCTGGACGTCAAGGTCGCCGAGCCTGTGGTGGTGACACCTGTGGCGCCCGCATTGAGAATGGGCTACTACGGGCCCAAGTACGCCAAGGCGACCGACGTCGAAGCGGTAGCCAAGCTGGCGGCCCCGGGCGCCAAGATCCAGGTCATTGAGAGCAACAACAGCATCGTCGCATACGGCACCGACGCCGAACACGCGATAATCGAAGAGGCCCTCAAGAAGCTGGACCAGGAGGCAGCACTTCTTGTAAAGCCGGTCGAGGTAGTGGAAGTGCCGGTCGAATCGCTCGTCACGGTCCAGATCAACTACGCGAACGCCAAGGATGTGAAGACCGCCCTCGACGCGGTGCTTGGATCCGGTAAGGTCAGCGTGGACGAGAGGACCAACCAGGTGCTCATGATGGTTACCCCCGCGGGCAATGACCTCGCGATGAGCATCATCAAGAGCCTTGACATCGACATACCCGTAGTGGAAGAGCCACCCGTGGCAGCCCCCATAGTGGAGGTCTACCAGGTGAAATACGCCCTGGCCTCGGGCATAAGGAACGCGTTGCTCGCAGTACTCCCGGAGAGCAACGTAAGCGTCGATGACCGCACCAACAAGCTCATGCTGAAGGTGACCCCCGAGGAGAAGGTCATGGCGATGGCCATAATCACCGAGCTGGACGTGAAGGTGGAAGCACCGGAAGTGGCCGTTGCGCTGCTAGAGACCCTCGAGATCGTCCAGATCAAGTACGCACCCGCGTCCGAGGTCGGCAAGGCGCTTTCTGCGGTGCTAGCCGCGGGTAAGGTGAACGTGGACGACAGGACCAACAAGGTCATAATGAAGGTCACGCCGACTGAGCTCGCCCAAGCGAAGGCAGTCATCGACAGCCTGGACATACCCGTGGCGGGCACCGAGAAGCCGGCACCCGAGCTTACCCAGACCGGTTTCTACAAACTCTACAACGTAAAGCCTTCCGACATCGAGGCTTCGGTCAAGATAGTGGCGGGCACCGCGAAGGTGCAAGCGTCCGATGAGACCTCAAGCATCACGGTATACGGGACCACCTCGGAGCTCAAGAGCGTCGAAAGCCTCATATCCAAACTAGACGTGAAGGCCGAGACGGCGGCGGGGCTGGCCGAGGCGACGAAGGAGACCCTCGAGGTCGTACAGCTTGCGAACGCATCGGCGACGGACGTAAGGAACGCACTCACCGTGCTGATGCCCCCGAGCAAGCTGGCCGTCAACGAGAGGACCAATAAGCTGATGATGGTCGTCACACCCTCGCTCAAGGAGCAGGCTCTGACCATAATCGCGGCCCTCGACGTGCCGGTGGCCAAGGAGGAAGCGGTAAAGGCAGAGCCCGTGAAGCTGGGCTTCTACCAGCTGAAGTTCGCCAGCGCCAAGGACATGGAAGCGCCGGTCAAGCTGGTGGCGACCAACTCCAGGGTGCAGGTGGCCGAAAGGACCAACAGCCTGATAGTCTACGGGGCCGAATCCGAACTCGCCCTGGTAGAGCAGGTCATAGCCAAGCTGGACATACAGGTGGCGGTCCCCGAGACGGCACCGGTGGCGGAGGAAGTCGTGGTCAGCTACAAGCTGCAAAACGCATCTCCCACCGACGTGAGCAAGGCGCTTGCGATAATCCTGCCGGCGAGCTCGATGATGCCCGACGACAGGAGCGGCAACCTCATAGTGAGGGCGACCGCAGACCTTCAGAAGATGGCAGCGGACGTGATCACGACCCTCGACGTGAAGGGCATAACGGTGGCGCTAGCCGAAGCCGACGCGATAGTCACGAGGGTGTACAAGCTCAACTACGCGACACCGGCTGACATCAAGGCCGCGCTTAGCGAGGTGACGGCGGGCAAGGTCTCGGTCGACACGAGGACCTCGTCTCTTGTCGTGACTGCGAAGATAAGCGAGCAGGAGCAGATCGTAGACATCATCGACGAGCTCGACCTAGAACTCGCCCAGGTGTTCTTCGAGGCTAGCCTGTACGAGCTGTCGAACGATGCCTCGAAGAGGCTTGGCATCGACTGGACCGTCAACAAGCTGGTATTCGGGTACAACACTCTGTCGCAGCTGGCTACGGTGAGCCTCGACTTCGACAACAAGATCTCGGCTTTGGCGGATGAAGGCAAGGCGAAGCTCATCTCCAAGCAGCATACGTTCACCGTCGACGGCAAGGAAGGCAGGATACTGATCGGCGACAGGATCCCCGTAATAGTCCAGAGGGTCGAGCAGAGCCAGGTCGTGAACACCGTTGAGTACATCAACGCGGGCATCGAGCTTTCCATACTGCCCAAGGTGAGCTACGACGGAAGCATAACGGCCCAAGTCAAGCCGACCATAAGCTCGATCGTCGGGTGGACGCCGCAGAACTACCCTCAGATAAGGACGAGGGAGCTCGAGACGATAGTCACGGTCAAGAGCGGGCAATCAGCCATAATCGGTGGCCTGTTCAGCCAGGACGAGATCGAGACGATCACCAAGGTGCCGATACTTGGGGACATCCCACTCCTGAAGGAGCTGTTCACCAAGAGGGGCACCGACGTGAAGGACCAGGAGATCATCATAGTGATCACCGCATGGACGATCACACCGGGGCAGACAACCCAACTCAAGGATGGTATAGTCGAAATCAAGGGCCCCGTACTATAACGTAGCGCAATACCGATGGCCCTCATCAGACGGTGGGGGCCATTATTTTTTGGAGGACAAATCATGAGAGCTGACGCGTTCAAGACAAGGCTGGACGGATACGGCATAGACGGTATGCTGGTCACAAAGAAAGAGAACAGGATGTATTTGAGCGGCTTCACAGGGTCCGCCGGCGCGCTGATCATCACGAAAGGCGGCTATGCCCTGGTTACGGACTTCAGATACACCGAGCAGGCCGGCCAGCAGGCTGGGGGCTTTAATGTCATTACGCACAAGGCGGGCGAGTTCTACAAGTGCGTCATGGAAGAGGCAAGGAAGCTAGGCGTCACAAGGCTCGGCTTCGAGGCGCAGGAGCTGACGGTGGAGCAGTTCACGTCATATGAGGCCGTAGCGGGCGGCATCTCGCTGGTCGCCACGAAAGGCGCTGTGGAGAAGCTCAGGGCTGTCAAGGACGACGAGGAGCTGGACAAGATCAGGAAGGCTTGCAGGCTGACGGATAAGCTGTTCGAGCACGTACTCGGCACAATCCGCCCCGGCATGAGCGAAAAGCAGCTGGCCGTCGAGATGGACATATGGATGATCAGAAACGGCATGTCCACGTCATTCGACACGATAATCGCCTCGGGTAAAAGAGGCGCGCTGCCGCACGGGGCCGCGTCCGATAAGATCATGCAGAAAGGCGAGCTCGTGACGCTCGACTTCGGAGGATACCTCGACTACTATACATCGGATATGACAAGGACCGTTTGCCTGGGCAAGGCCGACGCTAAGCAGAAGGAGATATATGACATAGTGCTGGACTCGCAATTGGCCGGGATCAAGGCCGCGAAAGCCGGTCTCAAGGGCAAGGAAGTAGACAGTATAGCAAGGGGAATGATAGAATCTAAAGGATATGGGCAGTACTTCGGGCACGGTCTCGGACATGGCGTCGGGCTGGAAGTCCACGAGGAGCCGAGGTTTTCCGTGATGGACGAGAACACGATCGAGCCGGGCATGGTCATCTCCGTCGAACCGGGCATCTACATCCCTGGATGGGGCGGCGTGAGGATCGAGGACCTGGTAGTCATAACCGAAGCCGACGCAGAGGTGCTGTACGAGTCGCCCAAACATCTAATCGAGCTTTGATCGGGGGTATTTTACACATGGTTTCCACGAACGATCTCAGGACAGGCCTTACGGTAGAATGGGACGGCTCCATCTGGACCGTCGTAGATTTCCAGCACGTTAAGCCGGGCAAGGGCGCGGCGTTCGTGAGGGTCAAGCTCCGCAACATCATCACCGGGGCCACCATCGAAAACGCCTTCAACGCCGGGGAGAAGCTGTCCCGTGCGCAGATAGACTTCAGGAAGATGCAGTATCTGTACGAGAGCGACGGGCAGTACCACTTCATGGACCAGGACAACTACGAGCAGATCAGCCTCAGCGCCGACGTGCTAGGGGATTCGCTGAAGTACCTGAAGGAGAACATGGAGCTCGGGGTTCAGCAGTACCAGGGCAAGGTAGTGGGCATAGAGCTCCCCAACTTCGTGGAGCTTGAGATCGTGGAGACGGACCCCGGCCTGAGGGGCGATACGGCCTCGGGAGGCACGAAGCCCGCCAAGCTCGAGACGGGCGCGGTCATCCAAGTACCGCTGTTCATCCAGCAGGGTGAGAAGATAAGGGTGGATACGCGCACCAACAAGTACCTAGAGCGGGTATAGCTCCGACGATTTGGAGGTAGACACGAAGTGGCTGAGAAGAAGGTCGCAAAACCCGTCAAGGAGACCGTCGACTACACGGACGACGGCGTCAGGATAAGCAACGATGTGATATGCGTGGTGGGCGCCCTTGCCGCTACCGAAGTGGACGGGGTCTACAACGTCGGGAGCGGCCCAAAGGGCAAGAAGAACATCTACAAGGGAGTAAAGGTCAAGCTCCAGGACAACAGCGCCGTATGCGACGTGAGCATCTCGGTGAAGTTCGGGGAGAACATAAAGGAAGTGGCCGGCAACGTGCAGAAGAACGTGAAGAGGTCGATCGAGAGCATGCTGGGGCTTAAGGTCAACACCGTGAATGTGCACGTGATAGGCGTGGATTTCGAAGGCTCGGCCGGGGCGAAGACGGCGGTTACGATGAAGTAGGGCAGGAGGTGCCGCAATGAAGCTGTTGGACAGGATCGTTACGCTTATCGCGGCTATTCTTATCGGAACCCTTTCCCTGATGGCGCTGTCTCAATACGTGGGAGGGTACATCGGGGCCGCGGGTGACTGGCTTTACGACAGGCTCATGTACTCGTGGGTTACGACCTTCCTGGTGCAGATAGCGGTCATCATAGTGATGGCCTACCTGTTCGAGATGACGATAAGGACCGGCAAGAGCGAAGGGAAGATGCTCAAGCGGACGACGGAGACCGGAGACATATTCGTCTCTGTCGGCACCATCGAATCCTTCGCCAGGAATCTGGCCAAGGAAGTGGAAGGCGTACAGGAAGTGGATATGCGCACGAAGTCGGGACCCGAGGGCCTCGACATGGTGCTCAAGGTGGCCGCGGCCAAGGACGCTGTCATACCGGAGCTGGTGAGCAAGCTCGAATCGCGCATAAAAGAGGCGCTGCCTGCGCAGAGCGGCTTCCCGGTGCGTTCGGTGAAGATCCACATAAGGAGCGCGGTCTGATCCTTATTTGAGGAGGGATTGATAGGCATGAACCGAGGACTAGGCAGATGGTGGTGGAAGGGCAATTCCGCCAAGACGGCCGGGGCGGCATCGGGCCTTGCCTTCGGCCTGACGATAGCCGTATTCGGCTTCTGGAAGGCCTTGGTTATAGCCGCGTTCACGATGGTAGGACTCCTTCTGGGGGTCATAATCGACGGCAACGATGAGATCAAAGGGGCTATAGGCAGGCTTTTAGGCTTGGGAGAGGACACTGGGGAAGAGGATGAGTGATACGGCTTCGCACGCCCGTGAGGATCGCAGGGCGAAGGGGGGCATGAGCCCCAAGGAAGCAAGACAGGCGAGAGAGTGCGCCTTAAGGGCGCTGTTCCAGCTGGACCTGGCCGGAGGCGGGCTCGAAGAGGCCCTTAGGTACGCCACAGAGGAAGACGTCGCAGGGGAGCTGGCAGATAAACCCAAGGAATACGCGGAGAAGATCGTCAGGGGCGTAATGGCAACCAAGGATGGGATAGACCATACCATAGCCAGGATATCCAAGGACTGGTCGCTGGACCGCATGGCGTACACCGACCGGAACATAATGAGGATCGCCGTATTCGAGATGACACAGGTGGAGGGGATGTCCTTCGCCGTCGCTATTAACGAGGCGGTCGAGCTAGGGAAGACCTTCGGCACAGAGGAGAGCCCCCGCTTCATCAACGGCATCGTGGGCAGGCTGGCCGAAGAACTGAAGGCCGTCTGAGGGTCGGTCGACATGGCCGCATTGGGAATCGATACTAGCTGCTACACCACTTCGGTGGCTCTAAGCCAGGATGGCGAGGTGGCGGCTGATCTCAGGAAGAAACTGGAAGTAGAAGACGGAGGGCTCGGGCTAAGGCAGTCACAAGCCCTCTATATGCATATACGAAACCTCCCGGATATGATGAAAGAGGCGTTCACGGTTGCCAGGAGGGACGGCATCAAGGTCGATTCTGTCGCCGTAAGCGCATGGCCGAGGAGGGTCGAAGGATCCTACATGCCCGTGTTCAACGCTGGTCGCAGCGTAGCTTCGGCCGTAGCGTCGAGCCTTGGGCTCAATCTTGTCGAGGTCAGCCACCAGGAAGGCCACATAGCGGCGTGCGCGCCTGAAGCAGGCCTTTCGCCTGGGGATACGTTCCTTGCGGTCCATATGTCGGGCGGCACCACCGAGGTGATGGAAGTGCTCTGGGGCGAAGGTGAGATGGGCATCGACGTCGTAGCGGCCACCACGGATATCTCAGCCGGACAGATGATCGACCGGGTCGGCGCGGCGCTGAAGCTCCCGTTCCCGGCTGGTCCGGCCCTGGAGGTGCTGGCCTTGCGCGGCGAGGGCATGTCGTTCAGGATCCCTTCTTCGGTCCAGGGGGGAAGGATGAGCTTCTCCGGGCCTTGCGAGGCTGCGATAAGGGGGGTCAGGGCCGGCGAGGATCCAAGCTGTGTGGCCAGGGCCGTGCTGGACTGCATCATAAAGAGCGTATCTTCAGCCGTTATTGGCGCGTCTGAGGGGACCGGCATAAGGACGGTCCTCATGGTCGGCGGCGTGGCCAGCAACGAGAGGATCAGGCAGGGCCTGATAAAAAAACTGGACGCACAGGGGATCGAGGTGCTGTTCGGCATGGCCGGGCTTTCTTCCGATAACGCGGTAGGAGTGTCCTACTTGGGGGAGCTGTGGGTATGAGGGATTTTGGCAACCTGCTGTTCGAAGAAAGCGTCGAACAGTCTACGATCATATCCGTAAGCGACATAAACGCCAGGATAGCCCGCATGTTCGACGATGAGCCGGATTTTGCCGGCATATCCGTCATGGGAGAAGTCGCCGACCTGAGAAGGTACGGGTCAGGACACTGGTACTTCACCCTAAAAGACGACAGGAGCCAGCTGAAGGCCGTGATGTTCAGGTCTGCGACGGCGAAGCAGGCGGCCTTGGGCTTCATACCCGAGAACGGGCTTCTTGTGGTGGCCTACGGCGACATCAGGGTGTACGAGCCCAACGGGGTCTACCAGATAGTGGCACAGAGCCTGGCGCCGGCCGGTGAGGGCGCGAAGTACGCAGCGTTCCTCAGGCTCAAGGACAAGCTCCTCAAGGAGGGGCTGCTCGACCAGGCCCGCAAGAAACCCCTTCCTCCGTTCATAAAGGACATCGTGCTCATAACGTCACCTTCGTCCGCAGCGGCGAGGGATTTCATTAAGATTTCGAAGGCCAGGTGGCAGGGCATCCGCATCACTATCGTCCCGGCTACGATGCAAGGGGCTACGGCGCCTGCGAGCGTGACGGAAGCCCTCGATGCGGCAAGCAGGCTGCGAGAAGCCGACGTGGTCGTCATAGCAAGGGGCGGAGGATCGTCCGAGGACCTTTGGTGTTTCAACGACGAGGGCCTGGCAAGGGCGATAGCGGCCATGGAGAGGCCGGTCGTCACCGGGATAGGCCACGAGGTCGATTTCACCATCGCCGATTTCGTAGCGGATGTAAGGGCGTCGACCCCGAGCAACGCGGCCGAGCTGCTAGTGCCTGACGCTTCGGCGATCGCCGGGGCGATCGGATCCGTCGCAGGGAGGCTCACAGGGAGGCTCACCGAGATCGCCGCCGCAAAGAGGGCGCTTCTAGAGAGCATGGTCTCCAGGGGTCCCTTGGCGAGGCCGATGGACATGGTGGACCTTAGGAGGCAGGCGGTCGACGATATGGAAAGTTTAATAAGGTCGGCTGCCAGAAGGCATGTGTTCGAGGCAGGCTCAAGGCTCAAGGCGCTGGAGGCGTCGGTGATGGCGCTTAATCCTGCTTCAGTACTGGACAGGGGGTATTCCGTGTGCGCGCTTCCGGACGGTACGGTGGTGAGGAGCTACTCCCAGGCGCCTTCGGGAGCCAGGGTAGAAGTGCGGCTGAAGCACGGAACGCTGGGTTGCGAAGTTGTGAAGAGCGGCGAATGATCGACCATTCAAGACGGACCATAATCGAGCAAGGTCCGGCATCTTTGGAGGTGCATCAGTATGGCCAGGAAGAAGGTTTCCGCGGAGAGTTTCGAGACCATGATGGCCAGGCTTTCGGAGATCGCGGGGTTGATGGAAAGCAGGGACATCGACATCGAGAGGGCCATGGCTTTGTATGAAGAGGGCTACGAGCTGATAGGCAAGCTCAGGGCCGTGCTGGATGCGGCGGAGGAGAAGGTCAAGCTGCTGGGTCCGGACGGGAAGCTCGTCGACATGGAAGCCGGAGAGGGTGGAAGATGAGCGCAAGACTTCCCGGTTATGAGCGATGGCTGGGTCGGGGAAGCCTCTTCAGCAGGTGCCTCGAGCTTGCCTTGAAGGAAGGGGAAGGCTCAAGGGCGCTGTGGGAGGCGATGGAGTACACCGTCCTTTCGGGCGGCAAGAGGTTCAGGCCTTACCTGCTGCACGCATCCGTCATGGCATACGGAGGCGACATCGAGTTTGCGGCCGAACCGTCGGTCGCCGTCGAGCTCATACACACGTATTCCCTCATTCACGACGACCTGCCCTCGATGGACGACGACGATTTCCGCAGAGGTATGCCGTCCAACCATAAGGTGTTCGGCGAGGCCATGGCGATACTCGCAGGCGACGCCCTTCAAAGCAGGGCTTTCGAGACGATCCTGGACGAGGGCTACGTAAAGAGGGCCGGGGCTTACCTGGCTTCGCGCTTGGCCCTGGAGCTGGCAAAAGCGTCCGGAGCATCGGGCATGGCCGGCGGACAGGCGCTCGATATGACCGGAGGGCAGCAGGACGAGGAGGCGCTTGCCGCGATGCACGACCTTAAGACCGGGGCGCTGATAAGCTTTACGCTAAGGGCCGGCGCCTTGATAGCCGGATCCCAGGACCTTGCAGGGGCTGACCGCATAGGCGTTCTCGTAGGGAGGGCCTTCCAGGTGAGGGACGACGTGCTCGATGCGACTTCGACTAAGGAACAGCTGGGGAAGACCCCCGGCAAGGATGCCGAGCAGGGCAAGTTCACGTATGTGACGGCGTTCGGGCTGGAAGGCGCAAAGGACAGGCTTAGGAACCTACTCGAGATGGCGGAGGAGGAAGTGAAGGTACTTCCCGGCGATGGGAAGGCATTGCTTGCGGCGATCGGACTATTACGAGCTTAGGGAGGCGGTTTTACGTGGCAGACGAAAGGGCATTCTTCTCGGTCCTTGTCTCCTGGCTTATGGCCCAGCTAATCAAGTTCGTCCTTGCGAAGGTGAAGAGCGGGGACTTCTTCTCCGGAAGGGCGCTCAAGACCGGGGGCATGCCCTCAGCCCACGCCGCTTTGGTGGGATCCTTGTGCTTCTGTGCCGGGATATTCAACGGCACGACGAGCATCGAGTTCCTCACGACCCTCGTGCTCGCGGGCATAGTAAGCTATGACGCCATGCACATGCGGGCAGAATTCCACAGGCAGGGCCTTCTGCTCAAGGAAGTCGCCGTAAAGACGCTGGGAAAGGAATACGTCGACAAGAGATGCCCCAACATGAACGAGTTCCAAGGCCATGAGATGGTGGAAGTCGTAGCCGGCCTTGCGCTGGGGGTCGTGGTCTCTGCAATAGTGTTGAATTTGTGATATAAATATTAATGCAGGCGGCGCATTATCCTAGTCGGTCACGGCTGTCCTGAAAACGGGGTTAAAATTCCGTTGAGGGCACATCGATGAAGCCTCTTGTGCGGGCTCTGGACGCCCAGTCCGGGGTTTGTGCAGGGGGATAGCCTCCAGGGCGATCCGTAATGGCATGCGGGCGATGACCCTGGCGGCGCTGAGGCCCAAGACTGTGGGCCATACAGTCTACGAAGACCCACGGATTGGGGTTAACCTGCAGTCCGGTGCATAGCCACCGTCTGTATGAGGAAGCGCTGGATGCAGCGTAGCCTGCCTTGAAGCGGGTGCGGGGGATAACCTAGCCGGCCGCCGCGGCCACGGCGGCGCGGGTGAGGTTGAAACCGTATCTGCAAAAGAGGCTAAGGACCGCCTTAAGGGCTGTCGAGGAAAACTCCTAGGATGCTCGGCTTGCCTTGGCGACGCGGGGATTGCAGTGTGATCTAAGTGGTAATCCAGTCTACCTGTCGGCGACGCAGGGAGCCTGTCGTAAAGGGAAACCGCCTTCCGGCGACGAGAAGGTGCACAGGCGGGAAAACCTACTGGACCTAAGTCACAGTATTTACCCGTGCCGCTGCCGCCTGTATCTTTGATGGCCCGGCTTAGGCCGGGCCGTCGACTAGAAGGAAGGTGCGCCTTGAAGTCCAGGACCGCGGTCAGGATAGCCCTCGGTGTGCTTTTTACGTCATTCGCGCTCAACATGGGCACAGGATCATTGGGGGAGTTCTCGCTTCTCCTTTCTTTTGTGCTGCTCTTCCTCACCGTCCTCACGGGAGTCGCGTTCGACATAGTCGGCACGGCGGTGGCCGCGGCCACGGAACCACCCATAAACGCCGTAGCCGCGAGGAAGATAAGAGGAGGGGCGGAAGCCTTGCGCCTTGTGAGGAACGCTCCCCAGGTGGCGAACTTCTGCAACGACATAGTCGGCGACATATGCGGCACGCTCAGCGGCGCCCTCGCGGCTGCGAGCGCGTCGGGCCTCGCCTCGCTCATGGATGCGAACGCGACGCTAGTGCTGGCAGTTACGGTGGCGGTGGTGGCTTCTGGCACGATCACGTTGAAGTACATATCTAAGGGCTTCGCGATGAGCGAGGCGGAACGCGTGATATTGCTCGCCGGCAGGCTGGTCGCGGCCGCGAACTCGTTGGTGCCGGCATTCCTCAGGCGTGGCAGATGATACGGAGGTAATGGGATGGCGCATATTCTTGACCAAATCGACACTCACAAGGACCTTATGGCGCTGGACGACGCGGACCTTAAGGCCCTGGCCGACGAGGTCAGGTCATATATCATCGAGTGCGTGGCGGAAAACGGAGGACATTTGGCATCTAACCTCGGCACGGTGGAGCTTACGGTGGCGCTGCTGGCCGAGCTGGATCCGGAGGTCGACAGGATAGTCTGGGACGTGGGCCACCAGTCCTACGCTATGAAGATACTGACGGGGCGAAGGCTGGCCATGAAAAGGCTAAGGCAGGAAGGCGGGCCTTCGGGCTTCCCGAACATAAAGGAGAGCAAGTCAGACTGCTTCGGCACGGGCCATTCATCCACCTCGATATCCGCGGCGCTCGGGCTTGCCGTGTCGAGGCGCCTAAAAGGCGCCGGCAACGCGGTCGTCGCCGTCATAGGAGACGGCGCAATGACCGGCGGGATGGCGTACGAGGCCATGAACAACGCGGGTGCCCTCAAGGAGGACCTCATAGTCATCCTTAACGACAACGAGCAGGCCATCGCGAGGAACGTCGGCAGCATATCCGAGATGCTGGAAAGGATCAGGTTCTCACCGGCGAGGCGCAAGATCGAGAACGGCTTCAAGCAGATTCTGTCGGGCATCCCGATCGTAGGCGAGAAGATCAGGCAGGCCGGCCATGTGGTGAAAAGGTCCTTGAAGGGTCTGCTGCTTCCGAAGATGCTGTTCGAGGACCTGGGCTTTACCTACATCGGGCCGCTGGACGGGCACAACATAAAGATGATGAGAAACGCTATAAGAGACGCCAGGAAGCTCGGAGGGCCCGTCATCATACATGCCGTTACCAAGAAGGGCAAGGGCTACGCCCCTGCCGAGGCCGACCCCGACAGCTACCACGGCACGGGGCCGTTCGATCCGGCGACAGGCATAAAGGTGAACAATAACAAGGACGGCTTCACTGACGTATTCTCGAAAAAGCTCGTGGAGCTGGCGGAAAGCGACCCGAGGATCGTCGCGATAACCGCGGCGATGCCGGCGGGGACTGGCCTTTCCTCATTCGCAAGGAGATTTCCGGGCAGGTACTTCGACGTGGGAATTGCCGAGCAGCATGCCGTGACTTTCGCGGCAGGGCTTGCCGCGGGGGGCCTTGTGCCTGTGGTCGCGCTCTATTCGACATTCCTGCAGCGCGCGTACGACCAGATGCTGCACGACGTCGCCCTGCAGGGGCTGCACGTAGTCCTGGCGATCGACAGGGCCGGGATCGTCGGCGAGGACGGAGCAACCCACCAGGGCACGTACGACATGTCCATGGCTCTGTCGGCCCCCGGCTTCACCGTGCTGGCGCCCATGGACGGGACCGAGCTTGAGATGATGCTGGGATGGGCCGCGGAAGAAGCGGCCGGTCCTGTGATGATAAGATATCCCAAAGGACATTCTAACGACTCGGCCAGGACCGGCCCCGCAGCGCCGTTCATGCCCGGCAGGGCCGAGGTGCTCAAGTCAGGGAGCGACGTGGCCCTGATCTGCGAGGGACCGTCGACATCGGAGGCTATGAAGGCCACCTCCATGCTTGAGGATGAGGGGATAAGCGCGACGGTGATAAATATCAGGTCGCTCAAGCCCATCGACGAGCAAGTCGTAAGGTCCGCTTTGAAAGGACACAGGCTCATCTTCACCGTGGAGGAAGGCGTGGCAAGGGGAGGCTTGTATTCCAGCGTGATGCTCCTTTGCGAGGGCCAGGCGGGTAGCGTGATTCCCCTGTCTATACCGGAAAGCCCAATCAAGCACGGCAAGAGGCCCGCCGTAATTAGCCGGCTCGGCCTTGACGCGGAAGGCATCGCCAAAGCCGTGATGGCGGCCGCGGCGAAGGAAGGTCGCTAGGATGGCGTCTTCGAAGAAAAGGCTCGACGCCCTTGTGTTCGAAAGCGGCCTTGCCGAGAGCGGGGAGGGCGCAAGGCGATTAATAATAGCCGGCCTCGTGAAGGTGGACGGGCAGGTGAGGGACAAGCCTGGGGAGAAGATATCCCCGGACGCCAAGGTTGAAGTGACCGGTCCGGCCCTGAAGTACGTGTCCAGAGGAGGGCTCAAGCTTGAGAAGGCCCTCGACCGCTTCGGGATCGACCTTGCAGGCGTGAAGGCGATGGACATCGGCGCTTCCACGGGGGGCTTCACCGATTGCATGCTACAAAGGGGCGCGAGCAAGGTCTATGCCGTCGACGTGGGCTACGGCCAGCTGGCGTGGAAGCTCAGGCAGGACCCGAGGGTAATCGTCATGGAGCGGACCAACGCCAGGAATCTGGACCCGAACCTGTTTGAGGAGGGGATAGACTTCTCCTCGATGGACGTGTCGTTCATCTCGTTCCTGAAGGTGCTGCCTGCGGTGCTCAAGGTGGGATCGGACAGGCTAAGGTGCGTTATCCTTGTGAAACCCCAGTTCGAGGCCGGCAGGGAGAAAGTGGGGAAGAACGGGGTAGTAAGGGATCCCGCCGTGCATGAGCAGGTGCTCGACTTCGCCGCGAGGGGCGCATACGAGCTAGGGCTCGCTGTCGGCGGCGTGGATTATTCACCCGTCAAGGGGCCGGAAGGTAACATAGAGTACTTGATGTATCTGGGCAAGGCCGGATCCGGCCTTATGCCCGTCGAGGACGTCGCAAAGCTTATTAGGAGCACGGTACGCGAAGCGCATGACAATCTCTAGTGGCTAGGAGGTGCCGGGATGCCCAAGGCCGTGATAATAGCGCATCAGGGTAAGGAGAACTTCATGGAGCTCAGCATGACTACGGCCGAGGTCCTAAGGCAGGAGGGCGTGGAGGTCTACGCCGAGGAGGCCCTCGCGGACAAGATCGGCGCTAAGCCCTTCGGTTGGGAGCCCGAGACGGCGCGCCAGCTGGACTTCGCCGTCGTCCTCGGAGGCGACGGAACGCTTCTCGGGGCGGCCAGGAAGGCGATGCAGTACAGGCTGCCCCTTATGGGGATCAACCTAGGCCACGTCGGCTTTCTGGCCGAGGTGCACGAGGGCGATCCCAGGGAGGCCGTCAGGCAGCTCGCCAGGGGACAGTACTACGTCGACGAGAGGACGATGGTCGACGCCCAGCTCATAAGGTGCGGCAAGGTGGTCGCCCAGATGTCCGGGCTAAACGACGTCGTCATAAACAAGGCCGGCATGTCCCGCCTTATAACCCTGGATTTGTATATCGGGGACGAGTTCCTCGGGAGGTTCCCGGGCGACGGGATAATCATCGCCACGCCCACGGGCTCCACTGCATATTCGCTGTCCGCGGGAGGCCCGCTGATATCATCCGACCTCGACGTGCTGGTGGCGACGTTCATATGCCCGCACGTTCTTTTCTCGAGGTCGATCGTAGTCAAGGGCGACGGAAGGCTCAGGGTGGTCGTGCAAGGGACCACCGAACAGGCCGTGATGACGGTGGACGGGCAGGTCTATGTGCCCGTCGAGCCCGGCGATGAACTAAGGGCAAAAAAATCTGCATATACAACACTGTTTATACGGTTGAGAGAAAGGAACTTTTACGGTATTCTTAAAGAGAGGTTAAAAGAAGGCAGGCTATAAAGAATGCTGATTGAGGGGTGTTCTGATGAAGCATAGACGTCACCAGAAGATACTCGAGCTGATTAGGACCCATATCGTGGAGACGCAGGAGCAGCTCGCGAAGCTGCTCGAGGCGGACGGGATCGAGGTCACCCAGGCGACGGTGTCGAGGGACCTCAAGGAACTCGAGCTGGTCAAGGGGCCGGCAAGCAACGGCAGGTATAAATATACCGCACCCGAGGAGAGGAACCTCGAGAACCTTAACAAGCGCGTCGAGCGGGTTATGAAAGACGATGTGGTCAGCATCCAGGATAGCGACAACCTCATCATGATCAAGACCGTCATCGGGGCGGCCCACGCGGTCGCTGCGGTTCTGGACGAGCTCAGTTGGAAGGAAGTGCTCGGCACGATCGCAGGGGATGACAGCATACTAATGGTCGTAAAGCCGAGAGAAGCGGTAGACGAGGTCTCAAGGAGGCTCGACTCCCTCAGGAGATAACATCCTTCCAGAATTTCACGCACCAGGAGGTGCGCATGCTCAAGTCGCTCAGAGTCAAGGACTTCGCCCTTATAGACGACATAGGTTTGGATTTCATCGGAGGGCTTAACGTGCTTACCGGGGAGACAGGTGCCGGCAAGTCACTTGTGGTCGACTGTCTGGCCTTGGTATCTGGGTCTAGGGCCGATGCGCAATTCGTCAAGAAGGGCAAGGAAGCCGCCGTAATAGAGGCGGCTTTCGACATAACTTGCGATCCGTTCGCGAAGGAGGCCCTACGCCGGATGGGGATAGTCCTGGAAGGCGGGAGCGTGGTCCTTTCAAGGGAGGTCTACTCCTCGGGAGGATCCAGGGCCAGGATCGACGGGAAGCTGGTCACGGCCGGTGAACTTGCCCAGGCCGCCGAGGCCCTCATGGACATATTCGGCCAGAACGAAACCCAGAAGATGCTGAAGCCGCAATACCAGCTTGCGGCTGTAGACGCGTTCCTGGAAGGAGCAAAAGCGGAGCTTCTTCAAGAGGTCGGGGCCGCCTACTCGCGATGGAGGTCCGCCGAGGAGGAGCTCGCAAAGCTTATGGCCAAGGCCGAGGACAGGCAGGCCCGCCTGGACTTCTTGGGATACCAGGTGGACGAGCTCGAAGAGGCCGCCGTGGAACCGGGCGAGGAGGCGAGGCTCATGGCGGAGGCCAAGGTCCTCGCGAACGCGAGCAGGATCTACGAGTGCATGCAAAAGGCCTACGGGATGCTCTATGACAGCGGCTTTGACGCCAAGTCGGCCATCGACCTTGCAAGGTCCGCCTCCGAGGAGCTGGAGGCCGCTGCGAAGCTCGGCTTCGAGCTGCAAGGAGGTAAGGAGGCACTGGAAGCTGCCGCCGATTCCATGAGGTCCGTCGCCGAGGACGCGCTCAGGGCCAGGGATGCGCTCGACATGGACCCCGAGAGGGCGTCGGTGGTCGAATCCAGGCTGGCCGACATCGGCAGGATGAAGCGGAAGTACCGCATGGAGGCGGACGAGCTGGCGGGCTTCCTGGATTCGTGCAGGAAGGAAATGGAAGAGCTCAAGGACTTGGAGATCAGGACCGGAAGCGCCGCCGGCATGGCCGAGGCCGCAAGGCGGGCGATGCTCGCCGTCATGGAGGAGCTGAGCTTGGCCAGGCAGCATGCTGCTAAAAGGCTCTCGTCGTCGGTCGAGGAGCAGCTGAAGGAGCTCATGATGCCAAGGGCGAGATTTTACGCAAAGCTTATGCCGCGCACCGCGGTGAACGGGACGGACGCCAAGGAAGGGCGCTTCGCGAGCGCTTCGGGGCTGGAGGTCTTCGAGTTCTATTTCTCGGCCAACGTGGGCGAAGAGCCGATGCCGCTTGCAAAAGTAGCCTCCGGAGGAGAACTTTCGCGCTTCATGCTGGCTTTTAAAGTAGCCTCGTCGATAGCGGGCGAGGGGGCCTTGGCCATGGTGTTCGACGAAATCGACCAGGGCGTGGGGGGCGCCGCGGCGAACCATGTGGCCCTTAAGCTCAAGCAGGTGTCCGAGGCGGGGCAGGCCATAGTTGTGACCCACCTGGCCCAGATTGCTGCGGCCGCCGACAGGCACGTCACCGTGACCAAATCGGACGACGGCACCCGAGCCGTCGTGCAAGCAAAGGCGCTCACGGACGGCGATAGGGTGCTGGAGCTGGCCAGGATGCTGTCCGGAACCGACGACAAGGAGGCCGTTAAGCACGCGAGCACCATGTTGAAGTCCTGGACGAAGGGCCAAGGCGGGAATAAAGAGCAAGGGCCTGCGACTAAGCAGGAAGTAAATACGTTTAGTCTATTTAAGTAGGAAGAATTCAATCCGGATCCGGCATCTTTTCTTTTGGAGGTATCGACATGCTTGAATTAATCCGCATGGGCGGCTGGGTGATGTACCCCATCATCCTGAGCTCGATCTGTTCGCTCGCAGTGATCATCTACAAGTTCTTCCAGCTCACGGTGCTACCGAGCGACCCTGAGAAGGTGCTGAAGACGCTGAGGAACTCATACGCGCAGGGAGGAAGCCTCGAGGCCCTCACGATGCTAAGGGCGATGAAGGGTCCGGTGGCGTCCTTGTGCAGGACCGCCCTCCAATCAAGGGCCGAGGACAAGGAATCCCTCAAGGAGCTCATCGGCAAGAGCGCGCAGAGCGAAGTCTACGGCATGGAGAAGAACATGCTCGTGCTCGAAACCACGGCTACCGTGGCGCCGCTCTTGGGCCTGCTCGGCACCGTCACCGGTATGATCAGGAGCTTCAACGTGCTCAACGCGCTAGGTGGCATAACGGCCCCGTCGCAGCTCGCAGGCGGCATTGCCGAGGCTTTGATAACCACCGCCGCCGGCTTGATAGTGGCGGCGCCCACGGTGCTCGGGCACAGCTACTTCACCGCCGAGATAGACAGGCACGTATCGGTGATGATGGTGGCCGAGACCGAGATAGTCGACATCATACTCAACGGCAAGGAGGATGCCTGATGGAAATCGTAAGGAGAAAGAGGAAGCCGAGGATAGACCTCGTCCCGCTCGTGGACATGATGTGCTATCTGATCTTCTTCTTCATGATCTTCACGAGCTTCAGGACCAACACATCCGGCATGCCCCTGGAGCTGCCCAGAGCGGCGACGCCCAAAGAGCTCGCCTCTGACATCGTCCTGGTCACGGTAGACAGCGCAGGCGGGATATTCATCGGCGATCATAAGGTCGCGATCGGTGACCTGCCTGCGAGAGTGGTCGACGCCCTGAAGAAGGACCCCGAGGAGACCTTCGCCATAATGGCGGATAAATCGGTCACGTACGAGCAGCTCATCGCAGTCGTAGATGCCATAAGGACGGGCGGCGGGGTGCACCTTGCGCTGGCCGTGGAAAGGAAGCCGGCAACGGCGCCCGGGGGGAATGATTGATGCGTAAGAACGGCGCGGCGGGATCTATCGCCCTGCTCGTATCGGCGGCGATGCACGCGCTGCTGCTATTGATACCGTGGCAGCCGGCACAGGTGGTCGACCTGCTTCCCCTCGAGGGGGCGGGCATCGTCGAGCTGGCGGCAATATCACCCGCGAAGGGCAGCCCCGGCATTGAGGTCGTGGAGGAGGAGCCCGTCGAGCAACAGCAGAAGGCGGTGGCCAAGGTCGTACCTGATGAGAAGAGCATCACGACGGTCGCCCCGAAGGCCGCCACGAAGCCGCAGGTGGTGCAGGCCCCGGCCAAACCCAAGGCCGAAATCGTGGTATCCGACAAGGGCACGACGCCGGTTCCCGCCGAAACCGTCGAAGAGCAAGGGGAGCCGGGGATCGAGACCGAGGCCGACGGGGGCACAGAGCCCGTAGAACAAGCGGCTCCGGTCGGACCCTCATACCCGGGCGAGGATCCCACGGGAGAGGCGATGGTGGCCTCCAAGAGGGCGATGACCTATCCTAAGGAATCCATGAGCTCCTACAGCGAAGGCGACGTGATGGTGGAAGTGTACGTCGCAGCATCCGGGACGGTCATGGCCACCAACGTGCTCAGCGGTCCCGACGACATAAGGCTGAGGGAGATGGCCGTGAAGACGATAGCGAGGTACTGGTCCTTCAAGCCAGCGGAGAGGAACTATAAGGTAGTGATAGAGGTGTCGTTCAAGATGGAACCCGTGGCAGCGGCCGAGCCACACTTCATCAGCGCGACTTTCATAGACTGAAGGGAGGGGCCGCCGTCATGAGGAAAGCCTGCCTATTAGCCGCCGTGTTCGCGCTGGTTGCGCTTCTGGCCGCAGGGGCCCAGGGCGCCGCCGCCCAACCGGTGGTAAGCATATCCAACGAATTCATAAAGATAATAGTGAATGCCGGGGAGGCCGAGAACGGCAGGTTCGGGGTCGAGACCACAGGAGGGGATCCAGAGAACCCGAACGATGATTCCATGCCCCTCATCTACGGGAGGCCGGTCCCATGGACCAGCTACACGACCGTGAGGATAGACGGCGAGGACTGGGTCTTCGGGGGCAGGGCCTCCAAGAGGGCGGGCTTGAAGGGCAAATACGGGACAGTGGTGATGGCCCCTTCGCAAAGGGGCAATTCGATCTCCACCGTCTACATGCTCGGCCCGGTGAGGGCGGTGCAGGACCTGTCGTTCACAAGGAGCCAGATGACGGGCTACTACGACACGGCGAGGATCGCATACACCCTGCTGAACACGTCCGACAAGGACGTCACGGTGGGCTTGAGGCTTATGATAGACACGATGCTAGGAGCGAACGACGGTGCTCCCCTAAGGGCCGGTGAGCTGGGAGTCGTATCCGACGCGGACTTCCTTGGCAATTCGATGCCGGACTTCTGGCAGGCCTTCGATTCGTTCACCGAACCTTCTGTTACGTCGCAGGCCACGCTTAAAGGCGGGGAGCTCACGGTGCCGGCCCGGGTCGCCTTCAGCAACTGGGGGGCCTTCGCCGACAGCCTGTGGGACGTCAGGCTGGTCGAGGGCAGGGACTTCACCAGGGAGGGCGAGTTCGACCTGGACTCTGCGGCGGCCATGTACTGGGACGGGCTGACACTGGCACCCAACGCGCAAGTGACGCTCGTCACATACTACGGGCTCGGCGGGATAGTCCTGTCACCCGGAGTGATGTCGATAGGCATGGCGGCACCGGCGGAAGTGGCGGCCGTGAAGGAGGGCCAACCGTCCTCGTTCATGGTAGTGGCATACATACAGAACACGGGCAAGGGCCCGGCGCTCGACGTAAAGGCGACGCTAGAGCTGCCCAAGGGCCTCAAGCTGCAGTCCGGATCCAGCGCCGTAAGGAACGTCGGGGATATCAAGAAGGGCGCCATGACCCAACTTTCGTGGCAGATCGCCTCCGACGGGGCGACATACGGCGACCAGCAGCTCAAGCTCAAGGTAGAATCCTTCAACGCGGAGAACAACTCGCTGGTAAGGAGCGTAAAGCTCCTGTCCCCCCCGAGGCTAGCCCTAAGGCTGGAGCCGTTGACGATAGGCCTTTCGGAGGACGGGGGACTGTTGGCCTCGTATCCTGTGGGCGCGGTGCTGACCAACGTGGGCGACTCATCTGCCTACTGGGCCGAGGCCTCCTTGGAGCTGACCGGTGCTAAGCTCGCCCCCGGGGACGCGGCTACCAAGCAGCTCGGACACTTCGAACCGGGCGAATCCTACAAGGCGGTCTGGCACATACTGCCGGGCGCGCTGTCGCAGGCCGTACAGCTAAGAGCGAAGGCCATGGCGTCGAACGCGAAGCAGGTGAACACGATAAGCACCGTAGACGTGCCCAAGGTGCAAAGGGGCATAAGGCTCGAGCTGAGCACAGACAGCGGGTTCGCGGAAGCGAGGGTGATGGCAGTAAGGCTTTCGGACGTCGCCAAGATAGAGTTCGACATCGCATGGGACGGCGACGTGCTGGTCCCGCTCGGCAAGAAACCCGTGAACCCCGGCTTCTTGATGCTGCTTCCCGACGGGACGCACCCCGGTTTCGGCGCAGGGAACGTACAGCAGGGCGCCATCAGGGGCATAACATGTTCCTTCCTGCCGGGAGGAGAGCCGGACGGCCAGCTGGTGAGCATAGACTTCAGGATAGCCAAGTCCGGGGGAATGACGATATCACTCGAGAACGTAAGGGCCTACGATGCGGCCGGCAAGCCGGTGGCCATCGACAACGACGGCCTTGAAGCAATAATCAGACATTGACCGGAGGTGCCATCATGATGATATCCACGAAAAGCAGAATAGCCTCGGCAATAAGCATAGCCATGGCGTTCTTGCTGTGCTTCGGGGCGGTCGCTGCCCCGCAGGTGAAGGACGTGCCGAAGGACCACTGGGCGTACGAAGCGGTCATGAAGCTTGTAGACAAGGGCTACCTGGGAGTGTACGACGACGGTACCTTCAAGGGCGAGGAGGGCGTGAACAGGTACCTGCTCGCGTTCGTGGTGGCCAAGATGCTGACCGACCTCGAAAAGGGCGCCGTGACGGCCACAGAGGAGGACATGGGGATACTAAGACAGGTCGCCAACGAGCTCAGGGCAGAGATAGTGCCGCTGATGAGCACCCTGGACATAAGGGTCAAGGCGCTTGAGAGCCAGTCGGCGGACGCCGGCAAGGCGCTGACCGCCGAAAGGCAGGAGCGCAAGGCCGAAGCGGCGGAGATACTCGCCGACCTGGACTCGCAGGCGGTGCGCATCAAGGCCATAGACGAGGCGATCGCGGGGACGAAGCAGGGCATCGCATCGCTGGAGAAGTCGTTGGCCGACGAGAAGGCCGCCAAGGACAAGCTGATAATGGCGCTGATGGACGAGGTCAAGGGCGACAAGGCCGAGGCCGACGACCAAGCTGCCAGGACGGCTGCGGCCATGGAGAAGACAAATGCCGCCGTAGCGGGGCTCGACGAGGCGCGCAAGAAGAGCGAGGCCGACCTGCAGTCGCTTTCCGCGGACGTGACGGCCCTGAAGGCGGCACTTGGCGCCGACATAGACAGGGCGGTATCCGACCTTTCCGCATACCTAGAGAAGGAGAGCGGAAGCAGGAAGGCCCTCGAGGAGAAGATGGCGGCCCTGGAGGGCAAGACCGGCAAGGACCTCGAGTCCGCCGTGACATCCATAAAGGAATGGGCGGCGGCCGAGCATTCCCTGGCAGCGGAGAAGTGCCTTGCGGATCTCGCCAACTTGGAGGGGAAGCAGGACAAGGCGTTGGAAACAGCCGTTGGCGAGCTCAAGGCGAGGATGCTCGCGGAGCTGACGGTAATGGGCGCAAGGCTGGATGGTGCGGTAGAAAGCCTTAGCTCCTACATAGGCGAGGAAGAAAGGCTAAGGACCGCCGCGGATGCTAGCCTTTCGGCGAAGCTTGCGGACCTGGACAAAATGCTGGGCGCGGACATAGAGAAGTCGGCGGCGGGCCTGCTTGCGGAAATCGAAACGGAGATCGTGGTCAGGAAGGCCGAGGACGCGGCACTCAGGACTGCGATGGAAGCGGGACGCCAGGAGGCGCAAAAGGCGCTTGCCGACGAGAAGGCGCTTCGCGAGCAGGCTGACAAGAAGCTTGACGACAAGGTGGCCGCCCTTTCCAAGAGCCTGGATGAGAACAGCTTCAACACCTCGGCGCTGATACTGAAAATAGCATCGGAACAGGCGGCTCTAAACGACGAGTACACCGCGTCGATAGCGTCTCTAAGGAAGGCCATGGACACGGCCAACCTCAATATATCCGCACTCAAATCGGACCTTTCGGCGGTGACCGCAAGGGTAGGGGCGCTCGAAACCTCGCTCGAGGTAGTGAAGGCTAACCTCGAGACGGCGGTGGGCCAGCTGGTCAGCGTGAAGAACGACCTTGCGACCCTGACTCTAAAGCACAACGCGCTCGACGCCAAGGTGGCCGCAATGCAAGTGGACGTCGACGCCAAGATGAAAAAGTCCGCCCAAGAGGCCAACGACCTGATGACCGCCCAGTCCTGGGAGGCCCAGGAGCGCGAGAACGCCCTGAAACAGCAGATCAAGGACCTTGAGATGAAGCTCTCGGAGCAGGACCTGAGCATGAAGGCCGAGATGAAGAAGCTCCAGGGCTTCGGCATCGTAGGCATCGTGCTCGGCGCGATCGGGGCCATAGTGGGTATAATCGCCATGTTCCTGCCCAGCGCGCCGTAACCAGCGGCGGGGGCGCGAACGATAGGACATAAGATAGCTGCGGGCCCCCGGGAGCGACCGGGGGCCCGTCGCATAAAGGACAGAAAAAGACCGCCGGTCAGCCCGGCGGCCCTTGATGGCATCAGAGGCGGTCTACTTGCCCTTCACACCCACTACGCCCTTCGTAAGGTCCACGCTGTGGCACCAGGTGCAGTTGCCGCTGTAGTACTTTATGAATGCGTTGTCCTTGCCGGTGAAATGCGCAGAATGCACCACGCTGCCCACAGTACCCGCGGAAGCTCCCGCCTTATGGCAGGTGTAGCAGTCCTTCAGCTCGTCGAGCATGCTGTCGGCGACCTTGGGGTGGTTCCCCGCGGCGATCATTGCCTTCATACCCGCAAGTATGGTCCTGTCAGCGTCGCTCGCCTTGACGTGGCAGTCGGTGCAGCCCTTGGGCAGGTCGTCCTTGGCGTTCACACCGGGTATCGTAAGGGACGGTACGGCGGCGAAGACTATGATGGAAGCTATCACCACGGTCGCCAGTACGATGCCTACGATCAGTATCTTCTTCATCTAATTCCCTCCTTCCTCAGAAATCACGAATATTCTATCAGAGCTTTATGCATAAGACAATTCACAATATCATTTATTCAGACGTGCCTCAAAGGGCTTTGTTCACGGTGATTCAACCAGCCCCAGATGATATAATATCTAGATAGGATTCTACCTGAACAGAGGTGCGACATGACCGGTACGATCTTGAACACGGCGACTGTGCTAGCGGGCACCGGCGCAGGGCTCCTTTTAAGGAGCCGCATACCCAAGGACTTCGGAGGCGAGCTGGTGAGGGTCATGGGGCTCTTCACGCTCGTGATAGGCCTGAAGAACGCCTGGAGCTCACCCGACCTGCTCGTGACGCTTGTCTGCGTGGTGCTGGGTACCGCCGTCGGCATGGTCGTAAAGCTCGACGACAGGCTCAACGGCCTGGGAGACAAGCTCAAATCGCGCCTCGGCAGGGTGGGGGAAGGGAAGTTCACAGAAGGGCTGATGGCGGCCTCGCTGCTGTTTTGCATAGGGCCGATGACTGTGATGGGCTCCATCTCCGACGGGCTCACAGGCGATTACTCGGTGCTTGCGATGAAGGCCGTCATGGACGGGATAACGTCCATGGCGATGGCCTCTACGCTGGGCATAGGCGTGGGCTTCTCCGCACTGGTGGTCTTCGTGGTCCAAGGTACCTTGACTCTGGGGGCCGGCCTGCTGCAGGGCATAATGACGGACGCCATGCTGGCGCACATGACCGGGGCGGGCGGGCTGATCCTGGTGGGTCTGAGCTTCAACCTTTCGATGAAGGCCGGGATAAAGGCGGGCAACATGCTGCCCGCACTCATAGTGGCGGCCGTGGCGGCCGCGATAATCTGATCTGGCGGTGATTTGATGGAATTCTACAAGATGCACGGTTTGGGAAACGATTTCGTGTTCACCATGGCCGAAGCAGGTGACCTGAAGAGGCTCCAGAACATGGCGAAGCAGGTGTGCGACAGGAACTTCGGGGTGGGCGCGGACGGGCTCATCGTCCTGGTGCCCTCCGAGAAGGCTGACCTGAGGATGGTCATATTCAACTCGGACGGGTCCGAAGCGGAGATGTGCGGCAACGCCATACGCTGCGCCGCGGTGCTCTGGGCCCAGAAATACCCAAATGCCAAGGAGCCTCTTAGCATAGAAACGCTCAAAGGCATACAGCTGGCCAGGATAACAGAGCGCTCCGGCAAGGACTGGAAGGTGACCGTGGACATGGGAGAGCCCGCCCTGGCCCCTTCTGACATACCCGTGAAGGTCGAAGGCGACAAGGTGGTAGACGAAGTGTTCGAGGTGGGCGGGGAGAAGCTCATGGTCACATGCGTGAACATGGGCAATCCGCACGCGGTGGCGTTCGTCGGCAGCACGAGCAGGGACATCATGACGAGGCTTGGCCCTCTCATGGAGAACCACCCGGCATTCCCGAGGAAGACGAACGTGGAGTTCGCCCAGGTGCTGGGCGACGGCGGGATAAGGGTATTCGTCTGGGAGAGGGGAGTGGGCCCTACGCTTGCCTGCGGAAGCGGCGCGTGCGCGGTGGCTGTCGCCGCGGCGGTGTCGGGAAGGGCCGGCAGGAAAAGCAGGATAGACCTTCCTGGCGGTTCGCTGGACATCGAATGGTCCAAGGGCGACGGTCACGTCATGATGACCGGCCCGGCTTCGTTCGTATTCAAAGGCAAGCTTACGGATTCTTACACCGGAGGATGGGAGGATTAGCATGATCAGAAGGGCACAGAGGATACAGAACCTGCAGCCGTACCTTTTCGCGCAGATAGAGGCCAAGATCGAAAAGGCCAGGCGCGAAGGGCGAAACATAATCTCGCTGGGCATAGGAGACCCGGACATGCCGACGCCAGAACACGTGGTCGAAGCAGGAGTCGCCGGTATGCGCGACCCGAAGAACCACCAGTACCCATCGTCGAAGGGCATGGGATCTTTCAGGAAGGCGGTCGCGGATTACTATAAGAGGCGGTTCGACGTGGGGCTCGACCCGGATAGGCAGGTGTGCTCGCTCATAGGGTCCAAGGAGGGCATAGCGCACATATCGCTGTGCTTCACCGACCCCGGCAAGTACAACCTCATCCCGGACCCGGGATATCCGGTATACGAGGCGGGAACGGTGTTCGCAGGGGGCATACCCTACTATATGCCCCTGCTGAAGAAGAACGGCTTCCTGCCGGATTTCTCCGAGATACCGAGCGACGTGGCCAAGAACACGGCACTGATGTTCCTCAACTACCCCAACAACCCTACCGGCGCGTGCGCCGACGGCGCGCTCTTCGACGAGGCCGTAGCCTTCGCCGCCGAGAACGATATAATCCTGGTGCATGATTCGGCGTACGCCGAGATGACATACGACGGCAGCAGGCCGCCGAGCGTGCTGAACGCCAAGGGCGCGATGGACCTTGCCATAGAGTTCGGCTCGTTGTCTAAGTACTTCAACATGACCGGATGGCGCATAGGATGGGCCGTGGGCAATCCCGACGCCGTGGGTACGCTGGCCGCGCTTAAGTCCAACCTCGACTCGGGGGCCTTCCAGGCGGTGCAGGTCGCGGCGACGGCCGCGATGAACGGGCCCTGGGATTCGGTGGATTCGATGCGCGAGGTCTACAGGAAACGCCGCGACAAGGTCGTGGGTACGATGAGAGAGCTCGGATGCGAGCTCGAATATCCCAACGGGAGCATCTACGTATGGGTGCCGGTGCCCGAAGGATATACGTCCGCCGGTTTCGCAGAGCACGTCTTCGACAGGACCGGCGTCGTGATAACGCCGGGCAACGGATACGGCAGGCACGGCGAAGGCTACTTCAGGATATCCCTGACGATAGCGGACGACGACCTTGATGAGGCGCTTTCGCGGTTCAAGGCCCAGGGCATAAGGTTCTGATGGGGCAGTTCGTCTACGTCGACCCTGGCATACCAGACGACGGCACCGTGGAGCTGCTGCTGGACAGGTATACCGAAGATGTGGACAAGGCACGCTCGTTCGTGCCCTTCTATGAGTTCAAGGTGGCGCTTAGCGGCACGGGCAAGCCCGTCGGGGGCATTGTGCTCAGGGTCGGCTACAACGACCACGTGATCATGTGCGCGGGCCACATAGGCTACGGGATCGACGAGCCCTTCAGGGGGAACGGCTATGCCTCAAGGGCGGTCGTGCTCCTTGCGGACTTCGCGAGGAAGCTTAAGATGCCGCAGCTGGTGATCACGACCAGGCCAGACAACGAAGCTTCGATGAGGACGGCCGAAAAGGCCGGGTTCAGGTTCGCGGGGCAAGCTCGCGTGCCCGAGCACGACGAGATGTACGCCGAGGGCGAAAGGATCATGAACAGGTACGTACTTGACTTATGAGATTCCGGGCGGTGGATGGATGACAGAGGTTTTAAGGCTAGCTAAGCTGGTGGTGTTCGGCTGCCAGATGAACGAGAGGGATTCGGAGACGATAGCCGGGTACCTGGAAGGTGCCGGCTACGGTTTCACGGAGGATGAACTAAAGGCCGACCTGATACTCTACCTTACGTGCTGCGTAAGGGGCAACGCCGAGGACAGGGCGCTTGGCAACCTCGGCCAGGTAAAGAGGCTGAAGAAGACCAGGCCCGGCCTCAAGGTCGGAATCTGCGGCTGCATGGCGCAGGAGGGATGGGTCAGGGAAGCTTTGGACGAGAGGCTCTCATGGCTTGACCTCGCCTTCGGCACGCACAACATCCACAGGCTCCCGGAGCTCCTAGCGCGCCTGGATTCCGGCGAAAGGGTGGTTGAGGTCTGGGACAGCCCGCAGGAAGTCGTAGAGGACCTGCCCGTGCTCAGGAAGGACCCTCTCAAGGCGTTCGTGAACATCACCTACGGATGCGACAACTTCTGCACATACTGCATCGTGCCGTACGTAAGGGGCAGGGAGAGGAGCCGCGCCGTCTTTGAGATAACCGCCGAATGCGTAAAGGCGGCGGAATCCGGCGCGAAGGACATCACCCTGCTGGGGCAGAACGTCAACGCCTACGGCAAGGGCCTGGGGCCCGTCGACGGGCTCGCAAGGCCCGATTTTCCGTATTTGCTGGCCGCCCTTGACGAGGCACTGCCTGACGGCTCCAGGCTGAGGTTCACGACGTCGCACCCGAGGTTCGTCGACGACAGGATGATAGAGGCCCTGTCATCCCTCGGCAAGGTGTGCGAGCAGTACCACCTGCCCGTCCAGGCCGGCTCGGACAAGGTGCTCAGGATGATGAACAGGGGCTACACTGCGAAGGAGTACCTTAACATGCTGGACAAGGTGAAAAAGGCCGTGCCCGGCTGCGCCATAACCTCTGATGTGATGGTAGGATTCCCTGGCGAGACGGAGGAGGACTTCCAACGCACCCTGGACGTCGTGGAAGAAGCCGGCTTCGATTCGGCTTTTACGTTCGTCTACTCGCCCAGGAAGGGCACGGCTGCTGAGTCCATGCCGGACCAGGTCCTGGAAGAGGAAAAGAAGGACAGGATAGGAAGGCTCATAGAGCTGCAGAACAAGATCTCGCTTGCGGCGAACAGGAAGCTTCTGGGCAGTGTGGAGGAAGTGATGGCCGAAGGCCCGTCCGCGAAGGACCCCAGGATGTGCTCAGGCAGGACGAGGACGAACAAGATGGTGCATTGGCCCGAGGCCGACGCCAAGCCCGGGGAGCTGGTTAGGGTTAGGATAGAGAAGGCGCGCACCTTCGTGCTTCACGGCACCAGGGCCGATAGGACTTGACATGGCGAAAGGGGACGCGAAGCTTACGATGACAGGACCCGGCAAGGGCCTCACCCCGATGATGGAACAGTACAACGAGCTGAAGACGCGCCATCCGGATGCGCTCTTGATGGTGCGCCTCGGCGACTTCTACGAGCTTTTCAACGAGGACGCGATGACGGCGTCAAAGGAGCTGGGACTGTACCTGACCGGAAGGGAGATAGGCTCGGGCAACAGGATGCCCATGTGCGGCGTGCCGCACCATGCCATAGACGAGTACCTGCCGCAGCTGGTGAAGAAGGGCTATAAAGTAGCGATAGCCGAGCAGCTGGAGGACCCGAAGCTGGTCAAGGGGCTCGTCAAGCGCGACATAATCAGGGTGGTGAGCCCGGGCGTGCTCGAAGGCGAGGACGGCGGCAACAATTTCATGGCGGCGGTCCATATACATGACGGGGCGATAGGCATCGCCTACTGCGACGCTTCCACCGGAGAGTTCAGGGCCACCCAGCTTGACGGGAAGGATGCCACCATAAGGGCTATACAGGAGCTGGAAAGGCTCTCGCCGAGCGAGGTGATAAGAGCGGCCGGCAGCCCTCTTCCTCATGGACTGGAGGAGCTTCTCGCATCGGGCCCCAAGAGCGCTCCCGTCACGGAAAGGCCTGCGCACGAGTTCGATGCCAGACAGGCGGCCAAGACCTTGGCAGCCCACTTCGGCTCCGCCGGCGTAGAGGGCTTCGGGCTGGTAGGAATGCCGTCGGCGACGGCGGCCGCCGGCGCGCTCCTTACTTACCTTGGCTTCACCCAGAAATCGGACCTGGGGCACATCACCTCCCTGGGAGCCTACAGGATATCGGGTTTCATGCACATAGACCGGGCCTCGTGGAGAAACCTCGCGGTCTTCGGCAACGAGAGGGCCGAGGGTGGCAAGGGCCTGCTTGGCGTCATGGACCGCACGTCCACGAAGATGGGCGCAAGGCTCATCAGGGCGTGGCTGGAAGCGCCGCTCGTCGACGCTTTCGAGATATCCAGAAGGCAAGACGCGGTATGCGAGCTCATCAAGGACAGGGCCGAGGCCGAGAGGATGGAAGCTGCCCTGTCGGGGATCCTAGACCTTGAGAGGCTGGGCTCGAAGCTGGCGTATTCGAGCGCGATGCCCAGGGACCTCGCCGCGCTGTCGCGCTCTCTCAAAGGTGTGGGCATGCTTAAGAAGGCGATCGAAGCCGACGCAAAGGCGCCGCTTCTTCGCGAACTGGGAGATTCCATCGACCCAGCCAAGGATCTGACGGCAGAGCTCGACGCTGCTCTAGCCGACGAGCTGCCGGCCGACATGGGATCGGGAGGATTCATCAAGCATGGGTACGACGCCGAAGTGGACGAGCTGAGGTCGGCCGCCGCCGGAGGAAGAGACTGGCTGGCCGGGCTGGAGGCGAGCGAGCGCGAGCGCACCGGCATAAAGAATCTGAGGATAGGGTACAATTCGGTGTTCGGCTACTACTTCGAGGTGAGCAAGTCGAACATCGCGAATGTGCCTTCTGATTTCATAAGGAAGCAGACCTTGGCCGGATCTGAGAGGTACTACACCGAGCAGCTCAAGGAGATCGAGACCAAGGTGCTCGGCGCTGAGGAGAAGCAGGTCAAGCTGGAGCAGCAGATATTCAAGCGGCTGGTCGAAATGGCGTCTAGGATGCTGGACGGGATAATGCGCAGTGCCGCCGCAGCTGCTGCGGCCGACGTGCTGGCATCGTTCGCAAGGGCGGCCTTCGAAAGGCGATGGGTGCGCCCGGAGGTTGACAGCGGGCTCGACACGTTGTTGTACGATGCAAAGCATCCGGTCATGGAGGCCGTGATGCCGGCGGGCAGGTTCGTGGAGAACGACATCGAGCTAAAGCACGACGACGCGAGGCTTCTGATACTAACCGGTCCCAACATGGCGGGCAAGTCCACGGTACTCGCTATGATCGGCCTCATACAGCTGATAGCGCAGGCCGGCTCCTACGTCCCATGCTCTTCGGCCAAAATCGGCCTGGCCGACAGGATCTACTACAGGGCGGGCTCCTACGACGACATAGCGGTCGGCAAGAGCACCTTCATGGTTGAGCTGCTCGAAGTAGCCGAGATATTGAACACGAGCACCGAAAGCAGCCTCGTGATGGTGGACGAGCTGGGCAGGGGGACTTCGACCTACGACGGCATGGCCCTGGCCTGGGCGGTGGCCGAGCACATACACGACGTGACGCGTTCGAGGTGCCTGTTCACGACGCACTACCACGAGCTGGCCGAACTGGAGGAGAAGCTGCCGTTTGCCAGGAATTACCATGTAAGCGTCGCGGAGCGCGCCGACGAAGTCGTGTTCTTGTACAAGCTGCAAAGAGGCGGCACTGACAAGAGCTACGGGATAAACGTGGCCCGTATGGCAGGACTGCCTAAGGACGTGATAAGGCGCGCCGGACAGATCCTGAGGCAGCTCGAGAAGATATATGACAGAGGCGGACATCAGATGAAGCTGTTCGGCTGGGGCGAGCTGCCCGAAGCGGCAAACGACGGCCCCCTGCCGGAGAAGGTCGAATCGAAGGCCATGGAGCTGCTTAAAGGCGCGGATCCCGAGGCGCTCTCCCCCAGGGAGGCCCTGGATCTGGTATTCGAGATGAAGAAGGCGCTGGAGGAAGAGGAAGTATAGGGAATTTCCCTGTTGCGGGCTGGCGGGTGTAAACCCGGGATACGTCTACGGCCTTGCATATACCGTGCCGGACGCCAAGTACAAGTCCGGCAGGATTATCGGGATGGAGGTGCGCTCGTGAGCATAATAAGGCTGCCGCTAGAAGTGGCCAACAAGATAGCTGCGGGGGAAGTGGTCGAAAGGCCCGCCTCCGTGGTCAAGGAGCTGGCCGAGAACTCGGTGGACGCGGGCGCTAGGAGCATCGACATAGAGGCAATCGGAGGCGGCCTCGACCAGATAAGGGTGGTCGACGACGGGTTCGGCATGGACAGGGACGACGCCCTGCTGGCCTTCGAAAGGCACGCCACGAGCAAGATAAGGACGGCTGACGAGCTGTTCGCGGTGAACACCCTTGGCTTCAGGGGAGAGGCGCTGCCGTCGGTCGCTTCCGTCGCCAAAGTGAGGCTCATAACGAGGGCCCGAGGGCAGCAGACCGCCTGGAAGGTCGAATATGAAGGGGGCAGGCTGGCCTTAGAAGGTCCTGCGCCAGGAAGGCAGGGCACGACCGTCGAGGTGGACTCCCTCTTCTATAACACGCCCGCCAGGCTGAAGTACCTGAAGTCGAAGCAGGCCGAGGCGAACAGGATACAAAAGGCGGCCGAAAGGCTCGCCCTTAGCTGCCCTGCCGTATCGGTGAGGCTGAGCCTCGACGGCAAGCAGGTATTCTACTCGCCCGGGGACGGGGAGCCGTATAACGCGGCGACGGCCGTGTTCGGGGACGCTGCCGGCAGGATGTCGACCGGCAGGAGCTCTTCTCCGGGGGTGGAGGCCATGGCCATGGTCGGTGCGCCCGAGGACTTCAGGATGAGAAGGCAGGACCAGTACCTTATCGTCAACGGAAGGCCCGTATCTTCGCTCGCGCTGTACAGCGCCATCGACAGAGGGCTGGAAGGCGTCAAGGCGGACGACAAGAGGCGCTATCCTCCGTGCGTCGTCTGGCTGGAGATCGACCCAGCAAGGGTCGACGTGAACGTCCACCCTGCCAAGGCGGAGGTCAGGTTCGCTGACGACGGGGCGGTCTTCGCCGCCGTCAGGGAAGCCGTAAGGCAGGCGGCACAGGGCTCCACCCAGGGGCTCGAGGTGGCAGCACAAGTCCCGGAACACGGCGTAGAGCCAAGGGTCGGTACCGCCGCGGGCAGCATCATCATGGACAGGTACGCCGGATACTTCGAGAAAGGATCTGCAAGGCGCGGTCCAGCAGACGAGGTGGCTGAGCCCGTCGCCGGCTATGGAGGCGGAAGCGAAGGGCAGGTGCATCCCGCCTACGAAGGATTTGGCGCCAGCGGCGCTCCGATGCCATCCAGCCAAGGAGCCGGGCACGCCAAGCTACCCGAGGGGTCGTATGCCGGCCCGGAGATCGGGCAGGAGGCGAAGCCCAGGGTGATAGGCCAGTTCATGGACTCGTACATAATCGCGGAGCTTAATGGCCAGCTGATCGTAATAGACCAGCATGTGGCGCATGAAAGGATACTAGTGGACGGGTTCCTGGGAAGGCTCGAGGCCAGAAGCTTAACCAGCCAGCCTCTTCTTATGCCCGAAACCATCGAGCTGATGCCGGCCGAAGCGGCGCTGGTCAGGGAGGAGATGGAAGGCCTTAAAGGGCTTGGGTTCGAAGTAGAGCCGTTCGGGGCTCGCAGCGTGCTGGTGAGGGCGGTTCCCGTCGTAGGCGGGGATGAGCCTTCGCCCGAGGACCTTCTGCTGAGCGCCTTGAGGGACATATCGGACGGGATCAGGTCCGGACTCGACGTAGGCGGAAGGCTCAAGAAGGCCGCCGTCGAGATGGCATGCAAGGGCGCGGTGAAAGCCGGCACGAAGCTGGAGCCGGAGCAGATGGAAGACCTCGCGGAGGGCCTTTTCGAAACGTCCAATCCCATAAGGTGCCCCCATGGTAGGCCTACGCTGCTTAAGGTGGACCTTTCCGGCATCGAGAGGGGAGTCGGCCGTAGATGATGGAAGGGGACGGGCCGGCTCAGGCGGGCTTACCCGGAGGATTCGTGACGGTCTCCGTCGATACCGACAGGAAGGCGGACATCGCGGCCGAAACGGCCGCTTTTGCTGAAGCGGCAAGGATAGGGTGGGAGTTCGTCCGAAGACGAAATCTCAAAGGGCGGATCGCGGAGATGGCCGAGGCCGATGTCCTGGTGTTCGAAAAGGGGGCCGTAAGGCTCATGAGGTATTCCTTCGCCGACGAGGTATGTTCTTTGAGATTCCATCCCAGCACCGCCCATCTTAGGATAATGCAGGCGAAGAAGGGGGCGGAGGACGTCATGGCAAAGGCCATGCGGCTAAGGCAGGGTGACAAGGTGCTGGACTGCACCATGGGGCTCGGATCCGACGCCATAGTCGCCGCCTGGACCGCAGGAGTGGCAGGGCGCGTGACGGCGCTGGAGGCGTCGAGGCCGATATATCTAGCCGTGGATTACGGGATGAGAGCATACAGGGCGGACCTGGACGTAG
Organism: Bacillota bacterium; assembly: GCA_029565935.1. Classification (GTDB taxonomy): domain Bacteria; phylum Bacillota; class DTU025; order DTU025; family MWDF01; genus MWDF01. Next base: position 135,827 of record JAKQNF010000002.1, on the reverse strand, counting down.
CGTCGGCCATAGCGAGGATCGATAGGATAAACGCGAGGTATTCCGAATACCTGCGAGGATGTGAAGACGAAAGCTTCGACGTCGTCTACTTCGACCCGATGTTCGAAAGGCCGGTGTCGGGGACACCGGTGGATTCGTTAAGGACGTGGGCGGTCGCGGGGATGCCCGCAAGGGAGGACCTGGAGAATGCACTGAGGGTGGCCGGAAGAAGGGTGGTCGTCAAGGTGAGGAAGGGCGGTGCCAGGAAGGACCTGGAGAGCTTGCCCGGGTTCTGTGTTTTCCATTCGAGCGGGGCGGGAAGCGTCGAGTACGTAGGTTATGAGAAGGCGGGTTCAAGGGTTTGATTTATGATACCGCGATCGCGATAGTGGGGCCCACGGCGGCAGGCAAGTCAGATGTCGCCATGTGCGTGGCGCAAAGGATGGGCGGCGAGATAATCTCTGCGGATTCGATGCAGGTTTACGTGGGCATGGACATAGGGACGGCAAAACCCGCAAGAACCGACAGGGCCGCCGTCAGGCATCATCTGCTGGACGTGTGCCTGCCTGACGACCCGATGTCGGTGGCGAGGTACTGCGAGCTGGCAAAGGCCGCATACGAGGACATACGCAAAAGGGGCAAGGTGGCGATAATCGCCGGGGGGACCGGCCTTTACATCGACGCGGCGACCAGGGGCTTCCTGTTCCCGGAGGCCGAGGCGGACGAAGGGCTCAGGAAGAACCTTTACGCAAGGGCCGAGGCGGAAGGTGCCGCAGCCTTGCATAAGGAGCTCGAGGAGGTCGACGTAGAGGCAGCCTTGAGGATACATCCTAACGACGCCAGGAGGATAGTGAGGGCGCTGGAAGTGTACGTCAGGTCGGGCAGGCCGATAAGCGAGCTGCAGCGTCAGGACAGCCAAAATTCCGGGATCCCGGCGAGGTTCTACGGCCTCAGAACCGAGAGGGCCGCGCTCGTTCGCAGGATAGAGGCCAGGGTCGACAGGATGATGGATGACGGCCTCCTGGACGAGGTAGGACGTCTGGTTGAGCAGGGATACGGCAACAGCAAGGTGGCCATGCAGGCGATAGGCTACAAGGAGCTCCTGGCTTACATCGAAGGGAAGTCGAGCCTCGAGGAGGCGGTCGACAGGATAAAGGCGGAGACGAGGAAGTATGCGAAACGGCAGATGACCTGGTTCAAGAGGTATGAGGACATAACCTGGTACGATTCGATGGAACAAGACGCGGATACGATCGCGGGTCTCATAGAGGCGGACTTCACAGGACACGAGGACGAAAGGGGCAGCTGAAGACCATAATGGGGAAATTCGACGCCGTGGGCGGGTTTAGCGCTGAAGTCATGGGAATGGCGGAGGAAGCACTTGCTTCGTGCCACTGCCAGCAGGAAGGGTACGAGTCGATAAGGCGGGTCAACATGCGCCGCGTGCTGATGGCTTTCAGAAAGGCCGGGCTGTCCGATTACCAGTTCGGCGGGACTACGGGTTACGGCTACAACGACTCCGGCCGGGAGGCGATCGAGGAAGCCTTCGCCATGATCGCGGGCGCGGAATCCTCATTGGTAAGGCACCAGATAGTATCCGGCACGCATGCCATCGCCCTTGCCCTTTTCGGGGTCCTAAGGCCGGGAGGCAGGCTGCTGGCGGCCTTCGGGAGGCCGTACGACACGCTTGACGGGATAATACACGGAAAAGACGGATATGGCTCCCTTGGCGAATTTGGCGTGTCCTACTCGGAAGTGGCACCGGGCGCGGCCGGCGGGCCGGACCTTGCAGGGATAGCCGAGGCTTCAAGATCGTCCGACGCTGTCCTGATACAAAGGTCGAGGGGCTATTCGACCAGGAAACCTCTTTCTGTCGATGAGATAGGAAGTATCTGCCGTACGGTGAAAGAGGCTAATCCGGACGCTGTGACCATCGTCGACAACTGCTACGGGGAATTCACTGACATCTTGGAGCCGTGCTCCGCGGGGGCCGACCTTATCGCAGGATCGCTGATAAAGAATCCCGGAGGAGGAGTGGCTCCCGCAGGTGGCTATGTGGCGGGAAGGGCCGAGCTGGTAGAAAGGGCCGCATCACGGCTCACTGCACCGGGGCTCGGCTCACATTGCGGACCGACGCTGGGCATGAACAGGCTGATAGCGCAGGGCCTTTACTTCGCGCCGATGATAACCTGCGAGGCGATGTGCTCGTCGGCCTTCGCATCGTGCTTCCTTCACCAGCTCGGACACAAGGTAGACCCGGGTCCTCTCGAGGACAGGGGGGATTCCGTGGTGCGCATAGAATTCAATGATAAGGAAGAGCTGCTCAGTTTCATGAAAGCGGTCCAATCGGGATCTCCTGTTGACGCGAAGGCCGTACCAGTACCGGGCTACATGCCTGGATACGAGGATGACGTAGTCATGGCGGCAGGCGCTTTCATACAAGGATCGTCCATAGAACTTTCCGCCGACGCACCGATGAGGCCGCCCTACACGGCCTACATGCAAGGCGGGTTGAGCAGGCACCAGATGGAGATGACCCTGATGGAATACGCCGAGGGCGCACTATCGAGGAGGAAGAGGCTATGAGGATTTTAAAACCTAGGAACCTTCTTTCCGCGCTGGCGACGCTTTTCGTCCTTCTTTCGGTCACGGCGGCCGGCTCGCAAGCTTCCGGTGCGTCCGGGCAGCCCGCCATATCGCTTCCACCGACCCAAGGTGTGCAGAACGCCGTGGAATCCGTCATATCGGACCTTAAGATACTCGGTTCCAGCAGCGGGCTGGCCATGGTGACCTATCAGGCCAACGCGAACCTGAGCCCCGGGGTATCTGCCGTTTACGGCCTCGAGGAGGATGCCGGTACGTGTGAAGGGAGCCTTCTTGTAAGATGCGTGGACGGTTCCGGGACTGTGGAGTCCGTGTTCATTAATGAGGACGTTACGGGAGCAAGGAAGCTGGGGTGGCAGGTGCTCTCAAATGACGGAGGGCCGGCGCTCTTCGAGGTTACCTACGTGACCACCAGCATAAGGTGGGCGGTGACAGGATATTTGATCACGGCGCAGGATATGAAGGCCGAGCTTGGCCTGTTCCTTACGATAAAGAACGACTCAAGCGTGTTCTATAAAGGCGCGGAGTTCGTGCTCTACGGGACGGAGGGCGCCATCAGCTCAAACCAGGCGTCCAAGATAGTCGGCTCACAGCTATGGAGCCTTATAAAACCTGTAGGACAAGCGCTTGACATCGACGCAAGAAGCGAACTGCGCCTCCCGCTAATATCAGTCAAGGGACTCTCATACAGGACTTATGTCGGAGCCTCATTAGGGTCGAACCTGAAAGGCTTTTCAGGGAAACAGGCCACGAAGGAGACGATCAGGCCAGACATCTTCCTTGAAACGGCAGCAGATAAATCGATGTCGGCCCTGCCCAGCAGGGCGATATCGTTCACGGTGTATGTCAACGACGGAACGAACGGCAAAGTACCGGCAAATACTCTGTTGCCTGCGAACGTACAGGTGGTGGACGATAAGCTGGTGCTGAAGCTCGACTCTGCGTCGGAAATAGTAGCAGAAATAGAAAGGCTGGATAGTAAGGTAGTGGGGACCAGCTCCTATGAGGAATCCTTCAGGATCAGGGTGAGATCTACGTCGCAGTTCACTACCGAGGCGCAGTTCGTGGAGAGCTTCCCGGGAGAATGGGAGCTTATCAGCTATATCGGCGGAGAATGGCAGAAAAGCGGCACCGGTGCGACCATAAAGTTGACGGTACCCGCTAAAGGTACGGTGGACACCATGTATAAAGTAAGGTACACATACTCCAAATGATCGTAGACTATGAGGAGCTCATTTCTGGTGTCGACCTCATAGGCGATGAGAGGGAGAATTGCGGCGGAAGGCACATACTCGTCGAGAACGTGCTTCCATCGCTCGACGAGCTTAGCTACGAGGACTATTTCGGCATACGTTTCCTTGACATAGAGACGACGGGCTTGTCAGGCATTACGGGGCCGCTCTTCCTTATAGGTCTGCTTGAAGTAGGGGAGGAAGGCATCCTATGTTCTCAGCTCATTGCCAGAGAACCGGCCGAGGAATCTTCCATATTGCTTGAGCTTCTTTCATATGTAAAGGAACGTTCCTGCGTGATGACCTTCAACGGGGACAACTTCGACATTCCTTACATTGAGAAGAGGATGAGCTACTGTAATCTCACCCTTCCCGAAATCGTATCCGTGGATCTTCTAAAACCTGCCAGGAAAAGATATAAGGACAGGCTCGCAAGTTGCTCCCTTCAGTCTTTGGAACGGAACATCCTTAAGGTCCCTGATTGGAATAGGGAGGGGGATATCCCGGGAAGCGTAATTCCAAGAGTCTATTGGGAATACGTTAATTGTCGGAATTATGGACTCCTCATGCCGATAATCAAACACAACATCATGGATCTCCTGTCTACGGCACGTCTCTGGTCGATGTTCATGAAGCCATAAACAAGATATAATCTGACGGGTTGACATAATAGTCAACCCGTTTATTCTATATATGGCGTTATACAAAGATGTATGGCTATGTATAATCGAGTTGGTTGACATAATTACCATCATGAGGCTTACGGCTTTGGCTTGTAACTAGTTGTTGAAACCTCTCTATGATGCTGTTATTATATTTATTGTCAGCTACGGGGCGTGGCGCAGTTTGGCTAGCGCGCTTGCTTGGGGTGCAAGAGGCCGGGAGTTCAAGTCTCCCCGCTCCGACCAATTGGGTTCCGGTTTACGGGGCCCATTTTCTTTTTATATACTGAAGTTAACTTCTTGCTGAGGTGAAGATCATGTTCGATAGTATCAGCAGGGCGCTAGCCGACGAGAATTACCTTAGGAACTCAAAAGAAAGAATCAATGCGATAAAGCAAGGTCTAAACCGCAAGACGATAGGACTGGCGCTGGGATCCGGCGCAGCGAGAGGGCTTGCGCACATTGGCGTGATGAAGGTATTGGAAGATAATTCTATACCCATAGACGCCATAGTAGGATGCAGCGCAGGAGCCCTGGTAGGAGGTGCCTACGCATGCGGGATGAGCGTGCGGGAGCTTACCGAGCTCGCCGTATCCATTAGGCAGACCGACATCATCAGATACATGGATCTGGGCATCACGACCAGGTCGGGCCTCATAAGGGGCGGCAGGATAAGGAAGCTGCTCATGGAGTTGACCCATAACGCAAGCTTTGCAGCTACTAGGGTACCTTTCGTAGCGATAGCCACGAACATTAAGACGGGAGAGGAGAAAGCTTTTGACAATGGACCGGTATGGAGTGCCATAAGGGCTTCTATATCGATGCCGGGCATATTCGTACCTCATAAGATAGAGAACGAGTACTTCGTGGACGGGGCCGTCTCGAACCCCGTACCAAGCGACTATCTGACGGCGTTGGGCCTGGACGTGGTTATTGGCGTGGATGTCGTTCCGGACGTGTCAAAATCCGGGATAAAAGGCGAACCTAATATGATAGCCGTGCTCCTCAACAGCTTCGATATTTTCCAAGAGCGTCTTGTGAAGATGGTAATACACCATTCTGACATTAGGATAAGGCCGGCGATAGAAGGTGTTCTGGCACACGAATTCTATAGGGCCGAAGAGATAATCGATATGGGAGTAAAGGCTACCATGGAGGCATTGGACGAAATAAACGAGCATATAAGCCTTTAATACCCTCACATATCTATCGATATCGCATCCATTGAAGGTTCCAGAATGGGCGGCAGATCAATACTGCCGCCCATTTTGTTTAAGATGATATTCCCGAATGGCTGTTTATCATATTCACAGAAATGTGACATAGCGTACAAAAAACTGTAACAATGCTTGAGTAATATAATGCCAGCAAGAGAATCCATGTATCACAAGACTATGAAGGGGATGCAGGCAAATGAAGCCGAAAAGAGGGTTGTTCTCAGCGATATTGATAATAGGCATGTTCTTGTTCATCGTAGGGTGCGCTTATGCAGAGGACGGGCAGACCACATTGTACGGCAAGGTAACAAAGATAAATGGAACGGAGATAACGGTAGCGTTAGGTACGCTAAAGCAGCAGGCAGGTGGGCAGCCGCAGCAAGCGCCTCCAACTAGCGAAGGTGCGCCTCCAATGCCCGGCGGAGGACAAGCAAGCCCCCCGGAGATACTCACGTTGTCAGGAGAGACTAAAACGTTTACGGTCACTAATTCCTGCAAGATAACCATGCAAGGGATGCAAGGACCCGGATCGGCTGCAAGTGCAGCAAAATTATCCGATATTAAGGTAGGTGCCTACCTTCAGATGACATTTGATTCAGGAGCCAAGAACCCTTCCCTCATACACATCATGCTCGGGTCACAACCTGGTGGTACTCCACCTGCAGCCCCAAGTGGGCAGACTAGTGTTCCTGGCGGTCAGGCTGCTTCCGATACGACAATCGTAACAGGGACTGCAGTCTATGCATTATCGAGCGGGACTGCCAAGAAATCGGAAGGCACCTTGAAGGCCACGACCGACGACCAATCAGCCGTTATTGTGTCGAATGGCGGCTCACTCGCGATCACAAGCATGCAGATAACGACTTCTGGCAACACGTCATCGATGGATAACAGCAGCTTCTATGGATTGAACGCAGCCCTACTTGTGAAGGCGGGGAGTAAGCTGACTATTAAGGATACGGACGTAACGACCACCGGCACCGGAGCTAACGGCATATTTGCATGTGGTAGCGGATCCTATATCGAACTGAATGGAGTCACCATCGATTGTGCTGCTTCAGGAGCCCATGGGGTTGACGCGACGATCGGGGGCAAGATTGTCATGGAGAACGTCGATATCACTACTTCAGGAAACGGGGCAGCTGCTGCCATAGCGACGGACAGGGGAGGAGGGACGATAATCGCCAAAGGCGGGACAGTCCTGACTAAAGGTACGAAATCACCAGCCATATACTCAACTGGTGCTATAGAAGTAAGCAATGCCACACTGCGATCAATTACCTCGGAAGTAGCCGTTATTGAAGGGAAGAACTCGATAACATTATCTGATTGCAATGCGAAGTCAGAGAAGAACTATGGGGTGTTCATCTATCAGAGCATGTCAGGCGACGCGACAGTAGGCAGCGGTACATTTACTATGAGCGGAGGGTCGCTTACGGTCACGGAGGGTCCAGTATTCTACTCAACCAATACAGCATGCATAATCAACCTCAAGAGTGTCAAAATTAGTGGCTCATCAGGGATATTGCTCAAAGCCGGGGCGGACCAATGGGGTAATTCGGGGTCTAATGGAGCAGATATCACTCTTAATGCGGATTCACAGAAGCTTAGTGGCGATGTTGTTCTAGATGGCATCAGCACTGCATCTTTAGTGTTGAAGAACGAATCCATATTAGAAGGAGCGATTAATAAGGAGAAGACAGCTAAATTCGTCTCACTGAGCCTGGACGGTAAGAGTACCTGGAAAGTCACGGCAGATTCGTATGTTACAGTGATGAAGGATGGCGACAACAGCTTGGCAAACATCATCAGCAACGGACATAACGTATATTATGATTCGAAGAACAAGGACAATTCCTGGCTCAGTGGCAAGACGATAACCCTGGTAGGAGGCGGCAAACTGATGCCAGCGAAATAGACGAGTCCAGATAACAACAAAGTATGCTCATATGCGGATAAATGGATAAGATGATTCTAATACAATGTTTAATGTTGGTCGTAGGGAAGCATGGAGGATGAGAGATAGAGGTAAATATTACCGGGGCATCTTATCCATTGACAAAGAAAAGGTCAAGGAATGGCGTCTCTAGCTCGATATGTATATGAGTTCACTAAAGGAAGAAAAAGATGCAACGATACACAATCCTTGGCGTTATTATAACAGAGGTATCATGACTGCGTTATACTGCAGAGTAACATAGATGGCCTTGAATTCAGAATGGGAGGAGGCTTAATCATGATAATTGGTGGTTGAAAAATTATACATCAGAACGATGGTAGATGCCTAGAATAGATATATCTACGTTGAATGGGCGAAATGCTGGCGGTTATGATACTTCTTTGTAAACGGGTTTTGGGATCGCAGGAGTGTTGATCTATAAAGGAAAGGTATTTGTGCGTTAAGAAAATGCATCTAGTATGCTAGTGAAGGCAGGAGAGATCTCCTGCCTTCACTATTCTGGAACCTAGCATTATCTATGGATTTCTACTTGGATGTCAGCCTATGTGCTCTATGATAGTTGTAGTAATCATCTCAACTTCTTCATCAGTTAGGTAAGGGTGCATCGGTAAAGAGAGTGCACATTTGGATGCATGAACTGAGTTGGCGAGGGATACTAGGGGAGTTGCCAAACCTTCGCATGCCTTCTGCAAGTGCATAGGGCGAGGATAATAAACTGCTGATGGAACTCCCAACGTACTCAGGTAATCCTTAAGGCTATCTCTTTGTGCTTCATTTTCCAAAAGTATCGTATACTGGGCCCAACTTGAGTAAAAATCCTCTGGAATTCTGGGAATCGATACCACGTTCTTCAGTAGGCTAGAGTAGTATTCAGCAATCCTGGTAACACAGTCAAGCTCGTATTCTTTGAAAGCTCTTAGCTTCTTCAACAGTATTGCCGCCTGTAATGTATCTAGCCTGGAGTTCAAGCCGATGTTTATATTGTCATACTGATCAGCTACCGACCTTCCAAGAAATCTCATGGATTTTAGACGGTCGGCAATCTCCCTAGAACCAGTGAACAAAGCCCCGCCATCCCCGTAACAACCCAGAGGTTTGCTTGGGAAAAAGGAAGTTGTCGAAATATCTCCGAAGCTGCATGTTCTACGTCCATTGATTGATGCCCCAAAGCTCTGGGCGGCATCTTCAAGTACGAGGAGGGAGTATTTTCGAGCAATCTCAAGAATTCTGCCATAGTCCGCTGGGAGGCCGAAGAGATCGACAGGTATGATTACCCGCGGCCTAATGCGACCTTCACGAGTAACGTTCAAAACGGCTTCTTCTAAAGAGTTGGGATCCATGTTGAAGGTTTTCAAATCAATATCGACAAATACCGGTTCTGCTCCTCTAGTCAGTATGCAGGTCACTGATGCAAAGCAGGTAAAATCCGGAACGAACACTGCATCACCAGGGCCAATATTCCAATACATGAGAGCTAGAATCAATGCATCAGTACCATTACCACAGCACACGCAATGTTTACTTCCTGAGAATTCGCTTAACTCATCCTCAAGCTGGCTAACTTGCGTACCAAGGATGTAATTACCGTCTTTTACGACATCTAATATGGCTTGATTGATTTCCTCCTTGAGCATTTGATATTGCTTTTTCAGGTCTCTGAATTCCACTTACAATTGCCTCCTATAATCGCGTTAACATCAGCTATTCTATAGTGAGCTAGTTCAGAATTACTAAGCAAGCCGGGGAAGCCCACCGATACATTATACGTGTTTAAGACATTAAGAATTTGTGCCTTATTTTAATCCTATGCATTAGTTGACATAGGGAATAGGGGAGAAGGCATGGCATATTTCATTGGAGTAAAAAGTACCAATGATTAATACGCGTATTTAGAGGTGTTAACATCGAAGGTCGATATTGTAAAATGAGCTTAATGGTGCGAGAGGCGGGACTTGAACCCGCACGAGTCGCCTCGCCAGATCCTAAGTCTGGTGCGTCTGCCGTTCCGCCACTCTCGCAAAAAATGGTCGAGGTGCCGGGACTTGAACCCGGGGCCTCTTGGTCCCGAACCAAGCGCGCTACCAAACTGCGCTACACCTCGACTGCTGTTTAGACAAATAATATGATATAACAGAAGCTATGTAAGTGCAATTACTTTCTGGGAGTGACCCCATTGAACACTGATGAGCAGCTAAACTTATTTGCTGGAAAGTCGCAGAATAAAGACGAGGAACCCATTATCAACATGGGCATCTATGACAAGAACGTACTTATGGCTACCGTGATTAACGAAGTCGCCAAGTGCCAATCATGCAAACTAGGATCTACAAGGATAAATACAGTTCCTGGTGAGGGTAGCCTAGATGCCAGGATTATGTTCATAGGAGAAGGGCCCGGCGCCGATGAAGACGTAAAAGGCAGGCCCTTCGTAGGAGCTGCTGGAAGGCTCTTGGATGCGATAATCAATGCGATGGGCCTAAAAAGAGAGGAAGTATTCATAGGTAATGTAGTCAAGTGTCGACCACCTAGCAATAGAGTTCCCGAAAAGGATGAAATAGATACTTGTATTGTATATTTAAAAAGACAAATTGAAATAATAAAACCGAAAGTGATCGTTCTATTAGGATCTACCGCTTATAAGGCGATGATACCAGGAACGAAGGAAGGTATAACTAAGGCGAGGGGCAGCTTCATTGAAGCCGACAACATAGAGTACATGCCTACGTTCCATCCTGCGGCCCTGCTCAGGGACCCATCCAGGAAGATTGACGTATGGCATGACATGAAGAAAGTAATGTCTTTACTTAGAGAGGAAATGTGATAGATTATCGTATAATAGATATAGGGTCATCAGAATAATAGGAAAGGTGTGAGTAACATGCACCTCATATCAAGCGAGGATATACTGCGGGGGCTCGAGAGCTTCAGGGCCATCGCGAAACAGGATCTCCTCGCTGCGCAGCTCACCGAGAACCCCGATTTCTGGGAGAAGCAAGCTTCAACGAGAAGGAACACCTATGACAAACTAATTGGCGTCATAAACAACGAGGGTGTTGAAAGTGCGATATTCATGGCAAAACAATGGTATCAGCAGCTTCCCAACTTCTACGACAAGCTTGAAAACAGTAACCCGGAGGATAGGGGTACGAAACAGGCTTTGGAGATTTTCTTCAGAGCATGTGGGGTAGAGAAGAAAGATATCAAGGATACATCATCTATAAGGGCCTAGAGGTGCACGTATCCAAATGAATATGAATAGCCCCGCTAAAAAGCGGGGCATTATATTTTCCTGAGCAACCCGATAACTTTTCCTATTACCTTGGTATCCGGTGAGATTATCACTTGATATGCCGGATTCTCCGGATGAAGCTCTATAGCTTGTTTCGTTTTATAGATACGCTTAACCGTCGCCTCATCATTTATCATCGCGACTACGATCTCACCGTTTTGAGCGTCGGATTGACTCCTTACGATAAGCATGTCACTTTCATTGATTCCTGCACCTATCATACTATCGCCCTTAACCTTAAGCATAAATACCTGGTCGTCGCCTACCCAATCCTTGGGTAGGGGGATATAGTCGGTGATGTTCTCTGTGGCCAGTATTGGCATGCCTGCGGTAACAGCTCCTACCAAAGGCACTCCCTTTGCTATTCTCCTAACGTTGATTGAGTCTACCGTATCCTGGATTACGTCGATTGCCCTTGGTTTTGTGAGATCACGCCTTATGAAACCCTTCTTTTCTAGTGAGTTCAGATAACCATGCACTGTAGATGTTGATTTTAGTCCTACCGCAGCGCATATTTCTCTCACGGAAGGGGGAAAACCCTTCTCCGCAGCTTCCTTTGATATGAAGCTTAGTATCTGCGCCTCTCTATCATTAAGATTAGGCATGATTACACCTCGATTCTTGATTAACACTAATATATCAGACAGCAATCAAGTATACAAACATTTGTTCGATTGTTGTTGACACAAGCCCTACAGGCCCCTATACTCAAAGTAGAACATATGTTCGGTAAGGGGTGGGTGGGATTAATGATAGGTATTATGTACAGGACAAAGAGATTGAGGGGAAAATCCCCCCTTAAACTAATCCTGACCGTTACTGGCATATCCGTTTTCATATTGACCTTCGGCATTATATTCAGTTCCTGCGTGATGGGTAGAAACGATGCAACTGAACTTGAAGAGGTCCTTGTCCGCGTAGGTGATACGGTCTGGGAATGCGTAAGAAAAGTCTATGGTTACGAAACCGATATAAGATCAGCAGTAGCAAGGACAATAGAGTTGAACGACATTGAGGATGGTATCGTATATCCAGGCAGAGTCATAGTTATCCCTAAGCCTGCAGTATAATTAGCCAAAAATAGAGTGCCGTAGTTCGTGACCGCGGCACTCTATTTTTACTATTCGACGCATACATGAGGATTCAGCACTTCATCATAACTTTTCCACGTACTTCTCCTACTAACAACTTCTGATATGTGGGGGAGCATTATGACTGAAATCTATGATGTCGCATAATACACATTATGTAAACTTATATTATTATCTTAGGGCCGAACCGGCCCTAATGGCTATGGCTTCATGTAGGGCTACAGGAAGTACTACTGCAACCACTACAATCGCTTGAACCTAATGAGGATCTAAAGTTAGAACCACATGAGAAGCCGAACTTCGACAAGAGCTTTCTTGTTCTCTCGGAGTTGCATTTTGGACAGTTAACCTGTTCATCTCTCTTTGCCAGGGTTTCGAAGGTATATCCACAGTTTTCACATTTGAAATCAAATATGGGCATTAATCATCACCTCAAATAAAGCTATTTCAATAATTCGAAGAAATACTCAATGTAACCGTCAGTAATCGCTAGCTTATGCGGACTAATTGAAAAAAGGCCAGCACCAGACACTTTAGTATCGAGAAATGCAACCGGTAAGGTATCTATCTTGCAAGAAAAGATATCGCCGTCCATAACGAGACCGTCCTTGACCACCTTATAAGAACAGAGCCTGAGGAAGTCCCTACCAGTCAGGCCGGTTTCTTCATATAGTTCCCTTACGGCACATTGTAAAGGAGATTCCCCGGCATTTCTCTTTCCTCCGGGGAACTCCCAACCATCGCGAGCATTATTGAATACCATGAGCAACCTATCTTGCATTACAGGTATTACTAGCGATGAGCCGCCTTCATAATGCCTTTGACTTCCGAAATCAAGCTCGGTGCTAGTCCGCGAATCACCTAGCATGACCTTCTTGACTTCATCTGGGGTCATAAAAGGACAGATACCAATTCACCGTTCTTCAAGCCACAGGCATTCGCCTCATCGGTATCCAGATGCATTTCAAGCACAAATGTCGGATGTACCCTTATAAGGACTTCGTCAAATACCAGCCCGCGGCTTCCCTTTACGCCCACCTTTACGATCTGCCTGTCCTTTAATCCATACTTGGCGGCATCTTCTTCGTTCATGTGAACGTGCCTTTTAGCCACTATGCACCCTTCAGTAAGGCTCAGCTCGCCCTTGGGCCCTACTATCTTGATGGGGGTGCTCTCCTTTAGGTCCCCGCTGTCGCGTACTGGTGCCTCTAGACCTAAAGTCCTTGCATCTGTATTAGATACTTCAACCTGCGTTTGTTTCCTTGTAGGTCCGAGTATCCTGACATTATTGAGGCTGCCCTTGGGTCCTATCAGGTTTACGACTTCTTCGCAAGCGAACTGACCCTTCTGAGAGAGGTCCTTCTTTACTGTAAGGCTAGCGCCTTCCCCAAATAGTTTATGAAGGTCGGCCTCGCTTAAATGAAGATGTCTGTTCGAAATCCCTACGGGTACTTTTAACTCCGACATAAGTCTACCTCCTCACGGTATTCTACTTTTAAATCATTTGACAATAACGCCTTGTGCACGTAAAATACTTATTGCATATGAATACGCCATCGCAGGGGAGTAGCTCAATTGGCAGAGCATCGGTCTCCAAAACCGAGGGTTGCGGGTTCAAGTCCTGTCTCCCCTGCCAGTATTTTATACCTAGAAGTTTACATAATAAATATTATAGCAACCTATGGCCACCACTACTGTTCCTAAGCTTCGCAAGCAACGAGTAATCCGTTACATCAAACTTGATTGGTGTAATGGATATTAGGCCTTTCTTGATGGCCACAGTATCGAAATCCTCTTCAATGTCCAGGTCCATGGGGTTACCTGACATCCATATGTACTCCCTACCTCGCGGATCGTGCCTGACGTCGAATATATCGACGTACTTCATGGTCCCTGCCCGTGTAAACATATAGGGAGTGTTGGCCACTTGTCTCGTTATGTCGGCCGGTACGTTTATGTTAAGCATGGTCCCCTGCGGCAGTTCGTTCGCAAATATGTCAGATATATGCGCTGAGACGAATTTGGATGCGGTCTGGTAGTTTGGATTCATCTTATCGGTACAAGAGACGGCAAGCGATGGAATGCCCGCGAAACACCCTTCGGCGGCCGCTGCGACGGTGCCGGAATATAGGATATCAGTGCCCAAATTCGGGCCTCTGTTTACTCCGGAGATCACATAATCCGGTGGATCCGATTTCATCAGAAGCTCTAGGGCTATCTTTACGCAATCTGCGGGTGTGCCATCGGCTGACCATACCCTAAACGCATCGAAGTTGGGATTACCTACCTCGATAAGTCTAAGTGGGCTATACATCGTAAGCGCATGGCTTGCTGCGCTTCTTTCCCTGTCGGGTGCGCAAACGTACACCTGGAAACCAGCCTCGGTAAGGCAACTGCACAAAGACGCGAGTCCTTCGGCGTGTATGCCATCGTCATTTGAAACTAGGATCTTCATATATCTCCTATTCCCGGATCTCATAGTTCCGGACGCCCTGTATCTTGGACAGCTCATGTATTACGTCACAGACTCGGGTATCCTTTATGACTTTCCTCAGTTCCAGGTCAATCATCACTATGCCCGTATCGAGATCGCTGTTGATTTCGCTCTTAAGTATATTTATCGAATACCTTCCCAACAAGGCGGCCACGTCACCTAGGAGACCCGGCCTGTCAGTGGCGGTTATCTTAAGCATCGAAGACGCTCTCACAGAAAGCATGCGCTCAACTTTGCTGAACTGGCTGAGAACTATGACAACCAGTAATGTTCCCAGTGCAGCGTACTGTACGAGGCCTGCACCTACTGAAATGCCTATCATGCAGGTCGCCCATAGGCTGGCGGCCGTCGTAAGGCCTTTTATGCTCAAGCCGTCTCTTAATATGGTACCTGCACCCAAAAAACCGATACCGGCAACCATTTGACCTACTATACGACCTGGGTCTCTTAATCCACCCTCCCAGGCACCGAAGCCCCTCATGGAGACAATGGTAAGAAGAGATGCTCCTACACAAACAAGCGCGTGCGTCCTAAGGCCTGCTGATTTGCCGTGTACCTCCCTCTCATATCCCACCAAGGATCCGAACAAGACCGACAACACCAGAAGGCATAGGTCTATTGCGAACTCCTTCCACGCGACCATAAGGAACATAAGATCCCTCCTGCATCATTTTTGCTTTAATGATCTATCGGGCTTCAGCTTATATGATATCTTGTTCTCCTTCCCTGCCATAAGCCTCTTGACGTTGTCCTTATGCCTATAAATGGCCATGCAGCATATCACTATAGTCAATATCACGATCTCCCATGGCGCCTTAAGGATCAGGGAGAGAGGGATTAACAGAAATGCGGAAGTCATCGAAGCCAAAGACTTAATCCGCGTTGATAAGACGATTATAGCAAATATGGGCACTATTAGAAGAAATCGCGGTTCAAGTACAACCAGGGCCCCGAAACTAGTTGCTATACCCTTTCCTCCCTTGAACATCGTATATATCGGCCAGTTATGACCGATGACGGCTGCCAAGGAAACACCACACTGCCAAGCGAGGCTCAAACCCATCGACCTAGCTATCAGAACAGGCACTATCCCCTTGGAAATGTCTAGAACGGCGTTGATGAAGCCATAGCCAATACCAAGCGCACGGGTTACGTTTGACGTCCCGGTATTACCGGAACCAACTTTCCTGATATCTATCCCCAACACCAGCTTGGTCATCACTATTCCGAAAGGCAGGGCCCCTATGAGGTACCCTATTGCCAATGCCAGAATCCCCATGTGGGCTCAACTCCTCTTCCTTAGGTGGATGATCATCGGCGTTCCCGAAAAATCATATGCGCCGCGAATAAGGTTCTCTAGGTACCTGACATAGGAGAAATGGACCAGGTCCGGTGAATTAGTAAACAGCACAAACGTAGGAGGCTGTACTCTGACCTGCGAAATGTAGAGAAGCTTGGGCTGCCTGCCTTTTTCACCTGGCGGCGGGAACCGAAGGACTGCCTCCTCAAGCAACTTGTTGAGCTCGGCTGTCGCTATGCGCCTTCTATTGGCTTCAAACGCATCTATGATTGCCTTAAGCAGCCTATCAAGATGCCTTCCTTGCTTAGCTGAGACAAAGACAACCTTAACGTAGTCCATATAGGAAAGTTTCTCTTTAATCTCCTTTATCTTCTCTTCATGGTAACCTTCTTCTCTATCCATGACATCCCATTTATTTACAGCGATGACGACCGCCTTCCCAGCTTCATGGGCGAAACCCGCTATCCTTACGTCCTGCTCAGAAACAGCTTCGGTACCATCTAGCACAATAACGGCAACGTCGCTTCTCTCGATCGCAGACATACTCCTGACCACCGAGTAGAATTCAACCGAAGTATCTATCCTGGGCTTGCGCCTTATTCCGGCAGTGTCTATCAGAACGAAGGATCTTCCTTCGATTTCGATGTCCATGTCGATGGCATCCCTAGTGGTACCTGGCATATCACTCACGATGCTTCTCTCGTAGCCGATGTATTTGTTCACGATGGACGACTTCCCTACATTGGGCTTACCTACGAACGCCACTTTTATCGGGGCGTTTTCGGCAGTCTCTCCATCCTGCTCATTCTCCTTGTAACCCATCTCCTTGAGTTTTTCGACTATCGCATCCAGCAGTTCTGCGACTCCAGTACCGTGGGCTGCCGTCACAGGGAGCGGTTCACCGAGCCCTAAAGACCAAAACGAATAATCCATGTGCCTTGGATCGTCTACCTTGTTGACGCAAAGCACGCAAGGCTTCTTGCTATGTCTGATTATGTTGGCGACATCTTCGTCCTCTGCCATGAGCCCGGTCTTCGCATCCAGTACGAAGACGACGACCGATGCCTGTTCGACTGCGATTTCCGCCTGGTCGCGGACCTTCTCGTTCAAAGGATCCTGTTTTCCTGTCGTAATACCACCTGTGTCTATGATGACGAAATCCATCCCCTGCCATTGTGTATCGGCATATATCCGGTCTCTGGTTACACCCGGCTGGCTTTCGACGATTGACACCCTGCTCCTTATTATCCTGTTGAAAAGGGCAGATTTTCCCACGTTGGGCCTTCCTACTATCGCTACCATCGGTCTCGTAGTCATCCTATACCGCCTTCCTTCGCATACCGGCAGCCTCAAGCAACCCTGATGCGTCAGTGCTGACCACACTAAGGTCCATGTCGCAAAGGCCAGCTACTTCGTCCACACTCATGCCGTCGAGGAACACATCCTCACCATCCCTAAGCATGACATCCGGGATGATGAGTCTCCTTGCATCTTCAGGACGTCTTGCCATCCTGTTTATCGTTGACACGATGTCGCTGCCGGTAACTAGGCCGGTCACCGTCACGCCGCCCCCGAAATAGGTGCTCGGCACAGTCACCATGCTTACCCTAGAGCCTGATGCCATCTTGATTCTGTCCAGCAAAGGGCCGATCACCTTCGCGCCATCCGTTCCCGTCAGTAGCCAGCCGTCTGATGTTCCTAGCTTCCCTACCCACGTGTTTTTGGAAAGTAAGCATTCGACGTCGTCTGAGAGAGACCTTGCCAGACCTATGCCGTTTTCGAGCTGAACGTAACCCTCATAGGATGAACCGTTTGGAAAATCCCGCCCCGCCTTCAGATAGTATTCATCCGATGCCCATACTAGCCTAGTCCCGAAAGACGAAACGAATTTCGATTGGAAATCCTCGATAAGATCCAAGGTTTGTTTCGCTTCATCCTCCGAAACGGAACGGACCTTATCATGTGCTTTCCTGTGCTTAGTAAGTCCAACCGGTACGATTCCGATCGACAGCAAGCCTGGACGAAGGCTGGACAACTCATCGATGCTCCTTTTAAGCACGTACCCATCGTTCATTCCGGGTACGACCACTATCTGGGTGTGCATCTCAATACCGTTTTCCCCGAGATATCGCAGCACTTCCATTATTGGTCTCGTCGACTTCCTCCCTAGCATGAGATTCCTCGTCACAGGATCGGTCGCGTGAACCGACACGTAAATTGGGGACATCCTGAATTCCACGATTCTGTCCAGAGTCCGCTTCGAGCAGTTCGTAAGCGTAACGAAATTTCCCTGCAGGAAAGAAAGCCTGTAATCGTCGTCCTTGATGCACAGGCTACTCCTTACTCCATCCGGTAACTGGTCGACGAAACAGAATACACACCTGTTTGCGCACTCCTTTATACCGTCGAACAGAATGTCTTCGAACTCAACGCCAAGCTCTGCCATCTCATCGCGGAACACCTGCAGTTCAAGTTCCACGCCTCCACGCTCCACAAATATCGTGAAGGAGTAGTCAGACGTGAGAAACCGCCAATCGATTATGTCGATCATCTCGTAGCCATCGACGGCCAGAACCACGTCCCCGGCCATGAGCCCGGCTCTTGCCGCAGGAGAGCCTGCAGCGACGCTCTTTACTTTTGCCATTGTCCTTGCCAATTTCACCCCACCTAATTAAAAAACGGAGAAAAGCCCCTATAAGAAGGCTTTTCTCCGTAAAGAGGGCTCGACTTTACTCGTGCGTGACGTTCAGCGATTCGTACTTGCTGTCGGTCACGGTCACCGTTGATTTATCCTTGATCTCAAGGAGCAGTGTGTCGATGTTCTTTGCCTGCTCACCCTTGATCTTCTCGATTATCAGATCATGAGCTTCCTCTAGCGTGGGCATCTTCTCCGCCTTCTTGTCCGTGCAGAGGATTACATGGAAGCCATACTCAGTCTCCACTATCGGTGAAAGCTGTCCTACGTTGAGCTTGAACGCCGCGGTCTCGAAAGCCTCCGTCATTGCGCCCGAGGCGAAGAAACCGAGGTCTCCGCCGTTCGCAGCGGTGCCGGTATCGATCGACTTCGTCTTTGCTAGCTCGACGAAATCCGCGCCCTTCTTGAGCTCGTCCAGGATCGCCTGGGCCTCTTCCTTGGTCCTAACCAGGATATGGCTCGCCCTCACCTGGGCGGGCTCCAGGTAGTAATCGGGATTGGCCTTGTAATCGGCGGCAATCTGATCCTCGGTGACTACTATGTCCTTGGTCGATATCTCAAATGCGAGGAGGTTCTGTTCCAAGGTGGTGCGCAGGCTCGCCTCGGTCATGCCGTACATGCTCAGCACATAATCATACTGGTCGCCGAGGTTGGTCTTCACCTTCGCCAGCTCCTCGTCAACGCGCTCTTGGGTTATGGAAACACCGGCCTTCTTGGCTTCTTGGGCCAGAAGCGTCTCGTTTATCATCTCCTGGAGTATCTGCGTTCCTGCTTGGTTCTCAAGCTTGTCAAGGAAGGCCTTCCTGGTTATCCTCTCTCCGTTGACCATCGCCACCGCAGTACCTTTGCTGAAGATGACCCAAGCCGCTGCTGCGATTATGATAACCGCCACCACCGAGGCCAACAAGATATAGGATTTCTTAACTCGATTGTCCATAGGTCAAGCCCCTTTCACTACCACTTATACTGGATAAACATAGATATTATACTTTATCGGCGGTCATAAGTATACTTTAGCGTTTTTCGCTCTGCTGCTTTATCCTTATCCTGTCGGCGATCGTGATCTTGAAGTCTTCTTCGGCGGATTTCATGTAGTCTTCGTACTTCTCCCTCTCTGCCCGGTCAGCCGCTTCTTTGATCGACAGGCTGATCCTGCCGTTCTCCTGGTTCACCGAAAGGACCTTCACTTTTACTTCCTGGCCCACGGAAAGTACGTCCTCGGGGGACTGGACCCGGCTGTCCGATATCTGGGAAACGTGCACGAGCCCTTCCGCGCCGCCCTCAAGCCTCACGAAAGCTCCGAAGCTCATCAGCTTGACTACGGTTCCGCTGTATATGCCGCCCTCTTCGAGGTCCACCGCCATAGTCTTAAAACGAGGTTTCTCGCTGAGCTGTTTCATGCTTAACGAAATCTTTTCCTTGGCCTCGTCTATCGCGATCACCTTTACCTCTACGTTCATCCCTTCGTTGAGAACCTCGGACGGGTTTCCGACCCTCTGCCAGGATATCTCGGATACATGAAGCAGGCCGTCGACTCCCGGGAACAGATTTATGAAAGCGCCGAAAGGCATTATCTTCCTTACAACACCCTGCAGGATCGCCCCTACTTGTACCTTGGCGAAGTTCTCCTTCCTTTGCTTGGCCGTTTCCTCCTCGAGCAGAGCCCTTGCGGAAACCACCGCGCCCTTCCTGTTTTCCTCGAGCTCGATGATCTTGACGCGGACTTTATCCCCTACCAAGGTACCGAGGTCCTCGATGCGCTTGCCGATTTGGGAAGCTGGCATGAAAGCCCTCAATCCGAGGTCTACTACCACGCCGGCCTTTACGGCCTCCACTATTACTCCTTCAACGGGGCTTCCAGATTCGAATGCGCCCTTCGCTTTTTCCCACGCCGTGATGGCGTCGGCCTTTACCTTCGATGCGTACTGCACGTCCTTCTGTGCATCATAATCCTCCAGCGCGACCGTTATCTCGTCCCCGGGTTGGAACAGCTGTCCCGGCATTACAGACTTAGAGAAGGTTAGCTGGTCCTTGGATACGTGAACATCCGCGCCTTGCCCTACGTCCGCCAGCACCTCGTCGTCCGTGACAAGCGTCACCTTGCCGGTGACCACCTGCAGGTCCTTCTTGACGGGCGCTGCCTCCTTCTTTTCGGAATAGAGCTGCTCCAGCTCCGCCATGGTCATTTCCTTCTCCTCGCCTAGCTCTGCCATTGCCTTGACTACCTCCTTGATTATGCCATCTGGGGTCGATGCCCCCGCTGTGATCCCTATCCTATCGTAACCCGCCGCGCTGATGCTGCCAACATCCAGCTCTGACAAGTTCGCGACCCTGTAAGTCGGCCTGCCCGAAGCCCTTGCGATCTCCTCCAGCCTCTTCGTGTTCGCACTCTTCGGACCTCCGATTATGATCATGGCGTCCACCTTGCCCGCCAGCCGCCTTGTTTCTTCCTGGCGTTCCATCGTGGCCGGGCAGACGGTATTCCTATACGTTACGTCACGTCCTAAGTTCTTGATCCCCTCGAACACGCTTTTGATGAATTCTGGCACCTGCGTCGTCTGCGCTAGTACCAAGAATCTCGCACCGGGCCTTATCTCCGTAGCCTTTAGTATCTCCTGCGGATCCTCGGATATTATCGGATCCCTAAGGTATGAGGCCACTCCCGATATCTCGGGATGCTTCCGGTCCCCGACTATCACGACCGTCCCGCCTTCGGCCTCCCAGCCTGCCGCCTCATTCTTGAGCCGGTTCACGTGAGGGCATGTTGCGTCCACTACCTTAAGTCCCCTGTCCAGAGCATCATTCAGCACTTCGCGCGACGTTCCGTGCGACGGGATGACGATGTCCTTGCCTGTGGATCTGGAAAGGTCCTTCAATGATTGAAGTCCTCGTTTCTCGAGGTCCTTGATCATATCGTCGTTGTGGATTAGAGGTCCCAGTGTCGCACAGCCGCGGCCCTCAGAGAGGGCCTTTGCCGCGGCTTCGGAGGCTATCTCCACAGCACGCCTTACTCCGGCACAGAAACCTGCCGATCTTGCCAGTACGACTTCCACTACTTCTCGGATACCTTCTTCCAGTCCTCCATGAATTTCTCTATGCCCGCCGTGGTCAGAGGATGTTCCACCATCTCCGTGAGCACCCGGTACGGGACGGTAGCTATGTGGGCGCCCGCAAGCGCACATTGCGTAACCTGTTCGGTGTTCCTTATCGAGGCAGCGATTATCTCGGCCTCGATATCGTTCGTGTCGAAAATCATCCTTATGTTCCTGGTTATGCCTATGGCGTCGACGCCCCTGTCCACAAGCCTTCCGATGAATATGCTCACATAGGTCGCCCCGGCCCTGGCGGCCAAAAGCGCCTGGTTCTCGTTGAATATCAAGGTGGCGTTCGTCTTTATGCCCAGCTCGGAAAGGCGCTTGATGGCCTTCAGGCCCTCCGAGGTCATCGCTACTTTGACTACCATGTTGGTGGCAATCGCCGCTATTTCCTTGCCCTCCCTGACTATGCCGTCGGCGTCCGTGGAGACCGCTTCGTAGCTGACCGGCCCGTTTACTATGTCGGCTATCTTGCAGGCCATCTCCCTAGGATTATGGCCTTCGCGTGACAGAAGGGTGGGATTAGTGGTCACGCCGCAGATTATACCCATGTTCTCGGTAATCACTATCTCTTCGGTATTGGCAGTGTCGATGAACAGCTTCATCCTAGGCCTCCTTATCCCCGTCCAACATGGACTGTATTTCAGCCTTCACTTGTTCCGTAAGCTCCTGGGACCTCGTACGTATCACATCTATGTCGTGCTGGTCCACCTTCTCCACCTCGATCGGATCGCCGAACACCGACTTGAACGGTACGAGATGGATCTTCTTGGTCCCCTTCATATAGGCTTGATAGGTGCCGAAAAGGGCCACCGGCACTATTGTTGCGCCGGTCACTAGTGCGAGGTATGCCGCTCCTGATTTGAAGGTCCCCATCCGGCCGTCCAGCGTCCTTGTCCCTTCGGGGAATACGCAGAGCCCCTTGCCCTCGCTTAGCAGCTTTATGGAGTGGTTCATGGCGGCACGGTCGGCGCCGTTGCGCTTAACCGGGAAGGTGTTGACCAACCTGAGGAGGAAAGCCAATACCGGGTTCTTGAACAGCTCCGCCTTGCCCATGTAGAAAAGGGGTCTCTTAACGTTCCAGGCGATCAGTCCTGGGTCTATGAAGCTGCCGTGATTTGCCACCACTATCACAGGACCCCTGGAAGGGACCTTCTCGGCTCCGAAGCAGCGGAAATTATGGAAGATACGTATGTAGACCCAAATCACGAACGCCAAAGGCCTGTTAAGCATCGCTTGCACCTCCAGCCTTCATGCAAAAACGCTCCAGTATCTTATACACGACCTGTTGGGGCGACATGTGCGTCGTATCGATTATCAAAGCGCCGTCTGCGGGCCTGAGAGGATCCACCTCGCGGCCGCTGTCGCGCATATCCCTTTCCTTCAAGTCCTTAAGCACTTCCTCGTAGCTGGTAACGATGCCCTTGAAATCAAGAAGGCGCCTTCTTGCCCTCTCCTCGACCGTCGCATCGAGGTATATCTTCCTTTCGGATTCCTTAAGCACGACGGTGCCTATGTCCCTGCCATCCATGATGACGTCGTTCGCAGCTGCTATCTCCCTTTGTAAAGAGACCATCAGTTTCCTGACGCCTAAATGGATCGCCACCGGAGAGGATATCCTCCCCACTTCCGCTGACCTTAGTAAATCCGTCACGTCCTCGTCGCCGCAAAAGATCCTGAAGCCGCCCTTTCCGTCGGGGACGGCCCTTATCCTCGAATCTACCGCACATTTACGCACGGCAGCGCCGTCATACGGGTCGATTTTGGCCCTTAGCACGCATAAAGCTATGGCCCTGTACATCTCCCCCGTGCTCAAATAGGGAAGGCCAGTGGCCGCAGAAAGCATCCTTGCGATTGTGCTCTTGCCGGATCCGGCGGGTCCGTCAATGGCGATAGAGGTTCTAAGAGGCATCCAATAATCCTTCACAATTGAATAGCTATAAGGATAAAATACCATAAAAACGCCCAATCAACAAATGCGGCCGGGTATTTTTCCCGGCCGCAAGCAGCATACAGTTATTTGAACTTGAAGCGTTTGCAGTTACATGAAACAGCATAAGCATAGAATCTTGCTGCTTTACAGCCACCTGTCAGATATGAGGTTCGTTATGTAGTACTCGTCATTGCCCAGGTTATCTTCCTCGTCCAGGTAGCCGGTCGCATCTGCTCCGTACCATATCGGCAGCGATGAACGAGGTATCCTCTCATAACGCAGCTCGAAATGAGAGTTTGGGTTGAACACATCACATATGACAGAGCCGTAGAAATCGGGTACGTTAGCGGAACCTTTCACTATGACCGTCGCATTAGGCGCATATATCATCGACGGTGCGTTCTCGAAGTTGCCGCCGAAAGTGATGGTCCCGGTGGTCCCGGCTATGATATGGCCGCTCAAGGTAGGCGTTCCTATCGCCGTGATGTCCATCGATATGTCGGCCCTGAGCGATATTATATTGGCCCTGATATAGGCGTTCCCGCCGATCTTTATGTCATTGCTGCCCATGTATATGATGTTCACCCTGCCCAGCCAGCAATCGGCACTATGAACTGCAGGGCTGCTCTTTTGATTGCACGTATCCGTGCACCCTATCTTCCCGTTGATATCCAGGCCGTTGTCCACGATCAGATAGACGACTCCTGGGTTGTTGAACCTCAAGGATCCGCTCTTTATCGTCAGGCTGCTGCAATGATATATCGTAGGGACGGACTTCGATGCGCTGTTGGACCATACCGTGTCGCTGTTGATCTCCACGGCCCCTTTCTCCGACCCTGTGAACTCTAGCTTCCTGGGTATCCTGTAGTTTCTCATCTCAGCCAATATGGTCGGCCAACTCGTATCGAGCGGATCCACGTGGATGTCATTCTTGATCTCATTGGGGGTATTAGGGTCAAGAGGGTCGTTGTACGCCACGATCTTCCCTTTTATTACATCCACCTTGTAATCATTGCTGAGCTTCTCGTCGGCGTTCGCCGTGGATTTCGTGAACAGCGCAGTCGACCAGGCCGAAAGGCTTGTACTCTGCGAGCAGATACTTCAACTGTATGGAAGCTTCGTGGGAGAACTTCCCCGACGTTCCGACCGAAGTCAGCTCCAACTTGCCCGTCTTGGTGGTCGTATCCTTGTATGACTCGGCGGTTATGACGAAATTGCTAAGTCCTTCTGAGCTTATCGTCCCTCCGGCTTCATAGAAACCCTTGATGCCGTGGGATACGAGCTCGTCCACGAAAATTGAGACATCCTCCTGGTACTCCTGGATGTTGTTCTCGGTCACGTCGCCCGGGATCTTCGTCAGATAGTCGGTTAAAGCCGCGACGCTTCCCCTGGCTATGTAGAAGGCCTTTGCGATATGCTCTTCCCTGATCGCGGAAGTGGCTTCATAATAGCCGAAGATCGAAAGTCCGAAACCGAGCAGTATCAGCACTATTACGAAAAGGAGCACTAACGGAAGGGCTATGCCTTTCTGGCTCCTGATTCTGCTACGCATCGGAACCCCCCTCCTTGTATTGTCACTTCGCGAAGATTATCTGAAGATAGTCTTCGCCCGGAATCAAAGTCGATGCTTGGCTGTTCTCCAGCAGCATCGTGCTGTTTATCGTATAGTCCCTGTCCTTCTCGACCCCGGTGGCGCTGAAGACCACGAAATATTTCTCCACCGTGCTGTCATACGTCACGTCGAACGAAAGGTCAGTGAACACGTGGGCCGTCTCGAGGTTTCCGCTTGGCCTTACATATCTTAGCGCATACGGCGGCTCGTCTCCGATCCTTTCGACCATGAATTCCCCCGTGGCTGGGGCTCCGCCCGTGTATTCGGCCCTTACGTTTATTGCAGTCCTCAGGTCCTGGCTGACGATGGTAGTCGCGAGCCTCGCCTCCTGCTGGACCCTTGCCTGGTTGCTGCCCAGCGTGAATGTCCTTGTGCCGAACAGGAAGAATGACAAGGCGGCGGCCATCACGAAGCCCACTACGACTATCACCAATATCAACTCGACCAGGGTCACGCCCTTGTCGTTCTTGAGCTTCTTGAAGATCACCTTGACTGCCTCCTCCCTTACAGGTTCTTGGGGATGAACGTCCTTAGCTCGATTTGCTCGGACCCTGTCGTGCTGTTACCGATCCCGTCGATGATCGTGCCGAAGACCTTGACGGTATGGCTCACATCTATCTTTGCCGGGATGGTCCCGTCGAAGGAGAACGTGATGGAATCCACGTTCCCTGCGGTTCCGACCGCTATCTTCCCATCGATCTCGGACTTCGCCGCATCGATTGCCTCCGTCTTGTAACCTGCGCCCACTATCCATCGGAAATTATTACCATACAGGCCGAGCAGGGCGACGGCCACCACTACGAGGATGACAGCGGCTACGATCACCTCGACGATAGTAAAACCGTTCTGGTTGGCTAGCCTCTTCATACTTTCACCCTTCCTTCATCTGGGTTACTCGTGTGTCACACCAAGCTCCCTTTTTTCTTCCTCAGTCAGATAACGCCATTCCCCGGTCTTCAATCCTCCGAGCTTCAAGGTTCCCATCGCCACCCTCTTGAGGCTTAGGACCTTGCTTCCCGCCGCTTCGATCATCCTCTTCACTTGCCTTTTCCTGCCCTCGTGGATCGTGATTCGGAGGATGAGGCCCGAAGGGTGCATGAGCTCGACCTGCGCCGGTGCGGTCATGGCATCTTCCAACATTATTCCTATTCGCAATAAATGTAAGTTTTCCTCTTTTAAAGGATTACTTAAGGAAACGTAATAGGTCTTGTCGACGTTCTTGCCCGGGTGCATCAGCCTGTATGCAAGGTCGCCGTCATCGGTCAGGAGGATCAATCCTTCCGAATCAAGGTCGAGCCTGCCGACAGGGAAGACCCTGTGGTCCTTCGCGTCGACGAGCGACATGACCGTATCCCTTCCCCTGTCATCAGTGACGCTGGTAAGGTAGCCGCGGGGCTTGTTGAGCATGATATATATGAAGCCGCCCTTAGGCTTCACCGGCTTCCCGTCCAGCGATACGGCATCGCCCGGCATCACTTTCGTGGAAAGGTCCACGACTGTTAAGCCGTTCAGGGTAACCCTGCCATCTTCAACGATCGCCTCCGACTTACGTCTGGAGGCGACCCCGCATGATGCTAGGTACTTTGCGATCCTCTCGCCCATCATTCCTTGAACCTTTCCAAGTCCTCGTTAGAGCCTATGGCGACGAGGATGTCGTTCTGCTTGATGATATCATTGGCCCCTGGCGTCAGTATCCAGTTGCTGCCCGATTTCACCGCCACTATGTTGACGCCGTACTTCGCCCTCACGTCTATCTGCTTAAGAGTACGCCCGACGACCTTCTCGGGGGCCTTGATCTCCAGTATCGAAAACCTCGGATCCAGCTCTATTAGATCTATGAAATTGTTGGACAGTATCGAATGAGCGAGCCTCTCCCCCGCCTCTTTTTCAGGATATACTACCCTGCTTGCCCCTACGGCCTGTAGGATCCTTCCGTGCATCTCGTCTTTCGCCTTCGCTATCACATTGGGTATACCCAG
Organism: Bacillota bacterium; assembly: GCA_029565935.1. Taxonomy (GTDB): domain Bacteria; phylum Bacillota; class DTU025; order DTU025; family MWDF01; genus MWDF01. Next base: position 108,685 of record JAKQNF010000002.1, on the reverse strand, counting down.
CTCCTTGAGGATCATCGTGCCCATCACCGACATGGTGATGTTCGACGCCGTGGTTATCACGGCTACGTCCGCATTCCTTATGCCGATGCTCTCCATGGCATCCCTGTCGGTAACGTCAGCGGCCACTGCATGGGTCACGAAGTTGGCGTATTTCCTTACCTTCTCCTCTTCCTTGTCTATGGCGAAAACCTCGGCGCCCTCGTCGATCAGCTTAAGCGCCATCGATACACCGAACACGCCCAGTCCGACTATTGCCACAACCATCCAAACACACCTCTTGTCTTTCGACCTCTTGTCTTTCGACCTCTTGTCCTCGACTCTCTATTCTAAGCCCGGCAGCTTGGGTCCCTCGGCATCGTCGATCCCCTCAAGGCCGGGAAGCGACTTGAGGTCCGCGAGTCCCATGTAGACCAGGAATTCCTTCGTTGTGCCGTATAGTATCGGCCGGCCCGGTGCGCTCTTCCTGCCCTTCTCGGTGATCAGGCCCCTTTGTGCGAGAGTGATGAGCGCCGATTCGGCCCCGACACCCCTTACCTGCTCGATCTCGGCCTTGGTGATAGGCTGCTTGTACGCGATTATCGCCAGCGTCTCCATTGAGGCGTCCGTAAGCGATGTATGCCTTATGGCGGCCAAATAGCCCGATATGTCGTCGGCGAGCGGAGGATGCGTCGTAAACGCCACCCCCTCGCCTATGCGAACCAGCCTCAGCCCCGAATCAGGCGCGTCGTAGGCTTCTTCGATGTCCTTCAGCAGCATGCTCATCGTATTCTTGTCCACTCCGACGAAGCTTGCCAGATCATCCTGGTCCACAGGCTCGGGGGAAGCGAAGATGATGGCCTCAATCAGAGCTTTCATCCGCAACAGGTCCATCTTGCGCCTCCTCCCTCCAGGCCATCCATATAGGCCCGTCCGTCGATGCCTGGCTTATCGTGATTATCCCCATCTTCGCCAGCTCCAGGAGGGCCAGCAGGCTCCCGATCACAGCACCCATGTCCTTAACGGCGCCGAGCGCCTTTATGAAATCCTCGCTCTTCTTGTTCTTGAGTGCGCCAAGCAGGGAGTTCATGAAATCCGCCAGCGGCGTCTCCTCATAGGGCGCAGCGATCTCAGCTTCCTTGTTCCTGTCCTCGAGCCTTTGGATTATCTCCCAGAAGTCATCCGCAAGGACCCCCTCGAGGGGATTTCCCTGCCATCTGACCCCCAGCTGCTCGTACCTGCCGCGTCCGTACATCCTCGAAGCTTCCGCCTCTAGGACCTTAAACTTCCTGGCGGCGTCCCTGAACAGCTTGTACGCCCTTAGCCTGTCGACCAGCAGCTCGGCGGGATCGGGGCCTTCCTCTTCCTCCTGGGCGGCCTCAAGGTCCTTCCTTTTTGGCATCAATACCCTTGCCTTGATGAATATCAATGTCGCGGCTATCACCAGGAACCTGGAAGATTCCTCCAAGTCGGGCCATTCTAGGGCGCTTATCCTCCTGAGATAGTCATCTGTGATGTCCGCCAGCGACACTTCACAGATGTCCACCTTACGCTGCTCGATGAGCTCCAGCAGTAGGCTCAGCGGTCCGCTGTAGCCGGCGGTGTTGAATGCCGCGGGCCCCTCTTTTGCGGCTTGGGTCGGGACTGTAATCATGCGAGGTGCATCGCCGCCCTTACCTTCTCCATCGTAGTCTCGGCCTTCTCGCGCGCCCTCGCCGAGCCTTCTGCGAGGATGTCGTCAATCGTCGAAGGATCTGAAGCTAGCTTCACCCTCTTTTCATGTATCGGGGCTAGAGCCTCAATCATCACGGCCGCAAGGCGTTTCTTGCACGCGACGCAGCCTATCTGGGCGCCTTCGCACTCCAACCTCACCTGACCTAACATCTCAGGGAAGAATGCCGAGTAATAGGCATATACCGTGCAGATGTCGGGATGGCCCGGATCCGTCTTCCTTATCCTGGCGGGGTCTGTCACCATCTGGGATATGGACTTGGCCACCGTGTCAGGTTCGTCGGACAGGGCGATGTAGTTGCCGTAGCTCTTGCTCATCTTCCTTCCATCGGTACCTGGAAGCAATGGCACGTTGTTAAGCAGCGCGTCCGGCTCGACCAGGGTATCGCCGTACAGGAAGTTGAAGCGCCTAGCCATCTCCCTGGCGAGCTCCAGGTGCGGCAGCTGGTCCTGCCCGACCGGCACGGTATCGGCCATGTACAGGAGGATATCAGCAGCCATGAGCACGGGATACCCAAGGAAGCCGTATGTCTGTATCTCCCTGTCGGACATCTGCCTGAGCTGCTCCTTGTAGGTGGGGCAGCGCTCTAGCCAGCCGAGAGGGGTGACCATCGAAAGCAGCAGGTGCATCTCAGCGTGCTGTTTCACCTGCGATTGCACGAACACGGTCGACTTCTCGGGGTCCACTCCAGCGGCGAGCCAGTCCAGGGCCATCTCCCTTATCATGGTAGGTAGCTCCTCGGTGTGCTCGTAGCCCGTCGTAAGAGCATGCCAGTCGACTATCGGGAAATTGCAGTTGTATACTTCCTGCAGCTTCACCCAGTTCCTCAACGTAAGGTAGTTGCCCAGGTGCAGCTTTCCGGTCGGCCTCATCCCGCTCAGTATCGTGCCTTTCTTCATCTGAAATCCTCCGATAAGCATATTTCGAATGTCAGCGCCTTTAATTGTATATCACTCTATGGTCTCATAGACAAGTGGAGGGCCCTTAGCCTTGCCTTCGGAGAAGGAATATGCCCTTACGCATGATTCGGCCGCGCTCGCCGCGTCGGCTTCGCTCCGCGCATAGATCGTGGCGAAAGGCTCGCCCGCATCGACCGTGTCACCGATATGCTTGCGTATGCTTATGCCGACGCCGAAGTCGACCGGATCCCCCTTCTTCTTCCTCCCGGCGCCGATTATCACCGACGCCTTACCGAGCTCAAGGGCGTCGATGCCCGAGACCCAGCCACCGGCGGGTGCCGTGACTTGCCTGACGATCTTTGCCAGCTCGAATTTTCGCGGGTCCTCTACATAGGATGGGTCCCCGCCCTGCCGTTCCACCATCCGGGTCAGCTTGTCAAGCGCGGCCCCGCTCCTTAGTGCCCTCATCAAATCGTCTTCGATGAGCTTCCGGTCACGCCTGTCGCCGGCGCACCTTACCATCAGGACCGCCAGGTGAAGCACTATGTCCAGCAGCCTCGAGGGCCTCGGGTCCTTGAGCGTCTCGGCGGCTTCGATCACCTCAAGGGCGTTGCCTATGGCCGTTCCGAGCGGCTGGTCCATGTCCGTGACAACGGCGGCCATGCGCCTTCCTGACGCCCTGCCTATGTCCACCATGAGTCTGGCCAGCTCCGTCGAGCTTTTTACGTCAGGCAGGAAGGCTCCCCTGCCAGTCTTCACGTCGAGCACTATCGCGTCCGCGCCCGAGGCTAGCTTCTTGCTCATGATGCTGGACGCGATGAGGGCTATGTTGTCGGTCGTCGAGGTAACGTCCCTTAGGGCATAGAGTATCCTGTCGGCCGGCGCGATGTCGGCGGTCTGGCCGGAAATCGCGATACCTATGTCCTTTACCTGTTCTATGAACTGCCTCTTCGTCAGGTCGACCCTCATGCCGGGTATGGATTCCAGCTTGTCCAAGGTGCCGCCGGTATGCGCAAGGCCCCTTCCTGAGAGCTTTGCTACAGGAAAACCGAGCGAGGCCACGAGAGGTGCCAATATCAATGTCGTGGTATCCGCCACGCCCCCCGTCGAATGCTTGTCAAGCTTCATGCCAGGTATCTCGGAAAGGTCGAGCATGTCGCCCGATTCTGCCATCGACATGGTCAAATCGACGGTCTCGCGGATATCCATGCCCTTTATCCAAATGGCCATCAAAAGCGCCGCCGTCTGGTAATCGGGTATCTCGCCGCTGACTATGCCGTCGACGAAGAAGTCTATCTCCTCCCTGCTGAGCCTTTCACCCAGCTTCTTCTTCGCGATTATGTCCTGGATGAGCATCATCCCAAAACCCTCCGTTCCGCCCCTATCATGTCGGTTCCGGGCAGGCCCCAGCCCAACCCCAGCCAGCCGGCCGCGGTGGCGCCGACGTCGGCGAAGGTGGACCTTGTGCCGAGCGGTACCGGATCGACTTTCCTGCCCCAGACAAGCACGAACGGCATCTCCCGGCTGTGGTCGGTGCTCGGTGTGGTGGGGTCGTTTCCGTGGTCGGCCGTTATTATCAGCAGGTCCTCGTCGCCCATCCGCCCCATCGCGCTAGCGATGAGCCCGTCGACTTCCTCGAGCGCCGATGCCATGCCGCGCACGTCGTTCCTGTGTCCGTATAGCATGTCGAAATCCACGCAGTTGGCGAATATGAGACCTGGAAGATCCTCTCCCAAGGACTGCACCAGCGCTTCCATGGTCGCCTTGTTTCCGGATACGTGCTTCGATATGGATACGTTCTTATGGGCGAAGAGGTCGTCTATCTTGCCGCACCCGGTCACGTCCATACCGGCGGCCCTTACGATGCTCAGAAGGTTGGGGACGGACGGTTCTACGGCGTAATCGCGCCTTTTCTCTCCGATCCTTACATAAGCGCCGCTCTTGCCGGTAAAGGGCCTTGCGATCACGCGGCCCACCTCGTGTTCGCCGACGAGGATGCCTCTTGCGATTGCGGACGCTTCGTAGAGCTCCTCCAAGGGGACGACGTCCACGTGCGAGGCTATCTGGAATACCGAATCCCCGGATGTATAGACGATGAGCTTGCCCGTTCTTGCGTGCTCGTCTCCGTAGTCCATTATCACATCGGTGCCCGAATAGGGCCTGTTGCAGAGCACTCCCCTTCCTGTCGCCGCAGAGAAGGCATCGAGCACTTCCTTTGGGAATCCTTCGGGGTAAAGCGGGAAAGGCTTATCCAGGATGATCCCGGCCATCTCCCAATGGCCTGTCGTCGAATCCTTACCCGGGGACTTCTCAAGCATCCTCCCCCAGCTTGCGATAGGTCTAGCCACGGGATCCAGGCCCGGTGCCTTGGATCCGGACATGGCGACGGCATTGCCGATTCCCATAGAGGCAAGAGTAGGCATGACCAATCCCCCCACCGATATGGCGGTGTTCGCCAGAGTGTTGCTGCCGGCATCCTTGTAAAGCCCGGCATCGGGCATCTCGCCGGCCCCGATGCCGTCAAGCACAAGGATTATGGCGCGTCTTTTCCCGGCCATGCGTCCTCCCCTTCCCCCGTTTAGGACCTAGGATGGTGCTCGTCGTACACTTGTCTTAGCCTTATCTTCGTAAGGTGCGTGTATATCTGCGTCGTGCCGATGTCCGCATGTCCGAGCATCTCCTGCACCGCCCTTAGATCGGCGCCGTTCTCCAGCATGTGGGTGGCGAACGAATGCCTTAGCGTATGCGGGCTGACCTCGGAGCCTATGCCTGCCGCCATGCATCTTTTCTTCAGGTTCTTCCAGAAGGCCTGGCGGCTCATAGGGCTGCCGTCGAAGGTGACGAACAGCCAGTGCGACGGCCTGAGGTTGCACAGCTCCGACCTGCCTTTTGCCATGTACTCGTCCACCGCCCTCGCAGCGTAGCTGCCAAGCGGCACTATCCTCTCCTTGGAGCCTTTCCCTACGCACCTCACGTAGCCGTGTTCGGTGTTGACGTCCCCAACTTTCAAGTTCACAAGCTCGCTGACCCTAAGGCCGCATCCGTAGAGCACCTCGAGCATGGCAAGGTCCCTTAAATCCCGGGGATTACTGCCTTCGAACGAGCTCAACAGGGCCTTCGTCTCATCGAGGCTCAAGCATTTCGGAAGCGCCCTCTTTTGTCTCACCGATTCGACCGCCACCGTAGGGTCGGCCTTGACGGTCCCCTGCCTTGCGAGGTACTTGTAAAGGCCGCGCACGGCGGCCAGCTTCCTGGCCGTGCTCGAAGCGGCAAGGCCCTTCCCGGAAAGGTGGGCGACGAAAAGCCCCACCGTCCTGCCGTCGGCGGCAAGGAGCATCTCCACAGTGCAGGTTCCGGTACCGCCCCTGCCCTTCAGGAATGCCTCATAATCCTCCAGGTCCCGCGCGTAAGCGGTGAGGGAGTTCTCGGCCAGCCCTCTTTCGACGGCAAGAAAACCAAGGAAGTCCTCGATTGCCGGAAGCATGCTCTCATCACCCTCCCGCATTGTTTACATAATAATTATTATAGCATCCCCGGCTGCTCGGAGCCATCATAGCCGATCTTCCTCAAGTACCAGTTGATGAATATGAGGGATTTCGAATCCTCTATCACGCCACCGTCCATCATGCTTTGAAGCTCCGTTGGACGGAAGAACACGGCGACAAGGTCCTCGTCCTCATCCGGCACTGCGTCGGACGTGCCTGTGATGCGCATCAGATACATGTGCATGAACTCGCTCGCGAATCCCGCCGCTATGAAGAAGCCCGCCACCTTTCCGTCTATGGCGCAGCCCATGCCCGTCTCCTCCCCGGCCTCCCTTATGGCAGCCTCCTCCGGTGATTCGTCAGGTTCAATCCTTCCTGCGGGGATTTCCCACATAGAGCGCCCGGCCGGATACCTGTACTGCCTCACCAGGCATATCCTGCCTTCGTCGTCTAAGATGCCGCATGCTACGGAATCCCTCGTCCTGACTACTTCCCTTGTTGCAGTCCTTCCAGACGGCAGCAAGACGGAATCTTCATCTACGTTCATAATCTTGCCTCTGTATACCGTCGATCCAGAAAGACGGATCTCCTTGGCTTCCCTTGCACAAGGGCACTTCTCCATATCGTCCCCCCCTAATCAAAACCGGGGCACGGGCTATGCCCGCACCCCGGTTACGGGATACTTTATCCCTATCCTGCTATCTCCTCGCCCTTCTTGATGGCTGCAATGTTCATGGGAATGAACTTGGCCTTCGAGCCGGTCATCTTCTTCTCGATTACTTTACCGAGCGAGCTGGTCGACACCCAACCGTCAGCCTTGAGCATCGCTCCCAGCATGACCATATTGGCCACCTTCTCGCTGCCGAGGCTTTCGGCTATCTCGTTCGCCGGAACAGCCACATAAGTGAGGTCGTCCCTCTTAGGAGTGCTCTTGATCAGGCTAGAGTTGAAGACCATCAGGCCGCCCTTCTTGATCAAGGGCTCGAATTTGTCCATGGAGGGCAGGTTCATGGCTATTACGACGTCGGGGTTGTCGACTATAGGAGAGCCGATGGGCTCCTCTGATACGACGACGGCGCAGTTCGCGGTGCCTCCTCTCATCTCCGGGCCGTACGACGGTATCCAAGAGACGTTCTTGCCATCCAATATCCCAGCTTCAGAGAGTAGTACGCCGGCCAGCATCAGGCCTTGGCCACCGAAACCTGAAAGGATGTATTCCTTCTGCATCTACTTCGCCTCCTCAGGTACCTTGAAATCTCCGAGGGGGTAGTAAGGCACCATGTTCTCGTCCACCCAGCGCATCGATTCATAAGGTGTCCTTCCCCAGTTGGTAGGGCATGTTGACAGCACTTCGACTATGTTCAGGCCCTTGCCGTCGATCTGGTTCTGGAAGGCCCTCTTGATGGTCTTCTTCGCCTTCATGAGGTTTGCCGGTGTGGTCACCGTTACCCTCGATACGGAATAGGCGCCAGGTATCGTCGATAGCATCTCGGCTATCCTTATGGGGCTGCCGCAGTGCTCGACCTGCCTTCCATACGGCGAGGTGGTCGTCTTCTGGCCGACGAGCGTCGTAGGTGCCATCTGGCCTCCGGTCATGCCGTATATCGCGTTGTTCACGAATATCACGGTTATCTTCTCGCCCCTCATCGCGGCGTGAACTATCTCGGCGGCTCCTATCGAAGCGAGGTCGCCGTCGCCTTGGTATGTGAACACAATACGGTCGGGGTGCACCCTCTTTATCCCGGTCGCCATCGCCGGCGCCCTGCCGTGCGCGGCCACCACGCAGTCGATGTTGAAGTAGTTATAGGCGAGGACAGCGCAGCCCACGGGGGCCACACCGATCGTCTTCTCCCTTATTCCTAGCTCGTCAATCGATTCTGCGACTAGCTTGTGGATTATGCCGTGGGCACATCCCGGGCAATAGTGCATCGTGTTCTTAGTGAGGCTATTTGATGTCCTGTATACGTCCTGCATCGCTCAGACCCCCTTCCCCTGGATGATGGATTTGACCTGGGCGAGCACCTCGTCCCTCTTCGGGATGAGCCCTCCCGGGACTGCATGCAGGTAAACTGGTTTCTTACCGTCTACTGCGAGCCTTACGTCCTCCACCATCTGGCCGAGGCTCATCTCGACCGTCAAGAAACCGCGCACCTTACCAGCAGCCTTGCCAATGGCCTTCTTCGGGAAAGGCCATACGGTTATGGGCCGTATCAGGCCGAGCTTTACGCCCTCCGACCTTGCCTTGTCCACTACGGAGCGGCATATCCTGCTCGAGGTGCCGTAGGCGACCAGAGCGAACTCTGCGTCGTCCATCAGGTATTCTTCCACCCTGACCTCGCTCTCTTCCGCCTTCTTCCAGGTGTCTGCGAGTTTCTCGTTGAGATTGTACATCAGCTCAGGGTCCAGGTCGAACGCCTTCACAACCCTGGCGGGCCTTCCTTGCGCGCCTGTCACGCCGTACGCCGACGATTTGGGGTCTTTGGGTTCCTTCATCGCTGGGAATTCAACGGATTCCATCATCTGGCCAAGCACGCCATCGGCGAGTATCATGACGGGCATCCTGTACTTCTCACCGGTTTCGAATGATATGTAGATCAGGTCCACCATCTCCTGGATGCTGGCCGGTGCGAAGACTATGAGCCTGTAGTCGCCGTGCCCTCCCCCCTTGGTGGCCTGGAAGTAATCGCTTTGAGCTGGCTGTATGTCACCCAGGCCCGGTCCTCCGCGGACCATGTTCACAATCAGCGGTGACAGGAGCGAGCCTGCTATGTAGGATATCCCCTCCTGTTTGAGGGAGATGCCAGGGCTGGAGGATGAAGTCATGACCCGCGCTCCTGCCGACGCCGCTCCGTAGACCATGTTTATCGCGGCCACTTCGCTCTCGGCCTGCAGGAAACAGCCGCCGACTTCCGGCAGCCTCCTTGACATGTATTCGGGTATCTCGTTCTGAGGAGTAATAGGGTAGCCGAAGAAGTAACGGCAGCCTGCCCTTACGGCAGCTTCGGCAACCGCTTCGTTACCCTTGAAGAGCTTCCTCTCAGACACTTTCACAGCCTCCTTAAGATTTCTGTCGTTCAGGGCTTAAAGACCTCGATCGCGGAATCAGGACACATCCTCCCGCATATGCCGCAGCTTATGCAGTCATCCTCTCTTGCCAGGAACGCGGGAAGATATCCCTTGGAGTTCGTCGAATCGGCGATGTCAAGGCATTGCTTGGGACAATACTTGACGCAAAGCTCGCACCCTTTGCAGCGTTCGGCGTCGATTACCACTTTCTTCAACAAGGCTGACCTCCTTTCAGACGGATTTCGTAGATGCCTTTCCCAGGGCCCTAGCCCCTGCTTCGGCAAGGGCCATCATCTCGTCCTCGCCGGGGTATCTGAGCACCTTGGCCAAGGGAGAGACCCTCTCTTCTATCAACGAGCAGATCCTGGCCGAATACGCCAGGCCGCCGGTGATCAATATCGCATCGACGCGACCTTCCAAGACGGCGGCCATCCTGCCGACCTCCTTGGCCACGCCGTAGACGAAAGCCTTCTCGATGAGGATCGCATGTTCGTCACCGGCATCCACCATCTCGCTCAGCTTCTGTCCTGAGTTGGTACCTAGGTGCGCCACGAAGCCGCCCCCTCCAGTGAGGAGCTTCCTTGCCTCTGCGTGCGTGTACCTGCCAGAATAGCAAAGCTCGATGAGCCCGGTGATGGGCAGCGTGCCCGCCCTCTCGGGTGCGAAAGGGCCCTCGCCGTCAAGCGCGTTGGCAACGTCCACCACCATCCCTGCTTTGTGGGCGCCCACGCTCACCCCGCCGCCCAGGTGGCAGACTATGAAGTTGACCTCCTCGTACCTCCTGCCCATGTCCGATGCCGCGCGCCTGGCCACCGACTTCTGGTTGAGGGCGTGGAATATGCTTATCCTCGGGATGATCGGATGGCCGGAATATCTTGCCAGAGGGGCCAGTTCGTCCGTCGTCACGCTATCGGCGATGAAGGCCCTGAGCCCTCTTTCCTTGGCTATGTTCCTCGCTATAAGACCACCCAGGTTCGAAGCGTGCTGTCCCATCGGATGCCGCAGCTTGTCCACGAGGGCGTCGTCAACCTCATAGACGCCGCTGGGCATGGGCGGTAGCAGGCCTCCCCTGCCGACGACCCCGTCGAGCGCAGGGTTCCCGCAGGATACCAGAAACGCCGTGACCGCGGCGGTCCTGAATTCCAGCTGGTCATATACCGTGGGGAACTGGGATATCAGCTCGGTCGCGTGCCTTAGCGTCTCGGCCGCCGTCTGCTTGCCGTCCTCGAATATGGCGACCTTGGTCGACGTGGAACCGGGGTTGATTATCAGAAGCCTCATATCGGACCTCCTTACCTAAGGAAGATCATGAGTTCTTGGCCACGGTCGCGGCCGTCGCCATCGAAAGTAGCTTGGTCCTGGGCGAGTCTGCGCGGCTCGTCAGAACTATCGGAGCGCGGGCGCCTGAGATCACAGCACCGCATTCGACATCCGCGAAATAGCTGAGCGTCTTGTAGATCACGTTGCCCGTATTGATCTCAGGGCACATCAAGATGTCGGCCTTGCCCGCCACGAGGCCCGAAACACCCTTGTGCTTCGCCGATTCGGCGGACACGGCGTTGTCGAGCCCGAAGGGTCCGTCAACGACACAGCCTTTTATCTGCTTGCGGTCGCTCATCTTGGCCAGCAGCGAGGCGTCTATCGTGGCAGGCATGTCGGGATTGACCGTCTCGACGGCAGCAAGGCACGCCACCTTGGGATTCTCGTTCCCCAGGGCATGGGCGATCTTCACCGCGTTTTTGATTATCTGGACCTTCTGGTCAAGGGTCGGAGATATGTTCATAGCTCCGTCCGTCAGGTAGAAGAACCTGTCGAACTTAGGGGATCGTATCACCGCGACGTGTGATATGAGGCTTCCGGTTCTCAAACCCACTTCCTTGTCTAGTACCGCCCTAAGGAAATCGGTCGTGCCTATGAGGCCCTTCATCAGGGTCCCGGCCTTTCCGGAGCTTACGTACTGGACCGCCTTCAAGGCCGCCATCTGCAGTCCTGTCTCGTCGATGACCTCGACTCCTGCCAGGTCGAGCCCGACATCCCCGGCAAGCTTCCTGATGATTCCCTCATCTCCGAAAAGCGTGAAGTCGGCAAGGTCCATCTCCATCGCCAGCTTCACTGCCTCCAGCACATCTGCGTCCCCCGCAGCGGCGATCGCTATGCGCTGCTTGCCACCCGATCTCGCCTCGTCTATTATCTGCTCGAAGGTATTGAGCATCATAAGGACCTCCCTAATAACGTTTGACGGGGACGGCGCCCTTCACTGCTAGGGTGGCCCCGTCGCCCAGGGCCTGCATCTCGTTCTCGCCCGGATATAGCATTATCGGGCCCAGGAACTTCACTCGACGTACGATCTCGTCCACCAGGCGGGGCCATTTGGCCAACCCTCCTGTCAGAATCACCGCGTCCAGCCTGAACGACAGAACCGCGGCGTAAGCTCCTATCTCCTTGGCGATCTGGTATGCCATCGCCTGCATCACTTCCAAAGCCTTTGTATCACCCGTATCAATCCTGCGGTCGATCTCCCTTGCGTCCGACGTCCCTTCATACGCGAAGAGGCCGGCCTTCCTAAGGAACATGTCCTTGATCTCGGCCTTGGTGTACCTACCCGAATAGCAAAGGTCCACGGTGGCCCCCGACGGCATGGTGCCCGTCCTTTCCGGCGTGAAAGGGCCTTCGTCGTTCGAGTTGTTTGCGTCGATCAACCTTCCGTCCCTCAGCGCGCATATAGTCGTCCCGCCACCCATGTGTGCGATCACGAACCTTGCGTCCTCGAGCTTCAGCCCGAGCTCGCCGGCCGCGCGCCTGGCGGAAGACCTTGCCGAGAGGGCATGCAGAAGGGATATCCTCGGTATTTGAGGCAGGCCGGAGACCCTCGCTTCCGGCTCGTATTCGTCCGTGCTGACAGGATCCACTATATAGGCAGGTACATCGGCTTTTCTTGCGAGGTGCAGGGCAATGGCGCAGCCTAGGTTGGACGCATGCGGCGAGACGGGGTGCTCGAGCGCGTCTTCCACCATCCTATCGTCTACCTCCCAGACTCCGCCCTCCATAGGCTTGAGAAGGCCGCCCCTTCCGACGACGGCCGATATCCTGTTTAAGGATACGGCTTCGCCGGCTAGGGCGGCCTCTACTGCATCTATCCTATACTTCAGCTGGTTCTTTATCTGGCCCATCGAATCAAGCTCCGCTTTGTCGTGCTCGATGCTCAGGGATTTTACGGATTTACCGTCCTTGAATACTGCCAACTTCGTGGTAGTAGAACCCGGATTGACCGCAATTATGGTAATCGATCCTTCTGACGCGCTTCCCATAAAGGCACCTCCGAATTTCGATATCCGTATTGGTTCTAGGAATCAGTCCCTGCGTTTCGGCCTGGAAGTCACCTTCCCGTCAAGGTCGTCGCCTCCGCCATGTCCGTGGAACCTCTCCGGCCTATCGCGCCGTGGAGCTGCGTCTTCCGCGGCTGGGTGCTCCGGTTTGGGTAGGAGCTCCTTGCGCGACAGGTTGAGCCTGCCTTGCGAGTCGATCTCCACAAGTTTAACGGTGATCTCGTCGCCCACCTTGACGACGTCTTCTACCTTGGCGACGCGCTCCGCAGCAAGCTGGGAGATGTGTACCAGGCCTTCCTTGCCCGGCAGTATCTCGACGAACGCACCGAATGTCATTATCCTGGTGACTTTGCCGGTATAGACGGCGCCCACCTCAGGGTCGCTCACCAATGCCTTGATATAATTCTCCGCCTTGATGCCGCCCTCCTGTCCGACTGACGATATGAATACGCGCCCGTCGTCCTCGATGTCTATGCTGGCGCCGGTCATCTCGACTATCTTCCTTATCATCTTGCCACCGGGCCCTATGACCTCGCGGATCTTGTCGACATCTATGGTGAAGCTGATTATCCTGGGCGCATAGGGCGAAAGTTCCGCCTTCGGCTCGCTTATGCATGCACGCATGGTATCCAGGATGAAAAGGCGGCCCTTCTTAGCCTGGGCCAGCGCCTTCTCCAATATGTCCTTGGAGAGCCCGTCCACCTTGATGTCCATCTGTATTGCGGTTATCCCGTCAGCGGTACCGGCCACCTTGAAGTCCATGTCGCCTAGGTGGTCCTCGATGCCCTGGATGTCGGTGAGTATCGTGAAGTCCTCACCGTATTTCACAAGGCCCATCGCGATGCCCGCGACCGGCTTCCTGATGGGAACTCCCGCGTCCATAAGCGCCAGCGTGCTGCCGCATATGGATGCCTGGCTGGTCGAACCGTTGGATTCTATGGCCTCGGAGACCATCCTTATAGTGTACGGAAACTTATCCTGCGAAGGTATGACCGGCACGAGTGCCCTTTCAGCGAGGGCGCCGTGGCCTACTTCGCGCCTTCCCGGCCCTCTGATCGGCTTTACCTCACCAACGGAGTAGGGCGGGAAGTTGTACTGGTGCATGTAATTCTTCGACTCTTCGTGTCCCAGCCCGTCCAACACCTGCTCCTCACTCGCAGAGCCGAGCGTGCAGCTGGTCAGCACCTGGGTCTGGCCCCTTTGGAAGAGGCCCGATCCGTGTACTCTGGGCAGCAGGCCGACTTCACAGTAAAGTGGCCTTATCTCGTCGAGGGCCCTGCCGTCGGGGCGTATGTGCTCTTTCGTGATCATCATGCGCACGACCGACTTCTCGAGGGAATCCACCATGTAGGCGATCTCCTCGGTAGACGCCTCCTCGGCGAATTCCTCCACGAAATGCTCCTTTATGGCTGCCTTGGCTTCCTCTATCTTGGCGTCGCGCGACAGCTTGTCCGGGTTCTTGACGGCATCGACGAGCATCTTCTCGCCATAGGCCTTGACCTTTGCCGTTCTCTCCGCCGCCGGCTCGAAGTTCTTGAACTCGATCTTCGCGGTTCCAGCTGCGGCCACTATGCCGTCTTGGAACTCGATGATCCTCTTTATCTGCTCGTGGCCGTAGAGGATCGCGTCAAGCATATCGGCCTCGCTCACCTCGTTGGCACCGGCTTCGACCATAAGTATGGCATCCCTGGTGCCCGCCACGACCACCGACATATCGGATGCATTCTGCTCTTCGATCCCAGGGTTGATGACGAACTTGCCGTCCACCCTGCCTACCTTTACTCCGCCTATCGGGCCCTGGAAGGGCGTCGGGGATATCGACAGCGCTATCGACGCTCCGTTCAAGGCGACCAGCGAAGGTTCCACTCCGGGTTCGACCGAGAGCACCGTCGCGACTATCTGCACGTCGTTCCTGAATCCGTCGGGGAAGAGCGGCCTTATCGGCCTGTCTATCATCCTGCCCGCAAGGATCGCCGCCTCACTAGGCCTTCCTTCGCGCTTGATGAAGCCTCCGGGTATCTTGCCGGCGGCGTACATCCTCTCTTCGTAGTCGACTAAAAGCGGGAAGAAGTCGATACCCTCCCTAGCCTGCTTTGCCATGGTGGCCGTCACTAGCACGACCGTCTCGCCGTAACGGCAAAGGACCGAGCCCGATGCCTGTTTGGCGAACTTACCGGTCTCGGCCGTGAAAACCTTTCCTCCGATATCCATAGTGAATACTTGATGCATCTTCTCTCTACACTTCCTCCTCAAAGTAAGAGAGCGCGGTCCAGGCATCGTTTGCGCCCCCACGCTCCCATGAACTTTCGCTGCTTACTTGCGCAATCCTAGTTTTTCAATCAGTGTGCGGTAACGTTCGACGTCGCGGTCCTTCAGGTAGTTCAGAAGGCTTCTCCTCTGCCCTACCATCTTCAGGAGCCCTCTGCGCGAGTGATGGTCCTTGTTATGCTCCTTAAGGTGCTCGGTGAGGTAGTTGATCCTCTCCGTGAGCATCGCAATCTGTACCTCCGGCGAACCTGTGTCCGTCTCGTGCTTCTTGAAGGCGTCGATTATCTCTCTCTTCTTTTCCTGCTGCAATGGCATCTGGTTCTCTCCTCCATCCAATTACCCCCTGAGCTAAGTAGCCGCCGGAGCAGCGAGCAACTGGGCACAGGTTGGCTTAATACACTATACATTATATCAGGGCAGCTCATGACTGTAAACCTCAAACGGGACCGGACCTCGGGCCGAAAAGCAAATATAGCTCGCCTTCAGATGGAACGCACGATCCTGGCTCTATCACAAGCTCCTGTCCCCCGGAACGGTCGACCACCCAGAAACTGGCATCGTAACAGCCGAAATCCTCCAAGACCGGCAGCTTTGTGAAGAATTTTGTCCGAAATCCCACCCCAGCCGGCGGCAGCTCGATCGCAGGGTCCGGTACGATCCTGCCGGATGTCGCCGTCGCCTTTAGGAAGTGCACCCTTCCCAGCATCCTTGTCGCGGCCTCCGGTTCCCCGGCGCAGATCCTCCTTCTGATCTCGGTGCTGGATATCCTTGTTCCGCCTATCGACATCTCGTCAAGTACTACTAAGTCCACGCCGGCCCTCTTGCAAAGCACTTCCAGAAGGGCGACGTCCCCCCTGCCGCCTTTGCCGAACCTGTAGTCGTGCCCAACGGCGAGCAGCTTCGCACGGCATCTTCCTAGCACTATGCGTTCGAAGAAATCCTCGGCCGGCATAGATGACAGACCGTCGTCGAAGCTTAAGACGACTACTTCCTCAACCCCGGCTCTTTTAAGTAGCTCGACCTTATCGCTGCAGGTGAGTATCTGCCGCTCCTTGCCGTCCTTGCCCAATACCGAGCCCGGCACCTTGTCGAAAGTCAGAGCTGTCAACGTAAGGCCGCGCCCTAAGGCCGACGCCTCCTTGACGAGCGCCTTGTGAGCTATGTGTACCCCATCGAACGTGCCCAGCACAAGAGCAGTGCCTTTATTTCCCGCCATGTCCTGCCGAAACCTCCGGTACTTTGAAGACGACCCTGGGTTTTGCGATCTTCCTTCCGTTCATGTCAGATACTCCCCCGACGGACGCTATCGCAAGAGCCGCTCCTTCATCATCGAGGAGGACCATCTCGTTAGTGCCTTCCGGGCAGTCGACTATCACGGGAGATCCGTTCATCACTTTACTCGCATCGGATGCATCCAGAGCAGAGGCGAACATGTCGGGAAGCGACTCTGCGATAGTCCTCATGGAGCCTAGAATGCGTCCATCGACTGCCAGCCTCTCCGCCTCTTCCAGCGAGAGGCAATCATCTATCGACCAGCCAGAGGACCGGGTCCTCCTTAGACGGGACATATGGGCAGGAACACCAAGGGCCCTTCCTATGTCCTCGCAAAGAGTCCTGATGTAAGTCCCTTGGGAACACTCAACGTCTATTTGCGCAGTACCACCGTAAGATATCGTCCCGGATCCGCCGTGGGCGGCCCCGCATATCGAGAATATCTCCACGTTCCTGTCCGGCCTATCGACTTCGAGGCCCTTCCTCGCCAGCTCGTACAGCTTCCTGCCGCCGACCTTGACTGCCGAGTACATCGGTGTGCGCTGTATGATCCTTCCTTGGAACCCTTCTAATGATTTCAGGAAGTCATCCACTAAGATTTGCATTTCCGGCATGTCCTCTACGGTGCTTCCGGAGGAGTCGCCGGTGTTTGTCGAACGTCCAAAAGTCATCTCGGCGCTGTATCTTTTACGCCCTTCCATAAGGTATGAAGATATCCTGGTGGCCGAACCCAAGCACAGCACGAGAACCCCTACTGCGTCCGGATCCAGCGTGCCCGCGTGTCCTATGCGCTTCTCGCCAGTAGCCCGCCTCATCCTGGCCACTACGTCGAACGACGTGACGCCTGCCGGCTTATCTATCCCTATCACGCCGTCCATGCGCGTAAGCCTCCGATACGGCTGAGTCCACCGCTTCAATTATGAGAGTTTTTACCTTCTCGAGTCCGCCTCCGAGCGTGCATCCAGAGGCCCTCTTATGCCCGCCGCCTCCGAACCTGGCCGCGACCGATGAAACGTCGACAATGCTCTTGGAGCGGAATCCAACCTTGATGATGCCATCCTCTAGTTCTTTGAAGGCTACGCAGACCTCCACACCGTCGATGGACCTTCCGTATGAGATGAAGCCCTCGACATCTCCTTCGCTAAGGCTGTACTCGTCCATCAGGTCCCTGGTGATCTCCATGATCGCCACCCTGCCCCCTGTTCGGAGCTCTATACTCGAAAGCACGGCACCGAGGCCTTTTATCGCCCCGTACGGCTTGCTTTCGTAGACGTTCGTGGATACCGAATGTAGATCGGCGCCGGCATCGATCAGCTCTGCCGCAAGCTTGAAACAATCCGAGTTCGTGTTGCTGTACCTGAAAGACCCCGTATCCGTGGACACGGCGCAGAATATCGCGGTGGCGCTCGCGTCACTGAAACCGGATCCGAGGCCCTTTATCAAGTCTGCCACCATGGAACCGGTAGCGGGCGCGGATGTGTCTATCCATGAGATCTCGGTGAAGCCCGAGTTGGTGGCGTGATGGTCTATGTTTACCTTTGAGCTCGCGTTCTTCGCCGGACGCGAGATATCACCGATGCGCTCGTAGGAACCTACGTCGAGTATCACGGCAAGGTCCAGACCGTCCGGTATCTCCTCGGCGTCCGGGAGTATGTAGGAGGAGCCGGGCAGAAAAGTCATGTTCTTCGGGACGCCACCGTCCACTGCCATGAAGACCTTCTTGCCCATCTCCATCAACGTCAGCCCGAGCCCGAGCACAGAACCTATCGCATCCCCGTCAGGCACTATATGGGATGTCACAAGTACGCTGCGGGCTCCTTTGATCGCATCGATCACGATTCCTGGTACAGTCATCAACGATCCTCCGAGCCGGCCTTTATGTCGTTGAGTATCTCAAGCACCTTCGCGGCCCTTTCCATGGAATGGTCGGGCCTGAAGTTGAGCTCGGGCGTATGCCTTATACCAAGGCGTCTTCCTATTTCCCCGCGTATCCTGCCTTTTGCCGCCTCTAGGGCCTCTGCAGCGGATTTGGCGGCCTCGGGGTCCTTCTTAAACGAGCTGATGAAGATCTTGGCGAACGACATATCGCTGCTAAGCTCCACCGCAGTCACGCTCGCGAACTCCAGCCTAGGGTCGCTGAGGTCCTTCGTCATCATCGCGGACAGCTCGTCTCTTATGGCGTCTTGCACTTTATTCCTTCTGAAGGACATAGTCCCTTCACCTCTGTCAGTAAACCTCGAGCCTCGTGACGAAGACTTCAATCGCGTCATAAGACTCGATGCTTGAAATCATGCGGCGCAGCTCCTCCTCCACATAGGAGGGAGAATCGCCCACCACTGCGATCGTGAGCTCTGCGGCCTTGTATGTGTCCCTCTGCCCGGTCTCCGCTACCGCTACGTTCTTCCTGGCGCCAAGCCTTTCGACCGCGCTCCTTATTATCGAGCGCTTCTCCTTAAGGCTGGAAGGACTATCCAGCTTCAGCAGCAGGGTCGCAAGGGCGCAAGAGGATCGCATTATTGCTGTTCTACCTGGATGGTCCTCTTGATCTGCTCCTTGCCGTAAGCTTCGATGATGTCCCCTTCTTTGATGTCGTTGAAGCTCTCGAAGCCTATACCGCACTCGAAGCCTGTGAGGACTTCCCTGGCATCGTCCTTGAATCGCCTGAGCGACGTGATCTTTCCTTCATGGACCACCGCGCCGTCCCTGACTATCCTGGCGGTCGCGTTCCTCGTTATCTTGCCTTCGGTCACGTACGAGCCGGCTATGTTGCCGGCCTTGGGTACGCTGAACACGGCGCGTACTTCTGCCTTCCCGAGGCTCACTTCCTTGTATTCGGGCTCCAGCAGGCCTTCCATGGCCATCGCGACATCGTTTATAGCCTCGTAGATTATCCTGTACATCCTTATGTCAACCTTCGACTCCTCGGCGGCTTTCGTGGCCGCCGTATCGGGTCTTACGTTGAACGCGATTATGATCGATCCGGATGTGGATGCTAGCATCACGTCGGATTCGGATACCGCGCCTACGCCGCTGTGTATTGTCGACACTCTGACTTCGCTCGTGGACATCTTCTCAAGGGAGCTCTTCACTGCCTCTACCGAGCCTTGCACGTCAGCTTTCACAATTATATTCAGGTCCTTTACGGTACCGGCCTTCTTCTGGCTGAAGAAGTCCTCCAAGGTCACTCTCTTTACTTCTACCATCTCACTCAGCTTACGTCTCTCGGACCTGCGTGAGGCTATGATCCTGGCCTCTCGCTCATCGGATATCACATCGAACGGATCGCCCGCCTGGGGCACTCCTGTCAGTCCGAGTACCTCCACCGGCGTCGACGGAGGGGCGGATTCCACCAACTCGCCCTTGTCGTTCATCATGGCCCTCACCCTGCCGAACACTTCTCCGACGAGGTAGTAGTCGCCTTGCTTGAGCGTACCGTTCTTGATCAGCACTGTCGCGACGGGGCCCCGCCCCTTGTCGAGCTTGGCCTCTATCACGATACCCTCGGCCTTCCTGTCCGGATTGGCCTTCAGGTCCTTCATGTCGGCCACGAGCAGTATCATCTCCAGCAGCTCGCTTATGCCTATCTTCTTGAGCGCTGACACTTCCACGGTCACCGTGTCGCCGCCCCATTTCTCGGCTACGAGTCCTATTTCGGACAGCTCCTGCAGGACCCTGTCGGGTTGGGCATTGGGCCTGTCGATCTTATTTATCGCGACGACTATCGGCACGCCCGCGGACTTTGCGTGATTGTACGCCTCGACCGTCTGCGGCATCACTCCGTCGTCAGCCGCTACGACCAGTACGACCACGTCCGTGACCTGCGCGCCCCTGGCCCTCATAGACGTAAAAGCAGCGTGCCCGGGGGTGTCGATGAACGTTATCTTCCTGCCCTTGAGCTCTACCTGGTACGCGCCGATGGCCTGAGTTATTCCTCCAGCCTCGCCGCCAGCCACGTCGGTCTTCCTTATCGCGTCTAGAAGGGACGTCTTTCCGTGGTCCACGTGGCCCATTATGGTCACGACGGGCGGGCGCGACTTCAGGGAATCCGGAGCGTCCTCCATCTTCGTGAGGGTGGTCTCCCTCTCCTCGGCCTCGGACTTGAGCTCAGCTTCTATCCCGAACTCGGAGGCCACAACCTGCGCGGTGTCGCTGTCGATCGTCTGGTTTATTCCAGCCATGACACCTAGCGACATGAGCTTCTTTATGAGCTCACCCGGCGTCACTTCCAGCTTAAGGGCCAACTCTCTTGTCGTCATGCCGGCATCTATTATGATCCTCTTCGTCTTGGCCGCCTTCTCCCTTCTCCTGGCTGACTTGCGGATACCCGCCTCGTCCTCGTCGAGCAACTCCACGTCGATGTTCCTTATGCGCTTTTCGATCGCCGGGTCGGGGGCCATGCCTTTCTTGCCCTTCTTGGCGGCTATCGCCTTGCCCTTGATAGGGCCGCGTATGTCCCTGTCGTCCTCGGACGTGAAGCGCCTTTCCTTGCCGGTGGACCCCCAGGACTTGCCCTTTCCCTTGTTCACGGGCATCTCAGAGGATGGCGGAGGGACGGTTATTGCCCCTCCGGGCTGTGGCCGCCTTGGCGCATATCCGCCACCTTGCGCACCTTGCTGGGGCCTCGGTGCGAAACCGCCCTGCGCGCCGCCTCTAGGGGCGAACCCGCCTTGCGGCCTGGGCGCGTATCCTCCCTGCCCTTGCGGCCTAGGCTGATAGCCGGCACCTCCTTGACCCTGCGGCCTGGGCGCGTATCCTCCCTGCCCTTGCGGCCTAGGTTGATAGCCGGCACCTCCTTGACCCTGGGGCCTGGGCCCGTATCCACCGGGCGCATTGCCCCTAGGCGCATAGGTCCCCTGTGGCCTCGGCGCATATCCTCCCTGGCCTCTCGGCGGATATTGAGGCTGTGGCCCTCTTGCCGCAGGCGGCGGGGCCGCAGGCCTCGGGCGTACCGTCTCGCCCTCCGTAACCTGCTGTGTCTGCTGTGTCTGCTGTGCTACGGGCGACTGCGCCCTTAGCTGCTCCTGTGCAGGAGTCGTGGCCGGAGCTACCCTGGGTATCTGGGCCTCTAGATGCTTTGCGCGATCCGGAACGGGCCCTTCGGCCTCGACGGTGACATTCACGGCCGGACGGGGTGCGCTCCCGGCTTCGACCTGCTCAACTTGGGCCATTACCTTCTCCTTCTGCTGCTCATCAATATTCTTCTGCTCCGCGGCAAGTTTCTTGGACTTCGCGGCGAGCTTGGCTTCCTCTTCCTTTTGCGCTTTGGCCTTCGCCTCGGCGACTTTGGCCCTCTCCTCTGCCTCTATGGCCTCTAGCCTGGCTCTCTTCTGCTCTTCTTCCTGCTCTCTGGCAAGCCTTGCTTCCAGCGCCCTTTGTTCTTCCTGGACCTGCTGCAGCCTTGCCGCTGCCTGCTGGAGCGCAGCTGCTCTCGGAGCCTGCCCGGGGCGTGGCCTCGGTGGTTCCTGGGGGGCGCGCTGAGCCTGCTGCATCGGCCTCATCTGACGCTGCGACATCTGTGCTGTCGCGCCTGAGGCCCTCTTCACCTCTATCAAAGGTTCGGTCGTGGCCGTCTGTGCCTGTACTTTTGGTTTTTGTTTCGCCGCTTTGGCTTTCTGCGGTGCGGACTTCTCCTTGTCAGCGTCGGGCCCGTACTTGCGCAACACATACTTCGCGGCGTTCTCGTCGATCGCGCTCATATGGTTCGCCGTGGGCACGCCAAGGCTGTTCAGCAAGTCCACCAGGTCCTTGCTGGGCATATTTATCAATTTAGATAGCTCGAATACTCTGACTTTAGCCAAATATCCACACCTCCACGAGATTTGCGGGTCAGTCCTTCAACATCCTTGCGGCGAAATTAACGTCGGTAACGGCCGCCACAGCCACCTGCCTTCTTCCTAGAGCGCCCCCTATGGCTTCCTTCGTGGAAGCTACCTTGACGGGCACTCCTTTATCATCACACATGGTCTTGAACTTGCTAAGGGTGCTCTTGCCGGCATCGGAGGCGAACACGACCAGCTTTGCTTTGCCTTTGGCCAGTGTGATCTCTACAGCGTCCGACCCGATTGCAAGTGCGCCCGCCTTCCTTGCCAGACCCAGGAATCCGAGGTTTGCGCTAAGGTCCACCTTGTACCTCCATCGATTCTCTAAGCTGCTCGTAGATCTCAGGTCCTATCTCCTTTTCGAGAGAACGCTGCAGCCTTTTGCCCTTTATGGCCTTCTCGAGGCACGCCTTGTCCCTGCATACGTACGCCCCGCGGCCTGATCTCTTCCCAGTGGGATCTACTAGGACCTCCCCTTCCGGCGTACGGACTATCCTCACGAGGGACTTCTTGTCGAAGGCGCCCCCGCATCCAAGGCATGTCCTTGTAGGTTGCTTCTTGATCTTGTTCAAGGCATCCTCCCCTAGAAATCAACCTTCTCGGTGCTGGTGAAACCGTACTCCCCGGTCTCTTCCATCTGCGCCTCGCTCTTGATGTCCACCTTCCAGCCGGTAACCTTTGCGGCCAGCCTGGCATTCTGGCCTTCGCGGCCTATGGCCAGGGAGAGCTGAGAGGTAGGCACTATGACCGTGGCGACCTTTGTAAGCGGGTCGGGGATCACCTTGGTGGGCCTCGCGGGGCTCAGTGCGTTACCAACGAACTCGGCGAAGTTCTCCGACCAGGGTATTATGTCGATCTTCTCGTTGGAAAGTTCCATGACGATGCTCTGTATGCGGGCGCCCTTGGTACCCACGCACGCGCCTACGGGATCCACGTTGGGATCGTGGGAATAGACGGCGACCTTCGACCTTGAGCCCGCCTCCCTCGCTATCGACTTGATCTCGACGAGACCGCTTTTTATCTCGGGCACTTCGAGTTCGAGGAGCTTCCTTAGAAGATTTGGATGGGTCCTGGAAAGCTGGATGGTCGTCGAGCCGCGCTGCAGCTTCTTCACTTCGAAGACGTAGCACTTGATCCTGGAGCCGACCATGTACCGCTCCCCGGGTATCTGCTCGTGCTGCGGCAGGAATGCCTCGACCCTGTTTATCTCGACTACTACGTTCCTCGGGTCCACCCTCTGTACCACGCCGGTGATTATATCGCCCTCGCGGTCTGCGAACTCGGTATATATCATGCCGCGCTCGGCTTCCCTTATCTTCTGGACGATGACCTGCTTGGCGGTCTGTGCGGCTATCCTTCCGCTGACGAAGTCGTCGAGCTTGACGGGAATCTCAACCACGTCGCCGACCTGAGCCGCTCCGTATCCGACGGCTTCCTTGATGTCCATCTCCGACCTGTCGTCGACCACTTCCTCGACCGCCGTCTTGAGGGCGACGACTTTGAGCTCTCCGCTGTCGGGCGCTATCGTTACCTTCACGTTGGAGTGGATTGCGCTGTAGTGCTTCCTGTAAGCAGCGCTAAGAGCAGTCTCAAGCGCCGGGATGAGCACATCCTTCGATATGCCCCGGGAGCGCTCAATCTCCATTATGGCGCTTATGATCTCCTTGCCCTCTATCTGCTGGCTCATTTCCCTTACGACCCCCTAATATCTAGCGGCCAACCTGGCCTTGCTCACCAATTCGAAAGGTATCCTCGACTGCTTGCCATTGTCATCCTCGATCACGACTTCGCCCTCGATAAGGCCGATCAGTCTCCCCTCGTGCTTCTTCAGCCCGTTCACCTGCTTGTATGTCGATATCAGCACGTTCTTTCCCGCGTACTTCTCGTATTCTTCCGCGAATCTCAGAGGCTTCTCACCCGAGGACGTGACTTCAAGGACATAGGCGTGAGGGATCGGGTCCATGCTGTCGAGGAGCCCGTCCGCTTCCTCGCTAAGTCGCGCGCAGTCGTCTATGCCCACTCCTGATTCCTTATCTATGTACAGCCTAAGGTACCAGCCCGCCCCCTCTGAGGAGAGCTCGACATCCAACAACGTCAGGCCCATCCTTTCGGCTACGGGCCCGACTGCCCTCTGTACCTGCAGCTCAACTCCCCTTACGTCCATGCTTGGATCCCCCGTTTAAGGCTTCGTCGGTCTTCTAAACACGAAAGAGTGGGAACAACCCACTCCTGAAAACAAACAAAGCATTGGCTACCAAAGAAATTTTATAATATATTCCCCCAAAAGGCAAGTGCCACATCAGAACAGTTCCAGGTGTTCGCTTTCCTTAAGCCCGGACAAGGCACCGGCGTCCCTGAGGGCCGATATGTGCGCCTTCGTCAGGCCGGCTCTTCTCTTCAGCTCGTCAATTGAGCTGAACGGCGATTTCGACCTTGCCTCGCCAATCTTCAAGGAGGCCTTCTCCCCCAACCTGGGCACTGATGACAATGGCGCCCTTATGCCGTCCACCTCGGAAGTGAATCTCGTAGGATGGGAGGATGCGATGTCCACCTGCTTGATCCTTATGCCCCTAAGTAGTGATTCCCTCAGCACCTCGAGCACAGGGACGACGTCCTTCTCCTTCTGGGTTGCGGCCTTGTTGGAATCCACGGCGCGGATGGCTTTGTCCATTTCCCTCACCGACATGGACGCGAACGAGGGATCGAAATCGAGGGCCCTGATCGTAAGGTACGCGCTATAGAAGGCAACGGGCATGTGTACCTTTGCGTAGGCTATCCTGAAGGCCATCATGACGTATGCGCATGCATGAGCCTTCGGGAACATGTACTTGATCTTGTTGCAGGAATCGACGTACCAGTCGGGCAGGGCCAGGCCCGACATCGCGGCCTCGTCCGCTTGAGACAGGCCCTTGCCCTTCCTAACCCGCTCCATTATCTGGAAGGCGCTCTTCGGAGGCATGCCTTTGGATATGAGGAAGTTCATGATGTCGTCCCTTACGGATATCACGTCCTTGAGGCCGCCGTCTCCGCTCCTGATGACATCCCGCGCATTGTCCAACCATACGTTGGTGCCGTGGGAAAGGCCGGATATCCTGACGAGCTCGTCGAAAGTGGATGGCCTGGTCTCGGACAGCATGCCTCGCACGAACCTGGTGCCGAACTCGGGTATGCCGATGGTCCCCACTTCCTGCCCGTACTTCCTGGCGTCGATGCCGAGCGCGTCTATCCCTGAGAAAATGGACATCGTCGCGGCGTCGTCGAACGGTACTTGCCTGAAAGATTCTCCTGTTATCTCCTCCAGCATCCTTATCATGGTCGGGTCGTCATGCCCGAGAAGGTCAAGCTTCAAAAGATTGTCATGGAGCGCGGTGTACTCGAAATGGGTCGTGATTATGCCCTTCTCCTTCGAGTTCGCCGGATGTTGGACGGGTGTGAACTCATGTATGTCCCGCCCCTCGGGAAGGACGATGATCCCCCCGGGATGCTGACCGGTGGTCCTCCTTACGCCGGTCGCGCCTATGGCGAGGCGCGCGGATTGCGCCCTGCCGACCTTCGCGCCCGATCGTTCCTCTAGGGCCCTTACGAAGCCATAGGCGGTCTTCTCCGCTATCGTGCCTATAGTCCCCGCCCTGAATACATTGTCGGCCCCGAACATCTCCTCAGTATATTTGTGTATCCTCGGTTGGTACTCACCGGAGAAGTTGAGGTCTATGTCCGGTACCTTGTCCCCCTCGAAGCCGAGGAACACCTCGAACGGAATATCGTGTCCTTCTTTGCCCATCATCTTCCCGCAGGAAGGACACTCCCTATCTGGCAGGTCGAAGCCGTGCTTCTGTGCGAACGGGCCGAAGTCCGACGTCTTGCAGTGCCCGCATCTATAATGCGGCGGTAGCGGATTCACCTCGGTTATTCCCAGCAGCGTAGCGACCAGGGAAGATCCGACGGAACCTCTCGAGCCTACGAGATAGCCGTCCGACAACGACTTCTTGACCAGCTTCATTGCGACTAGGTAGATGCTGGCGAAGCCGTTGCCTATGATCGAACTAAGCTCCTTGTCAAGGCGCTTCCCCACTGCTTCCGGCAAGGGGCTGCCGTACAGGCGCTCTGCCTCGGACCTGGAGATGTCCCTAACGTCTTCCTCGGCGCCTTCTATGATCGGGGTGCTAAGGCCATCAGGGACGGGCTTCAGGCTTTCTATCCCGTCGACCATCATGTTGGGACCCAGTACGACGGCCCTTAGCGCGTCCTGCTTCCCGAGATATGCGAACTCTCGCAGCATCTCCTCGGTCGTCCTCATATGCAAAGGGGGCTGCTCGTCGAAATCCTTATAATCCTGCCCTGCGAGGAGCACTTTCCTAAGGGTGGAATCCTCTTTCCTCAGGTAGTGGACGTCACCGGTGGCGACGAAGGGCTTGCCCGCCTTCTTGGCGGCCTCCACAAGCTTCTTGTTAAGGGACCTTATGGCGTCCAAGTCCGGAAGTGTACCCTCCCTTACGAGATATGAGCTGTTCTCAGCGGGCATCACCTCTACATAATCGTAGAATCGCATGGCTTCGATCAGCTCAGCCTCATCGGCCCCCCTCAATGCCAGCCGGAAAAGCTCACCGCCTGCGCACGCCGAACCATAGAGAAGACCCCGTCTTAGCTCTAGCGCAAGGCTCCTCGGGACGAGCGGGTGCCGCTTAAAGTACTCCAGATGCGATTTTGAGACCATCCTGTAAAGGTTGGCCAAACCTTCCTTGTCCTTCACGAGCACGGTAAAATGCGAGGTGTCCTCGGATATTTCGTCCTTCAGGTATCCTTCCATACCGAAGACGGGCTTGATCCCCATCCTGGAGGCCGCCTGGTAGAAGCGAGGGAAGGAATAGATCACGCCGTGGTCCGTGATGGCCACCGCGGTCTGGCCCATCTGCTTTGCCGCCATTACGACGTCCTCTGGATCACTTACGGAATCAAGTGCGCTCATCTTCGTATGGCAGTGTAGTTCGACCCTTTGGCATGGTCTCAGGACGTCAGGCGCGCGGTTCTCGCAGGCCTCGACGTCCTCCACGAGCATCAGAGGTTCGGCGTCCTGCGTACCCTTCCTGTCATCCATGACCACGCTGCCAGCGACCTTGACACGGCCTTCCACTGTGGGGAGGTCGTCCTCGCTATCTGCGCTTATGCTGCAGTAGATCGCTCCGGTCGGATCCGCCACTATGAATGACAGCACGGCCTTGTCCCATTTTGACGAAAACACCGCCTGGTTCATGGCTTCGCCTTCGACGGCTACATAATCCGACTGGTCCACGATGCCCGAGATATCGACCGACGCTATCTTTATAGGACTGCCGTAGACATGGATGCCGGATACGTCCTCGTCCGTACTGGATGATTGTTCCTCCTGCTCGGGCTCTTCTGGCAGAGAATCGGAGTAGTCGGTGCTCCTCACGGCCGCGCAGGACAGCTTTACTTCGACGCTGACGCCCGTCTTCGCGTTTACAATGTCCGATATAGCCTCGGGCACTTCGCGCTTTTCGAATGACATCAACTGGGCTTCGCTAGGTACCGTCAGCCCAACCGGACCATCCCAAGAAGGTTCGCATGACAGCAACGCTCCGAGGTTGACGCCGCTAGTACACGATACCCTTGCAGCCAGCGAGGACCATGCCTTCTTGATCCACATGTCCTTCTCGTACGGAAGGTAGCTGATCTCTGCCCTGATGTCGGCGGCACGTTCCGCAAGTGCCCGGCCCACGCAGAGCACAGCTTCCTCCATGTGCTCTGCCGGACCTTCCATGCGAACGGTCCAGCCGCCGTCCTTAAAACCCACCAGGATTTCCCTTATACGACAAAAAGCCAGCTCTTTCGAGGCTGGCGTGTCCGTTATCGATTCTAGGAACTTCTTCAAATCCATATGCCCGTCCGAGGGCATCAAGCGATAATGCAAGGATGACCACCCCATGATGCTATTTTATCCTGAACAACCTCTTGAATACCTGCTTTATGACGTGCCAGTACATCTTTGCGCGGAGTTTGCTTCCTTCGGCCAGTCCCAGTTTCTCCTCCTTGACGACCTGGGTAAGATCGTCGAGGTACACTTTCTTCACTCTTAGGGACTTCTCGTTCGCGATCTGGGTGATCATCGTCTCCAGGCCGTACTCGGTGTTCTCGAGCTCCGAAGGTTCTATCAAGGACCTGTTGATCGCCCTCTGACCGGAAAGGAACGTCGTCATCATCTGTGCAAGGTCCGTGAAGACCCTCCCGAACCTGAATATCCCAACTGTCATGTCCGCTTCCCCGTTGATTACCGGATCGAGCAGGTCATCGACGTGCTTCTCAGTTAGCCCGACCAGATCCGCATCCATAAGCAATATGACGTCGCTGGTAGTGGCCGATATACCCCTTGCCACCGCGGCGCCCTTACCCATGTTGTGCGGTAGGGACAGGACTTCAACCCCGGTCGCTCCGGCGGCTTCGGCCGTATTGTCCGTCGATCCGTCGTTTATGACGAGTATCTGGTCTACCTTCCTGCATTTCTTGAGCACGGAGGTGACTGCCGCCACCCTGGGACCCTCATTATAGGCCGGTACTATAGCGCAAACCTTCATCGGATCACCTCTTATCGGGATCCAGGCCTTCGATCTCGGCGCCCACGATCGCCCTGATCTGCTTGGCGGCATCTTCTACGGGAATCAGCACTGCTTGTGAATCTCGCCTCATCTTGAGCTCCACGCACCCCTTGTCAAGGCCCTTCTGTCCAATAGTCACCCTTATTGGTATGCCGATAAGGTCGGCGTCGTTGAACTTGACACCAGGCCTTTCGTCCCTGTCGTCAAGCACGACCTCTACGCCGGCTTCCTTCAGCTGCGCATAGAGCACCTCTCCGGCCCGCGACTGACGTTCGTCGGTCGTGTTCACGACAACCACCAGACATTGGTAGGGTGCTACCGACATCGGCCAGATTATGCCCTTCTCGTCGCTGTGCTGCTCAATAATGGCAGCTACGCATCTTGTGATCCCGATGCCGTAGCATCCCATCACCATAGGATGGGATTCCCCTTTATCGTCAAGGTACGTGCAGCCCAGAGGTACGCTGTATTTCGTGCCGAGCTTGAACAGATGGCCCACTTCGATCCCCTTCTTTGCGATAAGGGGATTCGAGCATTCCGGGCACATGTCGCCGGCTACCGCGTTCCTCAGGTCAGCCAGCTCGAAAGGACCGAAATCCCTCCCGTAGCATAGGTCCTTGTAATGTACGTCCTTCTCGTTTGCGCCGGAAACTCCGCACTTTACGGCAGGAATCTCAAAATCGGCCAATACTTTGGCGCACCTTATTCCGACCGGTCCTGCGAATCCTACGGGGGCCCCTGTGACCTTGAGGATCGTCTCCTCGTCCGCCAGGGCGACCTCCTTGGCGCCGACGGCGTTCCTCAGCTTCAGCTCGTTGAGTTCCCTGTCTCCTCTTATCAAGGCTACGACGGGTTCTCCGTCAGCCAGGTAGACCAGGGTCTTTATCATCCTGTCGGCAGGTACCGAAAGATACTTCTCGAGCTGTTCGATGGTCCTTACATCGGGTGTTTCCACCTTGCTTTTGGGAGGGCAATCACACGGGCATGCCTCAGGCCTCGCCGTTATCTCGGCCCTTTCTACGTTCGCGCCATAGCTGCACTTCTCGCATACCACGATGTCAGCTTCACCTATGTCCGCTATGGCCATGTATTCCTTCGATACCTTGCCGCCGATGGCCCCGGAATCCGCCTCGACGATGAGGAAATCCAGCCCCATGCGCGTGAAGGCCCTACAATATGCCTCGTACATCCTTTCGAACGACTTATCCAGCCCCTTCTGGTCGGCATCGAAGCTGTACAGGTCCTTCATTATGAACTCCCTGCCGCGCATGACGCCGTACCTGGGCCTGATCTCGTCTCTGAACTTGGTCTGTATCTGGTACAGGAGCTTCGGAAGTTGCCTGTATGAGCGTACTTCGTCGGCTACGTGCGTGGTGATGTTCTCCTCGTGGGTGGGGCCGAGGCATACTTCCCTTCCGCCGCGGTCCTTGAACTTGAACATCTCGCTGCCGTAGTCATCGTACCTTCCCGTCCTCTGCCAGGGCTCGGGGTTCTGCAACGCAGGCATGAACAGCTCCTGCCCGCATTGCCTGTCCATCTCCTCCCTGACTATCTGCTCCACTTTCCTTATGGACCTCCATCCCAGGGGGAGGTATGTGTAAACGCCGGCCATGGTCTTGCGCATCAGCGCTGCCCTCAGCATAAGCTTGTGGCTCGCTATCTCCGCCTCTGCCGGTACTTCGCGCAGCGTGGGCGCGAAAATCTCGCTCATTCTCATCTGTCATCAGCTCCCGGTGCAACTTGTAGGATCATTTCCAGCAGTGCCTTCGCCGCATCTTCGTAAGGTATCCTATCGACTACGGCGCCTTTCCTGAATATTATTGCCATGCCCTGTCCGCAGGCAAGCCCGAAATCCGCTTCCGACGCCTCACCAGGGCCGTTGACCTCGCATCCCATTATGGCTACCGTGATGTCTGGATCCAGTCCCCGAAGGCCGGCTCTTACTTTCTCGACGAGCCCGGCTACATCGCCCCGGGTCCTTCCGCAGGTGGGACAAGAGACGATCTTAAGGCCCTTCATTAGCCCCAGGCTCTTCAAAAGCTCCCTGCCAGCCTTTACCTCAAGGACCGGATCCCCGGTCAGGCTTATCCTTATGGTATCGCCGATGCCCTCAAGCAGGAGGGTCCCGATGGCTGCCGACGAACGTATTATCCCCGTATCCGGAGGTCCCGCCTCGGTGAGACCGAGATGTATCGGGTAGCGGACCTTGTCCGAGATTATCCTGTTCGCCTCCACGGTCTCAGATACATCCGTGGATTTAACAGACAATACAGTATCATAAAACCCGAGCCTTTCAAACACCGATAGCTCGCCAAGGGCGCTTTCGGCCAGCGCAAGGGCCGTCCTGCCGTATTTCGCCACCAGTGCCGGCTGGAGGGAGCCGGAATTCACGCCGATCCTGATGGGTATGCCCCTCGAGGAGGCGGCACTTACGACCTCCTTCACCTTAGCGTCGGACCCTATGTTGCCGGGGTTTATCCTGACCTTGGATATTCCAGCTTCGATCGCTTCTAGCGCGAGCTTGTGGTCGAAGTGTATGTCGGCACAAAGAGGCACCTTTGATCCTTGGACGATCGCCTTCAAGGCAGATGCTGCTTCCATGTCCGGTACGGCGACCCTTATGAGCTGGCAGCCTGATGCTTCAAGCTCCTTTATCTGCCTTATCGTGGCTGCGGGGTCTCTAGTGTCGGTGTTGCACATCGACTGCACCGACACTGATGCCGCTCCGCCGATGCAAAGCGGACCCGCCTTCACCTGCCTATTCATCTTCCTGCTAAAGCCCATCCTTCTGTTCACCTTCCGAGCAAGAGCTTCGTGATATCGCTGTAAGTCGCATATATCGCTAGTATTATGAGGAAGGCGATCCCCGCGAGCTTAAGGGCGTTCATCACGCCGTCCGGTATCTTCTTGCCTGTCACCCTCTCGATGCTCATGAACAAGAGCCAGCCGCCGTCCAGTATCGGAAGCGGTATCATGTTGAACACTCCAAGGCTTATCGATACGAGCGCTATCAGCAACAGGAATGACGGCATCCCGCTCTTTGCAGCCTCTGCCGAGGCAACGGCTATGCCAACGGGGCCGGATACCTGGCTGAGGTCGCTTCCAAGGAAAAGCTTCCCTATCGCGACCACGGTCAGCTTCACGATCTCCGTAAGGAACCTGACGCCGTTCGCGACAGCTTCGACGGGGCCCGTCTTCTTCAGCGTCCCCAACATGTAGATCCCTATCTTGCCCCGACCGTCCGCAGGGTCCTTCGCAGGGACTGCAATCACTGATACGTTTTCGCCGCTGCGTTCCACGGTTATGTCAACCGGTATATCGGATGATCCGGACAACATGGAGACTATCGACTCCGATGTCAGCATTGGCTGCCCGTTTATCTTCAATATTATGTCACCCTTCATCAAGCCGGCCGCTTCGGCGGGCGATCCGGGGATTGTCTCGTCTATCATGGTGACCGGGGTGCCGGCCACGGCGAACAAGGAAGCCACCAGAACGATGGCCAGTATCACGTTCATAACGGATCCCGAGAGGATCACCAAGAACCTCTGATAGAACGGCCTCATTCCGAAACTCCTACTATCACGGGGCCTTCCGTCCTCTCCGTCGTCGAACCTGTTGAGGCCTCCTAAAGGCAGGGCCCTTAGGCAATACTCCGTGTCCCCTCTCCTCTTCTTCCAGAGCGTAGGGCCGAAACCGATTGCGAACTCAAGAACGCGGAACCCGAAGGCCTTCGCCGTGAGGAAATGTCCTAGCTCATGTACTATGCTTACGATGCCGAAGACAATTATGAATGACAGGAATGCCAAGCTCTGCACCTGCTTTCGACATAGGATCTAGCCTTCCGGTCGGCTTCGAGGACTTCGCCTACGCTGGAAGGACCCGACCTGGAAGATGCCTCCATGGCCTCTTCGCAAAGTCCTGCTATCATGGTAAACGGTATTATTCCGGCAAGGAACTGCGATACGGCCTCCTCGTTGGCCGCCGACATCGCTGCAGGAGCCATGCCCCCTTGCCTTAAGGCCCTATGGCCGAGGGTCACGCCCGGGAAGGTCCTCTCGTCAGGCTCTTCGAAGGTGAGCAACCCGAGATTCGCTAGATTAAACACTCCCAGGCCGGGAGCATGCACGGAAGATCTTTCGGGATAACATAGGGCTGCCATTATAGGAAGCCTCATGTCCGGCGAACCCATCTGGGCGATAACCGACCCGTCGCTGAACATCACGGCCGAGTGCACTATGCTCTGCGGATGCACCACCACCTTGATCCTGTCCTCACCGACGTCAAAGAGCCATCTTGCCTCTATTACTTCGAGCGACTTGTTGATCAGGGTGGCCGAATCTATAGTTATCTTCCTGCCCATGTTCCAGGTCGGATGCTTCAGCGCATGCTCGGGCCTTATGCCTGAAAGGTCCTTGCGCCCCCTGAACGGGCCTCCTGAGGCGGTCAGCATTATCTCTTCAACCTCTGCGCCTCTTGATGACCACATGCACTGCCAGATCGCCGAATGTTCGCTGTCGACTGGCAATATCGAAGCGCCGGGCGTCCTTGCGGCCTCCATCATGAGAGGGCCTGCTGCCACTAAGCTCTCCTTGTTGGCCAGAGCAAGGGCTTTGCCGGCTTTAAGCGCGGATATGGACACATTGAGCCCGGCGAAGCCGACCACTGCGTTGAGCACCTTGTCGACTTCAGCATATGACGCAAGCTCGGACATGGCGTTTTTAGTATCCAGCACTTGTGTGGGCAGACCTTCGGATCTGACTATGGCCCTTAGCCTGAACGATGCCTCTTCGTCCTGCATAGCGGCTAATCTGGGCTTGAATTCCGCCACTTGTCCGGCCATTCTGGCGACGTTTCTCCCGGACGCGAGGACCGGCACCTCAATTCCGAGGTGCCTTGCCACGTCAAGTGTCTGCATACCTATCGAGCCCGTGCTCCCGAATACGGAAATCTTCAAACCTTTACCTCTCGGTCATATGAAAATTCCTACACTACCAGCCGAGGAATATCTTAAAAAGCCAGTACGCAGCAGGTACGAACAGCAATAGCGAATCTATCCTATCCATGAAACCGCCATGGCCCGGAAGGAACCTTCCGCTGTCCTTTACCCCGCCGTCCCTTTTTAACGCTGATTCTGCAAGGTCTCCGTAATTGCAGCAGATGATCTCGAACAGGACGAACGCCGCCTTCTGCCATTCGCCTATCTCAGGCAGGTAACCCCTTGACGAGAGAAGAGGGTAGACAAGGTACATCACTGCGACCATGGACAGCGCGCCGCCTATGCTCCCTTCCAAGCTCTTCTTGGGAGATATCTTAGGTGCAAGCTTCGTCCTGCCTCCGGAGGCGATTCCGGCAAGCAGCGCCATCGTATCGTGTATCCACACTATGCCCAGAACGGCCAGTGTAAGTACGAATCCTTTTATGCCGCCGTCCGTAGCCCGCAGGAGTATGGCATGGCTGAGGGTCCAGCCAAAGTACAAAGGAGCGAAAAGCATCCCCGACGTCCTCTGCAGTGCACCTGAAGGATCCCCATTAAGTACGGGCAACGATACCGCCACGATTAGCGCGATGCCGGTTATGGGCAAAGCGTACGTTCCATTGAAAATTGCCGCATCAACCAGGTAGAGGATGCTTATGGCAGTACTAAGCCAAGTGTTGTGCAAGATCCCCTTCGCTGAGGCAAGCCTTCCGTACTCTACGTTGGCCATCACGACAACGAACGTAATTAGTACCAGCAAGTATGGCCCACCCAACCAAAGTAGCAGCAGTACCGGCGGAATCGCCAAAAGGGCCGATTTAATCCTGTCAAGCATCAGTTACACCTCATGCAAGGCCACCGAACTTCCTGGTCCTTCTAGAGTATTCCTCCAATGCAGCATCCAGTTCGGCCTCATCAAACTCCGGCCAATGCTTGGCCGTGAAGTAGAGCTCCGAGTATGCGCACTGCCAGATCAGGAAGTTTGATATGCGCTGTTCTCCGCTTGTTCTGATCAGCAGGTCCACAAGTGGCTGCCCAGACGTACTAAGGCCCTGCTCCAGTGCCTGCTCGTTGATCTCCGAAGGTAGCATGCCCCCCACAAGGCATCTTTCCGCCATCTTCTTCGCTGACTGCGTGATATCCCACTTACCGCCGTAGTTCACCGCCATGTTCAGTGTCAGCGAATATGATTTAGGATTTGCCTTCTCTGCCTTTGCTATCATGATTTTCAGTGGTCCCGGAAGCTCCTTCCGGGATCCTATGACGTTCAGGCGTATCCCCATGGAAGGGAATTTAAGGAAGCTGTTCGAGAAGTAGTCGGATGCTATATCAAATAGGGCATCTATCTCCGACTTGGGCCTTGCCCAATTCTCCGTAGAGAACGCGAATAATGAAAGCGTGGCGATGCCCCGTTCCTGGCATGCCTCGCATATCCTCATGATGTTGGATGCGCCTGCCTTGTGGCCCTCCTTGCGCTCAAGTCCTCTGGCTGCGGCCCACCTGCCGTTGCCGTCCATTATTATTGCCAAGTGAGCGGGGATAAGAACACCGGCATGCGTACGTGTCCATGCCATCAGACCTGCATTATCTCCGTTTCCTTTGCGTTGAGGATCTTGTCTACTTCGGCGATGTGCTTGTCTGTCGCCTTCTGGATCTCATCCTGCGCCCTCTTGAGATCGTCCTCCGTGATCT
The DNA here is from genome assembly GCA_029565935.1 of Bacillota bacterium. Taxonomy (GTDB): domain Bacteria; phylum Bacillota; class DTU025; order DTU025; family MWDF01; genus MWDF01. The sequence continues at coordinate 73,561 of JAKQNF010000002.1, read as the reverse complement.
CCCCGTCTTTCTCCTGCTTCTTTACGGCTTCGACTGCGTCTCGCCTTACATTCCTGATGGCTATCCTCATATCCTCGGCGATTTTCTTTACCAGCTTGACCAGGTCCTTTCGCCTTTCTTCGGTCAAGTGGGGCAAAGACATCCTGACTACCGTCCCGTCGTTGGTCGGGGTAAGGCCCAGATCAGATGCCAGTATCGCCTTTTCAATCTTCGCCAGCATCGTCTTGTCCCATGGTGTGACCATGAGCGTCCTCGGATCCGGAGTGCTAACGGTAGCCATCTGAGTAAGCGGCGTCATAGTGCCGTAGTAGTCGACCTGGATCCTGTCCAGCAAAGAAGGGTTTGCCCTTCCCGTCCTGACCGCGGCGAATTCCTTCTTCTGTACCTCAAGGACCACTCCCATTTTCTCCTCGAACTTGCTTATAACTTCCTTGTAAGCCATAGAGCTACCTCCCTACTATCGTACCGACCCGCTCTCCCAGGACCGCTCTTTTTATCACGCCCTGTTCGCCTAAGTCGAATACTATTATCGGAATGTCGTTGTCCATGCTCATCGTGGCGGCTGTGCTGTCCATCACCTTAAGGCCCTTCTGAATGACGTCAAGGTATGTAAGTTTTTCGAACTTGACCGCGTCGCGGTCTTGCATCGGGTCCTTGTCGTACACGCCGTTCACTTTCGTGGCCTTCAGGATGGCCTCGCAGCCCATCTCCGCGGCTCTAAGCGCCGCGGCCGTATCCGTCGAGAAGAACGGATTGCCTGTGCCACCGCCGAAGATCACCACCCTGCCCTTCTCGAGGTGTCTCAGTGCCCTCCTACGTATATAGGGCTCTGCCACTTCCTTTATCTCCAATGCGGTCAGGACCCTCGTGACGACGCCCATCTTCTCAAGGCTTTCCTGCAGTATGATCGAATTCATTACGGTGGCCATCATACCGATATAATCGGCGGTGCCCCTGTCCATCCCCATCTGGGACGCGGTCCTGCCCCTCCAGAAATTGCCTCCCCCGACGACTATGCCGAGCTGCACGCCCAGCTCATATACCTCTTTGATCTGGGAGCATATTTGATTTACGGTCTCAAGGTGTACACCGGACCCGTTAGGGCCGGCCATTGCCTCGCCGGAGAGTTTAAGCAGAACCCTCTTGTATTTCAGTTCAGGCATGACAACACCTCCTTTCATATTCTATCCTCCAAGCAAGGTAAATTCCACTTTCTGCAGCGGATTTGCAAAAAAACGGGGCCTACCTCAACGGCGGGCCCCGTCAGCCACAGCGGCTTACTCAGCTTTTTCCGGCTCTTCCTCGCCGCGCTCGAAACGCGCGAAGCGCCTTATCTGGATGTTCTCACCAAGTACCGAAGCGGTCTCTTTCACTAGGTCCGATACCGACTTCGCCTGGTCCCTTATGTACGCCTGGTCCACCAGGCAGGTCTCCTTGAAGAACTTTTCCAGCCTTCCTTCGGCTATCTTCTCGGCGAACTCGGGCTTCTTGCCCTCGTTTGCCGCCTGGTGCCTGTAGATCTCCTTCTCGGCCTCTATGATCGAAGACGGGATGTCCTCGCGCTTCACATACAGAGGCTTCTGAGCCGCGATCTGCATGGCTATTTCCTTTACAAGCGTTTTGAACTGCTCGTTTTTGGCAACGAAGTCTGTCTCGCAGTTGACTTCCACCAGTACTCCGATCCTTCCGCCCATGTGGATGTAAGAATCTACCATACCCTCGGATGTCGCCCTGCCGCTGCGCTTCTCGGCTCTGGCAAGGCCCTTCTCCCTTAGGAACTGGACGGCCTTCTCCATGTTGCCTTCGCACTCTATAAGAGCGCGCTTGCAGTCCATCATGCCTGCCTGGGACAACTCCCGCAGTTTCTGCACTTCGGCTGCTTTGATTTCTGGCATATGGAGCTCCTCCTTAATAGTCTAGTTGTTGAGGTCGTCAGCGTTCTGCGCCTCGGATTCGGGTGCGATCTTTTCTTCCTCCTCGGAGTCGTCCGCTGCTACCTCGTTCTTGGCCACGGGGGCGTCAACGCCCTCGCGTGCCTCTATGATCGCGTCGGCCATTTTGGACGTAAGTAGCTTTACGGCCCTAATGGCGTCGTCGTTGCTGGGTATGATGTAATCCACCTCGTCCGGATCGCAGTTCGTGTCGACGATCCCCACCACGGGTATCGCCAGCCTTTTTGCCTCAAGGATCGCTATGTGCTCCTTCTTTGGATCGACTATGAACATCATGTCGGGGAGCTTCTCCATATCCCTGATCCCAGCGAGGTTCTTCACCAACTTCTCATATTCTCCCTTAAGGAGCATTACTTCCTTCTTAGGGAGAAGTTCGAAGGAACCGTCCTGTTCCATCCTCTCGAGCTGCTTCATCCTGTCAACGCGCTTGCGAATCGTCGCGAAGTTGGTGAGCATGCCTCCCAACCATCTCTCGTTGACCCAATACATGCCGCAGCGCTGAGCCTCTTCGGAAATCGTGTCATGGGCCTGCTTCTTGGTCCCTACGAACAGCATCGTTCCGCCCTCGGCGGCCTTGCCCTTTACGAAGTTGTACGCCTCGTCGATCTTCCTGACCGTCTTCTGCAGGTCTATGATATAGATTCCGTTGCGGGAAGTGTAGATGTACTTGGCCATTTTGGGATTCCAGCGCCTCGTCTGGTGCCCAAAATGCACGCCCGCTTCGAGAAGCAATTTCATGCTTATCACCGGCATCGTATTCACCTCCCTCCCGCTTCGGTTTAACCTCCGCACACTTCATTCCCCCAGGATGCTCGCTTTCGCGCCACCGATCCTGGAAGTCCGTCATGCGTGTGTAATCGCAATTTAGTATTCTACCAAATATTACTCCGCGAATCAACCCATGCAGGCAAGTGCACATGGCCTGGAGGTTCTACAGGATCATCGTCACCCTCTGGGCATCCATGTTGATCTTTTCGAACGCCCTCCTTACGAATTCCCTGTCTATTACTACCTTACCTGCCTTCTCGGGAGCTTCGAAGGATATGTCCTCCAGGAGTTTCTCCATCACGGTGTGCAGCCTCCTGGCGCCTATGTTCTCCCCTAGCGAGTTGATCTTATAAGCCGTCGCTGCGATCTCCTCTATAGCACCCTCATCGATCACAAGGTCCACGCCGTCCGCTTCAAGTAAGGCCTTGTACTGCTTAACGAGAGAGCCCTTCGGTTCTGTCAGTATCCTGCGGAACTCCTCTTCCGAAAGCGTCTGGAGCTCCACCCTTATCGGGAATCTCCCCTGAAGCTCTGGTATTAGGTCGGACGGCTTCGATACGTGGAACGCCCCTGCGGCTATGAAGAGCATGTGCTTCGTCCTCACGGGACCGTATTTCGTCTGTACCGTAGACCCTTCTACTATCGGAAGTATGTCCCTCTGCACGCCCTCCCGGGATACGTCGGGCCCCATGGTGCCGTTCCTGCCGGCTATCTTGTCGAACTCGTCGATGAAGACTATTCCGTTCTCCTCGGCGTTCCTGATGGCCTCCGTCTCTATTTCGTAGGCGTCGACCAGCTTGTCGGCCTCCTCCTCGATGAGATAGCGCCTGGCCTCTTTGACGCTCATCTTCTTCCTTACGGTCTTCTTGCCCAACATATCGCCCAATATGCTCGACATGTCCACCATCATCTCACCAGGTTCGCCGGCGCCCATGAGGCCTATCGGCCTTTGGCGGTTGTCCTGGACATCGAGCTCTATGACCTGGTCTTCCAGCTGCCCTTCGGCAAGCAGGCTGACGATCTGCTCTCTTTTACCCTCGGCCTTTCGCTTCGCTTCCTCCTGATCCTCAGGGTTTGCAAGCTCTTGCTTCTGCTGCATTCCGAAAAGGGCGGCTAGCGGGTTGGCCTGGGACCTTTCTTTCCTTGGAAGGGGTGCGAGTATATCGATAAGGCGCTCTTCTGCGTGCTTTTCCGCCTTCGCCCTTACGAGCTCGGTTTTTTCGGCCCTTACCATTCTTATCGATGTCTCGACCAGCTCCCTGATTATTGAATCTACGTCCCTGCCGACGTAGCCGACCTCGGTGAACTTCGTTGCTTCTACTTTCACGAAAGGTGCTTTCACAAGGGCTGCGAGGCGCCTTGCTATCTCGGTCTTGCCCACGCCCGTCGGTCCGATCATGAGTATGTTCTTGGGAGTGATCTCGTCTTTCATGTCCTCGTGCGTAAGCATGCGCCTTAGCCTGTTACGCAAAGCTATGGCTACGGCCTTCTTTGCCTCGTCCTGGCCGATTATGTGCTTATCCAGCTCTTCTACTACTTTTCTCGGTGTTAAGTGTTCCATAATCTCATCCGAGCCTTTCGACCGTTACGTTAGAGTTGGTGTAGATGCATATGTCCGCCGCTATCAGAAGCGCCTTGGTGGCTATCTCCTCGGCTTCCATCGATGTGTTGGCAGCGAGGGCCCTCGCCGCGGCAAGTGCATAAGGACCTCCTGAGCCTATGGCGGCGATGCCATCTTCCGGTTCGATGATGTCCCCGCTGCCCGAAAGAAGCAGCAGGCTCTTGCCGTCCGTCACAAGCAGCAGGGCCTCGAGCTGTCTCATGACCTTGTCCATCCGCCATTGCTTCGCCAGCTCCGTCGCCGCCCTCAACAGGTTGCCCTTGAATTCGTCCATCTTCGCTTCGAATTTCTCGAGAAGCGCTACGGAATCTGCGGCGGAGCCTGCGAAACCAGCGAGCACCTTCCCTCCGGCGAGGCTTCTGACCTTCTTGGCCGTATGTTTCATGACGGTGTTGCCGACGGTTATCTGCCCATCCGACGCCATGGCGCACCTACCCTCGCGTATGACGCAGACGACAGTAGTTCCTTCAAAATTGGCCATATCTCACCCTCCAATCATGACCTTGGGTGGTTCTTCTTATAGGACTCCATAAGACGTTCCCTGGACACGGCAGTGTATATCTGTGTCGACGATATGTCCGAGTGTCCCAGCAGCTCCTGCACCGATCTCAAATCGGCCCCCGAATCCAGCAGGTGCGTTGCGAAGGAATGCCTAAGGGCATGCGGCGACGGGCTTCCGCTCAAGCCCGCCGTTATGTCGTAACCTCTCATCAGCCTTTGCACCTGCCTTCCGGTGAGCCTGCCTCCTCGTCTTGAAAGGAAGATAGCCTTCTGGTCCTTATCCGAAGATAGAACACTCCTCGCGTCGCGAAGATAGCGCTCAAGGGCGAACTTGGCGATGCTGCCGACAGGAGCGATCCGTTCTTTGGATCCTTTCCCCATGACCCGTACGGTAGAGCCGGAGCCGTCATAGTCGCGCAGGTTCAGTCCGACGAGCTCCGAAAGCCTTAAGCCCGAGGAATAGAGAAGCTCGAAGATGGCCCTGTCCCTTATCTTCAACGGCCCGCCGCCGTCGATCGTCGCAAGGAAAGCTTCAACATCGGCCAACTCCATAGCCCTTGGAAGTCTCTTGTCCCTTCTCATGGGCGCAAGAGAATCTGTCGGATTCTCATCGCAGAGCCCTCTTCTGATACAGAACTTGTAATAGCTCCTGAGGGCTGCGAGCCTTCTTAACATAGTCCTGCGTGCCAGTCCTCTGGATTGCAGGCTCGATAAGTACTTCCTGATTTCCATGCTCTGGACCGACCCCGGCCTAAAATCCTTGGAAGTGGACTTTTCGATAAATCGGGAGAACGAAATCAGGTCCAGCCGGTAAGATGAGGCTGTCCTGGGTGATAGTCTCCTCTCCAGCAAGATGTAGTCCAGGAACTGCTCGATGGTATCATCCGGCAAACAGATCACCCGCTTCCTTGATGAAGGCCTCGAAATCCTCCCTGGCAGCATCTATCTGCATCTGCCTTTTCATCTTCTTCGACCTCATACGCCCTTTAGGAGTAGGAAGCAGGCCGAAGCAGATGCCCATAGGATCGAAAACGTCCCCTTTGCCGTGCGTAACGTATGCTGCCAGCGCGCCTATGCAAGTAGTCTCGGGGAATACTAGCGTGTCATGCCCCAACGCCAGCCTTGCGGCGTTTATGCCAGCGAGCGCGCCGGTGGCGGTAGATTCCACATAGCCTTCAGATCCCGTAAGCTGGCCCGCCGCGAAGAGGCCTTCCCTGGATAAGAACATCATATCCGGACCTAGAAGACCGGGTGAATGGAGGTAGGTGTTCCTGTGCACTACTCCGTATCTGACGAATTCCGCATTCTCAAGCCCGGGTATCATGGAGAAGACTCTTTTCTGCTCAGGCCATTTGAGCCTTGTCTGGAAGCCTACGATATTATAACTGCTCCCGGGAAGGTCCTCGCGCCTTAGCTGTACGACGGCGTAAGGCTCCGACCCTGTCCTCGGGTCTTCAAGTCCGACCGGTTTTAGCGGCCCGAACCTTATAGTGTCCCTTCCTCTGTCGGCCATCTCCTCAATGGGCATGCAAGCCTCGTAGAGCTTCATGTCCTCGCCCTTTGAAAGAGGGGCCCTCTCGGCAGCTATGAGCGCATCGTAGAACTTGTCGTACTGTGTCTTGTCCATCGGGCAGTTAAGATAGTCTGGCGTGCCCTTGCCATATCTCGAAGCCTCGTACACCTTGGAGAAGTCTATGGTGTCGGCGCTTATTATGGGGGCTACTGCGTCGTACATGTATAGCGAACCACTACCGGCGATGCCCTCCAGCTCAGTAAGCATCCCCGGCGAGGTAAGAGGACCAGTGGCGATGATCGCAGGCAAGGGGATCGACCCTAAGGATCTGACCTCCTCCCTTACGATCTCTATTCTCGGATTGTCATGGATGAGCCGTTCCACCGAGTCGGAGAACAGTACGCGATCTACTGAAAGGGAACCGCCTGCGGGGACCGAACACTCCTCGGCACAGCGGATTATTAGCGAACCCAACTTCCTGAGCTCTTCTTTTAGCCTGCCTGAAGGGTGGTCCGCACTGGCTGAACCCAGGGAGTTCGAGCATACTAGCTCGGATAGATGCGGACCCTTATGGGCCGGGGTAATGACACCGGGCCTCATCTCGTAGAGCCGTACGTTTATCCCCGCCCTGGCAGCTTGCCAGGCGGCCTCCGACCCTGCGAGTCCGCCTCCGATTACGGTAATCGAGTTATTCGTCCTTCTTGTCCTCCTCCTTGGCCTTGGGCGGTACGTACTTCGAGCATCTCGGGTTGGGGCACCTATACTCCTTAGCCTTCCCCCTGCCATATGAAACCGTGAAGCATCCGCATTCGTCGCATTTGACATCCTCGGGCTTCTTCCACGTAGAGAACGTGCATGAAGGGTACGCAGAACAGCTGTACACCTTACGCTTGTACTTGGTCATGCGCTCCTCAATCTGGCTTCCGCAAAGGGGGCACTTGTTCTCCAGCAGCACCTTCTGCTTCTTCTTTATGTATTTGCACTCAGGATATCCGCTGCAGCCTACGAAGGGTCCAAAGCGGCTTCTTCTAACAACGAGCGGCTTTCCGCATTCAGGGCAGCTTTCGTCGAGCACCTCGACGGGGACCTTCACCCTTGACTGGCTCTGTTCAGCGCTGAGCAGCTTCTCGTTGAAAGGCCTGTAGAAATCGTCGACCACCTTAGTCCACTCCGATTTGCTATCTCCTATGTTGTCCAGCTTGCCTTCCATATCTGCCGTAAAGTCGATACTTACTATGTCCTGGAAATTCGACTTCAACACGTCGCAAACTGTCCTGCCGACAGAAGTCGGTACGAAGGTCCTTTCTTTTATGTCCACGTAATCCCTCTTCTTGATCGTGTCAATTATAGAAGCATAAGTGGACGGCCTGCCGACGCCCTTCTCCTCGAGAGCTTTAATCAGGCTTCCTTCGGTAAACCTTGCCGGAGGCTCCGTGAACTGCTGCAGGGACTTCAGCTGGATCAGCTTAAGGATCTCCCCTTCGGACAGCTGGGGTATGCTCTGCTGATCCTCTTCTTTTTCGTCCCCGTTCGTAATGTTGCCGTATACCACGGAGTACCCGTTGAAAGTGACCTTGCTTCCCTGTGCTTTAAAAGTATGTCCAGCGGACTCGACCGTTATGTACGTGAGGTCAAGCTTCATGTCAGACATCTGGCTTGCCAGGAAGCGGTTCCAAATAAGCTTGTACAGCCTGTACTGATCGCGCGAAAGCAAATCCTTCACTGATTCTGGCGGCATGTCCAACCTAACGGGCCTTATCGCCTCGTGGGCATCTTGCGAGTTCGCCTTCTTCGTATATATCCTGGACTTAGCGGGACAATATTCCTTGCCGTAGGTCCTCTCCACGTACTCCTTTGCCGCCGTCTTGGCCTCTTCAGCAATCCTGTATGAGTCCGTCCTCATGTACGTAATGAGAGCTACATGGCCCTTGCCTTGTATCTCCATGCCTTCGTAGAGCTGCTGGGCCAACGACATCGTGGTCCTTGCGGTAAAGCCTAGCTTGCGATATGCCTCCTGCTGCAGCGTAGATGTGATGAACGGGGCCGAAGGCCTCTTTGCTGAGGCTTTCACCTCTACCTTAGATACCGTAAAAGGCGCTGCCTGGCAGTCCCTTACTACCTTGGATGCCAGCTCTGCGTCCTCTATCTTGCTGGTCTTGCCCTTAAAATACCTGGCAGTGAAGGCCTCGCCGCTTCCCTTCTCTAAGCTTGCGTCTATCGTCCAGAACTCTTTAGGTACAAATGCTTCTATCTCGGCTTCCCTTTCGCATATGAGATTCAGCGCAGCCGATTGCACCCTCCCGGCAGAAAGGCCTCTGCGCACCTTCTTCCAAAGGAACGGGCTTAGCATGTATCCTACCAGCCTGTCCAGGATCCTCCTGGCCTGCTGTGCATCCACCAATCCCATGTCTATGGGCCTTGGATTCTTAATGGCTTCCTTCACGGCCCTTTCGGTGATCTCGTTGAACTGTATCCTTACAGGCTCGTCGTTTGGTATGCCGAGTATCTCCTCAAGGTGCCAGGAAATAGCTTCGCCTTCTCTATCAGGGTCAGTGGCGAGATATACCCTATCTACGGAAGAAGCTGCCTTCTTCAAGTCCTTGATGACGCTCGCCTTGTCGGCGGACTGTCTGTACTGCGGCTTGTAGTTATCTTCGATATCCACGCCTAACTTAGATTTAGGCAGGTCCCTGACATGGCCGACAGAGGCCCTCACATCGTACTCGGGACCCAGGAATTTCTTAAGTGTGCGTACTTTCGCTGGGGATTCTACGATCACCAGGTTCTGAGGCATCGTCATTCCTCCAATAGGCTTCCTTTTCTTGATGTCAGGCTCTGCCTACACCTCTGAAACTAATCCTGTGATACGGCGTAGGTCCCAGACTTTTCAGGGCTTCATAGTGGTCAGGAGTTGGATAGCCCTTATTGCGGGCAAATCCATAACCGGGATATTCATCGTCGAGCACGTCCATGAAAGCATCCCGGCTCACCTTAGCTAGTATCGACGCCGCCGCGATGGACATGCTGAGCCCATCTCCTCCTACTATTGCCTGCGAGTTAAGATTATGTCCGAGAATGTCTTTTCCGTCAACCACCACGAATGGGTGTTCCACGGACAGCATGCCTACGGCGCGCCTCATCGCCAGCAATGTAGCCTGCCTGATGTTAAGCTCATCGATTTCCTTAGCCGAGGCTGACGCTATCCCGAAACTTGCGGCTTCCGATACGATCAGCCCGTAAGCATGTTCCCTCGCCTTCTTGCGTAGGGCCTTGGAATCATATATGCAATCCAGGACTAAATCAGAATCGAAACATACCGCGGCGGCGAAGACCGGTCCGGCTATCGGTCCGCGGCCTGCTTCATCTACGCCCACCAGCACGCCCTGCCCCGAACTTGACCTAAGGCATGCATCATACTCGTAAAGCTTCCTGCCGATTGATGCCATCTCAGACGCTCTCAAGGCTTATCCTCCCGATCCTTCCGCTCCTGAAGTCCTTGATCACCATCAATGAAGCCTTTTCCAGGTCTGGAATCCCGCCTCTCATTATGCAGCCTTTTTTCAAGGCGATCTCTTCCAGCACCGCATGCTGCCCCTCATGCTGGAGCGATTCGGTCACACTGTATCTTTCCGCAATGAATCCTGGGTATTCCATTGATAGTTGTTCAAGCAGGTCCCTGGCGACTTTTTCCTTTTCGAAAAGGTCGTCCCCGATTATGCCCAGGGCGCAGAGCTTGAACCATACCAGAGGATCATCCACCCTGAGGGGCATAATGCCCGGCGTGTCCAATAGCTCTGCATTGCCGATGTCTATCCATTGCTTGCTGCGGGTTATCCCGGGCTTGTCGCCCGTCTTCGCGCTGGCTTTCTTGGCCAGCCTGTTGATCAATGACGACTTGCCAACGTTAGGCATGCCGACGATCAATGCCCTGGGCCTCGTCCTGGCATTGCCCTCTACGGCGCTGATGGCCCTCATCGCGTTGCTTATCCCTGTACCGTCCTCGGCATTCGTGGCGAATGCCTTCCTTCCCGACCCTCTTATGTTCCTCAGCCATAGCTCCGTTCTGTGCTGGTCAGCCAGATCGGCCTTGTTTAGCAGCACTATGGATGGTTTCCTTGACGATATCTCCCCAAGCAGCGGATTGGAGGAAGACATGGGCGCTCTTGCATCCACTAGTTCTATCACTACGTCGATTATCTTGAGCAGTGGCTTGATCTCCTTGACGGTCTTAGCCATGTGCCCTGGATACCATGAATGGGCCATCTGTTCCTCCTAAATCGAAAAAGCCGCACCTAAAGGGCGGCTTTTGACGATATCATTACGGATGTAGGCAGAACTAAGAGCGCCTGCGCTCGCGAACCCTCGTCGCCGCCTTGCCCAGCCTGCCACGCAAGTAGAACAGTTTCGCCCTGCGGACTGCACCCTGCTTGACTACTTCGATCTTGTCGACGTTGGGCGAATGCAGCGGGAATACTCTTTCTACGCCAATTCCCGAAGAAAGCTTGCGAACCGTAAAAGTCTCTCCGATGCCTCCACCGGCCCTTGCGATCACAATGCCTTCGAAGACCTGTATCCTTTCGCGGCTGCCCTCGATGATCTTGGCATAGACCTTGACCGTATCTCCGGGGCGGAAGCTCGGGATATCCGTCTTGAGCTGAAGTCTTTCGATCTCCTGGATAAGATTCATGTCGCACCTCGCATCATAGACGTTCGTGAGGGCATTGCTCAGAGGACCGTCCGTATTAACATAAGAAATATACCATTATACTTGCCACTAAATCAATAGTCGTCCTTTTCGATGGATTTTTTCCTGCGGTCGCGCCTCTTCTTCTTGGGCAGGTCGTACAGCAACCTTTCATCCTCCTCGCTCAGCTTCAGCCCCTCGAGCAGGTCAGGGCGCCTTGCGGCCGTCCTTTTGAGTGACTGGGCCCGCCTGTATAGCCTGATAGCCTCATGGTCACCTGACAGGAGCACTTCAGGGACGGCCAGCCCCCTCCAAACCCTGGGCCTGGTAAAATGAGGGTAGTCCAGCAGCCCTTCGAAGAACGAATCAGACCCGGCGCTATCCTCGTGTCCCAATACACCGGGAATCATCCTTGAAGTAGCGTCTACGACCGCCATTGCTGCTACTTCTCCGCCGGTCAGGACGAAATCCCCTATGGAAAGCTCTTCGTCCACGAAGGATGATATCCTCTCATCCACTCCCTCGTAATGTCCGCAGATGAGCGCCACTTGATCGTAAGATGCGAGCCTGATCGCATCTTCTTGGCAGAACCTCTTCCCTTGCGGTGACATCAATACTACACGGCCTCTGGTCCCCGGCCCTAAGGATGTCTTGACGTTTTCAAGAGCACGCATGACAGGCTCGGCCATCATGACCATACCGCACCCGCCGCCGAACGAATAATCGTCCGTAACCTTGTGCCTGCCGGAGGCGAAGTCCCTGATATTGGTCACCACGATCGATATGAGTCCTTCTTCATGCGCTCTTCCTAGGATGCTCTCCTCTTTGAAACCATCGAACATGCCGGGGAAGAGGGTAAGTATGTCGAACCTAATCATCGGCGCTTATCTGAGACCTTTCCTGTCTTCCACAACTATCTTGCGGGCCTTGATGTCAACTTCCCTTACGATATCCTTAATCGCGGGTATCAGGATCTCTCTACCGTCCTGTCCTCTTGCTACTATTACGTCGTTTGCGGGGAATTTGTCCACACGTTCGACGATGCCAAGAAGACTTTGGTCAAAAAGACGTACTTCGCAGCCTACCAGCATGTAATCATAGAAGCTTCCTTCAAGTAGTTCAGGCAAGTCCTTCTCATCTACTGACAGCGTGAAATCCTTGAGGGCCTCGACATCATCAGGATTCTCGACACCGGCCAGCTTGAGAAGGACCACGCCCTTCCTGGGTTCTTTGATGTCTTCCACCTTGTAAGGCACTGCCTTAGCTTCGGTGGCTCCCACCATGAGCTTTTCCTGCGCCCTGATGGTCCTCGAAGAGCCCGAGTAGGCCTCTATTCTGAAATATCCACGGAGTCCGTGCGCAGACCTTATTACCCCTACAGGAATCAGCAATCAAGCATCACCTCTCGACTATGTCGACAGTGACCTTAACGTCTTCCTTTACGGCCTGGGCCTTTGCTATGGCCCTTACGGCCTTTGCTATGCGCCCCTGCTTCCCGATGACCTTTCCCATGTCAGGCTGGGCCGTCGTAATCTTGAGCACAAGGTCGTCATCACGGTTCCAGATCTCTTTCACAAAGACCTCTTCAGGTTCTCTTACCAAGCTCCTGACCGTGTATTCGACTACGTCCTTAAGCCTTGAGCGTTTCCTGGAAGCCATCATGATCCCTCAGCCCTTATTCTATTCCGGCTGATTTCATCAGCATGCGGACTGAATCGGTTGGCTGTGCGCCCTTTGCGATCCATGCCTTCGCCTTCTCTGCGTCGATGACTATCTCAGCAGGGTGCATCCTGGGATTGTAGTGGCCTATTATCTCGATGAAGCTTCCGTCTCTAGGGGACCTCGAATCCGATACGACTACCCTGTAACTGGCCTGTTTGTTGCTTCCTGTCCTAGTCAATCTGATCTTGACTGCCATTTTCTGCATCCTCCTCGGTTTCTTCTAGAATATCCCAGGCATCCTCATCTTTTGTCTCTTTCCTCCGCCGAATGCCTTAAGTAGCTTCTTCGTCTCTTCGTATTGTTTCAGCAATGCGTTAACGTCCTGTACCTTCGTGCCGCTCCCAGCCGCGATCCTTTTCTTCCTTGATGAATCTATGGTGTCGGGCCTGCGCCTTTCCCCTGGTGTCATGGAATATATTATGGCCTCTACCCTGGACATCTGCTTCTCGTCGACTTTAAGGTCCTTGAGCTTCCTGTTCGACGACAATCCCGGTATCATCGACAGCATGTCGCCCAGTGGGCCCATCTTCTTGATCTCCTTGAGCTGCACGAGGAAGTCCTCCAGCGAGAATTCCTGCTTCCTCAGCTTGGCTTCGATCTTCTTGGCCTGCTCGACGTCGAATGACTCCTGGGCCTTCTCAATGACCGTAAGTATATCGCCCATTCCGAGTATCCGTGACGCCATCCTGTCCGGGTGGAATACTTCGATTCCGTCAAGCTTCTCTCCGGTGCCTGCGAACTTAATCGGCTTTCCCGTCACGGCCCTTACCGAAAGGGCGGCACCGCCTCTTGCGTCCCCGTCAAGCTTCGTTAATATGACTCCCGTTATGTCTAGCCTTTCCTGGAAGGCCTTGGCGACGTTCACCGCATCCTGCCCTGTCATCGCGTCTACGACAAGAAGGATCTCATCAGGGTCCGTCAGGATCTTTATCCTTTCGAGCTCCTGCATGAGCTCCTCATCTATGTGTAGCCTTCCTGCGGTGTCAAGTATTACCAGGTCCCTGCCGGACTTGAGCGCGCCTTCCACGGCGGATTTCGCTATCTGTTCAGGGCTGGCCCCTTCTACATGATGCACAGGCACGCCAATCTGAGTGCCCAGTGTCTCCAGCTGTTTTACCGCGGCTGGTCTTCTAGTGTCGCAAGCGACGAGCATGGGCCGCTTGTTGTTGGCCTTCTTTAGTAGATTAGCCAACTTTGCAGAGGTCGTGGTCTTGCCTGAGCCTTGCAGGCCGACCATCATTATCACAATGGGCGGCTCCTGACCAAGCTCAAGCCTGCTTGCAGTGCTGCCCATAAGCTCTATGAGCTCTGAATGTACGATCTTTATGACCTGCTGCGCCGGTGTAAGGCTCTGCATTACCTCTGAACCCAGGGCGCGCTCTCTGACTTTTTCTATGAAAGACTTGACCACTTTGAAGTTGACGTCCGCCTCCAACAAGGCGATTCTCACTTCTTTAAGGGCTGAGTCGATCTCCTTCTCGGAGAGCTTCCCGTGCCCCTTCAGCTTCTGCATGATCGATTGCAGCTTTTCGCTCAGACCTTCGAAAGCCATCGTCAAACCCCCGGTCTAGTCTTCGAAGATATTCCCTATCGCCGCGGCGAGCCTCGAAAGCTCCTCGGCTTCGCGAGTTCCCTCCGGCAATGATGCCACCAGTACATTGATCTTCTCGGCTATCTTGGACAGCCTGTCTGATCTTTCTATCAGCCTCAAGGATGTGTCGGCGGCCTCCAGGGACTCAATGCCCCTTTCTATGCCGTCATGCACTGCTTGCCTGCTTATACCCTCGTTTTCAGCAATCTCGGAAAGGCTCAGGTTATCGAGGAAGTACCTGGAGCACATGTTCCCCTGTTTCTCGGATATTATGCCTTTGTAGAGGTCAAGCAGCCTTGCGATCCTCTCAACTTTATCGAGCATCCCGGCCTCCATGCTGTCAAGCCATTTCCTTGACATTGGGATTATAATCGTCAGGACACCGCATTGTCAACTTCTCCTACCTTGAAAAGCCCTTCTACGAACTCCTTGGCATCGAACGGCCTCAAATCCTCGGCCGATTCTCCCACACCTACGTACTTAACAGGTATTCCCAGCTCCTCAGAGACGGCGACTACTATCCCGCCTTTTGCCGTACCGTCCAGCTTGGTGAGTATTATGCCCGTCAGGGGAATGGCCTTGTTGAATTCCCTCGCCTGTACCAGGCCGTTCTGCCCTGTGGTCGCGTCTATTACCAGTAATGTCTCGTGAGGCGCGGATTCGACCTGTCCTCCGATTACCTTACCAACTTTTTTAAGCTCTTCCATCAAGTTGCTCTTGGTGTGCAGCCTTCCGGCAGTATCCACTATCAGATAGTCTGCGTCTCTGTTGATCGCGGCTTTCGCGGCATCGAAGGCGACCGCTGAAGGATCGGAGCCTTGCTTGTGCTTTACCAGCTCGGCGCCAGCTCTTTCAGCCCATACTTCCAGTTGCTCTATTGCCGCTGCCCTGAAAGTGTCTGCAGCTGCCAGCACTACCTTTTTACCCTGCCTGGACAGCGAATACGCCATCTTTCCCGCGGAAGTTGTCTTTCCGGTGCCATTGACGCCAAGAAGTACTATGACGTGCGGTTTATGGATTTGGATCTCCGTTTTGCTAGACGCCGATAATATCTCCCCTATTATCCCGCTGATTATCCCCTCTAGAACCTTCCTGTCGGCCTTGCCATCTGCTTCCATGCGGGATTTAAGCTCCGAAAGTATCTTCTCAACGGTGCTTTGTCCTAGGTCAGCTTGCAGCAACATCGCCTCTAGCTCGTCCAAGTCCTCCGCGCAAATATAATCGCGCCCGCCGAACAGCTCACCGAGCTTCTTCGACAGAGCCTCCTTCGTCTTTGTCAGCCCCTTGCCTATCAGACCCAATATGCCCATCAGACCATGCCCTCCTGGAATGTCAGCTGTGAAGTATCGACGCATACTGATTTTGAGACGCCCTGTTCCTCCATGGTCACCCCGTAGACGCGCCCGGCGGATTCCATGGTTCTTCTTCTATGAGTTATGATTATCATCTGGCTTCTCTTAGAATAATCGGAAACCAGCTCCTTGAACCTCTGCAGGTTGGCTTCGTCCAGGGCTGCGTCTATCTCGTCCAGTATGCAAAACGGCGCCGGCCTTGACTTGAGGAATGAGAATATCAGCGCAATAGCCGCCAAGGCTTTCTCCCCTCCAGACAGAAGGGACAGCTGCGAGAGCTTCTTACCAGGCGGTCTGCATATGATCTCTATACCGCTTTCTAAGGGTTCTTCCTCGTCGACGAGAACGATGTCCGCCTGGCCGCCTTCGAAGAGCTGCGCAAAGAGCTCCTTGAAGTTTTCCCTAATCTGAGCGAACATCTCTATGAACTGTTTTCGTGCCGTCCTCTCGGCCTCTTTGATCACCTGGGCAAGGGAGGCGCGGGCCCTGTCGAGGTCCTCTATCTGGCCTCTCATGAAAGATAGCCTGGATTTTAGATTGTCTAGCTCCTCTGCGGCAGTAAGGTTAACATCCCCAAGGCTTTCGATGGCCGCCTTCAGCTCCTCGATGCGGACGCTTGTCGCTTCCTTGTCAAACGCCGCACCTTCTTCGCTGGGAATGTCATCGAACGTAATTCCATGTTCTTTCTTCAGTCTAGCCGTGAGGGCCTCGAATTCCCCCAAGAACCTGGCCGATTCAAGCGATAGCCTGTTTTCCGCATCCTGGGCTTGTGCAAGTCTCCTTCTCTTTTGCTTAATGTCGGATTCAAGAGAAGCCAGTCCGCTTTCCAGCTCGCCCCTCCTCTGTCTGCATTCTTCCAGCTCCTTAGTAGCTAAGGAAGCTTCCTGCTGGAAGCCTTCGCACAGGCGCCTTTCGTCTTCTATGAGCGATGAAAGTGAGATTATGCTGCTTCCTAGCTCATCGATCCGTTGGTGGAGTCTTGCCAGTTCTTCTTCAGAACGCGAAATTGACGCCTTCATAGGGGCAATCTCCGCATCAAGTGCCTTGAGCTCGGCTTCGTACGTGGCCTTTTCGATTTGATGGGATGTTAAGCCTTCCATGAGGGATGCTAGTTCGGCCTCTTTCTCGCCCTTCTGGCTCTTTTCGCTGACACTCAGGTCCCCGTGCGATTCCGCAGCCTGTTCTGCCCTTATTAGCTCTTTTTCAAGCTTAGCGATATCGTCCGCCCATCTGAGCTCGTCAGACTCGATGTCCTCCAGCTCGCCATTAAGCAGTATTTCCTGCGAGTGGGCTGAGCCTACTTCGGACTCCATCCTTGATATGGCGGTTTCTATGTCCTTTCTTCTTGCTTCAGTCTCCGATGCGGACTTCTCCATGGTGGACAATTCATCTATAAGTACCTGGGCCTTTTTCCTCAGATCATCTATTTCGACGTTCTTTTCCTGCAGGCTGGCAAAAAGCCGGTCTGTCTCATGCTTCAGTGCCGATATCCTGTTCCTCCTCGTAATCACCGACTCTTGCTGGGAACGCCTGGCGCCACCGGTAATTGCCCCTCCTGAGGTGAGCGTCTCGCCGTCCAATGTGGAGGACTTGACCCTTATTCCCATACGCTGCGCCTTAACGGCGGTTTCCAGGTCCTTGAAAACCGCTGTGGCCCCGAGTAGATATCCCACGGCTGGTTCGAATACTTTGTCGAATGTTACGAGTTCAGACGCCATGCCCAGGAAACCATCGAAACCTGCGAGCCTTGCGTCGATACCCTGCTTGAAAGATTTTATGATATCGATCGGTAGGAAAGTCGCCCTGCCGGCCCTGTTCGATTTCAAATACTCGACGCATTTAGATGCATCGTCTGCCGTCCTGCAGATTATGTCGTTGATCTGACCACCCAGCGCGGCCTCTATCGCTGTCTCCATACCCTTGGGTACGTTCAGCGCCTCTCCGACCGTACACAAGATCCCTTTGAGTGATCCCTTCTTCGATTCACCCAGTACTGCCTTCACAGCAGGTGAATATCCCTCATAATCCTGCTCAAGGCTCTCTAGCCCTGCCAAGACGGCCCTCGATTTCGTAAGCTCCGAGCTCAGTGCATCTTTGGAAGATGTCAGCGAATCTTCCTCGGCCCTGAACATGCCTAACGCCTTCCTAGCCGCCTCGATCATTCCAAGCGTCTCTGATGCTTCCTTAACGATCTTCCTTAGCTTCGACTTCTCCTCCTCAAGGTCCGTGCAAGCCTCGGTGATGTACTGACGCTTGGCAGCGAGCATCGCACCGAGCCTGGCCTTCCTTGCGTCCGACGCTTCCCGCCTTTCGTTTATGGAGCCTAACGAAGTCCGTATGGACGCCACTTCGGATACGAGCGTGAAGTGGTCCGTCTTGAATTTCTCCATAGACTTCTCGATGGACTGAAGCTCGTTCCTGACATCGCCGATCTTTATCGACAATGAGCCGATCTTAGCGTTCTTGGCGTCGATTCGCTCTCTTGCCGAATCCTTCTTTGAATATAAATCCTTAAGCGAGTCCCTCATGGATGACAGGCGCTTGCATGTGTCATCGCGGTCGGACGAGGTTCTCTCCAGTGACATCCTGTCCCGCATGAGCTCAGCTTCATTGTCCTTTATCGACAGCTCGTGCTTCATGGCCGATTTTGATGCGGCTTGGGATCTCATGTAGGCCGAGTCATATCCTATCGCAGAATCCGCCGCTTTCATCCTTACGGTTTCGTACTCGGTCTCCATTGCAGAAAGATCAGTCTCCGCCCTTTCTCTCGCCTGCACCTTCAGGTCAAGTTCCTTCTCGGACGCAGACAAGCGGGAACTACATTCGGTGACTTCAGAGCAGATGAGTTTGAACTCCAGGGAGGCAAGCTCGGATGACGCTGCTTTATACCGCTGGGCAGCGGCGGACTGCTCTTCGAGTATCGGTTCTTTCGCGGCCAGCTCGTCTATGATGTCAGAAGCCCTGCCGGTGCGCTCGTCTACGTCGACCAGCTTCCTTTCGGCATCCTTCTTTCGGTTCTTGTACCTCATGATGCCAGAAGCTTCATCGAATATACCGCGCCTGTCGTTGGGCTGAGAAGATATTATCGCGTCCACTTTGCCCTGCTCGATGACCGCGTATGTCTCCTTGCCCAGTCCTGTGCCCGCGAACATATCGTTAATGTCCCTTAGGCGGCACTCGATGCCGTTGATAAGGAACTGGCTCTCGCCGTTCCTGAAGACCCGCCTGGTAACCGAGACTTCGTCGTACTCCAATGGTATGGCCCTGTCGCCATTGTCGATTACCACGGTTACCTCTGCCATGCCGGACTGCTTCCTGCTGCTGGTGCCGGCGAAAATAACGTCTGCCAAGGTTGACCCTCTGAGGAGCCTTATGCTCTGCTCACCCAAGGCCCACCTTATTGCATCCGACAAATTGCTCTTGCCGGATCCGTTAGGTCCGACTATCGCCGTTATACCCTCCTTGAAGTCGAACTCGAACTTTCCGGCGAAAGTCTTGAATCCATTTATATATAGCTTGTTTAGCTGCAATTACCTACCTCCGAACCCCTCGGAACAATCATGTCTTCTGGGCGTATTCGCGCGATATGGCATCAGATGCGGCCTTCTGCTCGGCCTCCTTGATGTTCGGGCCGCTGCCTCTTCCCAGCTCTTTTCCGGCTTCTGTCACCAAGACATAAAAAATAGGGTTGTGGTCGGGGCCGGTGCGCCCTTCCACTACGTATTCAGGCAGCCCCCTCCCATTGCCCTGGAGCATCTCCTGCAGAGTCGATTTAGGATCCCGCTGGGATGACTCAAGAGCCCCCGTTACGGCAGGTAGGAGCACTCTTTCTAGAAAGTCGTCCATCGGCCCGTTACCGCCGTCCAAATAGATTGCCGCCACCAGGGCCTCAAAGCACCCGGCGAGATTCCTGGGCTTATGCCTGCCCCCGGAGGCTTCTTCCTGTGCGGACATCCTCATTATCAAATTGAGCCCCATCTGTCTCGCTGCCTTGGCTAGAGATGCTCCGGAAAGGGCGTTCGACGACTTCGTGGATAAGGCGCCTTCTTCGTCTTCTGGGTACGATAAATAAAGATGCCTTGCTATATAGGCCTTAAGCAAGGCATCGCCCAAGTATTCAAGCCTTTCGTTGCTCGCCTGTCTTCCGAGGCCTTTCTGATACGCGTAGGAAGTGTGTGTAATCGCCCTTTCTGCAAGGGATTTGTCCGAAAAACGATACCCTGACGACTTCTCCAGGGATTCTACTAGGATATGTGATGGGGACATCTTACCTCACTACTTCTTCGTCACCTTCATGACATATCTTATTGCCTGGCCTACGCTCTGCATCTCGTCAAATGCCTCATCCGGTACGGTGATTTTGAATTTATCCTCTATCTCGTACACTATCTCGTTCAAGTACAGGGAATCGGCACCGAGGTCGTCCACGAACTTCGATTCCATGGTCACTTTCTCGGGTTTGACAGACAACTTATCCACTATGATCTTCTTCACCTGTTCGAAAATTTCTTGTTCTGTCATCATCTACACCTCCGATTGCTCCACTTGTGCAGTCTTCGGATACGAATCCGCGATCTTATCCGCAACCTTTGCCTCAATCGCCTTCGAGGCCACCTTGATGGCGTTGTAGAATGCGAACGAGTTACTGCTGCCATGACCTTTGATGACGAGTCTTCTAAGTCCGAGGAAGGGGGCGCCTCCGTAATGCGAGTAGTCCAACTTGTTGGAGAGCTTCTTCAGGGCGGATTTCATCATGAGGCCGCCGATCTTGGATTTCAAGTCCGTCATGGCCGCTTCTTTCACCATCTTGGAGAATACGCTACCCATCCCCTCGATTACCTTCAAGGTAACGTTTCCTGTGAAGCCGTCACATACCATGACATGCGATGCGGTGGTCATTATGTCCCTTCCTTCGATATTCCCTATGAAATTAAGTTGTGTGTTCTTCAGCATCATGTATGCGTTCCTGATGTACTCACGGCCCTTCTTCTCCTCCGTGCCGTTGTTCAGGAGGGCCACCTTCGGTTCTTCTATACCCAGGACGTTCTTCATGTAGGCCGATCCCATTATGCCGAATTCCATCAAGTTCCGGGCATCGCAGTCAGGGTTCGCCCCCGCGTCGATGAGCATGCTCGGTCCGGCGATCCCCGGGAGTACGACGCCGAGCGCTGGCCTTGAGTAGCCTTCTGCCCTTCCGATTATCAATGTTGTCGCGGCCAGCAAAGCACCCGTGTTGCCAGTAGAGACAAGAGCATCGGCCCCGCCTTCCGATACGAACTTAGAGCCTACGACCATGGATGAATCCCTCTTCTGTCTGATGGCCGTCATCGGGTCGTCAGACATGGTGATTTCCTGGGATGCATGCACTATCTGGAGCCTCTCTGCTTCCGGGTTCGCCGCGAGTATCCTTTCACGATCGCCTACAAGCACGACTTCTATGCCCTCCGTGCTTGCGCGAAGGGCGCCTTCCAACACTGTATTGAGGCCTTTGTCCGAGCCCATCAGATCAGCTAGAATCCTGGCCATGGGCATCACCTCGCTACTATCGCGGAGCGGATCCCAACATTATGGCATCCGCCCCACTAAATCACTCTTTCTCCGATACCGCGATCACTTCGCGACCATCGTAGAAGCCACATTCTCCGCATACTGAATGGGGGAGCTTCATGGCTTTGCACTTGGGGCACTCTACAAGGGTAGGCGCCTCGGCCTTCCAGTTGGCGCGGCGTTTACGCGTGCGTGACTTTCCGAATCTCTGCTTTGGGTTTGCCATCGATATTCCTCCTAATCGGAAGGGGTATTTTCCTATGCATCAATGCGATTTCCGCAAGTGCACTCCCCTTTGTTCAAATCATTTCCGCACTGCGGACATATGCCCTTACATCCTTCGCTGCAAAGAAGCCTTATCGGAAGGCTCAGTATGAGCTCTTCTCTTATATGAGGTGCCAGGTCGATTACGTGACCTTCCAGCCTTTCGACATCGTCCCTGTCGAAACCGCCCGGCCCTTCTTCCGTCCCTACGAAGACTCTCGTAATCGGTATCTTCACATCCAGACGATACGTTCCCAAGCACCTGTCGCAATGTGCCTCGATGCTGGTCGCGATGTCGCCCGTTACCGCATATGCCCCGCCGACGTTGCTTATCGTGCCCTTGTAGCCTATGTCACCGGCGATAGAAGTACCGGGCCTGTCGAGCTCAATGCCTTCTCCTGTCCACTCGAGGTCGACATCCAATGAGGCGCCTGTTTCGGACATGATCCTTTCGATATCGATCGTGAATGCCCTCATCCCTGCCCACCTCCAACACAAAGCATAGTATATATGCGTGGATTTTTCTCTGTCAAGGTTATTCGTTTACAGACCTTCTCGAAACGTGCCCATTAGATTTGAGGTAGAAGCGTAATTTCGCTTCTTTCCCATCCCTCACCCCTATCCTAGGGGAACATGCAATATCGAGCTTTACCCCGTTGTCGCACTCCTCTATATATAGAGGTTCTTCCCATAGTGCGTGTTTATCGAGCGATCTGTCTATCCCCAGAGCCATACAGATCTTTCCGGGCCCGTTCGTAAGGTTGCTCTCGTCTTCGGTTCCCCTTCTGCTCTTCATGAGCGGAATGCCCATTTCCGGTTCCAGGGCCCTTACAAGCACAGCCTCTCCTATCCCTTCCTCACCCGATACTACGTTGAAGCAGTAGTACATACCATAGATAAAATATACGTACGCCCGTCCTGCTTCAAGGAACATGCTGGAGTTCCTCAATGTCTTTCCTCTGCTCGCATGACACGCAGGGTCGTCTTTTAGATACGCCTCCGTCTCTACTATCCTCCCGGAGGTAATGCCCCCATCGGTAACGTTGACAAGCCTCATGCCTATCAGCTTCTGTGCCAACTGCACAGTATCGTATCTAGAGAAGAACGACCTTTCTACGGGCGCCATCAACCCCTTGTCACTATCTCCTTCGTATCCCTTGCTATGACGAGCTCCTCGTTGGTTGGGATGGCAAGTACCTTTATCCTGCTTTCCGGGGTAGTCAGGTCAACTTCCTTGCCCTTTATCATGTTTGCGGCATCGTTAATCTTTATTCCAAGGAAAGTCAGCCTGTCGCAAACCCTCTTCCTCATCTCGAAGCTGTTCTCTCCGATGCCTCCTGTGAAGACTATGGCATCGAGCTCGCCCATGGCTACCGCATAGGCGCCTATGTACTTGACTATCCTATACGCAAAGACATCAAGCGCCAGCTTTGCATACTCGTTCCCTTTCGAGGCAGCCTCCTCCAAGTCCCTGAAGTCGTTGGACAGGTAGTTGGATAATCCGAAGACTCCTGACTTCTTGTTCAGATAACCGTTGACCACTTCCTGTACGCTGAGCCCCAACTTCTCGCACAGGACTAGAACTATACCAGGATCCAGATCACCCACCCTGGTACCCATCACGAGGCCCTCCAAAGGGGTCAGGCCCATCGTAGTGTCTATGCTCTTTCCGTTCTTGATAGCTGCGATCGAAGATCCGTTCCCTAGATGGCACGTAATGACGGATGTCTTCTCATATGGTTTTTTCAGCATCTCCGCAGCTCTTGCGCTTACGTACCTATGTGAGGTGCCGTGGAAGCCATAACGCCTTATCCTGTGCCTTTCGTACAACTCGTACGGAAGTCCGTACAGATAGGCCTCTTTGGGCATCGTCTGATGGAACGCCGTATCGAAGACTCCCACCATCGGAACATCTGGCATCAACGTTTGGCATGCTCTTATTCCCATGATGTTCGGAGGATTGTGCAAAGGGGCGAGGTCCTGGCACTCGATAAGGGCATCGATCACCTCTTTCGTGATCGGTACCGAGCCGGAGAACTTCTCTCCTGCATGCACCACCCTGTGGCCGACGGCAGATATCTCGCCGATATCTTTTATGACGCCATGGTCTGAATCCAGCAGGCTGTCGAAGACGGCCCTCAATGCCTCCTCATGGTTCCTCGCCTCAACCTTCGTCTGCATCTTTGCCTTGCCGGTCGGCTGATGCTTTATGAAGGCCTCTTCGCTACCGACTCTCTCGACTATCCCTTTTGCCAGCACAGATTCATCCGTCATGTCGAAGAGCTGGTACTTGACTGACGAGCTACCACAATTGACTACTAGGATCTTCATCGCGGATACCCCCTAAATGGTTATATATCTAATTTCCTGAACTGCGCCTTCTTTGCAGCACTTCAAGTCCCTTCCTTGCCGCCCTCGCGGCTCCAAGGGCATTCTGCTCCACGCTTGCCAGCGCGTTCTCTGCATATTCGTCCGCGCCCGACCTTATACGTTGGGCCTCTTGTTTCGCCTCTTCCACTATCCGCTCAGCCTCTGTCCTTGCATCAGCCAGCTGGTCAGTGACTTCCTGAGGTACGATAATCTCTTTGACCGAAGAGACTTCCTCAAACGGTTCTTCATGCATCTCTTCCCGTGCTGTAGTATGTCTTCTTTGTGCAGCGCCGACCGGCTGGAAAGCGTCTGTCCTCATCTGTTGGTGAAGTCTTGATGTGGATGACGGACTTTCTGCATGCAGTACATCCCTCATCGCCGAGATCAGCCCTGATAATTCCTTCCTGTCAAGGACGCACTTACCGGTGAATGGCATCGTTGGCGCACATTCCACTATCTCTTCTAGCCTGTCCAGATATTCCTCTACCGTCGCAGTGGGGATATTGGCGCTGAAGCCGGATCTTACCATTTCCATTACCTCTTTCTTAGGATCGATGCCACCGGTTTCGGCACCATGTCCTCAACCGGCCCTCCGAAATGGGCTATCTCCTTTATCGAACTGGAGCTTATGAACTGGTTCTCGGCCGATGTGACGATGAATACCGTCTCTATCTCGGGAGCGAGTTTCTTGTTCATCAAGGCCATAATAAACTCATACTCGAAATCCGTTACAGCCCTAAGACCTCTTAGGATTATCCTCGACCCTCTCTTTCTGGCGAAATCCACAAGTAGACCCTCGAAGCTTGCGACTTCGACGTTGTCGATACCTTCGCATGCCTTTTCGAGCATCTCAACTCTCTGTTGGTCATTGAACATGTAATTCTTGGCTGTGTTCCTAAGCACGGCAACTATAAGTCTATCATAGATTTTAGCTGCCCTTTCGATTATGTCCATATGACCATTCGTCGGGGGGTCGAAGGATCCGGGGAATATAGCTACATTCATCCTATCCCTCCGTCAAGTACTGGTAGAAATCGATAAATGTCGCACCGTACTTATTCGTTCTCCTCCTCTTGAGGCAACCGTAGTCGTCCATCAGCTCCGTTGATCTGTCCCTTTCGACTACAACCACTGCGAGGGGGTTAAGGACACCGGCTTCGCATAAGACCGGCATCATCCTTTCGTAAACACCAGAAGCATAAGGCGGGTCCATCAATACTATGTCGTAGGGACCACCGTTCTTCCATCCCATTCTTCCTGACGAAGCGTCCTCGATGATGATACGCGTATTTTCGGCAACTCCCAGATCCTTAGCGTTCTGTTCAATCACGGACGCGACCTGCCTTGATTTCTCGACAAAGGTACACATTCTTGAACCCCTGGAGATTGCCTCGAAGCCAAGCGAGCCACTGCCGGCGAAAAGGTCCAGCGTATTAGAATCTTTTAGTCTTTCCCCCAGCACCGCGAATAAGCTTTCCCTCACCCTGTCTTGAGTAGGCCTTGTGCTAAGGCCTTTTGGGGTCTTGAGCATCCTGCCGCATAAGTCGCCGCCGGTAATCCTCAAAGGACCTTCTCCTATGCCTTATGCCAACTAACAGCAACGGTGTGAGGTCCGCAATGGCATCCCACAGCCGGTCCGACAGTCGCTCTGAACATCTCTACTACGTTGTACTCTTCCTTGATGAGCCTTTCCAGCTCATCCGCTTTATCCTGCATGAGTGCGTCATAAACACATACGTATACCTTCGATCCGGGAGCGGTCCTCGACTTCATCGTGTTGAGCATCCCGGGAATTACGTTCTTGCTTCCGCGTAGTTTCTCAACAGGTACTACTTTACCTTTGATCTCTAGCATGGGCTTTATGTTAAGTATACCGCCCAGAAGGGCGCTGGCGGCTCCAATCCTTCCGTTCTTCCTAAGATACTCCAATGAATCAGGAACGAATATGGTATTGACACCTGATATGGCTTTATTGATCTCCTGCCGAACCTTGTCAACTCCCGCTCCGGCTTCTATAGCTCTAGCTGCGGCGAGTACTACCATGGCCTGTCCGAAACAGACCTGGTTTGTGTCGATGACCTCTATGACCTTCTTCGACACATCCTCGTTTATCTGCCTTGCTGCCATCTCGGCAGATTGTATTGTGCCACTCAGCTCGTTGGATACATGAAGCGAGAAAATATAGTCGTAATCGGATAACATCTTCTTGTAGGCGTTCTCGAAGTCCAGCGGTATCGGCTGGTTTGTCCTCGGAAGTACATCCGATTCGGCTTGCATTTCGTAGAATTTCATGGGGCTTAGGTCAACTACGTCCTTGTAGTTCTCATCACCGAAAAGGATATTTAGAGGAACCATCCTTATGCTGTATCTTTCGTACAACTCTTTGGTGAGGTCGCTTAAGGAATCAGTAACCAAACCAATCCTCATAGGGCATCCTCCTTCACTCAGCTGCATACCAGGCTACTCCGAAGCTGTCAGGACCTATATGGCTTCCTATTCCGGCTCCCATGCCTGAATGGAACATCTTTGTGACGTTGAAATTGTCCTTGACTGCCCTTTCTAGCTCGGCTGCTTCTTTGGGCATGTTGTTGTTTATTATGCATGCCACTATCTTAGTGGCCGGGCTTATCTTCTTCTTCATGTAATCTATGAATTTGGGCACGGCGTTCTTCAGGCCCCTGATTTTCTCCACCGTATAGACGCTCTCCTTGCAGCCAATCAAGGGCTTGATGTTCAATATGCTGCCTATGAGAGCGCTTGCTCCGCCTATCCTGCCGTTCTTCTGCAGGTATTTCAATGAGCCTGGAATCCATATTATACCAGAGGTATCTATGGCCCTCTTGATCCGGGATAGGACCTCATCCACCATGGACCCCTTCTCTATGGACTCACCGGCCGCGTTCACTATCAGACCTTCACCCATCGCCCCGGTCAGCGTATCTATTACATGAATCCTTCCCTGCTGCTCTTCAGGAAAGTCCTGCCTTGCCATAAAGGCCGACTGAACCGTCCCGCTCAGCTTATTGGATATATGGAGGGATATGACGTGGTCGTTCTCCTCTAGCAGCTCCTTATACACTTTCTCGAAATCGTTCGGTGTCGGCTGCGATGTCTTCGGCATTACATCCGATGTCTTGAGCCTTTCGAAGAACTCCTCGTCCGTTATATCCACCCTGTCCTTGAACGATTCGCTGCCGAAATGGATACTTATCGGTACTACGGTTACTTTATACTTCTCCACGATCTCAGGTATCAGATCACTTAGTGAATCAGTGACCAAAGCTATCTTCTCGCCCATATAAAGGCCGCCCTGGCGGGCGGCTCACCTCCGTTCATTACTCTACCGAGATCAAATAATAATATACCGGCTGTCCTCCGGAATGTAGCTCTACTGACAGGTTATTGTACTTCTCCGTGATGACCTCAGCGATTTCGTCAGCCTTGGATTCATCCACGTCATCACCGAAGAATACGGTAACAATCTCACTCTCGGGTTTAATCATCTTCTCCACGGTGCTGATCGTTACTTCCTTCAAGTCCTGTCCTTTCGTTAGGAGCTGTCCGTCGATTATGCCGATATAGTCGTTCTGCTTGATATCGAGCCCGTTGATCTTCGTATCCCTTACCGCGTATGTTATCTCACCGCTCACTACGCTCGTAAGCCCCTTGTTCATCCTTTCGACATTGTCCTTTGCGCTCATATCGCCGTTGAAGCCCATCATCGCAGCTATGCCTTGTTGCATCGTCTTCGACGGTATTACGTAGACTTTTGACTTTACAACGTCTGCTGCTTGTCTTGCGGTGAGTATGACGTTCTTGTTGTTCGGAAGGATGATTACCTCTCTCGATCCTGTGGATTCGATTGCGTCGACGATCTCCTGTATGGAAGGATTCAACGTCTGTCCGCCGGTCACGCACCTGTCTACGCCCAAGCTTTCGAATATCTCGCTGAGTCCTTCCCCTGCGGATACCGCTATGGTCGATAATGTTTTAGCTCCTGACGGCTTTTTCACAGCGATAGGACCTTTTACCTCTGCTTCAGTTTCCTTGCCGTCGGACACCTTACCGCCAGATTCTGCTTTCTCCCCATTCGCAAACTCCGGCATCGCGAACTCTTCATGCTGGTCTTCCATGTTGTTAATGTGGATTTCGTGTAGGACGCCGTATTTTACGGCCTTCTCGAGTACTTTGCCCGGATTGTTGGAATGGATATGTATCTTCATCGTCTCAGGAACACCAACTACGAGCATGCAGTCCCCGAGCGCCTCTATGTCCTTCTTTATCTTCTCGTCTTCAAGTCCGGTGCCTTTTATGATGAACTCGGTGCAATACCTGAATTCCAGTTGCACAGCTTCTTTCTTTTCTTCGATGATAGTTGCTGCTACCTCTGGCTTTATCTCGGTAGTTTCCAGCTCGTGAGCCTTTCCCTCTAGAGAAGCCAAGACTCCCTCAAGGAATATCACATATCCCTTGCCCCCTGCGTCGACCACTCCGGCTTCCTTAAGGACCGGCAACAAGTCCGGAGTCTTCTCAAGTGCCCCTTTGGCGCCTTCAAGCGCCGCCCTGTAAACCTCAATCACGTCGGAACCTGATTTGAACGCATCTATGGCTTCCCTTCCGGCTATCCTTGAAACTGTAAGGATGGTCCCTTCCACCGGCTTGATCACGGCCTTGTATGCCATATTCGAAGCTTCCATTATCGCCTCGGCTACATCGCCCGCGTTTGCATTCTTCCTTCCCTGCAGCCTCTTGGCGTATCCTCTCATCAGTTGGGAGAATATTACCCCGGAATTGCCCCTGGCACCCATAAGGCATCCTAAGGCTATGCTGTTAGCTACTTCCCCGACTTTTTCCGCCGGGTACTTTTCCATCTCCTTGACCGCAGAGCTCATCGTGAGGTACATGTTGGTACCGGTGTCTCCATCGGGGACTGGAAATACATTCAAAGCGTCGATTACGGCTTTCTGACCGCCCAGATACGCGGCAGCGTCCTTGAACGCCTTGGTCAGCGTTTTCCCGTCGAGAGGCTTTGATGCAGGCAACTTAGTTGTTACTGCCATCAGCGTTTTTCCTTTCCGCCATTGCCCACACGGACTCCCTGGACGGTTATCTTGACTTCGGAAACGTTAAGGCCTGTCATGGCTTCTACTACGTATTTGACCTTGTCTATCACGTTTTTGGCTACCTCGGTCACTCTTGTTCCGTACTCCACTATTACGAAAAGGTTGATCCTGACGTGTTCTCCGTCAATCTTGACCTCAACGCCCTTGCTGATGTTCTCAAGACCAAGCAGCTCGGCTATTCCGTCAGTAAACGT
The DNA here is from genome assembly GCA_029565935.1 of Bacillota bacterium. Classification (GTDB taxonomy): domain Bacteria; phylum Bacillota; class DTU025; order DTU025; family MWDF01; genus MWDF01. The sequence goes on along the minus strand of JAKQNF010000002.1, from coordinate 44,359 downwards.
CCGCGACGCCATTCCCACGAGGCCATAGCTCTCATGCGCAGCCATGCCAGCTATTGCTGCTATGACATCGTCAGATATCGTAATCTGGCCAAGTTCAGTACTTAGCTCCCTTGCCATCGGCAATCCTCCAAATCATCGAATGCGCCAAATAGCGCTAATGCCTTAAGCATTACTAAATAATTCTACCTATAAGCATTCAATCATTCAATCATTACTTTTACCATCAAAGCATAGCAGTTATAATCGGGCTATCTATCATGCCATTAAGTATCCGTCCGTATACGATACTTGAAACGTATGGAAACCGGTGCTATATTATTATAGTAATTGAACTTTAGGCCTGCTGCCGGAAGGAGAATAATAATGTCGAAGGTATGCGAGATATGCAATAAAGGCCCCGTATCGGGCCATAAAGTAAGCAATTCCATGAGGCACACCAAGCGTAGATGGCTCCCCAACCTCCAGAACGTAAAGGCGGTAGTCAACGGATCCACGAAGCGCATCAGGGTATGCACCAACTGCCTTAAGTCCGGCAAGGTCGTACGGGCCGTATAGTCGGTTAACATCCTTTAAAATCAGGAAGGGCTCTAGAGCCCTTCCTTTTTATTGCGCAGATCCTTGACCGCATCTATCAGCATGTCTATCGTTTCTACGGGTACCTTGCCCGCACCCAACGACCCTGAATGGAATACGGATGATCCGGGGAATATCCCATGCCAATCGGATCCGCCCGTAATTATCAAGCCGTTGTCTACCGCAAGCTTCTTGTATCTTCTGACTTGCATGCTTCCGTGCTTCGGATAGACCGCCTCAATTCCCATGAGCCCATGCTCTATGAGGCCTTGTATCAGATGATCGATGCCTGATGTCCCAGGATGTGCGAGCACCGCGGCCCCGCCGGAGTTCCTTATCCACTCTATCGCCTCTGACGGTGTCATGTCGGAAGTAGGCTCGAATGCCTCTCCTCCGATGTTGAGCCACTTATCCGCCCTTTCATCGAATTCCCCTGAGAATGTATCCCTTATCGCCCTGAAAAGATGGGCCCTTCCCACTATCTCCCCTTCTGTCCTGGAGAATACTTCTTGTTCTTCTATTGGGCAACCTAGTTGGTTAAGCTTCTCTATCATCCTCTTCATGCGTCCAACACGCTTTACCGACATACGCTCTATCATTTCCAGAAATTCTCTGCTCGGACCATCCGGGAAGTATCCTAAGACGTGTACTTCTCTTTCTTCGCACACGGTGCTCAGCTCCACTCCGGGGATGAAACGAAGTCCTAGCTGTTCGGCCTTGGATCCGGCTTCCTCTATGCCTTCATAGGTGTCATGGTCCGTTAACGCCAGCCCTGCCAGGCCGGAATCTTTGGCCCTCTGCACTATCTGGGCAGGAGCATCCCTGCCGTCAGAATGGAAACTGTGCGTATGTAGGTCAGCGTACCCTAGAGATAGAGACTTTGACTGTTTCATCGTTCACTTCCCACTCTTTTGAGTATTCGGCATCGAAAGTACCTGTCATAAGCTCATCAGAGAGTGTCTCCGATTTGATATAGGCCCCGAACTTGCCAAGGGCGGCTTTAGTCATTTCACCACCTTCCAAGCCAGTCCTTATCCTGTCTTCTATCTGGAATCCGGCCTCTTTCCTCGAATTCTGTATCTTGTTCAGTAGCTCCCTTAGGAAGCCCTCGAGCCTAAGCTCGTCCGTCACTTCAGTATACAGGGCAACTTTCCGGCCTTTCTGGTTAACGACGCACCATCCTTCTACTTGGATGGTCTCAACGACCAACTCACCCGGCTCCAGCGCGACTGAGTCAGCGCCTAGGTCTATGGTTATCGTCCTGCCTTCAAGTACTCGTGCCGCAAGAGTGCCGTCGTCTGACGAAAGGGCGTTTTGGACGGCCTTCATCTTAGAACCGAGTCGCTTGCCGAGCAAATCGAACCTGGGCTTAAGCCTATATGACGCATAACCGCTGAGGTCATGCTGGAACTCCATCCCCTTTACGTTAAGTTCCTCTTCCACCAGAGACGACAGGTAGCGTAAGTCCTCTTCCTCCTGCAAATCCTTTACTTCTACCACTATCTTCGCAAGAGGTTGCCTATTCTTGATGTTCACCGTATTCCTGGCCAGCCTGCCCATGTAGACGACTTGCTCGGCCAGGTCCATCTTCCTTTCTAGTTCCAGATCCACAAGGTCTTCGTCCCTCTTCGGATAATCACATAGATGCACACTTTCGAGCGCGTCGATACCTTCCAATGAAAGGACCAGGTTACTGTACATCTCTTCGGCCACGAACGGAGTGAACGGGGCTGTCAGCTTGGACAATTCTACAAGCACTTCGTAAAGGGTAAGGAATGCGGCTTCTTTGTCTTCGGTCCACTCCGATCCCCAATAGCGCCTTCTGGACCTCCTCACGTACCAATTGGAAAGGTCGTCTACGAAAGCTTCCAGGGTGCGCCCTGCGTCAGTTATGTCGAATTCGCTAAGATCATCCTTTATCTTCCCGGCGGCATGGTTCAATCTGGAGATTATCCACCTGTCTATCTCAGACCTTCTTTCAATCGGTACCTGGTGCTGCCTTGGGTCATAGTCGTCGATATTCGCATAGAGCACGAAGAATGAGTACACATTCCACAGGGTTCCAAGGTATTTCCTGACAGCGTCTGTTATCCCGTCTTCGTAGAATCTTGTTGGGTTCCATGGAGGATTGGTCGTGTACAGATACCACCTCATCGCATCGGCACCCTGTCTGTCCAGTATTCCCCATGTATCCACAACGTTGCCCTTGCTCTTGGACATCTTTAGACCCTGCTCATCGAGGACCAGTCCCATAACGAGGCAGTTCTTGAACGGTTCTCTGTCGAACAGTAGCGTCGATATCGCGACCAGGGTATAGAACCAACCCCTAGTCTGATCGATCGCCTCCGTTATGAAATCTGCCGGGAACCCGTCCTCGAACACCTCTACGTTCTCAAAAGGATAGTGCCACTGCGCAAATGGCATCGATCCAGAGTCAAACCAGCAATCCATGACCTCAGGAGTGCGTCTAGATATGCCTCCGCAAGCAGGGCATTTGAGCCTGACTGCATCGATGTACGGCCTATGAAGCTCTGGCAGGTCGAATTCTTCGACCGCCCTATCCTTAAGTTCCGCCTTGCTCCCGATCGCGAACTGATGGCCACAATCCTCGCACACCCATATCGGCAACGGAGTGCCCCAATATCTCTCCCTCGATACCGCCCAATCAATTACGTTCTCAAGGAAGTTGCCGAATCTTCCCTCCTTTATGTGCTCAGGGAACCAGTTTATCTTCCTGTTGTTCTTAACTAGGTTCTCCTTCAGCTTCGACATGGCTATGAACCATGATGAGCGTGCGTAATAAAGCAGAGGGGTATCGCATCTCCAGCAGAAAGGATAGCTATGAAGGTACTCCTCCTGCTTGAAGAGCAAGCCGCGGGAAGATAGCTCCTCAATTATCCTGGGGTCAGCTTCTTTTACGAACACCCCTTGCCATGGTTTGACGTTCTCGTCGAACCGCCCCTGCAGGTCCACGACCTGGATTACCGGCAAATCGTTCTCCTTGCCAACCCTGCTGTCGTCCTCTCCGAATGCAGGCGCTATATGGACTATGCCAGTTCCGTCAGTAAGCGTTACGAAATCACCCTTGACGACGAAGTACGATTTTTTATCGTTCTCAACGAAGTTGTACAGCGGTTCATACTCCGATCCCAGAAGATCCCTGCCAGATACCCTCTTTGTGACCGAGTTGACGTCCAATCCCATTTTATCGACCAGTTCACTGGCCAGGATCAACGTCTGTCCGTCAAGCTTCACATAGGAGTACTCCGCATCTTCCTTAACGGCAAGAGCGACGTTTGACGGTAGTGTCCACGGTGTTGTCGTCCATACTAGGAAGTAGGTCTCCCCATCACCCTTCTTCTTCATCTTCACGTATATGGAAGTGTCGGTAACATCCTTATAGCCTTGAGCCACCTCATGGCTGGAAAGTGCAGTCCCGCACCTAGGGCAGTACGGTACCACCTTGTGGCCTTTATAGATGAGGCCCTTGTCGAATATCGTCTTGATCGCCCACCACTCTGACTCTATGTAGTCATCGTGATATGTCACGTATGCGTTCTCGGTGTCCAGCCAGAAGCCGATCCTCTCGGTTATCTCCGTCCATTCCTTGAGGTACTTCCACACACTTTCCTTGCAGCGGCTTATGAACTTCTCCACCCCGTAGTTTTCGATCTCAGGCTTACCGCTTATGCCGAGCTGTTTCTCAACTTCCAGCTCCACGGGCAAGCCGTGGGTGTCCCAGCCGCCTTTCCTGTTCACAAGGTATCCTTCCATGGTCTTGTACCTGAGGATCACGTCCTTTATGGCACGTGTCAGGATGTGTCCTGGGTGCGGCCTTCCGTTGGCGGTGGGCGGGCCTTCGTAGAACACGAACTTCGGACTTTCTTTCCTTCTTTCAAGGCTCTTCTCAAAGATGCCATTATCTTTCCAGAATTCGAGAACCTGTCGGTCCATCGCCGGGAAGTTCACTTCTGAGCCGATCTTCCTGAACATCGTAATTACCTCCAACAAATGAAAAAACCCGTCCTACATGGGACGGGATTACCCGCGGTACCACCCAATTTGGCCGCATGGCGGCCCTCTCAAAGGCACTGATGATGCCCCATCCCTTTAACGGAGGATCTTCCGGCTCGGCTTACTCCTGCATTCAGCCTGCTGCTCCGGGGTGATTTTCACGCTCTATGCCACACGGGTTCACACCTACCCCCGCTCTCTTTCTGGCAATCGGGCACTACTCTTCCCCTTCGACGCATTTCGATGATTTATTAAACTACATACGAGGCTTTTAGTCAAGATGAGCGTCTTTTTCGTTTATCACGACCGCAGCCTCGCCAGAGTCACAGGATACCTGCGCCAGCTTGTACATCACCTGGTTAGAAACGCCCCTGCTGCTGCCGCAGCTCAAGTCCTCGCCGTGAAGCTCGAATTTCATACCGTTCGTCTTGATGCCGATGACCGTGTCGCTCAAAGGTATTATGGAGATCGTGCATCCTTCCCTGCCAGAGATATGACAAGGGAAATCATGCGTCATCATCTCAATCGTGTTCATCTTCCCGATCATTGTTATCTGCATCCCCATGGAGGCATACCTTCTCATAAGCAATATGTTGGCCAGGCCATGATCTATCCTGCCACCGAGGGCCCCGTATAGAAAGCACCTTCTTGAACCGAGCCTGAAGGCCAGCTTCAAGGCCAGATCCAGGTCGGTTTCCTCCTTCTCTGACGGATATTCGAATATCCTCGTGCCTTCGGTCCTTGCGCGTTCCAGCTCCTCTTCTGTTACAGAGTCGAAGTCACCTACCGCGATATCGGCCTTCATGCCTGCCTTATGGCAGAATCTTAGGCCCCGGTCCGCGCATATGACGGTATCCGATCTCCTCTTTATCTCTTCATCGGGGAAAGATAAGTCATCCTCGCAGCCGGCGAAAACGATGCAACCCATCTTTTCGTCAGTGGACACAGCGATCACCTCAATAGAGAGGGCAGCCACCGGGGCTGCCCTCCACCATGGACGTTTATTGCCACTTTCCCTTCATCACATGGGCACGGATCTCGGTCCTGCTGCTCATAGATATTATCTCGCACTGCTTCTTTGCGTTCTTAAACAGCGCCACGCACGGCGGGTCAAGATCGTCCTCTATGCCCATCTCCGCTATGTCTATGGCTTTTTCCATCAGCCCGATGAGCTTCATGTGTAGGTCGTTGGTGTATCTCGCCCTTTCGATCAGCTTGGCCTCGTCATCTGTGAGCTTCGTGAACTGGTCTTTGGGCGCTCCGCACTTTGGGCAGCGCTCCGGGGGCTCATCGCCCTCCCAAATATACCCGCATACACCGCAACGATACATCCTTATCACCCCGGTCAATCAATAATTCTCGCAGAGCAATTCGTAGTATGACTGAGGATGCGCACAAGCCGGGCACTTCTCGGGCGCAGATGCCCCGAAGTGTATGTATCCGCAGTTGCGGCACTTCCAGAAGACTTCCTTGCCCTTCTTGAAGACAGCGCCGTCCTCAACGTTCTTCAGAAGCTTCAAGTAACGCTTCTCATGCGCCTCTTCAACTTCACTGATCTCCTTGAAAACGGTGGCTATCTCCTCATATCCTTCTTCCTTGGCGATCTTCTCGAATTCTGGATACAGCTTGGTATGCTCGAAATGCTCTCCTTCTGCCGCGTGCTTAAGATTATCTGATGTAGAGCATATCAGTCCTAGGAACTTTGCGAACCTCTTAGCATGTTCCATTTCGTTGTCCGCAGTTTCGGTGAAGTACCCCATGATCTGCTCGTATCCTTCTTTCTTCGCGACAGATGCCCAGTATGTGTACTTGTTCCTAGCCTGGCTCTCTCCTGCGAAAGCGGTTAAAAGGTTCTGATATGTCCTACTATCTTCAAACTTCCCCATTCTCCATCCCTCCAATCGATCCGTACCTATATAGCGACTAATCCTCAGGGCTAAAGCTGTCCTTGCCTACTCCACATTCCGGACATACCCAGTCCTCAGGAAGGGCTTCGAAAGGTGTACCTGGTTTGACTCCCTGGCCGGGATCTCCTTTTATAGGGTCATAGACATAACCGCATACATCGCAAACCCATCTCTTCATTGGCATGCCTCCTTTCGCATAGTAATTTAAAAATGCAAGCAATCCTGTAAGCCGAGTTCTGTCGTGGATGGCCATCCATCTCGACGCCATGTCGCCATGACGCTCTATCGATCGACCCGAGGGAAAGGCGGGCCACCTTGTTCCCCTCCTATTCGATCTTTCTCCGGGTGGGGTTTGCCAAGCCGCATAGTCGCCTATGCGCTGGTGCGCTCTTACCGCACCTTTTCATCCTTACCTTTTACGGCGGTTTGTTTTCTGTTGCACTTTCCTTAAGGTCACCCTCACCGGGCGTTACCCGGCACCCTGCCCTTTGGAGCTCGGACTTTCCTCAGGTTTTATCCTGCGGCCATCCGGATTGCTTGCAATTATTAAATATATCAGCTTCTTGTAGCGCCTAAAAGGTCCTTGTACGTTTCGGGATCCATACTTATGTCCGCCTTCTTGCCCTGGACATCAGTGCCCAACTTCCTTGCACAATCAATGCACCTGTGAGTGCCGGGCATGGCCTCCAAACGTTCCTTGGGTATGAACCTTCCGCAGGTGTCGCAACGGGTCCTTTTCATATACTTCCACCTTCCGAACGAATTGTGCACCACAAAGTTACAGCCTTACCATGTTAAAATTCTATCTTCTCAAGATAAATCCTTCTTTGCTGGATAATGAGAAAACGGCAACGTCTTAACGTTGCCGCGTCCTTCAATATTGGTGGGCCCACTTGGGATCGAACCAAGGACCAATCGGTTATGAGCCGACCGCTCTACCGCTGAGCTATGGGCCCAAGACAGATTATAAATGCTTCACCATAGCCTAGTCAAAGGGAAAATGCCTTATTGCATTATTAATTCTACTTCAAATCGAGCGATCAAATCAAATCATTCATATTTCGAAGAATCAAAGCATCATCCCACATGATGCCGCTTTCTCTTTGGGACTTCTGTCTTGGCATAATGATTGGCATTCCTAATAATCAAAGCAAACTTGATATCGTAGCTTTGTTATTGTTTAATAATATGAAGGAATACGCTGTACAGGGAGCGGCATTGCCCTCCGGTAGGAAGTAAAGGGAATAGGATATGCTCTATTTGCTTGGTAAGGCCTGGATCTCGAAACTTCGACTATGGTAAATTTTCGAAGGTAATCGGAGTCATCGTTCGTAGCACAATCGTCGATGGTTAATATGCCTTCCTGCTCCTTTTATCGTAAGATTATCCGTATTTAGGCGACTTTCATGCGTAGTCATTGTCAGCAAGGATTACCGATAGCCAGATTTTGGAAGGTTCGACACGACACATGCTAATCCGAATCTTTATTCGTTATTAGCTCCTATCACGCATCGAAGCATCCCGTCCTTCGGAGGTAGGAAATGCAAAGATTGTTCATCAACAAATCGAATAGAGAGATTGATGCCGCGTCTCAAGAAAGGGTCCTAGTCAATAGGGCCAACGTAAGGATTTCCGTCCTGCACCTTCAGATTGATGAACGTATACAGCTTAAACCGACAATTTTTGAGGACCTGCTAGAGTTCTTCTTCATACTAGAGGGTGAAGTAGAGGTTGAATCGGGCGGCTTTAAAGTACAGCTAGCCAAAGGGGAATATTTCTACACCCATAACTTGAGGAAACCAGTCCTTGTAGCGACGAAAACCGATACTTACATCTTCATAGCTAGCAATATCTCAATAACAAAGCAGATGAACATAGGGATGGACGAAAAGCCCTATAGGAAATCTGTCGGCGGCGGCCTTTACATAATGGGCCAGGGCTGCATAAGCAGGGTATCACAGGATAACAACGCCTTGAGCCTTCTGGCGAGCGGCGGCGGCCTGGACATTATGATGCAGGAGATATTCGGAGACAGGCCCGGATGCGTCACACCCGGGGATGTGCCAGATTTATTGGAATTCTTCTACATCGTAAACGGCTCCTTCTATCTCAAAGACGAAGCCGACGTCCACCGATTAGATCCTGGCGATAGCTTCTATGTCTATGACCTCGACAGGACGATTTCTTTTAGCGCAGATGATGGGGCTAAGGCGATATACATTGCTTCTAAGCCCATATTTGACTACCTGCTGGACTTCATGGCTGACTTAAACAAGCTTCTGAGGCAGTATGAAGAGAAGGACGTCTATACACATAACCACAGCATAAGAGTTGAACAATATTCCCTGAAGATAGCCTCGCGTATGGGCTTGCCGAATGATATGCTTCTGACTCTTGCGGTCGCTTCACTTTTCCATGACATAGGAAAGGTCAACATACCGGATGAAATACTAAACAAAGCCGGCAGGTTGAGTGAGCTGGAGTTTGAGTACATAAAGCACCACCCTAGTGATAGCGTCAAGATGCTCAGCTCGAAGTTCGAAGAAGACCTCACCAACATAGTCGAACAGCACCATGAGAGATTAGACGGCTCAGGATACCCCAAGGGGTTGAAGGGCGACGAGATAATGCTCGAAGCGAAGATCGTAGCTGTAGCGGACGCTTTCGATGCCATGACCTCGGACCGGGCGTACAGGAAAGCCATGTCGCATGATGAGGCGATGGATGAATTAAGGTCGCTTTCGGCGCAATATGATGGGGATATAGTAGAAACGCTAGGCGAGATACTGCAGGAAGAGAACAAATTGATGCGAAATAGTTAGCATATACGCATATTGAAACTTGGCCTGCATGTATATATACTGAAGTTAATGCGCGTATGCGCAGAAATATATAGGTTGGGCTTTCTTACCTTCACCGATAATAGCAAAACTGGCGAAAGCCAGCGACGCAAAGCTAAGGGCCTAAGGGCGCAAGCCTATGGCTGCCAGTTGCCGAAAGAAGGACTTTCTGTTCCTTTCCGGGGACTGGACGGCATATACCGAAAGGCATATGCCGTCCTCTTCTTAACCGGTGGGAGGTAGGGGCAGACCTTGAAAGTAGGAGGTCACATGAGAAAGCTTAACGCGATCGCTCTGTTTACGGCCATTCTGATAATAGCATCCGTAGCAGTTCCTGCCTTTGCAGCGACCTTGACTGCCGAGGAAGCGAACCATCTTGAAAACGTGAACCTTCATATCTACAGGGAAATCGAAAATGCGCAGACAAAAGCAGATGAAGCTGTTGCTGCTGGTGATTACGCCAGTTTGGACGCAATCATCGAAAAACTTCTCGACAAGACCGCCTCTTTGGTTGAAGCGGCGCTTGATTGGGCCGCAAGGCTAGGAATCCAAGCGGAGCATAATTTCATCGATGTCGTTATAGGCGATCGTTTAGTGACCGTAGATCCTATCCATATCCTCTGGTAGCCCGACCATTTCATACAAAAGGAGCCGCCCTTTCATCTTTATTGCAGGCGGCTCTTTTTTATTGAACAAGAAGGCCAACCTCTGGGATAATACCTAGAAAGCCCCCGGAGGTATGTACTGATGGTAAATAGGTACTTCTTATCTAGGGAAAACGGTTTCATATTGTCATGTTATTCATGGATACCCGATTCTTTTAATAGCATCATAATAATCGTCCACGGCATAGGAGAACATGCGCTCAGGTATGGACATGTCGCTGAGGAACTAAACAGGGCAGGATCGGCAGTGTTCTCGTTTGATCTTAGGGGTCATGGAAGCAGCGCTGGCAAGAGAGGCCACATAGTCTCTTACGAAGCAGTCATCTCGGATATCGACGCAGTTGCGGAGATGGCAAATAAGACTCTTGGAAGCCATCCTCTTTTCATCTATGGCCACAGCATGGGAGGGGGTATAGTTCTTTCCAAGAGGATGTTCTTTCATGGCAAGGAAGCCGGGTACATTGTGACCTCACCCTGGGTTGAACTCGTCAATCCTCCCTCTCCCCTACTTTTCCTACTAGCGAAGGCATTGAGCTGGCTCCTCCCATCATTTACCATGCCATCAGGCTTGATAGCCGACTTAATATCTACGGACAAGGACGTAGTGAAGTCATATAGAGAAGATCCCCTCGTTCACGACAGGGTCTCAGCGAACACGGGAGTAGATGGGATAGAATACGGTAGACTGCTATTATCCAGCAGAACACAACCGAGTGCGCCGCTGTTCCTGGCACATGGAAAAGAGGATGGGATAGTAAAAGTCGAGGCTAGCAGAAAGCTAGCATCCCGGGGGGACGGAAACGTTACGTATCTCGAGCTACCAGGATACCACGAGCTTCATAACGAACCTTCGTGCTTCAGGCAGCTCATGGACGGCATAGAGGTCTTTATCCGGAACAACGCTCGATAGGAGGCGATTAATGTGGCTTGTTATCTATTGGCCGTGGATCAAGGGACAACGTCATCCAGGGCGATAGTATTCGATAAGGACGCTAAGCAGGTCGCATCGTCTCAAAGGCAGCTAAGCCAACAATTCCCACGACCTGGGTGGGTTGAGCACGATCCGGAAGAGATATGGTCGTCAGTAGTAGAGGTGTCAGTCGATGCAATACGCAAAGCAGGGCTGACGCCCCATGACATCCATGCTATAGGTATTACGAACCAGAGAGAGACGACGATATTATGGGACGAAACCACAGGCAAACCAATCTATAATGCTATAGTGTGGCAATCAAGGCAAAGTGCCCCCATATGCGAGGAAATCCGCAAGAATGGCTTGGAGGGAACCGTCAAGAGGAAGACCGGGCTTCTAGCCGACGCCTATTTCTCAGGTTCGAAGATAAGCTGGATCCTAAGGAACGTACCGGGAGCATCGGACCTGATGCGAAAAGGCAGACTTCGGTTCGGCACTGTGGATTCGTGGCTTATCTACAAGATGAGCGGTGGAAACGATCACATTACTGACATTAGCAACGCCAGCAGGACGTTACTTTACAATATCCACAATAGATGCTGGGACCAAGAGTTATGCGATATCTTAGGTATCGACAGCACTATATTACCAAGTGTAGTCGATAGCTGCGGAATATCTTCCTATACAGCTCCTGAGGCTTTTCTTGGCCATAGAATACCGATAGCCGGTACTGCAGGAGATCAGCAATCAGCCCTTTTTGGACAACTTTGCTTTACGCCCGGGGAGGTAAAGAACACTTTCGGGACCGGATGTTTCATGCTTATGAATACGGGCGATACTCCATTTACGTCCAAAAACGGTCTATTGACCACCATAGCTTGGTCCATAGACGGCAAGACCTCCTACGCCTTGGAAGGTTCTGTTTTCGTTGCAGGAAGCGCAGTGCAGTGGATTAAAGACGGCATCGGTATAGTTGGCTCCTTTGAAGAAACCGAGGCTTTGGCAACAAGCCTTGAAGATAATGAAGGTGTCTACTTTGTGCCTGCATTCGTCGGATTGGGTACTCCTTATTGGAATCAATCCGCAAGAGGTACATTGACCGGGATTACGAGAGGCACGACGCGTGCCCACATAACAAGAGCGACATTAGAATCCATCGCCTATCAGACCAGGGACGTGCTTGAGGCGATGAAGCTAGATTGCGGGATATCCCCAAATAAGATCAAGGTTGATGGAGGGATGGTCCAGAACGACTTCCTTATGGGCTTTTTAGCCGACGTAAGCGGAGTCGAGGTAATCAGGCCATGCTTCCAGGAGACCACCGCATTGGGTGCGGCTTTCCTTGCAGGTTTAGGTATAGGGCATTGGGGAAGCATCGTGGACTTGAGGGCTATCTGGAACCTCGATAGGACTTACACTCCTAATATGCCCGTCGATGTTTCCGATAAGCTCTACTCCGGATGGAAAAGAAGTGTTCGCGCAGCCCTAGCATGCTGCGAAGATGATAACGGTGTCGTAGAGTGTTCACATTGATTCTAAGAAAATTCCTTTACCATCTTTGTGTGCATTAACGTCCTGCTCCGTAAGCATTGGCGACTACCGCTTTGCTCTTCCAGCCACCCTGCTTGTATCTGAACAAAGCTACAGCCAAACCGAAGACCCAACCCACTGGGATTGCCCACCAGATGCCGAGGTATCCTAGCGGGGTAAACATACTTAGGATATATGCAGTTATAACCCTAACTACCAATGATACTAATGTAGAAGCCGAGGATGGTATCATGTCTCCGGCTCCCCTGAGCATACCGGTGGTCACGAACATAATGCCGGCGAATACATAGAAAACCGAAATAATTGCGAGGTATTGGGCGCCCTGCCTTATCACCTCTTGGTCTCCGCCTTTTATGAACATCGAGATTATGCCGTTTCCTAAATAAGTCATTATCATCGCAGCTACCAGACAGGTTAGTAGGACCATGACAAGAGTGGCCCTATACGCCTTCTTTACCCTATCGAAGCGGTTCGCGCCTACGTTTTGTGCAGTGAATGTAGACAGTGCCATCCCATAGCTTTGGATAGGAAGCACGGCAATTGAATCTACTCTGCCCGCCGCTGTAAACGCGGCCATGGTGACCGACCCGAAGGAATTTACGAAACCTTGCATTACCATCATGCCCATTGACATGAGCATCTGTTGGATAGAAGCCGGTATGCCCAACTTGATGGCGTTCTTGAAGATCTCCTTGTCGAAGACCCAGTCCCTTAACGAGAAATGGAAAAGCTCTATCTTTGTATATGCATAGACGGCACAGAAGATCATCGACAACGCTTGCGAAATCATCGTTGCGTATGCAGCTCCTGCTACTCCCATGCCAAAACTCTTAACAAATAGTATATCGAGGTATATGTTCAATATCGAGGACAGTATGAGAAAGTACAAAGGTGTTCTTGAATCTCCTAGGCCTCTGAGAACACCTGATATAGCGTTATAACCGAACAGGAAGATTGTTCCGGCGAAAGTAACCATCATATATGACGCGGCGTCTTGGATTATCTCCTCCGGAGTTCTTAGCAAAGCAAGAAGTGGTCTGGTAGCTATTAGTCCGATTAGCGATATGCCTACTGCGGTGGCAAGCAAAACGAAGATGAAAGTTGATATCGCTCTTTTCAAGTTTCTGTAATCCTTTGCGCCAAAAAGCTGCGATATTATCACTGAAGCACCTACTGTCAGACCAAGTACGAAGGAGATCATCAAGTACAAGACAGGAAATGACGTGCCTACCGCAGCTAGCGCGTTCTGTCCTATATACCGTCCAACAATAACGGCATCTACCATGTTGTATGCCTGCTGGAACACATTGCCTATGAATAAAGGCATCGTAAAGGCCAGTATATGCCTCGTTTCGCTTCCCTCTGTCATATCTTTAAGCATGAAAGGTCCCCACATTAACGTAATGGTCCGAGCCAATAGTTCATCGTTGTCCGAAATATCTTCAATGAATTTGGTGCCGGGTACGCAGAATTCTTTATAACCGTTATCGGCTGGCCAGTCAACCCCCAAACATTCTTTGATACCTGCATAGCTATGCAATAGACAGCAAGGTACCACCTGAAAATAAAAGACCCCGCGTCTTGGCGCGGGGTCCTGGAAATATTAACCGCTTAAATGCGGATTTATCGCTGGCTCCCCGAGCAGGATTCGAACCTGCGACCCACCGGTTAACAGCCGGTTGCTCTACCGCTGAGCTATCGAGGAATGGGTACATTAATATAAATACTACATATTAGAACCCATAGTCAAGTGTTAATCCAGATAGTCCCTCAGCTTCTTAGAGCGGCTAGGTTGTCTTAGCTTCCTTAACGCCTTGGCTTCAATCTGACGGATCCTTTCCCTGGTGACTCCGAATACTTGTCCTACTTCTTCTAAAGTACGCGCTCTGCCGTCTTCCAGCCCAAATCTGAGCCTTAGCACGTCCCTCTCTCTTGAGGATAAAGAGTCCAATACCTCGCCCAGCTGCTCTCTAAGCAATGTGAAAGAGGCGACGTCCGGCGGTGCAGGTGCATCTTGGTCTTCTATGAAATCTCCAAGATGTGAGTCCTCCTCTTCTCCTATGGGAGTCTCCAGCGACACCGGCTCTTGTGCTATCTTGGTTATCTCCCTTACCCTCTCCGCGGTCAGTCCCATCTCCTTGGCGATCTCAGCGGCAGAAGGTTCACGGCCAAGTTCCTGCAACAGCTGCCTTTGTATCCTGATCAGTTTGTTTATCGTCTCCACCATGTGGACCGGTATCCTAATCGTCCTGGCTTGGTCAGCGATCGCCCTTGTGATTGCCTGCCTGATCCACCATGTGGCATAAGTCGAGAATTTATAGCCTTTCCTATAGTCGAACTTCTCTACTGCCTTCAAAAGGCCGAGGTTGCCCTCTTGAATCAAGTCAAGGAAAAGCATACCCCTCCCCACATACCTCTTGGCTATCGAAACGACCAGCCTGAGGTTGGCTTCGGTGAGCCTCCTCTTGGCATCCTCGTCGCAATTTTCAATCCTCTTTGCGAATTCAACCTCTTCGGCGCCGGTTAGAAGCGATACCCTGCCTATCTCCTTGAGATACATACGTACCGGATCGTCAATAATGGCGCCTTCAGGCGGTATGATTGCTATCTCCAGCTCTTCTTCTTCAACAGGTTCAACCGCTTCGACGTCTGGTTCGGCCTCTTCGTCAGTTATGATGTTATCGGCAGCATAATCCTCCGGTTCGACCTCCACTCCATATTCGGCAAGTGTGTCGTACATCTCCTCGATTTGCTCAGCCGACATCTCTTCGTTCGCCAACGAATCTTGAACGTCTTTGTAAGTTATACTCCCCTGTTTTTTGCCAAGTGCAATCAACTTCTCGATCTTCGGATCGAGCGTGTTTTCCTTCGTCGGGATCTCGTTTTTTCCGACCATGTTCTCGGTTTTCGTCCTCTTGCCTGCCATCAGTACAATGCCGTCCTACTTCCCAATATTTCCCTGAGCTTCTTCTGTTCGACCTGTAGCTCGACTATATCTTCTATCCTGCCCTCGGATTCGGCTTTCCTTATTCCGATATCGATCTCCCTTAGTCGTCTCCTGATTCTGATCGATCTTAGGGCCTTGATAGCCTCGTCCATCTTCTGGAACGGTCTATCCTTGTCCATTAGCAGCCTTGCGGCTAGTTCCTTGTTCTTTCCTTCAAGGAGCGGAAGTATTCCTTGGTCTATGGCCTTACCGTCCTCCCAAAGGGAATACATCGCTTTATATAACTCTTCGCTACCTTTAGCTTCAAATCCTTCAGTCAAATTCTCCGAAACCAACTTTATGGACCTTGGATCATAGGCACATAATTTCAGGATTGCCCGTTCGGTCTCGGCTATAGCATAAGAGAACCCGCTCTCTTCCATCAATGATGCCCTAGTCTCCGTATCTCTGTCCTCCGAAGCAGTTCCGACCTCGCCTCTTGTTTTCATAAGGCGCGAGCTGGTCCTCGAAACATCCTGCATCAGCGCGTCGGGTGATACAGCTAACCTTCCGGACACTTCCCTTACTAGTTCGTTCCTGGTGACAGCATCCGTACAGCTCCCAATTATCTTCACTAGCTTTTTAACCGTTGCGAGCTTTGAATCGGCGTTCTTCAGGTTCGTACCTTCAATCGCCCTATCAACCTGATACCTGAGGTAGCTCTTTGCTCCGTCCGCCGCAGTCATGAGGCTCTCTGGTCCCATCTTCTTAAGAAGGCTATCCGGATCCTCTCCTTCAGGAAGCGTTACTACCTTCACCTCAAGGCCTGCTCCTTCAAGAAGTGTCACTCCTTTTGCGGTCGCTGCGGACCCTGCCTTGTCTGCATCGTAGCTTAGAAGCACCTGTGTGCAGAACCTCGCTATTAGCTTCGATTGCTCATTGGTCAGCGCAGTGCCAAGAGAGGCTACAACTTCTTTGATCCCCGCCCTCCAGTAAGCAATCACATCCAGATATCCTTCGCAAAGGACCATCCTACCGGTCGCTCTGGCATGGCTAGACGCCGCATGGAGGTTATACAGGTTGGCCCGCTTGGAATATGCAGGTCCTTCTTTGCTGTTCACGTATTTGGGCCTACCATCCCCTGCGGCAATAACCCTTCCTCCGAACGCCACTACTCTTCCATACTGGTTCGTTATCGGGAATATGAGCCGGTCCCTAAAAGCGTCATACAGTCCCTTGCCGTACTTCTTCTTGAGCGAAAGTCCTGATTCTAGCAGAACCTCATCCTCGAAACCCTTCTTTGCCAGATATGACGTCAGGCTGTCCATCGATGCGCTGTCAGGTGCATATCCCAGGTTGAAGGCCTTTACAGCCTCATCGTCTATACCCCTCGCCCTTACATAATCCCTGCATTTAGATCCAATTCTCGAGTCGGTAAGCATCCACGAATAGTATTTCCCGGCAGTCTCACAGGCTTCCATGATCCTCTCACGAGTCATCCTGCGCGATCTTTCAGCTTCGGATTCAACATATTCGGAGATATCGATCCCTATCCTCGACCCGAGCTTCCTTGCTGCTTCAATAAAGTTGAGCCCGTCCATGTTCATCACGAAGCTGAAAACATTCCCCGACGCATGGCAGCCGAAGCAATAATATAGCTGCTTATCCTTGCTGACGGAGAACGAGGGTGTCTTCTCGTTGTGGAAAGGGCACAAACCTACAAACCTGGAGCCGTTCTGCTTCAAGCTTATATACTCGGATATCAGGCCAACTATGTCGTTGCCCTGTCTGATCTTCTCTATCAGCTCGTCTGGGATACCCCCCGCCAACCGGATGTCGCCCTCCTCGTCAGTAGATCTGCCACGGTTTCGGTATGTACAGGTTTGAGAACACCTTCACGGCATACCTGTCGGTCATTCCGGCCACATAGTCCACGGCCGATTCGTTAACGGCCTTCTTGTCTTCCAATTCGAAACTATAGTTTGAATCTTTTTTCAATGTCTCCGGAAAACTCGTATAGAACAGATATAGCTGTATCACCAAGCGCCTGCACCTGTCGTTCTCCTCTTTCGCGGGACTGTTGTTGTAGACCCTGTCGAACATGAAGTCCCTCATGGCGTTCAAACCGAACTCAGCATCCTTGCTCTGGTCAATGAACCCTTTACCCGCGCTCTCCCTGATTATATCCTTTACCAGGAAATCGAGCCTTTCTCTTCTGTCCTGCCCTAGAAGCACTTTTACTTCCCTAGGAACGTCCGATTCACCGATAATGCCTGCACGTACGGCGTCATCGAAGTCATGGTTTATGTATGCTATCTTATCCGCGAACATCACCAGCTGACCTTCCAATGTATAGGCCTTTTCCGGCCAGCCCCAGCTATGAGCCTTTATTCCGTCTTTGACCTCCCATGTCAGGTTGAGGCCCGGCTGTTCCTTGCCCTCTCGCCTTTCGACATGCTCCACGACCCTTATGCTCTGTACGTTATGGAGAAATCCGCCGGGTACGACCATGTCGAGGGCGGCTTCGCCCGCATGACCGAAAGGGGTATGCCCCAGGTCGTGCCCCAAGGCTATCGCCTCAGTAAGGTTCTCATTGAGGGCCAGAGCAGACGCCATGGTCCTGGCTATCTGGGAGACCTCTAGTGTATGCGTCAACCTCGTCCTGTAATGGTCCCCCTCCGGTGAGTAGAATACCTGCGTCTTGTGCTTTAGCCTTCTGAATGCCTTGCAATGGATTATCCTATCCCTATCCCTTTGGTAGCATGTCCTGATATCGTCTTCTTCCTCAGGATGTTGCCTGCCCTTGCTCTCATCAGAGAATGATGCGAACTGCGAAAGCGATTTCCGCTCCCTCTGTTCGATCGCTTTACGACAATCCATTAGACGCACCTCCGCTTCAGATGAAGATTTCTCCCCTATAGGTCCCCTTTCCTTCCTGAGAGGGCAGTAAGCATAAATAAACCAGGGGGCAGTATCCTGCCCCCCAGCAACCCTAAGAGGAACTTCCTCTGATGCTACCTAGGGTTTTTGATGTTAGCCTGTGCAGCTGCAAGGCGTGCGATCGGCACTCTGAACGGCGAGCAGGACACATAATTGAGCCCCACGCTGTGGAAGAACTCGATTGAGTCCGGATCTCCGCCGTGCTCTCCACATACACCGCACTTCAGGTTGTGCTTGGTCTTCCTTCCGAGCTTGACGCCCATGTCGACCAACTTGCCGATTCCCTCTACGTCTATCGTCTGGAACGGATCTGCCTTGAGCACTTTCTTGTTCACGTAGATGGGCAAGAACTTACCAGCGTCGTCCCTGCTGTAACCGAATCCCATCTGCGTAAGGTCATTGGTGCCGAAGCTGAAGAACTCCGCGTCCTTGGCTATTTCGTCAGCTGTGACCGCGGCTCTAGGTATCTCTATCATCGTACCCATCATGTATTCAAGCTTGACCCCATACTTCGCGATGATGCTGTCGGCGATCTTCACGGCAGAGTCCTTAAGCATCTTCATCTCTGCAGTTGTGCCCACCAACGGGAACATGACTTCAGGAATAACGTCGATGCCCTTCTTCTTCAGCTCGCATGCGGCTTCGAATATTGCCGTAATCTGCATGTCGAATATCTCAGGGTAGACGATGCCGATCCTGCATCCACGGAATCCGAGCATCGGGTTCAACTCGTGCAGCGACATTATCCTGTCTACGATCTTCTCTTTGGGAACTCCCAGCTCACTAGCAATCTCTTCGATCTGTTTATGCATATCAAGCTGCGGTAAGAATTCATGGAGAGGCGGGTCGAGAAGCCTTACCGTTACGGGTAGTCCCTTCATGGCCTCGAATATGCCAATGAAGTCCGCCTTCTGGAAAGGTTGGACTTTATTAAGAGCGATCTTCCTGTCCTCTACGTTTTCCGCAAGTATCATCTCGCGGACGGCCTTGATGCGGTCTTCCGCAAAGAACATGTGCTCGGTCCTCGTAAGTCCGATGCCTTCCGCGCCGAAAATCCTAGCCTGTGCGGCATCCTTAGGAGTATCCGCGTTTGTCCTTACCTTTAGGGCCCTGAACTTGTCGGCCATCGTCATGAGTTCGCCGAAGTAACCAGATAGCTCGGGCGAAACGAGCTTCACCTGACCGAGTACCAGCTCGCCGGTGCTACCGTTTATCGTGATCCAGTCTCCCTCTTTGACCACGTGCCCGTTAACATGGAAAATCTTCTTCTTCTCGTCGACGATTACGTCACCGCAGCCCGCCACGCAGCATTTGCCCATACCGCGCGCGACGACGGCGGCGTGTGAGGTCATGCCGCCCCTTGATGTCAGGATGCCCTGGGCAGCATGCATTCCGGAGATGTCCTCCGGGGATGTCTCCGTCCTTACGAGTATTACCTTATTGCCCTTCTCCTGCCATTCGACTGCCTCCTCAGCGTTGAAGACGACCTGTCCTACAGCAGCTCCGGGTGATGCGGGAAGTCCCTTGGCTACCGCGTCCACCTTTGCCTTGGGATCTATCATCGGGTGGAGGAGCTGATCCAACGCCGAAGGCGCTACCCTTAGTATCGCAGTCTTCTCGTCGATGAGCCCTTCCTTCACCATCTCTACGGCTATCCTGACCGCTGCTGCACCCGTGCGCTTGCCGGAGCGGGTCTGTAGCATGTAGAGCTTCCGGTTCTCGATCGTGAACTCTATGTCCTGCATATCTCTGTAATGGTTCTCAAGCTTCTTGTATATGCCTACTAGCTGGGTGTACACGTCATGCATGTCGCGCTCCAGGTCTGCTATCGGATGCGGGGTACGGATGCCGGCGACCACGTCCTCGCCCTGGGCGTTCATCAGGTACTCGCCGTAGAACTTGTTCTCCCCCGTGGAAGGGTTCCTTGTGAAGGCGACGCCTGTGCCGGATTCTTCGCCTGTGTTGCCGAAGACCATCGACTGAACGTTAACGGCGGTACCCCATTCGTCGGGGATCGCGTTGAGCTTCCTATAAGTGATGGCCCTCTGGTTGTTCCATGACTTGAAGACGGCATTGATCGCCCCTTCAAGCTGTACCCACGGATCCTCCGGGAACTCAACGCCGAGGTGCTTCTTGTAGATGGCCTTATACTCGCCCGTCAGGGTCTCCATGTCGGCGGCGTCCAGCTCCGTATCAAGCTTGACACCCTTCTTATGCTTAAGCTCGTCCATCGCGTGCTCGAAGTTCTGGCGGTCTACACCCATCACGACGTCCGCGTACATCTCGATGAACCGACGATAGCTGTCATAAGCGAACCTAGGGTTCGAAGTCAGCTTAACCATCGCCTTGACCGTGTCGCTGGTAAGCCCGAGGTTAAGGATCGTATCCATCATTCCCGGCATCGACGCCCTGGCGCCGGATCTTACGCTTACAAGAAGCGGATTCTCCTTAGATCCCAGCTTCTTGCCAGTTACCTCTTCGAGCTTCTTCAAGTTCTCCTGTACCTGGCCCTTCAGCCCTTCCGGCCATTTGGACCCCGCGGTATAGAACGCGTTGCAGGTATCGGTCGTAATCGTAAAGCCCGGTGGCACCGGTAGCCCCAGCTTCGCCATCCCTGCGAGGTTGCAGCCTTTGCCGCCGAGTTGGTTCTTCATCTCTTCTGAGCCTTCGGTCATGCCCGCACCGAAGAAATAAACCATCTTTTCCATGAAATGCCCTCCCATCTATATGATTGTGATGAATTCCCGCATATAAGGTTAACCTTATAAATTATACACTAGATTGTAATGTTTTTGTGTAAACCAATCTTCATCCGGCTCGATACTTGAAGTTAGGTTATAATAAATAAAGCTTCAATACATTATCGCATCTAAGACCCAACACGGAGGTATCGCTTTTGAAGCCTTTGATAAAGTGGCCCGGGGGGAAGACAAGGCTGCTTCGTGAGATCCTCCCTCTCGTCCCGCCGCACGATCATTACTGCGAACCGTTCGTAGGAGGCGGCGCGCTCTTCTTCGCGGTAGAGCCTGCCGTGTCCTCTCTCAACGATATCTCTTCTGAGTTGATATCTTTCTACCGCATGGTTCAGGCACAGGACGGCGCTTTCCTTTCAATATTGGATGCGGCCGCCGGGCTTTTCGAGAATCTTGGAGGACCGTCCTCAAGGATCACATGCGGCATTTATGGGATCGAAGCTGCTTTTAAAAACGCTGCTCATGAATTCGAATGTCCCATCTTCGACTATGGTGCTTTCAGTGGCTACTTATCACGGAACGTGCATAGATCCAAGAGGCTATCTACCGCGATGAAATCGTCCTTTTACTATATGGTGAGGGACGAGTACAATTCGGCGAGGAGACGCAAAGCCGAAGGAAGCTATGAGAGCGCCCTGTTCTTCTTAGTAAGGGAACTGTGCTTCGGTTCCATGTTCAGGTATAACTCGAAGGATGACTTCAACATACCATATGGGGGCTTCTCCTATGACAGCAAGGACCTTGCATCCAAGGTCGGGCGCATCAGGAAGGTCGGATTTTCGGGTTTCTTTAGGAACTCCTTGATGACTTCCCACGATTTCAGGGAACTTCTACATTCTTTGGACGGATCGAAATCCAGCTTCGTCTTCCTCGACCCCCCTTATGACAGTAGGTTTTCGGGCTACTCAGGCAATAGCTTCGGTTCGGATGAGCACGCGGCGCTGCGCGACACCCTTGCAGGAGCCAAATACAGGTTTTTACTGGCGATAGCCAGGACTTCTTTCATAGAAGGTCTGTACAAGCCTTTGGACCTGAACATAAAGGTCGTCCCTTCCAGATACTCATACTCAGTAAGGGGAAGGAACGACCAAAGCGTAGATTACCTGTTGATGAGGAACTATTGACCTTCGTAGTAAAAGCTCCTCGTCTGCCTCTATTGCAGCGTTGTGATTTTCGAGAAATCTGCCATTCTCAAGGCCGTCGTCTCGATCGACTTAACCAGACCCAGTCTGTTTCTCCTTAGCGCTTCGTCTTCGCACATCACCATTACCTCGTCGAAGAACCTGTCTATGGCTGGTTTCAGCCCGGCGAAACGGTTCATGGCCTTCGCGTACCCATCGACACTGGGATCGGCTACTAGGATTCTTCCTATCTCGTCCTTTGCCTTAGAGTACCCGTCAGACAGTGCCTTCTCTGCCTCTTCGACCAGCATACCTTCTTCGTAACTCGCATCGGCAGCGTCTTTGGCAATGTTCCTGACCCTTATGAAGGCTGTGGCCATCTCTTCCATCCACCCTTCACCCAAGTCCTTCTCGAGAGCACCGAGGGCTACCCTCACCGAAGAAGGCCTGCCATAGCCTAGCACCATCGCCGCTTCCACAAGGTCATACCTGTGGCCCTCGTCTATAAGCTGTCCCTTGAGCCTGCCTTCCATGAAATCACCCAGGTCTTTCAAAATATCTTCCTTCGGCCTAGGCGCTGCTTCCGGCCATATCCCATCGACGGCTTCCTTTAGCATCTCATCGAGGTCCATCCCAGGATTCTTCTGCTCATGTATAGCCATCAAACCCAGGGCGCTCCTTCTTAGGGCGAACGGGTCTGTGGATCCGGTGGGCACCTTGCCCAGCCCGAAGTAACCCGCAAGGCTGTCCGCCTTGTCCGCCATGGCAAGACAAGCTCCTATCCTAGTAATGGGAAGGGGCCCGCCCGTATACTTCGGCAGGTAATGTTCCGCGATGGCAGAAGCGACGGTCTTGTCCTTGCCTTCTATCACGGCGTAGATTGATCCAATCTCCCCTTCAAGCTCGGTGAATTCCTTAACCATGTTCGTAGCTAGGTCACACTTCGATAGCAATGCCGCTTCTCTTAGCATCGAGGGCTCGTTCTCCCCTGGCATGCCGCTTCTGTCTCCGGTAGAGAGTATCCTTGATGAAAGGCCCGCTATCCTTAGAGTCTTGTCCTTCATGCTACCCAGGCCCTCGGCAAAGGTGACGCCGTCGAGAGAATCCAATCTTGCGGCCAGCTTAGTGGCCATATCCTCCTCGAAGAAGAACTTGGCGTCAGCCAATCTCGCAGCAAGTACCCTCTCATTGCCGCACCTTACATTTTCAATGCCTTGCTTACCTCCGTTCCGGACCGCTACGAAGCTGTTTATGAGCTTTCCTCCACGCCTTACGGGGAAATATCGCTGATGGCCCATCATCGGCGTAGTAACGCAGATTTCTGGCAGCATTAAGTATTGCTCGTCGAACCGGCCAACAAAGGCGGTCGGCATCTCTACGATATAATTCACCTCTTCGAGAAGACCCGGATCCATATCGGCCTCTCCGCCTGCGGCTTGCGCTGCAGCCTTAACAAGCTCGGATATCATCTCGGCCCTTTCCCGCTGGTCTACGATCACGCCTGCGCTCCGCATGGCATCCTTGTACGTCTCCGCAGCCTGCAGCCCTATCGGACCGCTTGGGCCCAGAGTCCTGTGCCCAAAGCTTCTTGATCCCGCTTCGATACCCTCGAACGTAAAGCCCATGACTTCATCGCCCCAAAGCAGAGCTATCCATCTTATTGGCCTAACGAATCTGAAATCGCTATTTCCCCATCTCATATTCTTCGGGAATGTCATCGACCTTATTATGTTTTCGCATATCCCGGGAACTACGGAATCTATGCGTTTGCCTTCCTCGTGGACATCCGCATATACATAGTCCCCGCCGTTGTCCGATACCTTCAAAAGGTTATCCACCACTATGCCCTGTGACTTTGCGAAACCGAGGGCAGCCTTGGTCGGCTTCCCCGAAGGATCGTACGCGACCCTTAGCGAAGGTCCTTTGACCTTCCTGTCAAGCGACCCTTGGAATTCTCCAAGACCTTCGACGTAAAGGGCCAACCTTCGGGGTGTGACGAATACCGTGACGGTATCGAACCTTAGCCTTGCATCCTCGAGGTATCTCCTACCGAGTGCCTCCATGTCCGATGCCGCCTTGGCTGCAAACCTTGCGGGTATCTCTTCTATGCCGAGCTCGAACAGAAGGTCTCTTCTGTTAATCGCAGTCATCTATCTTCCCTCCGTTCCAAGGAGCGGATATCCCAGATTTTCGCGCTTCTTAAGCCACGTCGTAGCGGCCAGCCTCGCAAGCCCTCGCACCTTGGCCATATAAGCTGCGCGCTGCGATGCGCTGAAGGCACCTCTGGCGTCCATCAGGTTGAAGCTGTGCGAGCATTTCAGAACATGGTCGTAACCTGGCTGTATTAGTCCTGCCTTCAACAACCTGGCCGCTTGGCTTTCATTAGCGTCGAAATCGGCCTTCAGATGGTCCACGTCGGCCTCCTCGAACGCGTATTTCGAATACTCTGTCTCCGCTACTTTATATATCTCTCCGTAGCTCACGCCGTGAGCCCATTCCAGATCGTATACGTTGTCCACACCCTGGACATACATCGCTATCCTCTCCAGCCCGTAGGTTATCTCGGCAGGGACCGGTTTCGTCTCGAATCCTCCGACCTGCTGGAAGTACGTGAACTGGGTGATCTCCATGCCGTCCAGCCATACTTCCCAGCCGGTGCCCCAGGCCCCGAGCGTGGGAGCTTCCCAGTTATCCTCGACGAACCTTATGTCGTGCTCTGACGGATCGAATCCTATGGCCGCCAGGCTCGCAAGGTATAGTTGCTGTACATCATCCGGGCTGGGCTTAAGTATCACCTGGTACTGGTGGTGCTGGAACAGCCTGTTCGGATTCTCACCGTACCTGCCGTCCGCAGGTCTCCTGGACGGCTGTACGTAGGCAGCCTTCCATGGCTCCGGACCTAGTGCCCTCAGGAATGTCTGGGGGCTCATTGTGCCCGCGCCCACCTCCAGGACGTACGGTTGCATTATAAGGCAGCCGTTCATGGCCCAGTAGCTTTCCAACTTAAATATCAACTCTTGCAGGTTCAATCAAATTCCTCCAGTCTATGCCTATCTGGCCAGCACCTCGGCCAACCAGGAGGAGAATGTCACTTCTATCAGCGATGCTATTAGCATCAAGGGCACCACGAAGGCGAAGAACAGGACTATCGCGTCTGTCGCGGCCCTCTTGATATACGGTCCGTCGACCTTCTTACCAACCCAAAGAGGCATCAGCATCCCTATCCTAAGGCATGCCGCCGCGCCTATAAAGAACGCTCCTAGCTCGAATATGCCGTGCGGGAGAAGCCCTACAGCAACTGTGATCGGAGCTATGCCGGTCGCCGAAGCCGTCGCTTTTATCATCGCGCCGATCATGATCGAGTTCATTATCGTGACCGCTATAACGGGAAGTACGGGGAACCAGGATACTCCAAGGAGTATCACGATCACCCTCATGTTGTGGAGGAATACAGCAGCTACCTGGCCTATCAGGGGCATTGGCTTAATGCTCACCGCCAGGTCCTCGACACCTCTTACCATCACCCCGATGCTGCCGAAGTCTCCAGTCGATCTGGTATAACCGAGTATGGCAGCTGTTGAGGACAGGATGACCATGAAAAGCAAGTACCTCAACGTAGAATGCAGCGCAGAGGCCGCTATCTGCGTCAGTCTCCTTCCGTTTCCCGCCATCTTGCCACCTCCTCCACCCCGGCGATAATATGAAGCCTTCCGCCCCCTCAGGGACGGAAGGCATTACTTCCGCGGTTCCACCCTGATTGGCGCAGTGCTCAGCCACATGCGCCCTCTTTTGTTAGATCCTCTCCAGGTGCCACACCGGTTCGTACACGCCCGTTCCCACCGATGCGGGCTCTCTGATGCATACTTGCCGGTTCAATCCCTTCATAGAGGTATATACACTAATGATAGATTATTTTAACATGGGCGGCCTGTCAACGGTTGCATCCGCCCAACGCGACCGTGTTCCTAAGCGTCCCTATTCCATCTATCTCGACCTCGACCACGTCACCCGGCGCAATCGGGCCTACTCCCGCGGGAGTTCCGGTGAATATAAGATCGCCGGGGTCTAAGCCCATGTTCTTCGAAAGGAAGCTAACGATCTTCTCAGGCCCAAACACCATATCTGAGAGCAGAGCCTTCTGCTTCAGCTCGCCGTTCATCCTCAGGACGATCTGCGCATCGTCGTTTGGCCTTCTCGTCTCTATCCACGGCCCCATCGGCTTATAGGTCGAAAACGACTTGGACCGGGTCCACTGCCCGTCCTTCTGTTGAAGGACCCTGTCCGACACATCGTTGCCGCATGTATAACCAAGTATGTACCCGGCGGCACTCTCGACCGGAACGTCGACCGCCCTCTTGCCGATCACGATCACGAGCTCAGCTTCATAGTGGGTCGAGTCCTCCGGTCTTGCTATCCTGATCTCATCTTCATGTCCGCAAAGGGCGGATCTTGCTACCATGAAGACTACCGGCTCGTCACTTTCCCTAAGGCCCCATCCTCTTGCATTGAGCTCATCAAGATGCCGTGAGTAATTCTGCCCCAAAGCAATCACTTTCCCGCAGCATTCATGTGCGGGTGCAAGTAGCTTGACTTCATCGAGGCCAAACGTCTCGTCGGTCACATCCAGTCCCGAGTAGACCTGGCCTTGTACTGCCCTTATGGAGTCATCTTCGAGAATGCCCCACCTTATGCCGTCAGGAAGGCTAAATTTAACGATCCTCACGCGCATCCCTCCCCGTCGCCAGGATACTCCCTGAGCAATCCCAATGTCTCCAGACTTTTCAACCTGATGTCGCCCCTGTAGCATATGAACGATACCAAGGCCGCCTCCAGGTCGGAAAGGCAACCGCGATCGGCCCTTAGTCCCGCTATCTGCTCCCATGTCGACCTGTACAACGTTATTGCTAGCTGTCTTGATTCAGGTTCGAACCTAACCGCCCCGGGTTCGGACGAAGCGCAAGGAGCGCACAGCACCCCTCCCGTCTCAGCCGAGAACCAATGCAGGGCCTCCTTTGCCGAACATGAGGAGCACGCGGCCATCTGCGGCATTATCCCGTCTATGTATAGCCTTTTGAGCATGAAGGCCGATGCTGCCAACGGCGGAGACACACCTGCTTCCAAAGCACCTATAAGACCGTCCAGCAATGTGTACGCCCTCAGGTCCGGCTGCCTTTCGGCCGACATCTTGAGCGTTATCTCGCAAGCCAAGCTCGCATAAGCCAGTGACGTGATATCCTCCTCCAAAGGAGTAGAGGGCCTTACAAGCGATGTCTCGGTCACGGTATCGAGCACCCTCCCGGAAGCCAGTGTCAAGTCCACCGTGGCGAAATGCTGGCAGGCAGGTCCGAGTTTGCTCTTCGGCTTGAGCGCCCCTCTTATCTTGGCGTCGAATATGCCCATCTCCGGCGATATGACCGTTATTATGCGGTCCGCCTCCGCCTGCTTCCTAGACCTGAGGATTATCCCCCTGGTCTTGTACATATTCATTTCAGCCTTCCGCCCTTCGACGGATCGAACCTCTCGGCTTCGGAGAAGACGCAGCCGCAGTACTTCTGCATATAATAGCCCGCTTCCCTGGCCATATGCCTGCTTCTTCGGTATTCGGACCTCAAGTCGAAGTAGACGAACTCGACGCCGTTCTCCTCGGCTGCTTTCATGCCTTCTTCGATTATCAATCCATGGTCCTGGTAGGGGCTTATCGTCAGCGTAGTCGTAAATCTGCCGAGACCGATAGCGGCAGCCCTGGAGGCTGCGGAACAAAGCCTCGTACGATAACAATATCTGCATCTACCCGGCCTTTCCATGTCCTTCATGCCACCGATGAAGGATGTCAGGCCATAACCTGGATCCACCTCGCCGTCATGGCCAGATGCCGACATGAACGCACGGAATGATTCTAGCCTCGAGTTGAATTCCATGTATGGGTGTATGTTCGGGTTGAAAAAGTAAAGATACGGCTCTTCGCCGATGGAGGACAGCTTTTCCACGAACGCCGTAGAACAAGGCGCACAGCAGGCATGCAGGAGGATGCTGCCCTTCATATTAGCTTCTCCTGCCCTTCTTCGCCAGGTCTTTCCATATATTGCCTTCCCATATGCTCGAACGCGATCCTTGTTGCGACCCTGCCCCTAGGCGTCCTGTCTATGAAGCCTATCTGGATAAGATAAGGCTCGTAGACGTCCTCCAGCGTTTCTCTTTCCTCGTTCAGAGCCGCAGATATTGTGTCTATCCCAACGGGCCCACCGGAGTATTTGGTTATTATCGTATCGAGAAGTCTGTGATCTAGCCGGTCCAGGCCCTTTTCGTCGACTTCCATCATCAGCAGGGCCTCGCCTGCGACCTGCCTGTCGATGCTACCCGTTCCCTTTACTTCAGCGAAGTCCCTTACCCTTCTCAGAAGCCTGTTCGCTATCCTTGGCGTCCCTCTGGAACGGCGGGCTATCTCAAAAGCGCCGCTCTCTGTGATGGGGACTCCCATCAGCTCTGCGGATTTCACAACGATAGTCTTCAGCTCCTCGGGATCATAGTATTCGAGCCTGTAAACCATCCCGAACCTGTCCCTTAGGGGGCCTGACAGCATACCCTGCCTTGTCGTCGCTCCGATGAGCGTGAATCTTGGAAGGTCTATCCTTATCGACCTTGCGGAAGGTCCTTTCCCGATGACTATATCCAGGGCGAAGTCCTCCATAGCAGGGTAGAGTATCTCCTCGACAGCCCTGTTCAGCCTGTGGATCTCGTCTATGAACAGCACCTCGCCGGGACCTATATTGGTAAGGATGGCGGCAAGGTCCCCCGCCCGTTCTATGGCTGGGCCCGAGGTTATCTTCAGGCTCGTGCCCATCTCATTGGCGATTATTATCGAAAGTGTCGTCTTGCCCAGGCCAGGCGGACCGCACAAGATCGCATGGTCAAGAGCCTCCCCCCTAGTAAGGGCGGCTTTGATGCTTATGCCTAGAGCTTCTTTCACCCTGTCTTGGCCTATGAACTCGTTAAGCCTCTTGGGCCTTAGCGAAAATTCCTGAGAAGCCTCGTTGGCACCTATATTGTCGTCGACCATGCGGTTTTCCAGCACCGGATTACCTCCATAATTGCTTTAGCGTTTGCCCGCGAACGTCCCTAAAGCCATCTTTATCACCCTGCTCAAGTCCGCAGCAGGTTCCTCCTTGAGCGCTTTGCGCACGGCGTTCTCCGCCTCCAGCCTTGTATATCCTAGCGATATCAAGGCCTTCATGGCATCGT
The DNA here is from genome assembly GCA_029565935.1 of Bacillota bacterium. Lineage (GTDB taxonomy): Bacteria > Bacillota > DTU025 > DTU025 > MWDF01 > MWDF01. The sequence continues at coordinate 14,917 of JAKQNF010000002.1, read as the reverse complement.
CTGACAAGCTTACCTCCTGCTCAACTTCCGTCCCGTCGTAACCTTCCGGAACTTCGCCCGCGGGGCCGACCTTGTTCTTTAGTTCAAGTACGATCCTGTCAGCCAGTTTCTTGCCGACGCCGGGGGCTATTATCCCTTTCGCATCGCCTACGGCTATCGCAAAAGCGACTTTCTCGGGTGCGGAAGCCGACAGCACGGACATCGCGATCTTCGGCCCTATCCCGTTTACGGTGCAGAGCAGGTTGAACATGTGCCTTCCGAACTGGCTGGAGAAACCGTAGAGGCCTATGAAGTCCTCCCTTACAACCATCTCCGTATATAGGTGAGTCTCTTCGCCCGCCCTTCCGGCCTCTGATATGTCGCGCGAGGGCATGTACACCTTGAAGCCGATCCCCTGGATATCGACGACCAGATGATCGGCTCCTATCTCCTCTATGACGCCCTTAAGATGGGAGATCACCTACTCACCCCCATTATGCTGCGCTTGAGGTCCGTGTTAGTGTGGATTAGGGTTATGGCCATGGCGAGCGCGTCAGAAGTATGGTGCGCCTTTGGTACCTCGTTCAGGTTGAGCAGCAATCTAACCATGTGCTCCACCTGCTCTTTATCGGCCCTGCCCGCGTTACAGAGGGCCATCTTAACCTGCAAAGGAGTGAGCTCGGTCACTCCCACTCCTAAAAGCCTGCAGGTCATCACGGCGACGCCGCGAGCCTGGGCGACTTGTACCGCGCTCTTCTGGTTTGAGTTGAAATATATCGTCTCTATCGCGGCTATTTCAGGTTTCGTTTCCACTATTACCTGTTCCAGCTGCTTATGTATAGAGAGCAGCCTGTCTGGCATGGGCATGTCGGATGGAGTCTTGATTACCCCTCCTGAAAGATATCTCAACCTTCCGGATTCCTCTATGACCGCGCCGTAGCCCGTGGATGCGGTCCCAGGATCTATACCCAGAACGATCCTGGACAACTACATCTCCTCCAGCTGCTGCATAACGTCATCGGGTATGTCCAAGTTCGAGAATACCCTCTGCACATCGTCGTGTTCCTCGAGGTTGTCGATCAGCCTTAGTGCCTTTTGGGCACCTTCCAGGTCTAGGCTTACGACCGTCTTCGGGAGCATCTTCACCCTTACCTCGGAAAATTCCACGCCGTGAGCTTCCAGCGCCTTCCTGACGATGTCAAGCTCGGTAGGCTCCGTTATCACCTCGAACACTTCGGGATCGTCAGTGGCTATGTCTATCGCCCCTGCGTCCAGGGCCAGCTCCATAAGCCTTTCCTCGCCGCCTTTGAACGATTGCTTGTCAATGGAGATCACACCGCGCTTGTCGAACATCCATGCAACCGAACCCAGCTCTCCCATATTACCGCCGCTCCTCGAGAACAAATACCTTATGTCGGCGGCCGTACGGTTCCTGTTTTCGGTCATGCACTCAACGATTATCGCAGTACCGCTGGGACCATATCCTTCATAGGCGATCTCCTCGTATATCACCTCGTCGTCCCCTCCGACGACCCTCTTGATCGCCTTGTTTATCGAGTCATTCGGCATGTTGACGGCCTTTGCGGCCGTTATTGCCATGCGAAGCTTGAAGTTGGAGTTCGGATCCCCGCCGCCTTGCCTTGCAGCGACCATTATCTCCTTGGCCGCCTTCGTGAAGGCAGCGCCGCGAGCGGCGTCAGTCTTCTCCTTCTTGTGTTTGATGTTCGCCCATTTAGAATGTCCTGACATGAGCTTTACCTCCGTATCGTACAACTAAGGCCTTCTATCTTCTGAATAACATTCTAGCATAACGCAGACCGACCGATTTACCGTTAGTCCTCAAGGGATGTCCTTTTAACTCTGATGGTATCGGTGCTGCCCGGAATTCCCACCCTCACACCCCCGGTAAGGACGATCGTCTGCCCTTTTTCCACCAGCTTTGTCTCAAGGGATTTCCTTTCGGCCTGCTTGAACATCTCGTCCGTTGTCTTCTTCCTCTCTCCGGTTACCGGGATGACGCCCCATGCCAAGGAAAGCTGGCGTAACGTCACGTCCTCATCAGTGACGGCAATTATGGGACAGGCCGGCCTGTATTTCGAAAGCTGCCTTGCCGTCGAACCGCTTGAAGTGACCGCTACAATGGCCGCGGCGTCAAGGTCATGGGCCGTAGTGCATGCAGCATGCGCAATCGCATCCGATATGCTCTTGTCCTTCTTGGGTTCCGATTGCTGGAATCTTTGTTTGTAGTTGATGTCCTTCTCCGTACGCTCGGCTATGAGCCTCATCATCCTCACGCTCTCCACCGGATGCTTGCCAACGGAGGTCTCACCGGACAGCATGACTGCGCTAGTCCCATCATAGACGGCATTGGCAACGTCAGTAGTCTCGGCCCTGGTGGGCCTCGGGTTCTTAACCATTGATTCGAGCATCTGCGTGGCCGTTATCGAGTGTTTGCCGGCCATATAGGTCTTCTTGATGAGCATCTTCTGCAGCCTGGGCAGCTCAACTAGGTCTATCTCTACTCCCATGTCGCCTCTTGCAATCATTATGCCGTCGGCCACAGCTATTATATCGTCGATGTTATCTATACCTTGTGTGTTCTCTATCTTTGCGATTATCTTGATCCTGTCGTCTCCCAGCTTGTGCAGCAAGGCCCTGATGTCCAGGATGTCCTTCGCGTCTCTGGTGAATGAAGCCGCTATGAAATCGAAGCCTTGCGTCGCTGCGAACTCTATGTCTGCCTTGTCCTTGTCCGAAACGTACGGCATGTCCAAGATGACGCCGGGCACGTTGAGGCTCTTCCTGTTCGAAAATTCCCCAGCGTTGATGACTCGGCACTCTATCCTGGGTCCTTCGATGATCTCGACCTCGAATTCGAGCATTCCATCGTCGCCCAGTATCCTATCGCCCTTCCTCACCTTCGCAGGCAAGTCCTTGTAAGATATGGAGACTGTGTCCTGCGTCCCTTCGATATCCTCGGTCGTGAACGTGAAGGCCCTGTTCTCCTCAAGTGTTACTTTGCCAGCCGAAAAAGTGCCTATCCTTATCTCTGGTCCCTTCGTGTCCAGTAGCAGGGCTATGGGAAGGCCGAGCTCGGACCTCAATCTTTTTACGGACAACACCCTTTTTAAGTGTTCCTCATGAGTGCCATGCGAGAAATTCAACCTTGCGACGTCCATACCCTCGAGCATCATGCCCTTTAGTATATTGTCATAATCAGTAGCAGGTCCAAGGGTGCACACTATCTTGGTTTTCTTGCCTATCCTTCCTCCCACGATGGATACGATGGCATCGTTTGCGCTCATGCCATACCTTCCTCCATCCTCGCCTTCAGCTTGGTGACGATAGGTACGTCGGCAGGGCAGAAGGCATATTCTCCCAATTCATCGGGACCGACCCAGCGCAGCTCAGTATGTACGCTAGCTTTAGGCCTGCCCTTGATTATCCTCGCGTCGAAAGCCAAAAGCTCCATTGGCTCTACCTTGCCGGGAATATCGCTCCTTGCGAACTCCCCGGATATATCGACTTCCACGCCGAGCTCCTCGTATAGCTCCCTTACAAGGCACTCCTCCGGGGTCTCCCCCTTCTCCACCTTGCCTCCTGGCAGCTCCCAGAGTCCTTCATGATCCGATGTGCAGCCCCTTCTCGCGATCAGCAGGCTGCCCTTCTCGATTATCGCAGCGGCAGTGACTATCCTCATTCAACCACCCCGGATGTATCCTAACGCTTAGCGCGAGCGCCGTAAACAGAATCCTCCCATCCAGCAGAAGAACCGCAACTTATTTGACCTTGTACCCGCTGGGAAGCTGGAACGTCAAATCCTTGACATCGTTCTCTATGATGCTTGTGACTGTCATGTCCACGTCGTCGACTATCATCCTCATCAGTATCCCCAGGCGCTCCGATACCCATATCTCATATGTCTTCACCCCGTAGAGCACCAGCGCCCCGCAGCACCTCTCGCCCATTATCTCGTCCCTGCCAAGATATTCGTATATCGCGAAGTCCTTCGCGTACATTATGGTGGGATCATATGGTGATAGCAGCTTAACGGCCGCATCCGTGGCCTTCACCTTATTGACCGTCTTTATCATCGAGTTCCATGCGTAGAAATCCTTCCCGTCATAAAGAAGGTAGAGCTTAACGGCGGCGTCTAGCATCCTGTGCTCGAATCCGCCCTTGACGCTCACAGTGACCTTGGTCTTCAGCACGTTATCATACCTTTCGGTGTACGTGGCCGGTACGCTACCGCGCTTTGCTATCAGGCCGAGGAATTCCTCCTTGGTCACGGGCCTTACCTCTTCTAGTTCGTCAGCGATATTCTTTACGGCCTGTTCCATCATTTGACCGAGCCCGAACATCGCGTTACCGCTGAAGTCAATATACGAGGGTGGTAGGAAAGTCGAGTCAGGGATATCCTTCCTTACTATCTGGGTGACATCCATCCTTACTTTCTGGGTGGCATCCATGCTTTCGTTATCCATGACTATCCTCACCGATATCCCGTATTCCTCGCTGATCCAGTGGTATTGTGATTCACCCTCGACGACTATCTCGACTTTTACACAGTCGAATCCGTTCACGTTCTCCCGTCCAAGGATTCTAACGGTCACTTCGTTCTTTGTAATGTCGTCCTTGAACAGCTCGCTCGAGTTTTGGTAGTCTTCGATCCTGGATTTCTTGCCTATGTTGGTCAATGATGTCCACATGTAGATGTACTCGCCGTCGCTTATGAAATAGGAGCTGATGCCCTGATTTACGGAAACCATGTACATCTTCGTGCCCTTGGATTTCGTCTGGGACGTGCCTATGAGATTCTCGTCAACATACATGTCCGTGACGTACTCCAGGCTGTAGCCCAGCCTTTTCTCCATATAGGAGAGCAGCACTTCCTTGTCAGTCGCCGCCATCGCAGCTGCCGACAGGGCCAGAAGTAAAATCGAAGTCAAGACCGCTACCAATACGTTCCTGCGCACCATGTTCTGCCTCCTTGAAATACACCAGTAATATAAGGATTCTACTAGATTATATGCCTTCCTGCTTGAAGATGTATTGACACCGATTCTGCTACGCATTATATTTTTATTAGCACTCGGTAATGCCGAGTGCTAATGATGTAGCCAAGAATCCAACAAGCATATAAAAGGAGGTCATGTAAATGCTCAAACCCCTAGGTGACAGGGTGATAGTCAAGCCGAGCGTGGAAGAGGAGAAGACCGCGGGCGGCATTTTCCTTCCGGACACAGCTAAGGAGCGCCCACAGTGGGGCGAGGTAGTGGCAGTCGGTCCTGGTCGCATCGAGGAAGGAAAGAGGATCGCAATCGAAGTCAAGGTCGGCGATAAAGTGATTTATTCCAAGTACGGCGGGACTGAGGTCAAGATCGATGGCCAGGAATACCTCATCCTCCGCGAGAGCGACATCCTAGCCATAAAGTAATCCAGACAGAGATTTATGAGGAGGTAGAACGATATGGGCGCAAAGCAGTTGAGTTACAACGCCGAAGCCAGGGTAGCCCTGGAGCGTGGCGTGAATATAGTGGCTGACGCCGTAAAGGTTACGTTAGGACCCAAGGGCCGCAACGTAGTCCTAGAGCGTAAGTTCGGGTCCCCCACCATCACGAAGGACGGCGTGACAGTAGCCAAGGAGATCGAGCTCGAGAACCCTTATGAGAACATGGGCGCTCAGCTCTGCAAGGAAGTTGCGAGCAAAACGAACGACATAGCAGGCGACGGCACAACGACGGCAACGGTCCTTGCCCAGGTCATCGTACGCGAAGGGATGAGGAACGTAGCTGCCGGAGCAAATCCGATGTTCATAAAGAAGGGCATCGAAAGAGCTGTCGACATAGTCGTCGAGAAGCTGAAGACTATGGCAATACCCGTAGTAGACAAGAAGGATATCGCCCACGTGGCCGCTATCGCAGGCAATAACGACGCTTCGATAGGAAAGTGGATCGCCGAGGCGATGGAGCAGGTAGGTAAGGACGGAGTCATCACCGTAGAGGAATCGAAGGGCATCGAGACTTCGGTCGAGCAGGTTGAAGGAATGGAGTTCGACAAGGGCTACATCTCGGCCTATTTCGTGACGAACACCGAGACCATGGAAGCCGTACTCGAGGATCCTTATATCCTGCTATACGAGAAGAAGATCGGAAACGTCCAGGACCTGTTGCCTCTCCTTGAGAAGGTAGCTCGCTTCGGCAAACCCATCCTGATCATCGCAGAGGACGTAGAGGGCGAAGCTCTTGCAACCCTAGTGGTGAACAAGCTGCGTGGCGTGCTCAATATAGCCGCGGTTAAGGCTCCAGGATTCGGTGACAGGCGCAAGGCGATGATGGAGGATATAGCAATCCTCACCGGCGGCAAGTTCATAACCGAAGACCAGGGCATAAAACTCGACAAGGTGGACCTCGACTACCTCGGCCATGCCAAGACAGTCAAGATCACAAAGGACAAGACGACGATCGTGGAAGGCCGTGGCGGCAAGGAAGCTATCGAAGCCAGAGTCAAGCAGATAAGGAAGCAGATAGAGGAGACAGATTCCGACTATGACCGTGAAAAGCTGCAGGAAAGGCTGGCAAAGCTGGCAGGCGGCGTCGCGATCGTAAAAGTCGGAGCTACCACCGAGACCGAGATGAAGGAAAAGAAGCACAGGATCGAAGACGCCCTGTCAGCCACCAGGGCTGCCGTAGAGGAAGGCATCGTACCAGGCGGCGGAACCGCGCTGCTCAGCGCAGGATTCGCTCTTGATGGACTCAAGGCCGACGGAGATGAGAAAGTCGGAATTGACATCGTCAAGAAGGCACTTGAAGAGCCCATCCGCATGATCGTGTACAACGCCGGACTTGAAGGCTCGGTAATCGTGCAGAATATAAAGAACAACCTGAAGAGGAAGCCCAACTACGGATTTAACGCACTTTCGGAGGAGTACTGCGATATGATGGTGACCGGCATCGTCGACCCGTTCAAGGTCACAAGGTCAGCCCTGCAGCATGCTGCAAGCATCGCCTCGCTTATCCTGACGACCGAGTGCGTAATCGCCGATATCCCCAAGAAGGAGACACCTCCGCCGTACCCTCCCGGAGGCGGGATGGACTATTAATAAGGGGAAATATGTAGTAAAATGTACCGGGGTCCGTGTAAACGGATCCCGGTACATTTATTGACGTTTTGGGATTATTTACAGCAGGGGTGCACAGATGCCGATAAACTCGACAGTCTCAATAATCAGGTGTAAAGATTACGATAAAGATGCAGTCAAGGAAGCGCTCGTAAAATCACTCGAACCCTTCGGAGGCCTGTCCGTATATATTGCCCCCAAGGACAAGGTCCTTATCAAACCCAACCTGATAAGGGGAAGCAAGCCGGACAAAGCAGTGGTGCCCCATCCTGAGTTGTTAAGGGCGCTAATAGAGTTGCTCGTTGAGGTAGGCGCAGATATATACGTCGGCGACAGTCCAGGGATAGAGACACCAGAAGCTGCGCTCGAAACCTCGGGTTATATGGCAATCATGAATGAGTATGGCGTTAAACAGGCAGACTTCTACCGCGAGATGGACGTTGCTGTCCCGAACGGAGGGCTTAGCAAGAAGGTCAGGATAGTTCGGGCAGTTCATGAGGCAGACAAGATCATCAACCTCTGCAAGATGAAGACCCACGGTTTTATGATGTTCACCGGTGCGGTAAAGAACATGTTCGGAATTGTGAGCGGTGTCTCGAAAGTGCACACCCACATCCGCTTCCCCTCGGCAGATCTTTTTGCGCAGGGCCTTCTGGATCTTTATACAACTGCCAAGCCCACGTTGAACATAATGGACGCCGTTCTGGCCATGGAAGGTGATGGTCCCACCAATGGCTCTCCTAGGGAAGTGGGCCTGATCCTTGCTTCAGACGACGGCGTAGCTCTCGATGTGGTAGCAAGCTCAGTCATTGGCATCGACCCTTCTACGATAGCGACTACCGCCGTTGCCGCAAGGAGAGGAATCGGGAATACCGACCTGTCAAAGATAACCATTGTGGGTCCTGCCATTGAAGAAGTCAGGATTTCGGATTTCGCGACCCCGACGAGCTGGAGGGGGATTACTTCCAGGTTCGCAAAGACTAGGTTCATGAGGTCGATTGGCAGCGTGAAGCCTGTAGTGAAGCATAGATTGTGCCGGAAGTGCGGCAAATGCATAAAGGGATGTCCTGCTCATGCAATAAGGATGGTAAAGGGCAGAATCAGGATTGATCACTCCAAGTGCATCAAATGCTACTGCTGCCAGGAACATTGTCCTTATAATACGCTCAGGTTGAAAGCGCCCATATTCTCCAGACTTCTTCTTGGTTTTTCTCAGGCCAGGGAAATCAGGCATAAGCGGATAGAAAATGACTGGAGATAGTCTCTTTCCAATTATCGCTAGCCCTTTGGAACCATGTAGATAGTAGAAACGGATCCCTTGCGATATCACCAAGGGATCCGTTTTGTATCAGAATAATCGACTACCAGTAGTGCTTACTAATTGTACGCGATGGATTTCTTGGTCTTACTCCACCTCTTCCTCACGATCTAAGCGATCTTCGAGGTTCTCTAGCATGGATTTTTCGTCTGCGAACTCGATTTCCACATCCTTCATGGTGTGCATGCATCTACCCTCTTCTTGATACCTACATCCATGGCAACTGTCATCAAGTCGCTCTACTTTAGAAGGTAGCTCAGATGCCTTATCCATCGTTTCAATCAGGTCCCTCTCTATCAATTCAAGGGGGATTGTTTCCATTTCCCTCACCACGACGTTCTCTATCGGTGCGCAATCGAACCCTTCAACGTCAAGGAATGCTATACTGCTGGTTATTCTATCATTACCGAGTATCCTGCTAGCCGCAAATCTGTATAGGTTTAGCTGCAATTTATATTTTTCCGTAAGCAGGCCTATATTGTCTAGACTCGTTTTGTTAGTCTTGATGTCGATTATCTTAATAGAACCGTCTTGATGCTCCTCGAGCCTATCTATGAAACCTTCAAGCAGATATCCACCAACATTCATCGAAAACGGTACTTCCTTGCTGATTCTGCATGGATGTCCTTGCTTCATTGATTCGAGATACCTTTTCGAAAGCTCCACGGCCTTTGTCTTTAGGGCCCTGCTATCTTCTAAATCGGTAAATAACAGCGCTGACTGGCTATCGGTAAGGGCCTCAAGGTTATCGGGCTCCTCGGTCATGCTGACTATTGAGTGCACTAGAATACCAAGATCCTGTCCAGAGTAACCTGCTCTTCCTTTTGACTTTATTGAATCCTTGGCCTCAGCTTGCTCTCTTGGCAGCCTGTACCAATAATAGCTCAGGAAATCCTTGGGGCAGCTTTTATAGCACATCAATGAGCTCGGTGAAAAACGCAGTAGCCGATCTGATTCGTGAAGCAGCATCAATTTATCCTGGGTTACTTCAAGTGGCATCCTGGCTTCTTCTGAATCATCGATGAACGAAGCAAGTTCAGTTTCCTCATTCACATCAAGCCACCTAAACAGCCTGGTATCCCCTGCCTTTTCCTCATCCATTGCTTCAAGCAAGCAGTACAGCCATTTACCGTCTTCTTTGCATTTTATTACCCTGCGCCTATCTGATAGAACGAGGTATTCCTTGGCCCTAGTAAGAGCAACGTAAGCTACCCTTATGAGCTCTTCCCTATCCATTTTGGAGTACTTGTCCTCATCATTCCCATTTTTATCGGATGAATTATAAATGAGCCCCCAATCTTCGTTATCGACTTTTATTCTTGAACTTTCCGGTCTCCTAAGGTTCACGTTTGCTTTACCGAATATCACAATTGGAAACTCAAGGCCCTTTGCAGCATGTACAGTCATCACCTTGACTGCGTTCTCGTTATCGTCTAAGATATCAGGTTCACTTACTTCGACTTTCATTTCGGAGTTCGCCATAATGAACTCCCTTAAAGCGGATAGGCTGCCTAATTCATTTGCACTATCTGAAGCTAATTCCTTAATCTTCCTGAAATCTGCTAATCCTTGCCTGCCAAATCCGAACAGTATATAATCTTCCAGATTGAGCTTATTAACAAGGTTATCCAATATCTCAGCTGAGGGCTTATTCTGAATCATTTCCCTTGCGTAATCTATCATGAGAGCCAATCCTCTAATTCTATCGGCTTCATTTTCTTTGAAGTATCCGGCATCTTCATCGTCTATGCTTGGGTCTGATGATATAGCAAGGTCCAGGTAACCATACTTCCTCTTCAGATAGACTATGCTAGCCTCGGTCACACCAACTGCCGCCGACGCCAGAAGGGAATATGCCAAAATACTATCGTTCCTATTTAGAATAAAACCAATAAAGTCCGCAAGGAAAAGTGCACAATCTGAGGCAAAAAGATTTTCTGATCTAACTAATACGTACGGTATCTTGCTTCTATCAAAAACCTCTGTATACTTCCTTACATCCCTATTCGCTCTTACAAGCAAAGCGATGTCACCAAAACCGGCAATCCTGCCATCCTTGAGCTTCGTTCGTTCATTCACGAACCTCAGTATCGTGTTCGCGGTTTCTATATAGCTATTCTTGCTGCCGTTATAACCTGCACGAATAATGGTGGTCCTAATGTCCCCTTCAGCTGCTTCTTTATCTGGATCCGGCAGGACATCGCGGTATTTATCCCCTATTAGTTCTCTGAATATGCCGTTATATGTGTTAATCAAACTCGGCTCTGACCTAAAATTCGTCTCAAGGTTCACATAATGGCCTTCCATATCTTTTGCTACTTCGATCCAATTCTCGAATATTCGTGGGTTCGCTCCTCTGAACGAATAGATCGACTGGTTATTGTCCCCGACAATGAACAACTTTCCAGACTCCATTATCTTCTTGCAGCATTCACCATCACGGTGTACCAGCAATCTGATTATCTCGTCCTGGATTTCGTTAGTATCCTGGTATTCGTCCACAAGCAGGTTTTTGATCCCTTTCCGTACAACATCACCAGCGTTTTGTCTTAAGAGTCTCAATGCAGCTGCCTCTATGCCAGCAAAATCCAGCATTTTCATATTATATAGCTTGTTTTTATATATCTTATATGCGTCATTTCTGATAGCAGTCAAAATACCGTCTATGCCGATTTCCTTGACCTTTACCTCTTTTACCAGGTCGAATGCTCCTCTAGTAGCTGAGATGCTGGTCACCGACGTTAGTTCTGAAATGAATTCTTGGAGCCCGTACTTGTATGAAGCTATGCAGTTTTCAAGCTGGCATTTCTCCTTATCGCTGAGCAAAGCCGAGGTTTCTTCCAAGGCCTTCTTGACACATCTTTGCATCATCAACATGGAATCGCCTTGGGATATTATGCCATAATCCGGGATAACTCCAGCAAGTATAGGGAATCTTCTAACCAGATTCGCACATAGTGAATCTATGGTGGATATCCTTGCCTGTGGTAGCCTTTCCAGTAGTTCCTTACGTTTTACCTCATCTGCTTCGCATCTACCTAACCTTATCTCCTTCTCTACCTTTTCTCGCATCTCCGCGGCTGCTTTTTCAGTAAAGGTAATGGCTACGACCTCATCAATTCCTCTTTGCGAACCATCAGGACAGGGAGTAGTAATCAGCTTGATATATCTATTGACGAGAACCATCGTCTTGCCTGATCCTGCGCCTGCAGTCACTACCATTGATCTTTCTATGTTTTCTGATGCACTTCTCTGACTTGCTGTTTCTTTAATCATTATCCCAACTCACCTGCACTTTCAGCTTCTTCTGCCTGTAAGTATGCTCTTAACGCCCAGCAGAAGCTGCTTCTTTGGCAGTATTTGCATCTACGTTCATCCGGATTTATTCCTTCAAGGAATTTTCCCTCATTGATGTCCCTAATCACATTTCCGATCTTCTTCTCGTACTGGGAAAGCAAGTTATCATAATCCTGTTCCTTAAACTTAAGAAGCCCGGTCACGCTTACATTAGGCTTTTTTGTAATTGTTTTTTTCTCATATATCAGCCTTTCTGCGTATTCTACTACAAGGAAGCCCCTCTGTATTTTCCTTCTAGTCTGTTCTAAATCATCGTTCTGCTCGATCTTTATATAAACGGAAGCAATCGGTTTGTAACGAAGCAGTTTCCTGCACAATATCGCATAGAACTCAATTTGTACGTCTTTCTTAGCTAGGGCGGGAGTAGCTGTCTTATAATCGTATATCGCGCATAAGTTCTCGCCCACCATGTCTATCCTGTCGATTCTAGCCTTGCAGCGTATATCCATACCGTCTATCATGACGGTATTTTGTGCATCCTCAAGTGGAAGCGTTATCTCCGTATGACAAGGAAGGATGCCGATTTCGTCGTTGAACACATAATCAACTTCACCCATTACGAAGGTCTCAAGCGCTGGCCTAATACCTGCAATGATCAGCTTCCATATCTCCTCGCTTACATCTGCGTACTTATATGATTCGGAATACGACAGCTTCCGATCCATTTCTTTGATTGCTTTTTCGCCTGCTTGCTGCTTCGTTGCCTTTCCTTCGATACGCATATCCTTCAACACGTCAATCGCTGATTTTAGTGCATTATGCACTAAGTTCCCCTTGGCTTTACCTGAGGTTAGTTCCTCATATTCTTCGTCCTCGCCCATATTAAGAAGAATGCTGGTCACTGCACTCAAGGAGCAATTCAGAAAGCCATTGAGCTTGGAAGGAGACCATATATAGTTTTCATCCAGCACCTTTTTCGTTACCTGCTTCAGGCGCGCTCCTGCTTCATCTAGATTCCTTTTCTTCAGGGCCTCGAAACCAAATGGCTTCTTTTCCTCATAATACGCATAATCAGATTTAAATAGACTTAGCTCTGCTTCAGTGACGCAGTCATCAATCCTGGCGGAAGCAGGTAATTTCCTAAGACGATCAAAGAACTCGTATCTTCCACCGGCTCTTATTTGTGCATCTACTATATCGGTGACCCATACGCTCGCATTTATTTTTCTCTCGTCTTTTCCTATGGATGGAACAGCAAGCACAAGCTCACCTTTGCATGAAGCTATAGCAGCATCTAGGTCCGCCCTTTCAAGCGCGATCCTATGGTCTTCGTCATAATCCTTGCCTGATCCAGCGATTCTGATCAGATCTTCGTCGCTCAACAACCACTTGGGCCTCTTAATGGAAGGGAAATTAGTTTCCGTCGCTTCATATAGCACGAGGATATCGAATGATAGCCCTTTAATATCTTTCGGTTCGGCTATCGCCACACCTAATATCGAGGCGGCTTTCTTCATGATCCTCGTTTTCCTTATTGCTTCGCTTACCGAATATGAGAACGTGTTCCAATCGACTTTACTTTTCCGATCCTTCATAAGTAGATTGGCCTCTTCTATTTTGTTGATTATCTCGTAGAGGCCTTCGATCGCCTTAAATCCCGTAGCCATTGAAGCAGGGTCTAAGCTCTTAGAAAAGAGCTCTCCATAATAATTTTCAATGAACTCACGAAGGTTATGGCAATGGGATCCCCATGTATTCGACTTCTTATGCCTTTGTACCCAAGAATATATCTGATTGGCCCATTTATTGAATTTCTCCAGACAATCATCCAGGGTTGTGTTGTCCAGAGTGGAAGAGTCGCCAACAATGCTGCCGGCTTTTGCCCATTTGTTTAACTCCATAAGAGTACCTTTGACTTTCTGGAAGCTTCTAAGGTTCGACACTGCATCTAGGTCGATTCCCCAGTATGGAGCGGCGCAATACTTGAACGCATCTATCTTATTATCAGAGAGAGACACAAGCTCCATGAAGTTTAGTAGTGAGGACCCTACCGGGTGATCTGATAGCGCACCCCATATGGGTTCGCTGGTGGGTATGCCTGCCCAATCAAGACCCGCCGCTACCGTTAAGCTATGCGTCCCCGATGACGGCACACAAATGCATATTTTCTCATATCCTATTCTATTATCTACGTGTCTTCTCTTTATAAGCCTGGCAACTTCGCGAGAAAGCCTCTCCCCTTGTCTTGCTGATAACTTGATTATCCCGTTCGAAATCGGGTAGTGTGGCGGATCGTCGCTGAAATCCTTGAACACATCTGCTCCGAACGACTCCAGGAATTTCACAACCTCTGGTTCGATGTCAGGTATAAAGGCGATCAAACTTGCCCCACCAGATAGACTTGAATTGTTTTGCCCTGCCATTGTAGAGACTTTCTTCATGAGTTCGGTGATGTCTATGGCTTCTGCTTCTTTCAGCCTCTTATCATATCTTTCATATGCTTTAGCCAGAAGCTGCATCTCATTCTCTTGGCATGCTTTGCTGGCAAAGTACTTAGCTGAGATTCCAGCCTTCTTCATGTCGGAGATCGCTTGGTTGAAGCCGGATACGTAATCCGAGAGGGGAATATCCGCTGAAATGATTTCTGAATCAACCGACTTTTCTTCAGCCAGAATCTCGCTCAGGATCATCTCCCTACCTAAAGAGCCGATTATCTGCCCTTCAATTCCTATCGCCTTAGCCATTCTAGTTACATAGGAATTAAGGCTAAGCACCTCCGCTCCAAGAAGCCCCCTGCCCTCGTTTAGATTCATCAATTGAAGCTTGACTAAGTTTGCAGCCCTTGCGCTTCTGCAGAGAACTATACAGCCTTCCTTTAATTCTTTTATCTGCTGATAAAGGATATCTATGGCAGAGTCCGGCATGATTACCTCCATATTCTTTTTAATAGGGTTTCCTGGTGGGTCGGTCCAGATAGAAGGCTAAGATAAGTATATCAGAAAGGAATTATCCTTGAGTTCATCTAGAATGTCATGAATATAAAACGACACCCTGCCTAAAAGGGCAGGGTGTCATCAAAGGATCCGGCGGCGACCTACTCTCCCGGGCCGTTGCCAGCCGAGTACCATCGGCGCTGGAGGGCTTAACTACTGTGTTCGGAATGGGAACAGGTGTGGCCCCTCCGCCATTGCCACCGGAAAATG
>JAKQNF010000036.1 GCA_029565935.1 Bacillota bacterium | reverse complement strand
CCCGCCCTTGAGCGCGCCCTTCGCCGCGAGCACCGCGGCGCCGGGCATGTTTACGCTTCCTGCGATGAGCCCCACCTTCCCTAAATCCCCCTTGTGGGCCCAGCTCTGCCTTTCGGGCAGAAGGCCGCCCGCGAGCTCCAGGTCCAGCAGCTCGCCAGTAAGGTGTAAGGCCGCTATGTCGGGTATTCCTATCGGGGCGAGGAATATCCGTCCGGCCAGGCTAGCGCCTGGTTCCGAGAAGAGCCCGGCCTTAAGGGCCGCGAACGTTATCGTCGCATACGCCCTTACGGCTATGCCGGGCAGCGGCCCGCCGTCAGCGGGGCAGCCCGATGGCATGTCCAGCGACAGTACTTTCACCCCGGACGAGTTGATGGCCGTTATGGCGTCGCTTGCGAGCCCTTCCGGGGCGCCCTTCGCGCCCGTGCCCAGCACCGCGTCGATAACGAGCGAAGAGCCGGTGGCGGCGAAAAGCGCCTGGGCCATGCCGGCGGGATCGTTCACCTCCAATACGGTGAGCGCGCCGGATTCGACCGATTTTAAAAGCGCCATGAGGTTGACCTTCGTATCGGAGGCCGGCTCCTTGCCCTCGGGCCTTCCCAGCAGCACGACCGTGACCTTCCTGCCGGAGCACATGAGGTGCCTCGCTGCGACGAGCCCGTCGCCGCCGTTCTTGCCGTTGCCGCAGAAGATCGTGACGGCCCCCGGGCCCGCCAGCTCGTCAGCCAGGCACGCGGAAGCGGCCCCCGCCCCTTCCATGAGCTGGAGCCCTGTCAGGGAGCACAGCTGAAGCGCCGAGCGGTCTATCTTGCCCGCCCCTATCCTGTCGGCTATCCTATGAGGCATCCTCGGACACAACGGCGGCCATGGCGACCGCCTGCTCCTTTCCGTGCGATATCGAGACGAGCACCCTTGAGGCGCCAAGGTCGGTGAGCTTCGCCAGGGCCCTTCCCGAAAGGACCGCCGTCGGCCGTCCCTTTGGATCTGGGCGTATCTCGACCTCCTTGAAGGAGACATCGTCCATGCCGCAGCCCAGGCTCTTCATGACCGCCTCCTTGGCCGCGAAGCGCGACGCCAGGTACTCCGCCCTATCGGACGTCCTAGCGAGTGCCTCTTCGGCCTCGAAGGGCGTAAGGTATTTCGTTGCGGGGCCTTTGGGCAGCGCCGCGGCGTGGGCGGCGAAGCGCCCTATGTCCGCTATGTCCACCCCGATCCCGATGAACGGGCCCATCCGTCACTCCACCGTCACGCTCTTGGCGAGGTTCCTGGGCTTGTCGACGTCGTTGCCGCGAGCGACCGCCATGTAGTAGGCGAACAGCTGCAGCGGCACCACGGCCAGTATGGGCATCAGCTCAGGTACGCTCCTGGGCACGTAGATCACATCGTCCACGTGCTTCGCCAGCTCCGCGTCGCCTTCGGGGGCTATGGCGAGCACGAAAGCGCCGCGCGCCTTCACCTCCTGGATGTTGGACAGCATCTTCTCCCTCAAGGAAGGCTGCGTCACCAGCGCCACGACCAGCGTGCCCTCCGTCACGAGGGCGAGGGTTCCGTGCTTCAGCTCTCCCGCGGCGTAGGCCTCGGCGTGGACGTATGATATCTCCTTGAGCTTGAGCGCGCCTTCCAAGGAAGTGGCGAAGTCCAGGCCCCGGCCTATGAAAAAGGCCTGCGGCATGGCGTGATTCGCGTTCGCGAAGTCCTCGATCCAGGACTCGTTCCTCTTGAATATCGTCTCGAGCTTGGCGGACAGCTCCTTGAGCTCGCCTGCCACCAGCATCACCTTTTCGCGGTCTATGTAGCCCCTGCGCTGGCCGAGATCCAGGCCGAGCAGGCACAGGGCCTCTATCTGGGTGAGATAGGCCTTTGTGGAGGCGACCGCGATCTCAGGGCCGGCGAAGGTGTACATCACCATGTCGGCCTCCCTTGAGACTGAGCTTCCCACGACGTTGGTGACCGCTATGACCTTGCAGCCGCGCGATTTCGCCTCGCGCATCGCAGCCAGCGTGTCGGCGGTCTCACCAGACTGGCTAACGGCTATGACCAGAGTCTCGGGCCCCATGATGGGATCGCTGTACCTGAACTCCGACCCGACCTCGACGGTAGCCGGAAGCCCCGCGAACTTCTCGATGTAGTACCTTCCCACCTGGCAGGCATAGGACGCCGTGCCGCAAGCTATCAGCTGCACGCGCTTGAGCTGCCTGTTGTAGTCGTCCGATATGGCGAGCTCCTGCACGTTCACATACCTTCCGTCCGGGGCTATCCTTCCTGATAGGGTCTCCCTTATCGCCCTGGGCTGCTCATGGATCTCCTTGAGCATGAAATGCCTGTAGCCGCCCTTCTCGGCGGCCTCTATGTTCCAGTTCACGGTCATGGGCTTCTTCTCTACGGGAGTGCCGTCCAGCTTCGTGAACTTGATGTTCTTCTTGTCCAGCTCCACGACCTCGCCGTCGTTCACCACGCACATCTGCCTTGTATGGGGCAGAAGGGCCGGTATGTCGGAGGCGAGGAAGTTCTCGCCCTCGCCGAACCCGGCGATGAGAGGGGAATCCTTCCTTGCGGCCACGAGCTTGCCGGGCTCTCTTTCGCTCATGACGACTATGGCGTACGAGCCGCGCACCTGCTTTAGCGATTCTCTCACTGCGGAGGCCAGATCGTTTGTGTAGTTCGATTCTATGAGATGGGCCAGCACTTCGGTGTCGGTCTCAGAGGACATCACGTGGCCCTCGGCCACGAGCATGTCCCTTACTTCGCTGTAGTTCTCGAATATTCCGTTGTGCACCATCACGATCTCGCCGGTGCAGTCGGAGTGGGGATGCGCGTTCAAGTCCGAGGGCTTGCCGTGTGTGGCCCACCTGGTGTGGCCCATGCCGCAGCTGCCCTTGGGCATCTCGTGCCTGATCGCCTCCTCGAGCTTCACCAGCCTTCCCATGCTCTTCCTTAGGGTGATATGCCTGCCGTCGCATATCGCGATGCCAGCGGAATCGTAACCCCTGTATTCGAGCCTCCTAAGGCCGTCTAGTATTATGGGGGCAGCTTCCTTGTCTCCGACGTAGCCGACTATGCCGCACATTTCAAAACCTCCAGATGATCATGATAGGGCCTCTTCCACCACGGCCGTGAGCCTTTCGAGCATCCCGTCCACCATGTACTGCTCCGCGGCTTCGACCATTATCCTGACGACGGGCTCGGTGCCGGACGCCCTCACGAAGACGCGCCCCTTGCCGGCCAGCTCCTTCTCTATCTTCCTTACTTCCTCCCAGACCGTACCCGCCTTCTCGAGGTCTTCCTTCCTCGCGACCTTGAGGGCCTTCTGCCCCTGGGGGTACTTCCTCATCCTGCCTGCGATCTTCGACGCGGGCTCGCCGCCCGATCGGATCAGCGACGCTAGCCTTATCGCCGTGAGTATGCCATCGCCCGTCGTCGCGACGTCGAGCATGACTATGTGGCCCGACTGCTCGCCGCCGAGGTTGAGCTTCTGCTTCTTCATCAGCTCGAGCACGTACCTGTCGCCATTTCCTGCCGTAAGGAGCTTTAAGCCCATGTCCTTAAGTGCCTCGCCCAGGCCCATGTTGCTGTAGGGTGTGGCCACTATGGCGTCCCCTCCAAGAAGGCCCTCATCCTTCATGGCCTTAGCCAGCATCAGCATCTCGTAGTCGCCGTCTAGCACCTGGCCTTTTTCGTCGGACATTATGCAACGGTCGGCGTCGCCGTCGAAAGCGAAGCCGGCGTCGTAGCCTAGCATGCCCGCCACCTTGGCCATGCCCGAAGGGTCGGTCGCGCCGCAGCGCACGTTTATGTTGTGCCCGTCCGGCCCGTCGTTGAGCACCAGCACCTCGGCCCCCAGCCTCCTGAAGGCCCGGGGCGCTATCGAGAACGCCGCCCCGTTCGCGCAGTCGAGGACGACCTTGAGCCCCTTGAGGTCTTTCCCGCACGCGGAAACGAGGAAATCCTCGTAGACCGCCTGTCCCTCGGAGTAGTCCACGACCTTACCGATATTGCCCCTGCCGGAGCTCACCTTCGAACGTCCGGCCAGTATCGCTTCAAGTTCCTTCTCTATCTCATCCTCGGTCTCATCGGGCAGCTTATAGCCGTCGGGGCCGAAGAGCTTTATACCGTTGTACTCGTATGGGTTGTGCGAGGCCGAGACGACTATCCCGCAGGCCGCGCCGTTCTTCGCGACGAGCGTCGCTATGGCGGGGGTGGGTATGACGCCGGCCATCCATGAGTCCGTGCCCTGGGCCGCAAGACCCGCAGCTATCGCCGAGGTCAGCATGTCCGACGAGGCCCTTGTGTCCTCGCCGACGATGACGTGTCCGCCGGAAGCTCCAAGGGTCCTGGCCGCCGCTGCCGCCGCGGCCATGGCCAGTTCCGCGGTGAGGTCCTCGCCCGCGATGCCCCTGATCCCGTCGGTGCCGAAATATTTGCCCAATGGATGTTCCTCCTGGTAATTATTGGGTACTGGCGCCGCTTCCGGGTGCTTCTCAGGCACCTTCCGCCTCCCTGATGCGCCTTGATAGCGTAGAAAGCACGAAGTCCGCGGTGGCCTGGTTGGTGGCCACCGGGACGTTGTGCACATCGCATATCCTAAGCAGCGCGGTTATGTCTGGTTCGTGCGGCTGGGCGGTGAGCGGGTCCCTCAGGAATATGACCGCGTCCACTTCCCCGCTCGCTACCATGGCCCCGATCTGCAGGTCCCCTCCGAAGGGGCCAGACAGCTTCCTTTCTATCCTAAGGCCCGTAGCCTGGGTGATGATCTTGCCAGTCGTGCCCGTGGCTACGAGCTCGCACATCGAAAGCAGCCCCATGTGCGACTGGCAGAAAGCCGCCATGTCGGTCTTCTTGGCGTCGTGAGCTATCAATGCTATACGCAATTTATCCTCCAATGCCGCAGCTAAAGGCGCAAGCTTTAGCGGCGGGCGAGCTAGATCCTGCTCGGCGGTATTATCAGCCAGCAGGCAAGGTAGCCGATGAGACCTCCGATGCCCGCCGTGAACACCGTGAGGAGCGCGAACAGCACCCTGACCACCGTGGGGTCCAGTCCCAAGTAATCCGCAAGGCCCGAACAGACGCCGGCTAGCATCTTGTTGTCCATGTTCCTGGTAAGCTTCTTCATCTTCGACCCTCCCTTATGCTTTCTATGCCTAGTTCTGCGGGATGACTATCCAGCAGATGATGTAGGCGAGCAGACCGAAACCAGCCCCGAGTATGAGCAGGGCCCAGACGATCCTCACTATCGTGGGGTCGATGTCAAGGTAGTTCGCAAGGCCGGAGCAGACCCCTCCGATCATCTTGTTCCTCATGTCCCTGGTAAGCCTCTTGACCGCCATCTTTCAACTACCTCCAATGCGACATTAATGATCTTCCCTTGACGCTTGAAGCCGCATGGCCCAAATTCTTCGGGCCCCGGCCTCCTCAAGGCGGGTCAATCTCCCTGCATCGTAACGACCTTCTTCACCCGGGTCTCGAAGAACCTGATCGAATGGGCCGGCCTGAGCACCAGGGCCGTGTCCGATCCTCTTCCGGTGCCTCCTATGGATATAACGTCGGAGCCGAACGGAACGAGCCCGGAATCCAGGGCCATGACCGCTATTTCCACTGCGACCTTGGCCCCCTGGCCGAATATCTTGAGCGCGTTGGCGACCATGCCCAGCGGGTACTGGCCTTTCCACGTGCTCATCATGGACCTCTCCACGCCTCCGAAAAGGTGGGTGGAGGTTATGATCGAGACACCCTCGCCGGCAAGT
Organism: Bacillota bacterium; assembly: GCA_029565935.1. Classification (GTDB taxonomy): domain Bacteria; phylum Bacillota; class DTU025; order DTU025; family MWDF01; genus MWDF01. The sequence continues at coordinate 74,549 of JAKQNF010000036.1, read as the reverse complement.
GCCTTCCTGGTCTCAAGCGGCATCTCGTCCACGCCGTCGCCTGCGAATCCGACCTGGTGCGTCACGCACACTATGGCCGGCCCGCCGCCTTTCGGATACCTCTCCCTGACGGCATCAAGGAGCACCGCCGCGCTTGCTCCCGTGTTGGACGCTATCACGATGTGCCTTATGCTGGACCTTGTCGCCTCTTCCACGGCGAGCTGTGCAGTCCTTATGGTAGACTCCTGCCTGGCCTCGTAGACCGCCATATGGCCCACCTCCTGTGAAGTGCATACCGAAACAATTTATATTCTACCTTAAATTGTGCTCCGTCTTCCATAATACCGAGCCAGTACGCCCAAATCAGAGGGGACCGGGCTATCCAGTCCCGATCCCCGTCCTATCCAAAGAGCCGTGTCCCTTCGCGGTCTTTGAAATCAGTCCTCGGTTATGATCACGGATCCGTTCCTGGTCTCCATCTCCAGCTCGGTCCGCTCCTTAGCGCCATGGTAGGACCTGCTCCTCCACAGGCCGGTCTTGTGCATGGACTGTGAGGACGGCTCCGTTATCGTGTCGAAGCCTTCGATGTCCTCCATCCGCACGGAACCGTGCCTGCTGGAGGCCTGGATTTGCATCGGTACCGACCTTACTTTGTCTATGGCCACCTTGATCGTGCCGTTGTTGCTCGAAAGCTTCATGTTGCCCCCCAGGAGCACCAGCGTGCCCCTGATGCTGCCGTTCACCGTGCTGGCGGAAGCGTCGCGGAACTCTCCCGTCATCCTTATGCCGCCGTTGATGGTCTGGGAGTCCATGCTGTCGAACTTGCACCCATCCAGCACCACGCTGCCGTTGACCGTGCTGAACGCCGTGGTCTTGGCTGATATCCCGCCGCACCTGACGGAGCCGTTGACCGACCTGGCCTGGATGTCGTAGGAGAGGTTCTTCGGCAGGAGCACCTCGACGCCGGATACGTAAGAATCCTTGTTGTCTATGGATCTCACCTTAAGGCCCTTCTGCGGGTCGAAGAAGACCTCGATGTGCTCCGACGCCACTTTTTGTACGTCCTCGCACGCGGCGTTCTTCACGACCACTTTGGATATTACGCGGATGTCCGTGTTCTCCTCGTTCACCGCGAACCTCGCGGTCCCGTTGGTGAGGGCCACGCTCACCGGGAGGCGGTCCTTCACTTCAGACGTGCCCATCCTGAACTTAGGAGTGGCGCTCGCCCCGCCGATCTCCGAAAGGCCCAACGAATTGAGCAGCTCGGCTAGGTTGGATTTCTTGCCGTCCTTGGTTATGGAGATTCCCTCCAGCGCCTTCTGCATGCGCTCAGGTATGTCGGAGACCAGCTCCTCTATCTCTCCTGCCATGTCGGTGATCCTGTCTTCGAGACCGGGGCCTATGCTTACGCCCTTCCTCTGCCTCTTCGCCCTGCTGCTTACTCCCGGCATCTCCTCGCCAGGACTCTCCCTGGGTTCTTCGGGGGCCTGTTCGGTGCCGGTTTCAGGTTCTTGCTGCTTCTCGGAGGCGTCCTGCTCGAGGGCCTCCAGCAGCTCGTCCGCCTCATCGGATGTTATCTTGCCCTCCACCAGGAGGTTAAGGATAAGCTTCCTCTCCTCAGACATTCAGATTCCTCCCGAATTATCTCAATTTCAGCTTCTTTATGGCCTCCTCGGCCGATATCTCGCCCCTCCTGAGGGATTCGAGCACTTCCTTCTTCTTCGCCGCGTCGGCCGCCTTCCCGGAGGACGGCTCCTGGTCGACGCTGTAGCCCAGGGCCACTATGGTCTGGTCGAGCCTGGACCTCACCGCGGGATAGGATATGCCCAGCTCCTTCTCAACGTCCTTTATGTTGCCCCTGTTCTTTATGAACACCTCTGCGAATACCTTCAGCTCGGGGGGGAGCTGGCAGAATTTGCATACGGTGAAGTGCCCCTCTATGTTAGTGTTGCATGAAGTACACGACAACCTCGTGATCTCCAGCTGACCTCCGCAGATCGGGCACTTTCCGATTGCCTCTCTCGCTGCCATGCGATCACCTTCCTCACAGGACCATCTCGATGACCGCCTCGTCCGCTACCGAAGTCCTGATCAATGAGATCAGCTTCCTATCGGCACCTCTTCTCAGTTCCTCTTCGCGGGCGTCCCACACTTCCATGTGGAAGGCATCCCTCATGCATTTCTTGCTCTCGCACGAGGCGTTCTTGCGCATCAACGAAACGTCTCTAAGATCCCACATAAACATCATACCCACCCCCGTTAGAATCCGCATCTTCAATTCGGATTATAAACACGTGTGTTAATGATGTCAATATCTATATTAATAAAATTAATATCTTTATTGAATTATTTGTTCCCGCCCAGCTAGAGCCGCCTTCATATCCAGCCCCCCGCCGAAACCGGTGAACCTTCCGCCCGCCCCGTAGACCCTGTGGCAGGGCACTACGATAAGGAGAGGGTTGCTCGCCATGGCGGATCCTACAGCCCTCGCGGCCCTTGGGCTTCCTGCCGCCTTCGCCAGCTCGCCGTACGTGACATAGCGCCCCTCCGGGACATATCTCAGCAGCTTGAGCACCTTACAGGTGAAACCTCCGCCAAGCACTTCCTCGTCTATCGGCAGGCCCCTCACCCTGTCCCATGCCGAGCCGTACCCGGAAAGCGCCATCGCCAGGGCGTCCGCCGCCTCGAGGGCGGTACCGGCAGCGCCTGCTGCCGCAGGCTCTTCGTTCACTCCGCCCTTCTTCGCCAATCCGACCAGCTCGCCGGCGGATATCTCCTTTATGGAAATGTGCCTGCCTTTGATGGTGGCGCCGGGCTTAAGCCTTGCGTCGGACGAATGGTCGAAGCCCTCCAAGGTCACCATCCTGAGCCCTCTATCAGAACTTTCCACGACCAAGGTCCCGAAATTCGCCACGGGGCGCCTTACGGTATGGGTCCTCATACGCCGTCCCCTCCTTTGCTTTCGTTCAAGTACGACCAAACCGCGCGGGCGGACCTTGTGTCCATGCCCTTCACCTTCCTTATGGCGTCGACATCGACCTTCGCCAGCTCGTCTAGCGAGCCGAACTCCTTCATAAGCGCCGCGAGCCGGGCCCTGCCGATGCCCGGAAGCCCCGTGAGCTCGGACTTGATGCCTTTCTTGCCCCTTATGCTCTTGTGGTAGGTGATCGCGAACCTATGCGCCTCGTCCCTCACCCTCTGCAGCAGGTGCAGCGCGAAGCTGTCCTTGGGGAGCCTTACGGAATCCGACCTGCTTGGGAGGAACAGCTCCTCCTCCTGCTTGGCAAGGCCCGCCGCAGGAAGGTCGTAGCCATGGGCGCGCATGGCCTCCACGGCGGCGTTCAGCTGGCCCTTGCCGCCGTCTATCAGCAGCAGCCCTGGCATCTTGGAAAACTTGGGGTCGGACTCGGCGGCCTTCCTGAAGCGCCTTCCGACCGCCTCGGCCATGGAGGCGAAATCGTCCGCTCCCTCTACCGTCCTGATCCTGAACCTCCTGTATTCCTTCTTGGCCGGGACGCCGCCCTCGAACACCACCATCGAGGCGACCGTGTCGGTGCCTTGTATATTGGATATGTCGAAGCATTCGATGCGGTAGGGAGGCGCCGGGAGCGATATGGCGTCGGCGAGCGCCTGTACGGCGCCCTCGGTCCTTGCGCGCGATCTTTCCTCCTCGGCGAGCCTGAGCCTCAGCATCTCCCCGGCGTTCTCGGCCGCCATGCCGACTATATCGCGCTTTATCCCCCTCTTGGGGGCGCTCACCCTCACCCTGCCCCCCCTGCTCGTCGAAAGCCACTCCTCCAGCTCCTTGGCGTCATCCGGCTCGACGGGAAGCGAAATCGCCGGCGGTACCATGGTCGAAGACATGTAGTACTGCTTCATGAACGCCGACAGTGCCTCGCCGTCGGTCGCCTCGCCTGCGCCCTCGAGGAAGAAGTGGGCCTTGCCTATCACCCTGCCGTCCCTTACGGTTATGACGGCGACGCAAGTATCCGCGAGGTTCCTGGCTATCCCCAAAGCGTCGGCGTCGTCGCCAGGCGCCATGACTATCTTCTGCAGCGCGCCGACCAGCTCGACTGATTTTATCCTGTCCCTCAATATGGCGGCCTTCTCAAACAGCATGTCCTCGGACGCCTTCTTCATCTGGGCGCCAAGCTCCTTGACCAGGCGGTCGACCCTTCCTTCCAGCAGCAGCATTGCCTGGTCGACTATAGCCTTGTAGTCCTCCTCAGAGACATAGCCCGCGCACGGGGCGAGGCACCTTCCGAGCTGGTAGTTGAGGCACGGCCTCCTTACGGTGCCGGGCCTGATCTCGCCCTCGCATTGCCTTAGTGGGAACATGTGCTTGATAAGGCGCATGACCTCGTGCATGGCGGAAGCCTGGGCGAACGGCCCGTAGTAGCGGGCCTTGTCCTGCTCTCTCTTGCGGGTGACGGAAAACCTCGGGAACGGCTCGTCCACGCTCACCTTGATGTAAGGGTAGGTCTTGTCGTCCTTGAGCAGTATGTTGTACTTGGGCTTGTGTTCCTTGATGAGGTTGTTCTCCAGCAGGAGCGCCTCTACTTCGGTGGACGTGACTATGTAGTCGAAGTCGTATATCTTAGACACCAGCACCTCCGTCTTGGGGTGCTGGTGCCTTGCGGTCTTGAAATAGGACCGAACGCGGTTCCTCAGCTTGACGGCCTTGCCGACGTATATTATCCTCTCGGCCTTGTCCTTCATGATGTACACGCCGGGCTTCTGGGGCAGCCCGTCCAGCTTCTTCTTCAGTGCCTCGGCGGACATCTCCATGTCAGTCATTAGCCGGCGTCACCCCTGCCATCTCCCTGAGGTAGCGCCCGGTGTACGAGCCCTCGGCCGCCGCCACCTGCTCGGGCGTCCCCGTGGCGACGATGAGCCCACCTTTCTCCCCGCCCTCGGGACCCAGGTCGATTATCCAGTCGGCGGTCTTGATGACGTCGAGGTTGTGCTCGATCACAAGGACGCTGTTTCCCGCGTCCACGAGCTTCTGCAGGACCTGCAGCAGCTTGTCCGTGTCGGCGAAATGCAGGCCAGTGGTGGGCTCGTCGAGCAGGTAGAGCGTCTTGCCGGTCGCCCTTCTTGAAAGCTCCGTGGCAAGCTTCACCCTCTGGGCCTCGCCGCCCGACAGCGTCGTCGCCGGCTGGCCGAGCGCCATGTAGCCAAGGCCGACGTCGACCAGCGTGTCCAGCCTCCTGGCTATGGAGGGGATGTTCCTGAAGAACTCCGCCCCCTCCTCTATGCTCATGTCCAGCACGTCCGCTATGCTCTTGCCCTTGTAGAGTATCTCCAGGGTCTCCCTGTTGTAGCGCCTACCACCGCACTGCTCGCAGGGCACGTATACGTCGGGCAAAAAGTGCATCTCGATCTTTATTATCCCGTCGCCCTTGCATGCCTCGCACCTTCCGCCCTTAATGTTGAAGCTGAACCTGCCCGCATTGTACCCCCTCGCCCTGGCTTCGGGCACCGCCATGAACAGGCTCCTGATGTCGTTGAAGAGGCCCGTGTAAGTGGCGGGGTTGGACCTGGGGGTCCTACCGATGGGCGACTGGTCGATGTTTATCACCTTGTCTATGTGCTCAAGGCCCACTATCCTCTCGTGCATTCCGGGCTTCTCGGCCGAGCCGTAGATGTGCCTGGACAGGGCCCTGTAGAGTATCTCGTTTATGAGGGTGCTCTTCCCCGAGCCGGAGACCCCGGTGACGCAGACGAAGGTGCCCAGGGGTATGTCGGCGTCGATCCTCTTGAGGTTGTGCTCGGTGGCGCCCCTCACTCCTAGCCACTTGCCGTTCGGCTCCCGCCTTACGGACGGTATCCTTATCTTCCTCCTGCCGGAAAGGAAGTCGCCCGTTACGGAGCCGCTCGTGTTGCAGATGTCCTCGAGCCTGCCCTGGGCGACGATGTAGCCGCCGTGCATGCCGGCGCCGGGGCCCATGTCGATGATCTCGTCGGCTTCGCGGATCATCTCCTCGTCGTGTTCGACGACTATGACCGTGTTGCCGATGTCCCTTAGCCTCTTTAGCGTCTCTATGAGCCTGCGGTTGTCCCTCTGGTGTAGGCCTATGCTGGGCTCGTCCAGGATGTACAGCACCCCAGTGAGGCCCGAGCCTATCTGGGTGGCGAGCCTTATGCGCTGGGCCTCGCCGCCGGAGAGCGTCCCTGCCGGCCTGTCGAGCGTTATGTAGTCGAGGCCGACGTTGACCAGGAAGCTCAGCCTTTCGCCTATCTCCTTGATCAGACGGCCGGCTATGATCCTCTCCTTCTGGTTGAGGTCGAGCTCCTTTAGGAATTCCAGTATGCCGCCTATGTTCCTGGCCGTGAGGTCCACTATGTTGAGCCCGCCCACCGTGACCGCGAGGGCCTCGGGCTTGAGCCTTGCGCCGTTGCATTTCACGCAGGGCTTGAAGCTCTGGTACTTCTCGTACTCCTCGCGCAGGTAGTCGGACGTGGTCTCGCGGTACCTTCGCTCGAGGTTGGGCATGACGCCCTCGAACTTCGTCCTCCAGAAGTGCTTCTCGCCGAAGCTGTCGATGTAGGAGAAGCGGAAGAGCTCGTCCCCAGTGCCGTAGAGGATCATGTCCCGGTGCTCGACCGGGAGCTTCCCCATTGGAATATCCTGGTCTATGCCCTTGGTCTCGGCGACGAGCATAAGACGTTCCTGGTAGTAGGAGGCGATAGTGCCCGTCCTCTGGAACGTGCGCACGGCGCCCTGCCTAATGGACTTGTCCCAGTCGAAGACCAGGTCCACGTCGAACTCGTGCCTGACGCCCAGCCCCGTGCAGTCGGGGCAGGCCCCGAACGGGCTGTTGAAAGAGAACATCCTGGGCTCGATCTTTCCGAACGACACCCCGCAGTCGGGGCAGGCCATCTTCTCGGAGAAGACCATGTCGGACGAGCCTTCTACGGCCACCGTAAGCAGGCCGGCGCTTTGTTTCATGGATGTTTCGACCGAATCCGTCAGCCTCGTCTCTATGCCCGGCTTGACCACGAGGCGGTCCACTACTATCTCTATCGTGTAGATCTTGTACCTTTCGAGGCTGATCTCCTCGGTGAGTTCGTGCACCTCGCCGTTGATCCTCACCCTCTGGAAGCCGGCTCGCCTTGCGTCGTCCAGCACCTTTTTGTGCTCGCCCTTCTTGCCAACGATCACGGGCGCGAGGATCAGTATCCTCGAGCCTTCCGGCAGCGCCATGACGTTGTCAACCATGTTCTGCACGGTCATCTGCGTTATCAAGCGCCCGCACTGCGGGCAGTGGGGGATGCCGACACGGGCGTAGAGAAGCCTCAGGTAGTCGTAGACCTCGGTCACGGTGCCGACCGTGGACCTGGGGTTCTTGCTAGTCGTCTTCTGGTCTATGGATATAGCGGGCGACAGGCCGTCTATGCTGTCGACGTCGGGCTTGTCCATCTGGCCCAGAAACTGCCTCGCGTAGGCCGAGAGGGACTCGACGTACCTTCTTTGCCCCTCGGCATATATCGTGTCGAAGGCCAAAGACGACTTGCCCGAGCCGGAAAGTCCCGTTATCACGACGAGCCTGCCCCTTGGTATCACCACGTCTATGTTCTTCAGGTTGTGCTGCCTTGCGCCCCTGATTACTATCGAATCAGCTCCCAAGCTCCTCGAGCCTCCTTCTGAGCTCCTTGATGCGGTCCCTCATGCCCGCCGCCTGCTCGAACTCCAGGACCTGGGCCGCCTTTCGCATCTGTTCCGTAAGCTCCTTTATCTCGTGCGCTATCTCCTCGGGGTCCTCGTACGACTTCGCCCTGGCGTCCAGAGTCTTGGCCGAGGCCGCCTCTTGTTCCTTGCGCTCTTCCATGCCCACCATGTCCCTGACCGACTTGGTTACGGACCTGGGCACTATGCCGTACATCTCGTTGTGCGCACCTTGTATGGCGCGGCGCCTGTTGGTCTCCTCTATCGCCCTGGACATCGAATCGGTCATCCTGTCGGCGTACATCACGACCCTGCCGCCCACGTTCCTCGCCGCCCTGCCTATCGTCTGTATGAGGCTGGTGGTCGACCTAAGGAAGCCTTCCTTGTCGGCGTCGAGTATGGCGACGAGCCCCACCTCGGGCAGGTCCAGGCCTTCCCTGAGGAGGTTTATGCCCACGAGCACGTCATAGTCCCCGAGCCTCAGGCCCCTGAGAAGCTCGATCCTGTCTAAAGTCTCGACGTCGTAGTGCATATAGCGTACCTTGACGTCCAGCTCCGCGAAGTATTCCGTGAGGTCTTCCGCCATCTTCTTGGTGAGCGTCGTGACCAGCACCCTCTGGTTCGCCGCGACACACCTTCTTATCTCGGACAGCAGATCGTCCACCTGGCCCCTTATGGGCCTTACGAACACCTCCGGGTCCAGGAGGCCCGTCGGCCTGATTATCTGCTCCACCACCCTCGTGGACACGGACTTCTCGTAGTCGGCCGGGGTGGCCGAGACGTATACCACCTGGTTGATGGCCTTGTTGAACTCTTCGAACCTAAGAGGCCTGTTGTCGTATGCCGAAGGCAGCCTGAAGCCGTAGTCCACCAGGTTCTTCTTCCTGGCCTTGTCGCCGTGCTCCATGCCCCTTATCTGCGGCACTGTAGCGTGGGATTCGTCTATGAAGGTCATGAAGTCCCTGGGGAAGTAGTCGAGGAGGGTCTCGGGCGGCTCCCCCGCCGTCCTGTTGGAAAGGTGCCTGCTGTAGTTCTCTATGCCGCTGCAGTAGCCGACTTCGGCCATCATCTCAAGGTCGAACCTCGTCCTCTGGGCGAGCCTCTGCGCCTCCAGCAACTTCCCTTCCTTGTTGAGCTCGGCGAGCCTTTCTGCGAGCTCCTGGCCTATGTCGCCTATCGCCCGCCTGAGGTTCTCCTCGTTGGTGACGTAGTGAGAGTTGGGGTAGACCGCGGTCTGCTCCTTGAAGGCAAGCACCTCGCCCGTGAGCATGTCGACCTCCATGATCCTGTCCACCGTGTCGCCGAAGAACTCTATCCTTATGGCCCGCTCGCCGCCCGCGTCCACAACGTCGACGACGTCGCCCCTGGCCCTGAAGGTGCCGCGGGAGAGCGTCAGGTCGTTCCTTGTGTACTGTATGCTGGAGAGCTTTCTGAGGAACCAGTCGCGGTCGAGCGTCATGCCCTGCCTTATGACTATGGTCTGCTTCATGTACTCCTCCGGCATGCCCAGGCCGTAGATGCAGGATACGGAAGCCACGATGATCACGTCGCGCCGCTCGACGAGCGATGCAGTCGCCTCGTGCCTCATGCGGTCTATCTCCTCGTTTATGTCCGATTCCTTCTCGATGTACACGTCCTTGCTGGGCACGTACGCCTCGGGCTGGTAGTAGTCGTAGAAGCTGACGAAGTAGCGCACGGCGTTCTCGGGGAAGAAATCCCTGAACTCCCCGCACAGCTGCGCCGCGAGCGTCTTGTTGTGGGCTATGACCAGCGTGGGCCTGTTTATCCTCTCGATGATGTTCGCCATCGTGAAGGTCTTGCCGCTCCCTGTCACGCCTAAAAGCACCTGGGCCCTGTCGCCCAGGGCTATGCCGTGGCAGATCTTGTCAACCGCCTGCTCCTGGTCGCCCTTCATCGTGTATTCGGACCTCAGCTTGAAATCCATGGAACACCCCTTGTAGAACATCTGTTCTAATCATATACCTAATCCTCATCCCTTACAATGACTATTAAGGCCGGCCCCCGACCAACAGTCAAGGCGCCGGCCCATCTAGTGGAAATACTGTCCCCTACCCTATCTGATAGGGTCGAGCTCGTTAACGAACACCAGCTCGATACCATTTTCTGCCATCTGCGGCAGCACTTTTACGAGCGCCTCCGCGGTGGTCTCCCTCACATGGCATATCGCCACGGCCTGGCCGTTATCCTTTGCCTTCTGGGCGGCCTCCCAGAGCTTGCCCTCTATGTAGGAGACGTCGTCCACGGAATCTAAGAACAGCGAGTTCATGTAGGCCCTGGCGCCCACCTTGCGAGCGAGCTCCGGTCCGACGGTCGCGGAAGTGGTCCTCGAATCGAGATAGAACAGTCCCAGTCCGTCCACCTCCTCCAGGACCGCACTAAGGACGGCCTCGTCGGTGGATACCCTGGAGCCCATGTGGTTGCTCACTCCCTGGGCCATGGGGACGTTCCTCAGGGCCTCGTGGAGCCTCGCCCTCACCTCTCCCGCTTCCATGCCGGACTTGATGAAACCGTCGCCGTTCGACTTTGACTGGTCGATAGCCTCCATGGGCATGTGCAGTATGACCAGCTTTCCGGCCCTGTCGGCATCCTCGCCGTCCTGGCTTGTCGTCTTACCGTCGGGCAGGACGGCGCACGTTATCGGCTCGTTAAGCGCAAGGATCTTCTCCGTGGCCGCGTTCCTGTAGCCGAAATCATCCACCACTATCGCGAGCTTTCCCTCATACGAAGGCGCCTTCCTTGCGTCGGCGGACGGGCCTTCCCCTATCGAGGGCACCTCATCGGCGGTGCCGCTTGTGATCTCGTCCGTGGCCTTGCCTGCCGCACCGCCGGCCTCGCCGGACGAGGGCCCGGTCTTCGCCGCGGGCGCCGGCACGGCCTGCTTAGTTGCTACGGGCGCCTTGGCCGCCGGGGCGTCTTCTACCGGCGCGCCCGTCTCCTGTTTCTTCTTGGCGCAGCCTGAGGCCGCGACGAGCGCTATTACCAACGCGGCCGCGAAAAGAGCCGCCCATCTTGATCTGCTTGATGCCATCTCAACCTATCCCCGGGCTATTTCTGCCCGGTCATCTCCACTAATTTCTCCATGGCGGCTTTAAGCTGCGGATCGGTGGCGGGATCCACCCTCATCAGCTCCTCTGCCGTCATCTCCTCGATCTTCTTGGACCCGGCCTCCGCCTTAAGCGCCGCCAGCTCCTCGTCGGTCACGACCAGGACTATGTCGGGCTGTATCGGCGTCTCGTGGGTTATCGCCTTGCCCGCGGGCGTCAGGTAGACCTGGGTCGTGATCCCTACCGCGGCCCCGTTGCTGATAGGGTAGTAGGTCTGCACGAGCCCCTTGCCGAACGTCGGCGAGCCCAGTATGGTCGCGCCCTTGAGGTCCTGCAAGGCGCCCGCCAGTATCTCGGCCGCGCTGGCGGAGTATTCGTTCACGAGGCAGATCACCGGCACGTCGACCAGCTTCGATACCGTGCTGTTGACGGGGTATTTGACTCCGTCCCTGCCCTGGGTGTACAGGATCACCTGCCTGCCCACGAACAGGCCGCCGATGTCCACCGCCATGTCGACCAGCCCGCCGCCGTTGTACCTGAGGTCCAGGATGATGCCCTTGGCGCCCTTGCTCTTTAGCGTCCTTATGGCCTCTTCCATCTGAGCCGCCGCGCGCCTGGAAGTGAAGCTCCTAAGCTCTATGTAGGCTATCTTCGCCCGATCGTCCAGCATGTACGACCTTACCGGCTGGTCCACTATCGTATCCCTTACGATCGGGAACTCCATCTTCTTGGCGTCTAGGCCCCTTTCTATGCTCAGCACCACCGTGGTGCCCTTCTTCCCCTTTATCATGCCGGAGACCTCGTCGGTCGTCCTGCCCTCTACGCTGACGCCGTCCACCGCGGTGATTATGTCGCCAGGTAGCAGCCCGGCCCTGTAGGCGGGAGTGCCCTCCATCGGGCTGATGATGGTTATCTTGTTGTCCCTCAGGCCGAAGAGGATGCCTATCCCCTCGAAGGTTCCCTCGGTGTCCTCCTTGAACTTGGAGTACCTGTCAGCCGGCAGGAAAGTGTCGTACGGGTCGGGCAGCTTGTCTAGCATCGCCTGCACGTTGCCCTCGGCAAGGTAGGCCTTTATAAGCTCCGACGTCGATACCGCCTTGTAGTAGTTCTGCCTCACTAAGAACAGCGTCTCGAAGGCCTCGACCACGTCCTTGTACTTCGCCGTCCGCTGCTCTGCGGACGGCGCCGCGGCGATGACGTAGACCGTGCTGGCGAGCACCAGCAGCATCACCAGGACGCTCAGTATCCTAAGGCCCGTCCTCTTCCCGTCAGTCCTTCTTGAAAAACCCATAATGCTCACTTCCTAACCAGATAGTCCCTCGGCTCTTTCGCGACCCCGTCCTCGCGCACCTCGAAATGCACGTGCGGACCGGTCGAAAAGCCCGTGGACCCTGCCCTAGATATCGTATCGCCCTGCTTGATCGCCTTGCCCGCCTTTACGTCCAGCTTCGAGTTGTGGCCGTACAGGGTGGTGATCCCGTTGCCGTGGTCTAGTATCACCGTGTAGCCGTATCCGCTTATGTACCTCGCGTCGAGGACCTTGCCGGCCGCAGCCGCCTTCACCTGGGTGCCCGTGGGCACCGCTATGTCCATGCCGGAATGGAACCTGCGGTCCTTGAATATCGGGTGGATCCGCCAGCCGAACTCGGAGCTGACCCTGCCGTTCACGGGCCATACCATCCTGCCCAAAAACTTGCTGGATTCCGCCGACGACCTTCCCGACTGCTTGCTTCTGATCACGGCCTCCAGCTCCCTGGACTGCTTCTCCTCCTCGGCCAGCTCCTTCTCCCACTTGACCTTCTCCTTCTGGATCTGGGCGAGGTACTTCTCCCTGGCGTCGTACTTCGCGGTAAGCGATTCCTCGTCGGCCGAAAGCTGCGCCATGAGCTTCGATATCCCGGCCTTGGTTGCCTCCAGCTCGTTCTTCTTCCTCTCTGCGGTCTCGGACTTGTCGGCGATCGCCTCCTGCTCTTCTTTAAGAACGTCAATAGTGCTCCTGTCGTATTCGACCATCGCCCTAAGATAGTCCGCCTTGCCGACGAACTCCGCAAAGCTAGTCGAGGAGAACAGCATCTCCATGTACTTCGGATTCCCCGCCTTGTAGATGGCCACCAGCTTCTGCTTCAGGTTCGTTACGGTCCTTTTGTAGTCCTTCTTGGATTCCTCAAGGGCCGTGTCGGCGGCGTCCAGCTCCTTCTCCACCGCCGTAAGCCTGGTATGGAGGTACTTGAGGTCCTTCTCGGCCTTGCTTATCCTGTACCTCGTGTCCTCCAGGTCGTTCTCCACCTGCTGGAGCGCCTTGAGTGCGTTCTTCTCCTCGGCCTTGTACTTGTTGACCGTGACCTTGGTTTGGTCGATCTCCTTGAGCAGCTGCTCGAGCGTCTTCTCCGTATCCGTCTGCGCCGCAGACGCTGCCTTCGGGGCGCACGAAAGCCCCAGCATCAGCGATGCCGCCAGCAGAACCGCAATCAACCTGCCCTTGCTCTTGTACATCCCGGCCATCAGTCCTTCAGGTACCTATTCGTCGCGTTCCTGCCGGCACCTGCTCCGAGCACCGCGCCCAAGGCCAGCACGACGGCCAGCAGCCCCGCCTTGGCCCAAGCCGCGTCGACCAGCGGCACGAAGGGCGCCATGTCCTTGACCCAGCGCGCCGCGTACTCGTACCCGGCGATTATCCCTATGCCCGCGAGAAGGCTGCCGACGAACCCGATTATCATGCCCTCCAGCACGAAGGGCGCCCTTATGAAACCGTCGGAGGCTCCGACCAGCTTCATTATCTCTATCTCGTTGCGCCTTGCTGTGACGGTGATTCCTATGGTGTTGTTCACGATTATCGAGCTGCCGAACACCATCGCGACCAGCACTAAGGCGGTGAACGACCACAGCACCTGCAGCACGCTGGAAAGTCCTTCCACGTAGCTCTGCCCGTAGTTCACTCCCTCCACGCCCTCTATCCCGCCCACGGCGCCGGCGATCTCCTTCACGGACTTCGGATCGGACAGCTTAACGTCGAAAGACGCTGGGAGGGGGTTGTCGGGAAGGGTCTTTATGACCTCCCTGTAGTCGGGATAGTCCTCGGCCATACGCTTAAGGGCCTCTTCCTTGGAGATATAGATTGCGTCGGCGACGCCCGGGACGGCCTTTATCCTGGACCCGACCGCGGCGTAGTCCTTAAGCCCGTCCATCAGGAAGGCCTTTATCTCCACCTGCCTTTGAAGCTGCAGGCCTATGTTCGTGACGTTGAGCGCCACGGCGAGCGTGGAGCCGAGGACGAACATGCAGGCGGCCACCACGACGAGCGCCATGAGTGCGAAGTTCCTGAAGAGGCCCCTCGCCGTCTGGCCGGCTATCAGCTTAACAGAACGGGCCTTCAAAGCTGTACACACCCCTTCTCTCGTCGCGGATTATCTTGCCGTGCTCCATCTCTATGACCCTGCGGCGCATCTCGTCCACTATCGACTTGTTGTGCGTGGCGCACACCACCGTGGAGCCGAGCTCGTTGATGTCGCTAAGAAGCTCCATTATGTCGCGCGAGGTCTCAGGGTCGAGGTTCCCGGTCGGCTCGTCCGCCAAAACCAGTATGGGGTCGTTGACTATCGCCCTTGCGATGGCCACCCTCTGCTGCTCGCCGCCGGACAGCTGGTTGGGCCTGGCCTTCGCCTTCATGGTGAGGCCCACGAGGTCCAATGCCTTGCCTACCCTTTTGGCCACGTCCTTAGGAGGCGCCTCGATGACCTCGAGCGCGAACGATACGTTGTTGTACACGTTCCTGTCGGGCAGGAGCTTGAAGTCCTGGAATATGACGCCCAGCTTCCTCCTGAAGCCGCACACGTCGCCGTGTTTCAACGACTTCACGTTGACGCCGTTGACGACGACGTCCCCCCTGGTCGGCTTCACGCCCCTGTACAGAAGCGAAAGGAGCGTGGACTTGCCCGCGCCCGAGGGGCCTACGAGGAACACGAAGTCGCCTCTTTTTATGTCGAGGTCCACCCCGCTCAGGGCGACCACGTTGTTGCTGAATATCTTGCCTACGCCCCTTAGTTGGATCAACTCGCTATACCTCCTGTGGCCTGATTGCGTCCCTCTTCATGCCGATCGCGCGCAGCGCCGCGCCGGCTATGTCAGCGGCGGTGAGGCCGTATTTCACCATCAGCTGCGCGGGTTTGCCCGATTCTCCGAACACGTCGTCCACGCCCACACGCACCACCGGGACCGGCAGCCTCCCTGAGAGCAGCTCGCATACCGCGCCTCCGAGGCCTCCGATCACGCTGTGCTCCTCGGCGGTCACCACCGCCCCGGTCGATCCGGCGGCCTTAAGTACCGCGCCTTCATCCAGCGGCTTGATCGAGTACATATCCAGAAGCCCTGCCGATATGCCCTGGTCCGCCAGGAGGCCGACCGCCTCAAGGGCGGGGCCCAGCATCATCCCGCACGCGATTATCGTAACATCCCCGCCCTTGGCCATCGGCACGGAGCCGCCTATGCTAAAGGCGGTCCCCTCGGGGTGGTAGACCGGCACCGGCGCCCTGCCAAGCCTCACATAGACCGGCCCGTCGTGGCCGTACGCGGCCTCTACCGCCCATCCGGCCGAAGTGGCGTCGGCCGGGCACAGCACGCTCATGTTGGGAAGCACCCTCATCAGCGCGATGTCCTCGAGCATCTGGTGGGATGCGCCGTCCTCACCGACCGAAAGGCCCGCATGGGTGGCGCACACCTTTACGTTGAGGCAGCCGTAGGCGATCGAGTTCCTCACCTGGTCGTAGGCCCTACCCGCCGCGAACACCGCGAAAGTGGACGCGAACACCTTCTTGCCCATCGTGGCTATGCCCGCGGCGGTCGCCATCATGTCCTGCTCCGCTATTCCCATCTGGACGAACCTGTCCGGGTACTTGGAGGCGAAGCCCACCGTCATGGTCGACTTGGAAAGGTCGGCGTCCATGACGACGATGTCGCCGTACCTTCCGCCCAGCTCCTCCAGCGCCTTGCCGTAGGCCACCCGCGTCGCTACCATATCAGCCATCTTCTACGCCTCCCCTCCGTCCAGCTCCTTAAGAGCCTGCTCCAGCTGTTCTGGCTTCGGGGCCTTGCCGTGCCAGCCGGCCTCGCCTTCCATGAAGGAGACCCCCTTGCCCTTGATGGTCTTAGCTATGACCATGCAGGGCCTGCCCTTGATCGTCCTCGCCTCGTCGAACGCCGCGGCTATCGCGTCCGGGTCATGGCCGTTAATCTCAATCACATGCCAGCCGAAGGCCCTGAACCTTCCCGGTATGCCGGTCAGGGACTTGACTTCTTCTATGCTGCCGTCGATCTGCAGGCCGTTGTAGTCGAGTATGGCGACCAGGTTGTCCAGCTTCCTGTGGACCGCGGTCATCGCCGCTTCCCACAGCTCGCCCTCCTCCATCTCCCCGTCGCCTATCATAACGTAGACCCTTACGGGCCTTTTGTCCATCTTGGCCGCGATCGCCATGCCGTTGGCCGCCGATATGCCCTGCCCGAGCGAGCCCGTGGACATCTCGACGAACGGAAGCGCCTTCAACGAAGGGTGCCCCTGCAGCCTTGAATCTATCTTCCTGAAGCTCATCAGCTCCTCCACCGGGAAGAAGCCCCTTTCCGCCAAAGAGGCGTACAGCACGGGGGAGGCGTGCCCCTTAGACATCACGAAGCGGTCCCTGTCGGGGTCCTTAGGATCTTTAGGGTCCAGCCTCATCTCATGGAAATAGAGCACGGCCATTATGTCGGCGCAGGAGAGCGACCCTCCCGGGTGCCCCGATTCCGCCGACGCGACCATCCTCAGCACGTCTTTCCTGATGATCCTCGCCTTTTCTACTATCGTTGCCTTCTCATCTTTTGTCAGGGACATCTACGCATCCACCTCCGATGTCATCCGGTCCTTCCGTTCCTGGCCAGGCTAGGTCGCGTCAGCACCGTGAGCGCGAACGCGGGCAGCTTGGCCAGCCTTCTAAGCCTAGAGGGCTGTGTAAGCCCCCTGTACAACCATTCCAGGCCGAGCTTCCTCACCATGTCCGGGGCCCTCTTTATGTCCCCGGCGAACACGTCGAAGCTCCCGCCTATGCCGATCATGGCGATGCCGGCCTTCAAAGAGCAGGCGAGCTGCATGAAGGATTCCTGCCTGCCTGCTCCCATGGCGACGAACACCACGCCGGCGCCGGAGTCCGCCACGTCCCGGGCCACCTTGCCTTCGTCTTCCTTGCCGTAATAGCCGTCCTTGACCCCGATTATCTTGAGCCCCTTGTGCTTCAAAACGAGGTAGGCGGCAGCCCTTTCGGCAACGCCCGGCTTCGCTCCCAGCAGGTAGACGGCCGTGCCGTCCTTGGCGCACCTTGAAGCTACGGTTTCGGCCAGCTCGATGCCGGGCACTTTAGGGACATCTTTATGACCGAGCCTCCTAAGGGCCCATACCGTCCCGATACCGTCGGGCACGACCAGGGCCGCGCCTTTTATCGTATCGGCGAATTCGGTATCCTCGAGCGCCCTCATGCACATCTCAGGATTCAGCGTCACGACGTAGCCGCCACTACCTTGGACCAGCCCCATCGCGATGCCGGCGGCCTCTTGCATGTCCACCAAATCGACGCCAAGCCCGAACAGTTGCGCTTTCGGCATGCTCATCTGCCTTCCTCCGCCTTCGTGATCATGTGCTGGATTGCGCCTGTTATCCTTGCCGCCACTGCCGGAAGCGTCGCCTTAAGCCTTGCACTGTGCCCTTCCAGCCCGTCAAGCAGCGCCGCAAGCTCCCCCTCGCCCCTGTCCATCAGCTCTTCCACCTTCACCGAGACGCCCAGCGGGAGCATGTCGAATAGCGCGTCCACCTTCGGGTCGTAGCTTATGCCGAGCGCAGGCACCGAAGCGGCCGCCGACATGATCAGGCTGTGCAGCCTCATCCCCACGGTTACCTCGGCCATCCTGAAGATTCCCGCTGTTATGCTCGGATGGAAATTACAGGGAATCACTAGCATGCCCTGCGTCGACGCCTTGGCGGCGAGCTTCAGGGGCACGGTGTCCGACTCTGGCTGGAAAGCCAGGCCTATCGGCACGTAGCCTCTTCTCCTGAGTATGTCGAGCATCCCCCCGAGAGCGCTAGCGCCGTCGTCCAGGCCGGGCCATTGCCTTAGCGAAACGATGGCGAGCCTGCCCCACGCCTTCTTCAGCTCCTGGGCGGCTTCCGCTCCGGCCGCGTCCTCGATTGCGTGCATCACGTCCGGCACATCTGCGGGCACGATGCTAAACACCGGGTCAGCCGTGAGCATTATGTCGTCCCTAATCACGCCTATGCGCTCAAGAAGCCTCATGGAGCCGGAATCCCTCACGCTCACGCTGGAAGCTCCCTGCACGGCGCTCCTTACGAGCCACCTCACCCAGCCCCTTTTTAGTGGCCCGACCCCGTTCGCGTATATGGCGTAGCGCTTCCCAAAAAGCTTCGCCGCGAACATGAGGGCCGAATAGTACACCGCGGAAGCCGCCGAAGTAGCGTCCTGCAGCAGGCTCCCGCCGCCAGATACGTAAAGATCGCAGGAATTTATCGCCGATATGGCGTCGATGCTCTTCCTTCCTGCCGAACGCACACCGTATGTGCTCGAGGTGTGCTTTGGATCGCCCGACAGGACCGTTATCACGGCGTCCGGCCTTGCCTTCCTGATGCCGTCCAGAGCGCAGGCCAAAACTGCCTCGTCGCCTGAATTGCCCATCCCGTAGTAGCCGTTCATCACTATCTTGCTAACCCTCATCGCGCCTGCCTCCGCCTAAGGAAGAAAGCTATTGCGAGCCTTAGCGCCCAGACGGCGATGAGGCCCAGTGCGAAGCCTATCGCAAGTCCGAGCCCGGTCCTTATCAGGGTCGCCGCCACCGGGGTGTGAAGGTGCATGAACGTATTCACCATGGACACCTGGGCGACCATGCCCAGCACGAACGCCGCCATGGCGAAGGGCCTTGCGCCATCAAGGGCCATGAGCGCGCCTGCCATCAGCATCGCCGGATGGCCTATGAAGACTTCCTTGCTCCTTGGTCTGAACACCAAGATCTCCTCCAGGGTCTTCCTTATGCCGGCCTCGAAGTCCGACACGAGCGCCGGGCTGGAGTTGCCCGACCTTATGACCATGTAGAGCCCCACGGCCCCTATCAGGCCCACGACCACGGCCTGCCACCATCTTATGGGCTCCATGCCCAGCCTTGCCGCCTCATCCGCCAGCCCCTTCAGGTCGGACTTGCCTTTGCGCCCCGGCGCGATCGCCCAGAACGCCAGCAAGGCGAAGCCCAATGGAAGTACCTGGGCCAGCTTGATGCCCGTGAACACGCCCACTCCTAGCATGTGCGCCGTATCGGCGACAGGGGCCGCGAGCATGAGACCTCCTGTGACGCTTATGGCCGAAGCCGCAGCCCAGCTTACGATCGACCTTCCAAGGCCGCCGATCCTGCCTGACCTCATGATGCCTAGCCACGCCGACACTCCTAGGCAGGGCATCGCCACGGATGCCGCGAAGGGTATCATCTTCCGGCCGAGCGCATACGGAAGCGCGATCGCGACGGCAAGAAGGCCCACGGCCATAAGGCCTGTAAGCCAGGCGGCCGTCCTGTATCCAAGAAGCTGCGCGATGACGAGGAATGCCGCCGCCGAGCTTCCCAGCGCGACAACGCCCAGGATGAACCTGAGGTCCCAGGGGAATCCGGTCGTAGGTGCTAAGGGTCTACCTAACGAGAAGCCTGAATCGCGAACAGCCTGGGCTATTTCGCCGACGTAATCGAGGTTGTAGCCCGCAGGATCGGTATCCCCTCCGGAGAACTTGTACGGCCTCACATAAAGAAGCCGCATCGACCTTTCCCTGACGGCCCTTGCGAACCTCTCTACCGCCACCTCAAAGGGCATGCCCTTGGCCAGTTCCTCAGGCGTTATGCTGTGCACCCTGACGACTTTGGGCACCATAAGGTCTGCAAGCGTGTCCATACCGAGCTGGCCTGCGAATTCCACCTGCCCCACCACGGCCCCTTCGGCCTCGAGCGCCTGCGCTGCGTCCTCCAGCCTGTTGGGGAAGCCGCCAACCTGCTTCTCCGTGAATATGATCGGCATGTCGTCGTCGATCACGTCCGATATGGCGTCTACCCAGCCGCCGTCGAAGCCAGAAAAGCTCGAAAGCCTTAGGGCCACGTCGAGGCCGGCCAGCTTGACCTGCTTTATTGCGAAATCGTTTGGCCCTATGTTGATCGACCTCAAGGTCTCGTACGAAACTCCCGTGATCTCATAGCCGTCGGCTACGGGCTTCACCATCCCGAAGAGCCTCTCGGCGAGCCTTTTGGCAAGTATCTTGGCAGCTTCGGCATTCAGCGGCTTCATGAGGTGCTTTGCGTTCGGCCCGTCCGGGGGGAGCTGCGCCACCGCGAGGTAGCCTGCGTCTTCCAGCCAGCCGATGCTGAGCTCCGACACCGCCACGGACGTCGCGCCGTCCGTCTTGAGGGCGTGCCAGTAGCTCTCCACCCCTTCGGGCCATTGCACCGCAAGGCCGGAGAAATCGTCATAGTCCAGGCATATCTCCACCGTGCGGTACGACATCTCACGCTTGTTCCTGTCGCCTGCTGCGTATGCGGAAAGCAGCGCGGCCACCGCGACCATGGTTATGGCCGCGAGCGTCGCGTATCTCCGGTACTTGATAGACATCCCTCTGCACCTCCGGCGGGCTAGGACTTCTGCGAGTCCGCCACTTTCATCCTCAGATAAGCGTCGATGAGCTCGTCCAGCTCCCCGTCCATCACCGAGTTGATGTCGCCCGTCTCCCAACCGGTCCTGTGGTCCTTCACCATGGTGTACGGCTGGAACACATAGGACCTGATCTGGCTGCCCCATGCAATCTCCATGTGCTCTCCGCGCATCTCGGCTATCTTGCGCTCCTGCTCCTCGCGCTGCTTCTGCACCAGCCTCGCCTTGAGTATCCTCATCGCGACTTCCTTGTTGTTGTACTGGGACCTCTCGTTCTGGCACGAGACTATGATGCCCGAGGGGATATGGGTTATCCTTATGGCGCTCTCGGTCTTGTTTACGTGCTGGCCTCCGGCCCCGCCGCTCCTGTAGGTGTCGATCTTCAGGTCCTCGGGGTTTATCTCCACTTGCGCGTCCTTGATCTCAGGCAGCACGTCCACCGATACGAACGATGTGTGCCTCCTGGCCGAAGCGTCGAACGGGGATATCCTCACGAGCCTGTGGACTCCCTTCTCGGACCTGAGGTAGCCGTACGCGTTCTCGCCTTTCACGAAGAAAGTAGCGCTTTTAAGCCCCGCTTCGTCGCCGGGCTGGTAGTCCGCCACCTCAACGCCGAAGTCGCTCGTCTCGGCCCAGCGGGTGTACATCCTGAAGAGCATCTGAGCCCAGTCATTGCTCTCGGTGCCCCCAGCGCCGGGGTGTATAGAGACTATCGCGTCCCCAGAGTCGTACTCGCCGGACAGCATGGTGGCCATCTCGGCGTGTTCCAGGTCCTTCTTCAGCGCCGCAATCATGTGCAGGCACTCCCCGCAAGTATCCTCATCGTCCTCCTCGTCGGCCATCTCGGCGAGAGTCTCGATGTCCTCGATCCTGGACCTGAACGAGTTGTACTTCTCGATGGGCGCTTCCATCGACGCTATCTTCTGCATCAGCTTCTGCGCCTTCTCCCGGTCGTCCCACAAATCGGGCGCCGAGGCCTGCTCGTGCAGCTCTTCCAGCTTCTTGAGCTTGTCGTCGATGAGCATGTAGGAGCGCATGCGCTCTATGTGAGAATCCAGTTCCTCTATCGGTGTCGCGAGCTCCGCCCTCATGTTTTCTTCTACCTCTCCTTACGGGCTATTTGCCCATCCCGCAGCATTTCTTGTATTTCTTCCCGCTGCCGCAAGGGCACGGGTCGTTCCTTCCCACCTTGTCCTTCGCCTTTACCGGTTCCTTGTGCCCCTCCTGGGACCTGTTGGTGGCGACGTTCTTGAACACGGACTTCACGGGAGGCTTGGCCTCCTCGCCCTCCTCGCGGAAACGCACCCTCATGACGAGCTTGATGAAGTCCTCGCCTATGGACTGGAGCATGTCGTTGAACATGTTGAAGGATTCCTTGCGATATTCGATGAGCGGGTCCTGCTGTCCGTAGGCCCTGAGCCCGATGCCCTCCTTGAGCAGCTCTATGTTCGATAGGTGGTCCACCCATTTATTGTCGATGAGATAGAGCATTATCGCCCTTTCGAGCGCCCTCATGCGGTCGCTGCCCACGGTGAGCTCCCTTTGCTCGTATGAATCCGCTATCGCGGCGTCTATCCCTTCGATCAGGCCTTTCCAGTCCGAGGCCTTGAGCCCGTCCGCTATGATGCGCCGGCCCACCAGCTGGGTGAGCTGCTCCGCCAGCCCTTCGACGTCCCATTCGTCGGGATGGCCCTTCTCGTCGGCGAACGCCCTGGCGAGCCCCTCGGCGGTCTTCTTGCACAGCTCGACCGAGCGTTCCTTGATGTTCTCGCCGCGCAGTATCACGTCCCTCTGGGAGTAGATAGCCTCCCTCTGCTTGTTCATGACGTCGTCGTACTGCAGCAGGTGCTTCCTCATGTCGAAGTGCCTTGATTCGACCCTCTTCTGGGCCGCCTCGATCTGCCTGGACAGCTGCGGGTGCTCGATCGCCTCGCCCTCGTTCCAGCCGATGATGCCAAGGATCTTGCCTATGTTCTCCCCGCCGAACAGCCTCATCAAGTCGTCGTCCATGGCGACGTAGAACCTGGACGAGCCAGGGTCGCCCTGGCGACCGGAACGGCCCCTCAGCTGGTTGTCTATGCGCCTGCTCTCATGCCTTTCGGTGCCTATGACGTGCAGGCCGCCAAGGGCGGGCACCCCATCGCCCAGGACTATGTCGGTGCCGCGGCCGGCCATGTTGGTGGCTATGGTGACGGCGCCTTTCTGTCCGGCCAGCTTTATTATCTCAGCTTCCTTCTCGTGGAACTTGGCGTTCAGCACCTGGTGCTTTATGCCCTTGCGCTTTAGCATCTCGGAGAGGGCCTCGTTCTTGTCTATGCTCACGGTGCCGACGAGGACCGGCTGGCCCCTCTTGTAGCAGTCTTCTATGTCGGCGACGATGTTATCGTACTTCGCCCTCTGGCTCTTGAACACCGCGTCCGGGTTGTCCAGCCTTATCATGGGTTTCGCCGTGGGTATCTCTATGACGTCGAGGCCGTAGATGCTCCTGAACTCGTCCTCCTCGGTCTTGGCCGTACCTGTCATGCCGGAGAGCTTCTCGTACATCCTGAAGTAGTTCTGGAAGGTGATGGTCGCCATGGTGCGGTGCTCTTCCTGCACCTTGACGCCCTCCTTAGCCTCTATCGCCTGGTGTATGCCGTCCGAGTAGCGGCGCCCGTGCATCAGGCGCCCCGTGAACTCGTCCACGATTATCACCTGGCCGTCCGGGCTGACGATGTAGTCCCGGTCGCGCTTGAACAGCGCCTTGGCCTTGAGCGCCGCCTGGGCGTGGTGCATGAGCTCTATGTTGACCTCGTCGTAGAGGTTCTCTACGTTTATCCTCTTCTCGATCTTGTCTATGCCCGGCTCGTTGATCGCGACGGTCCTCGCCTTCTCGTCGACGGTGTAGTCGACCTCCGGCTCTAGGGACTGCGCTATCCTGGCGAACGTCGCGTACGTGGGGCCGGAGTCCTCGGCCTGGCCGGATATGATGAGGGGGGTCCTTGCCTCGTCTATGAGTATGGAGTCCACCTCGTCCACTATCGCGTAGTGGTGCTTGCGCTGGACCCTGTTCTCCATCGAGGTGACCATGTTGTCCCTCAGGTAGTCGAAGCCGAACTCGTTGTTCGTGCCGTAGGTCACGTCGCACATGTACTGCTCGCGCCGCTCGGCCGGGGTCTGGTCGTGTATGATCACGCCTACAGTCAAGCCCAGCGCCTTGTATATGGGGCCCATCCACTCAGAGTCCCTCTTCGCAAGGTAGTCGTTTACGGTCACGACGTGGACGCCCTTTCCTGTAAGGGCGTTGAGGTATACGGGCATGGTCGCGGCGAGCGTCTTGCCCTCGCCCGTCTTCATCTCCGCTATGCGCCCGCTGTGAAGGGCAGCGGCGCCCATGACCTGCACGTCGTAGTGCCTTAGGCCAAGGGTCCTCACCGAGACCTCGCGCACCGCGGCGAACGCCTCCGGGAGCAGCTGGTCTATGCCCTCACCGTTCTCGATCCTCTGCCTGAAAGAAGGCGTCAGGGCCGCCAGTTCCTCGTCTGTGAGGCCCTTCATCTGCTGTTCTTTCTGCAGCACCTTGGCGGCCGTCTCAGCCAGTGCGGCCAGCTCCTTCTTCGTGGGGTCGAACGCTTTCTTTAGGAATCCGAACAATCACAACACTCCTAATAACGTTTAACTATATTATTTTACCACAGCATCAGGCTTGTCCTGCGAGTACGACGGCCCCGGAGTTCACAAGGCTATGGCCGCCTAGGCAGACCCCGTCGACTTCCAGGGCCGCCTTCGCCAGATCCTTCAACAACCCTTCGGGCAGCAGCTCCCATGCCATCAGGTCGCACAAGTACCTTTCCTCGGCTCTCGGCTTTGCGCCCATGGCGGCGAACAGCACCCTGTCGTCGAATAAAAAGCCTTCGGTCTGGGACATCATGAACTCCAGCGCGCCTTTTACTCCCATCATCCTCATCATGCCGGCCATGAAAGTGCGCGCCGTGCCCTCTGCGTCCCTTCCGAAGGACCGCATTCCCCTCTCCTCCGAGAACAGCCTGTACCTGCACCTGGTCAGCCTGTTGAGCTCCATCACCGAGGCGGGGCCGACCCTTCCCATGAGCGTGATGTCCGTGAACTCCTTGTGCATGAGCTCCTTGATGCCCCTGATCCTCTGGACGCACCTTCTGAACCTGCCTTCCGGCATGCCGGGGGGGCCTTCCATCACGGCATCCTCTATCGTGCCCGCGCACCTGCCGCTCATGGCCAGTATTATGGCATCGGTCGGCGTGTCGACGTCGAAGCTGGCCTCGGGCGAATACGGAAGAGGGGCGAGCTTCGCCCTTCCTCTATCGGCCAGGTATATCGGCATGCAGTTGTCCTGGTCGGGAAGGTCCTCCGACAGGAAGGCCGAGCTGGTCGAGCAGCCGAAGAAGTCCGCCGAGTAAGCGTTGTTCGCGACGATGGCGCCTTCTTCTCTTTCCACGGTCCTTGCGAACCTCATAAGGTCGGCCTCTGAATAAAGAGACGCCGAGCCGCCTGAGAAATAGCAGAAGCCGTCGATCTCCTGCTCCTTCAGAACCCTCGTAAGGGCCCTGCCGAAATGGAAGGGCCTGTAATGCGAGGAATCCACTTTGCGGATCCTGGGATCCGTCTCTATGTCCCTGTCGCCCACGAGCAGCACCTCGGCGAAAGCGCCGCAGCCCAGGCCTTTAAGGGCCAGTTCAGCTGCCATCCTACCCCTGATGCCGGATAGCCAGGTATCCACTTTCCCGTTCGGGCGCCCGCCCTCGAATACGACCATACTGAGCACTCTTGATCGCACCTCTTCCCGTCATAACAAAAAGCGGATGGGCTCCCTTACGGAAGCCCATCCATGTTAGGTTTCCCCATTCATTGTTCGGGCTCTATAAGTCCGTAGTTGCCGTCCTTGCGGCGATACACTACGCATACATGTCCTTTGTTGTCCGTGTTGGTGAACACGAAGAAATCGTGCCCGAGAAGGTCCATCTGCATGACCGCCTCCTCGGAGGTCATCGGCTTGAACTCGAACCTCTTCGTCTTGACTATGACCGGTTCCGGCTCCTCGCCGGGGCCGGGCGCGATTGGCGCGACAACCTGGCCGTGGGTCTCCCGGATCTTCCTGTTGATCCTGGTCTTGAACTTGTGGATCTGCCTTTCGAGCTTGTCGGCCGCCCCGTCTATGGAAGCGTACATGTCCCCGGTCTTCTCCTCGCACCTAAGCAGCAGGCCACGGACGTTGAGCGTCACTTCCAGCGTGTGGATGCCCCTTTGCATGCTCATCATCGCCTGGGCTTCCATCTTCTCGGGCTCGAAGTACTTCACCAGTCTTGCGAGCTTCTTCTCGGTATAGGCTTTGAGCGCGTCTGTGATCTCGAAATTCCTACTCTTGAAAATGATGTCCATTTGACCAGCTCCTTTCAGTATTATGCCGGTCGTTGCCGTACTTACCGTTTCAACTCCGGTGCTTTGGATTCCTTCTTGCTTCGGTCCTGACGCCCCCTTATATTCATTATCCGCTTTCTAGGCATCCGTTGCGACATGTACTTGACGCCTGACCGTTCTAGCGTGTACTGCCTGGGATGCGCTCCGTCTTGGGCATTAGCGCCCTCACTTACTAGAACGGCCCTCCATGTGCCCAGGTTCCTCCAATCAGGCGAGTATGAGCAGGGCCGCGGCGAGCGTCACCATCGCGGGGATGAAGATCATGCCTATGACCTTGATGAGGTCCACCTTGAAATAGCCGACCGTAAGCACCAAGCACAGGTGGGTGGGGGTAAGGTTCATGCCCATGTTGCAGCCGACATAGGCAAGGGCGGCCACGTGCGGCGTCATGGCCCCGAGGCCGTACATCGATATTAGTATCGGAAGCGCCAGCGCCATCGTCACGGAGGACATGCCCGTGAGCAGCCCGACGCTAAACGGCAAGGCTACGATCATTGCCCGCATCGGAAGCCCGAGCCTTGTGAAAGCATCCGCCAGCGCGCTTATGCCGCCGGAAGCGGAAAGAGCTTCCTTGTAGAACATGATGCCGAGCACCATCGTGATTATCCCCGGGTTGAGGACTTTAACCGCCATCTCCTTAAAGTCCTTGGCGGTCGGCCTGAAGATGACTACCAACGCCAGGATTACCGGCAACAGCGCGACCATCGGGGAAAGCCCGAATGCTATCACGAGGACCAGCACCACGACGATCGGAGCGAATGACAAGGCCAGATCCTTCAGGGCGCCCCTAAAGCCAGCGGCCTTTTCATCAGCTGCCTTGGCCCTCGCTGCGGGCTTTGCCTTCCTCGCCCTGGCAAAGGAAACCGGAAGGCCCGCCAATGTCGCGATCGCCGCCATGGGCAGCAGGGGACGAAGCACGGATGCCATCGGCAGTTCCGTAAGTTGGGTCAGGATTATCAGCGCGGTATAGACCGGAGCTATGAACTCCATTATGTGCCTGAACCAGAAATTGGTAAATGCCTTCTGCTCGGGGCTCATCCCAGAACCGTCCGACGCCTTGTCGACCATCGGGCATGAGAGCAAAGCCCCTCCCGCGGAGGGAAGAAGCCCCATGAAAGCAGGCAGTATCATCATGTGTGCTCTTCTGTCGGGGATCAGCTTCCCGAGGGAGGCTATCAGGCGGTCTATGAGCCCGTACCTCGTCATCAGGCTCTCTAGGGCCATCACAAGGAGCATTGTGCCCAGGATGCTGATCGTCTGCAGCGATCTCAGCGTGTCCCAGGCGGTCCTTGCTATGCCCGCAAGGTCCATGCCGGAAGCTATGGTCACCACCAGGGCTCCCGCGGACATAGCGAGGCCGTTGGGGAGCTTGAGCCTTATGAGGATAAGGACTACGGCAAGGGACAGGGCGACTAGTAATGCTATGGTAATCTCTCCTCCATGCTAAGTTACGATTAGATAATTATACCCTATCCTGCTCAACATGATACCTCCCTATTTGCACCGTCATGATCTTCACCGCGCCGCGCACGGCGAGCAGGTCGACCGCAGGATCGAGGTCCTGCCCATACGGCAAGAGCATGAGCGGATACGATGAGGCTTGCCCCCTGCCGAGGCCCTTCCCCGAATACCTGGAGATGCTGGCGTCCTGCCATGATCCGCCTGCGGACGGTATGGCTCCCATGTACCTGCAGACGAAAGCGGCCGCCATGGACCTTCCAAGCGCATTCATCGGCATATCCTTACCCACCTTAGGCCTTGCCTGCATCGTGTATACAGAATCCACTCCCATGTACTCAATGATGGGGACTGCATGGGCTACTGCCTTGGAAAGTGCCGCATGGCCGTCTTTACCTCCTGCTATGAGTATGTCTGCAAGGCATCCTGCCTCGGAGCTGAGACTGACGGCTGATCGTCTGAGACCGCCCCCGCTTCCGCCAGGTTCCCTCATGAATACGATCGCCGTGGCCAGCTTTGAAGAGCATGCGTGGCAGAGCTTGATGCCCAAAGCCTCCCTGGTGAGGGCATCCTTGCAGGCCAGACACCGATGAGGTTCAGGGAACGCAGAATATATGAGCTTCCGAGCGGCCCTGCCGACCTTCTCAGCAATCTCCATCTTCGAGGCCCTCCTTTACCAAAAACCCGTTTTTCAGCGCATCGTCGTTCATCTCGGTGATTATCTCTATGGCCTGCTTTATGTCTGCGTTTGGTTTTTCGCACACGAAGGTGACCCTTCCGGTCGGCCGCGCCTTCTGGCGCCCCGCCCTTCCTGCCATCTGCACCAGCGACCTATAGTCGAACACCGAATCCTTGTCCGCCCCGAGCACTGTCACGTCACATCCCGGCACCGTGACGCCCCTTTCCATTATAGAAGTGCAGACCAGCACATCCATCCCTCCTGCGGTAAAGGCCCTCCTCTTCCTCTCGCGGTCGGGGTCGGAAGAATGGGACCAGCCGACGACGGGATTGTGCTCGGCCTCTTTTTCCAGCGCACCTAAGATGGTCTTCGAGACTGCTTCCGCGGCTGCTTTCCTAGGGACGAAGACGAAATGCTTATGCCCCTCCACCAGGCTCTCCTTTACCGCGTCCATAAGCCCTGACGGCGGTACCACCTTATCATTGGATATCATCCCGCTCGAAAGCGGGCCGATGGCCGCCACCTCCGGCACCGGCAACGGGTGTCCGTGGTGCCTGGCAGATATCCTCGCCGTGAGTATCAGCCCCTTTTTTGAATCGTCCATGAGCTGCTTGGAAGGCGTCGCCGACATGAAGATCGTCTTGCCTGTCTCGTACCTCGCCCTCCTTACTGCGTGCTCTAGCATCCTCGAACCTTGGTATGGGAATGCGTCGACCTCGTCGAGGACGGTAAGGTCGAAGCAGCGGTAGAACCTCAACGCCTGGTGCGTCGTCGCGACTGTGATGTTAGTGAGCCTGTTGCTCCTTGCGGTGCTGCCGGAATAATAGGAGGAGCAGGAGGCCTGGGGGAAGGCGCTTTGGATCCTCTCGCCTATCTCGGCCACGACGTCTCTTCTGGGCGCGGCGTACAGCACCTTCTCGCCCCTGTTGAGGGCCTCTGCCATGGCCGCGAAGCTGACCTCCGTCTTGCCCGCCCCGCAGACCGCCCATACGAGCGCCTCGTCCCCTTTTCCTTCAAGGTACCAATCCCTGATCTTGCCAGACGCCCTCTTCTGAGCCGACGTCAGCTCATACCTCAGTACCGGCTCATGGCGCCGATCGGCCTCCTTCTTCCCCGGAGCCGCCGGCATGGCGTACAGCGGTTCGCACTCGCTCACGCTTCCCATGGCCGCGCATTCTCCGCATATGAGGCAGCAGGAAGAGCCGCATGATGAGCAGTCCGTCATCACGAAGCCGGCGGTGGCCCCGCACCTGGAACATACTCGACCGCCGTAGCCCCTGTACGCTATCCCCGGCATCACCAGCATGCCGGATCTTAAGATAAGGCGCTGCGCCGCCATCGCGACCATGGACGGGCCGCTCGGCTCCAGAAGCGCGCGCAGCTCCGCGAACCTTAGTATCCTTCCCTTGATCCTCGTCTCCAGCAGCCTTGCGACTTTCTCCACCTCCTCTTTGGGAGGCTGCGAAACCGCGTGCACCCTAACGGGGGACGATGGCATCTTCGCCCCCGCCCCGTAGATCGCCACGCTCCTCGCCACCCTGCCAAAGGACCTTTTCAAGTCCTTGTCGGCTTGCTCTTTAACGTCCTTGAGTGCCCTGAAGGCCTGCGCCAGCTTCATGGGCGGCGATATTACGTGCATGGTAGCCAGCCCATCCTCAAGGGCCATAAGCAGGTCGTATTCGGGGCATGGGCTCATACCGACGCCAGTACCGCCGTACGGGCCTTTTTCTATGTGATAGATAAAGAAGAACACGGCCATCACCTCTGATGCCGTGTTCAACATAAAGTACCTGATTGCCTGCTAACTAGCCCTTTTATACTTCTTCAAGGTCGCCTTCGCGAAGTCTTTGGGCAAGCCTGGTCCGCCTTTCGGCGACGCTTGCGTTCCTTATGGCTATGGCCATCGCCTTCTTCGTGCCGACTATCGCCACATAGGACCTCGCCCTGGTTATGCCGGTATAGACGAGGTTCCTCCTCAGCATCATGTAGTGCGACGTCGTGATGGGCATGACCACCGCCTGGTACTCGCTTCCCTGGCTCTTGTGTATCGAGATGCAGAACGCTAGCTCCAGCTGGTCCAGTTCCTGCTGTGCATATTTCACGGACCTGTCGCCCTCGGGGTCGGGGAAGCTCACCACCAGCTCGCCTTCTTCCGCGTCTACGTACGTCACTATGCCCATGTCGCCGTTCCAGACGAGCTTCTCGTAGTTGTTGCTGGTCTGCATCACCTTATCGCCCCGCCTGAAGCTTGTGAAGCCGTACTTGAGCTCCGGCCTTTCCTTCCTCGGCGGATTGAGCTTCTCCCTCAGCATCAAGTTAAGGTTCTCCACGCCGGCGGTGCCCTTCCTCATTGGCGACAGCACCTGGACCTGCGATACCGGGTCCAGGCCGAGCTTGTAGGGAATGATGCGGCATGCCAGGTCGATGATTGCCGATGCGACTTCCGTCGGTTCTTCCTTCTGGACGAACCTGAAGTCCTCCTTGCCCCATAGGTCGGGGAATTCCCCCTCGTTGATCCTGTGGGCGTTGGTCACGATGCCGCTTTGGCCTTCCTGCCTGAATATCTCAGTGAGCTCGGTGGTGGTTATGGTCTTGGAATCTATCAGGTCCCTCAGGACGTTGCCGGGGCCGACCGAAGGGAGCTGGTCGACGTCGCCCACAAGCACCAGCACCGTGCCGGGCTTAATGGCCTTGAGCAGGCTGTACATCAGCATGATATCGACCATGGACATCTCGTCGATGATGAGAGCGTCGCACTTTATCGTATTGTTCTCGTCCCTGGCGAACCTCCAGCCGTCCTCTCTGGGCTGGAACTCCAATAACCTATGGATCGTCATCGCCGGCTTTCCTGTTGCCTCGCTCATGCGCTTGGCGGCCCTGCCGGTCGGCGCCGCGAGCAGCACCTTGGAGCCTCTTCTCTCATACAGGGCGATTATCGCCTTTATCGTGGTCGTCTTGCCGGTGCCGGGGCCTCCCGTCAATATGCTTATGCCGTTGGACATGGCGGCCCTGACGGCGGCCTTCTGGGCGTCTGCGAGCTCGAGGCCGCATTCGGCATCGAGCGCTTCCATCTCGTCCTCGCCCGGGCCCTCCATCTTCCACAATCCGGTGTCCGTGAGCTTGGACATGAGCTTCGCGACACCGCGCTCGCCGTACCACAGCGGGGCCCAGAAGAGCCTGTGCCCGTCCTCAAGCGCCACCTCGCCGCCGTCCATCGAGACCGCGGCCTTCCTCACGTCGTTCTCGTCCACGCCCAGCAGTCCGGCAACACGGGGGGAGAATTCGTCCAGGTCGGAGTAGCAATGGCCCTCGTCGGAATCGGCCATGAGGAAATGTGATACCCCTGACATCACCCTATACGGGTGGTTGTTCCTGAAGCCCAGCTCCGAAGCTATCGCGTCAGACTTCTTGAAGCCTATGCCCCTGATTTCCGCCGCAAGCTTGTAGGGGTTCTCCTTTATGGTCTCTATCGCCCTGTCGCCGTAGGCCTTGTAGATCTTGATAGCGTCTGACTGGGTGGCGCCGTGCCCTCTTAGGAACACCATTATCCTCTCTACCGCCTTGTGCTCGGAAAGGCCCTTGGCTATCTTCTGCACCATCTTCTCTCCGAAGCCCTTTATCTCAAGGAGCTTCGAAGGGTCCTCGTCGAGTATCTCCAGCGCCTTAGTACCGAAGTGCTCCACTATGGCCCTTGCCTTCGACGGGCCTATGCCAGGGATTATCCCCGAGGCCAGGTACTTCTCTATGCCCTTCTTGGTCTTGGGCTCCGTGTACTCCACCTCGGCGACCGCAAGCTGCCTGCCGTAGGTCGGATGTACGGTCCACTCGCCCATGACGACGACCAGCTGCCCCGCCTTGGCGGTGGGGAACTTGCCCGTGGCGGTCACCTCGCCCTTCGTCCCGTCCACCTTGAGCCTTACTACCGTGAACAGGTTCTCCTCGTTCCTGAAGGTGACCCTCTGGATTGTGGCCTCTATCCTCTCCATGGCATCATCGCGGGAACAGAAAGGCGGCCCGGCGCCCTCATAGAGGCCGGGCCGCCTCTGATCGTCCCTATCTCAACCTTTCCGCGGTGTCCGTGGCTTCCCACGGCGCATGCTCCGCCTTGCGGCCGAAATGGCCGTAGCTCGAAAGCCTCTTGTAGTTGAAGCCGTCGCGGCTTACGTCGAACAGCCCGAATTTCTCTATCATGCCAGTTGGCGTAAGGTCGAACGATTCCTTGACGAGCTTCATTATCCGCTCGTCGCCGATCCTGCCCGTGCCGAACGTATTTACGTTGACCGCGACCGGATGGTCGACCCCGATCGCGTATGCCAGCTCCACTTCGCACCTCTTCGCAAGGCCTGCGGCGACGATGTTCTTGGCCACGTACCTTGCGGTGTAGTTGCCCGACCTGTCCACCTTGGTGGCGTCCTTTCCGGAGAAGCAGCCTCCGCCGTGCGGGGCCATGCCGCCGTACGTGTCGACTATGATCTTCCTGCCGGTGAGGCCCGTGTCGGCGTTAGGGCCGCCGAAGTGGAACATGCCGCTGGGGTTGATGTATATGTTCGTGGTGCTCCTTGAGCCTTCGAAATGGACGCCGAAGCTCTTGCCGATCTCGCACCTCATGTCCGGCGAAGTCGCACAGTAGAAGCCGTAATCCGCGGCCACCGGCTTTATTACCTTCTCGAAGACATCGCGCTTTATCGTCTCCTGGTCGGTCCCGACGTCATGCATGGTGGACACCACTATGGTATCCAGTCCGACGGGCCTTCCCTTCTCGTCGTATTCGACGGTAACCTGGGTCTTGCCGTCCGGCTTGACCCATACCAGCTCCCCGGATTTCCTCACCTTGGCTAGCCTTTCGGCGAGCCTGTGGGAAACCATGATTGGCATGGGCATCAGCTCCGGCGTCTCGTCGGTCGCATATCCGAACATTATGCCCTGGTCGCCGGCCGCAAGGTTCTGGCGGTTCACGGCGCTGGCTATGTTCTCCGACTGTTCGTGAATCGCCGTCAGCACAGCACACGTGTTGCCGTCGAATCCCTGCTTGGGGCTGTTATAGCCTATCTCTTTCACCGAATTCCTGACGATCTCGGGGATCTCCACGTAGACGTCGCAGGTTATCTCGCCCGCCACGAGGACCATGCCTGTGGTGGCGAGGGTCTCGACCGCGGACCTTGCCCTTAGCCTGTCCTTGCTGCCTTCGTACTTGATCAATATCTCATCCAGTATGGCATCCGATATCCTGTCACATACCTTGTCCGGATGCCCCTCTGTCACCGATTCGCTGGTGAACAGCTTGTATTCCGACATATGCCCCTCCTGTGCCGAGTACGCCCTTATGTTCCATCCCGATATAGGGCCCTCTTATCTGACCTTCGCCGATACTACGGAGACATCCTCCCTAACCGAAAGGACGATCTTCGTCCCATTAATGATATCTAGGTTCTTGTTGCCGGGCAACAGCCTGTCCACCGCGGTGCCTAGGGCGAAGAAGCCCAACCTTTCCGGCCGCTCCCCTTGGCAAATAAGAAGTCCTGTCAGAATCTGGGTGGCTGAAACGGCGCCATCATCGGCGTACAGTCTCACCGGTGTGCCGTCTATGGCAAGGACCGGCTCTAGTACCAACTCCAGCAGGTTCTTTAGGTCGTACTTGTTCGACTTGGTAGGATCGGCAGCCTCAGACGTCCACTGCATCCCGGAAGGTATGGCGAGCCTGTCGCCTATGAACACGTCCTCTGCGACCTCCATGACCACCTTGTCGCCGGGCCTCGTCGAGCTGGACTTCAGGGCCGTTTTAATTATTATCTTCACGGGAGTGCCAGCCGCGAGCTTCGCATACGTCGCATCGACGCCGCCTTTCCCCGTGGTCGTCTCTATCATCCTCTCTATCCTGACCGGAAGGGATTCCTTGCTTACGAATCCGAATAGGACGTCTTCAAGGGCCGACAGCCTCTCCAGGAGGGAACCCTGCCGGACTTTGCCGTTCACGATCCACTGCGCGAGCTTGATCTTATAATCAAGGCTGAGTACGCCTTCTCTTCCACCTCCGAGCTGCTCCCACAGCCTGTTGACCCTCTCGGTCAGGGTGCCTTCGCCTGCTTTGCCCAGTATCACCGTCTCCAAGGCCGCCACGCGAGGGATTATGGCCCCTTCCACTGGGCTGCCGTAGAGTGTCTTCTCCAGCGTAGTCAGCATTTCCGTGGATGACATGGGAGGCGGCGCCGAAAGGGCCGCAGCGGATAGGACCAATGCCAACAGCATCGCCGTAAAGGCGGTTGTCGAAAGGGTGCTTTTGAATTTCATCTCTTCACGCTCCGTAACAATCAGAACTTGATGCTGATCCCAAGGGCCGTCAGGTTCTCCTTGAGGTCGATCTTGTCGAAATCCGAGAAGTCTATCAGGCGGTATCCTACCATTATGGACGCATCCTTGTAGAACTTGTACCCAAGGTCTATCCCCGCCAGCTGCTTTACGCCTATGTCGCTGTTAAGCCTGAGAGAGCCCTTGAATATCCAGCTCAGTGGCGAGCTGTCGTCATAAAGCCACGATTTCGTCGACACGGCACCGGAGGCGATTATGTTCCTCACCTGTTCCACCTGGTATCCCGCCTGCACGAACGCAGAATCGCCCAGAAGCAGCTTGTAGTATATCCCTAGGGAGGCGGACGCTTGCAGCTCGATGCCGTTCATCGCGGCGGTCTTCAGATCACTGCTCTCGATGTTGTAGCCGGCTTTTATCGTAAGGCTGTCATCCACGCTTTTCAGCGGCACTATGCTGCTGATCTGGTACTTGACCCCGACGCCTGTGGTGGCTATGAGGTCCTTCATGTTGGAATCCTCGTCCTTGCTACCAGTCATCTTGTAGTCAAGCGTAAGCCCTCCGCCTTGGTTGCCGAGCGTAAGGCCTATGCCGGCGCTGGATTTATTCTCCTGCTTCTGGTCGTCTGCGAATACGGAGGCGCTTACGTTAAGCACCTCGAACAGGCTGACCACCTTCGACGTCTCGGGGTTTATCGTCTCTAGCTGGAGGGATCCTATGGACGCCGTTATGGGGCTGGTTATCTGGCTCTGCTGGGTCATGGTCAGGGAAGCTTGGGATATCGCCGAAGGCATGTTTATCTTCTTGAGGACGTCGTTCAGCGAAAGGACTGAGGATCCCGTATCGCTCTCAGTAGAGGCCGTGGCCGGTATCAAGAACGAATAGTCGCTGCTCGTTCCCTGCTGGGCGGCCGAGACGACCTTCTTGCCTATTACTCCCCTCTGGTCGAGCTTCACGGAGAACTCCTTTATAAGATCGTTCAAAAGCCACGCTTCCCTTGCGGTCAGCTTCTTGTTCGTCGACATGATGCCGATATCTATGGAAGCCGCGTTGGAAAGGTCCAGCTCCTTGATCCCGAGCTTTATTAGGGCCCTTTCGACCGACGCGACGGCGAAATCCACGTTGATTGGTATCTTGGTCAGGTAGTAGGGTGAATCTTTGATGTCAAGCGTGCCGTTCGCGGCAAGCTCCGAAAGCGCCCTGTATCTCCAGTCGTCGGTCTTCAATATCTCAGGCTCCGGTGTAAGCGCCGCTGCGGGCATGGCTATGATGAGCACCAGCAAGGCGCCCAACAACGCTCTTTTAAGCCTTATGCCCGGAATGATCCTCACGCCCAAGCCCGTCCTTCCTTCAAATTTTAATATTCTGCGAGATCCTTAAGCTTCCTTCATTCTTCGCCCAGCTCGTCACAACCGAGGTATCTTCTCGCTATGACCTCTGCGACGTAGTCGTCCCAGTGCCTTTTTGGGCTCCTCAGCCCCATCGGTATGAGCGCCGCCAGGCCTTTCGGTCTGTTATCCGTCAGGTAGTTGGTCCTTCCCTCCAATGTGGAGTTCATCTCGTCCACCATCACGATATCCACCGAACCGCCGTCTTTGAGCGCGGCTCTGATCTCCGATACGAGCTGCTTCGCTGTCGTGCCGTTGCCCAGAGCGATCGTAGCATGCTTATTCGCTGCCAGGCATGCGATCTCGCTTGCGGCTTCCGAACGGGCGACTATCCGCCTTTTTATGAGCCTGCCTTCCCCGTCCAGGAGCGCAAGCCCCACCTTGCTGGAGCCTGGGTCTACTCCGATAACGAATCTCATGCTCACATCCTCCGGAGATACTATTATATTATAACGTTTATTGCGCAGAAAATAGAAAACCCCGGGGGATATCCTCCCCCGGGGTCTGCCTCGTCTTGCCTAGAACGTGGTGCTGAGCTTTATGCCGAGGGTATTGACTAGGTTGTCGGCATATCCGCCCGGATTGTACGTGTACTTGACGTACTTGGTGTCGAAGGTCGCGACCAGGCTGGTGGCATTGAATATCTTCTGGT
Organism: Bacillota bacterium; assembly: GCA_029565935.1. Taxonomy (GTDB): domain Bacteria; phylum Bacillota; class DTU025; order DTU025; family MWDF01; genus MWDF01. The sequence continues at coordinate 38,217 of JAKQNF010000036.1, read as the reverse complement.
TGTATCCGATGCCTGCGCCCATCACGATACCGTCGGGATCAGCAACGTCGACGCTGTTCCTGTACTCGAAGTTCGCCTTTGCGTACAGGCTGGCCTTATCCGTGATGTTGTAGGTCAGCTTCGCGTCCGCGTACGCCTTGAACATCGTCGTGCTCTTGAAGTACACGCCGAGGTTCGCAGCCAGGTTCCACTTCATGAAGAACGTGGTGTTGAGGCTGAGTTCTCCGTACGCCTTCTGGTAGTTCTTCGCGGTGAAGTCACCGAAGACGCCTTCCCATCCGGCCTTGGCCTTGAGCACGTCGGTGATCAGGTCAAGCTCGGTGTTGACGTACGCCGTGTACTTGTTGATTATGCCAGCGTACATTCCGCCGACATCGTATGTCTCGGTGTAGTAATGGAAGCCTGCGTTGAAGATATACAGCTTGAGGTCGAGGTTGGCGCCCGCATAGCAGAAGGCGTCCTCTTCAGGTACGGGCACGTTCCATGCGCCGCCCTTGATTATGTCGGATTCCCTGCCGCCGTAGATCTTCAAAGAGCCGTTGGCCACTCCGGTGTCCTTGCCGAAGCTGTACTTGCCGTACACTTCGTTGGTGTGGGTCATGTCGAGCCACATAGCGTCGCCGTAGAAGCCGGTGTCCAGTCCGAACACGAGGTTGGGCAGGACGTCGATGCTGTTCTTGACTTCTAAGTTCATTATGTCGTTCTCGATCATGTCAGGATCATCGTCATCTGTGAACTCTACGAATTTCGGTGCATAGTTTGCGCCCAAACGCTCGAAGTTCACGCTGGTGTTCCAGACTCCCGTCTTGCCCTCGATGTACGCGGTTACCGCGCTCTCGGGAAGCGGCAGGCCCGTCGCGAGCAGCACGTTGGCGAATGCTCCGGCCTTCCAGGTGTCGGACAGCTTGAGGTCGAGGTTGACGCCTATGTTCTTCTCGCTGTAGGTCACGGTGCTATCACCGGAGAACGGCCTGTCGTCTATCGCCAGGTAGTAGAGCGTAAGGTCTACCACATCGGCGTAGTTGGCGTTGCCGGCGAGGCCCCAGACATAGTTGAAGTCGGTCGAGGAGCCGAGCTTGCCCAGTATCGCCGACGCGCCCAGCGTCATGTTGTCCATGAGCTCGGGGGTGTACTTCATCCAGCCCTCAAGGCCTTCGTACTTGGTGTCCTTGAACTTGAGCGCGGACATCACGTACTTGCCGATGTAATTGGGCCTGGTGAGCTCTCCGCCGAGCAGCTGGCCCGAGCCGTTGGGCCCGGTTACCTTGATGTCGACGTCGCCGCTGTATACGTATGCGCTCGCATCGGTTATGCCGTAGGTGTCGAGATCCGCGTTGATGCCGACGTTGATCTCCACGCCGGGCTCGGGCTTGATCGTGCCTGTGAGCGAGAGCTTGGCGTAGTACTTGTTAGTCGGTGTGATCGCATCTAGCGGGTCAGAGTTGTCGAACGGATCGACGAACGGGGTTCCGTACTGGACCGCCACGTCCTTGAACTCCAAGAGAAGCGTCCCGGAGAGCAGGAACTTGTTGACCCATAGCTTGGACAGGGTGTCGGAAAGTCCCATCAGGCCGCTCTTGAGGCTGAGGGCTTCAGAGGCGCTGTCCTTGGCCGCCGCTTCGAGGGCCGCGACCTTTGCGCTCAGCTCGTCCGCCTTTATCTTGTTCTCGGCTTCGAGCTTGGATACCCTTTCGTTCATGGCCGCGTCCGCCGCCACGAGGTTGTTCATTACGTTGGTAGTGTGGTTCTGCTGGATGTACAGGTCATTGATGTCATCGGAGTTGCCCTGGACCTGTGCCGCCAGCGCCCCGTATTTCTCCAACAGGTCGGCCACCTGGGGCTCGAGAAGCTCTATCCTCAGCATGGCATTGTCTACCTTCTCGCTTTCGAGGGCTACGAGGTCCATGTTGAGCATCGCGACCTTCTCATCGAGCGCTTCTAGCTTGACGTTGACCGCGTCGCAGCAGCTGTACAGGTAATTGACCTGGTCGACCAGCGGCTTGAGCGCGTCTATGTCGTCTTGTGCCTGTAGCAGGTCCAGCCTAAGGAGGGCGAGGCCTTCCTTGTTGATGCCGGTCTCTGCGGCGAGCACGTCGCCGTGCTTGCTCATCGTGTCTTCTATCGCCGCGAACTTGGCTGCCATCTCCGCCTTAAGGGCGTTGATGTCGTCGGCGTTCTTGTAGTTCAGCTCGTACAGGTCGATTATGTCGGTCGCGTTCTGTTCGGCCTGCTTGGAAACGACCTCGACGTCCTTTCCTACCTTGGACACCCAGGTCTCGATCTCGCTCGTCCTGAGCTCGAGCATGCCGATCATCGTATCGGTGTTGTTGAGCTTCGACTCGAGCGCCAATACCTTCGAATCAAGCACTCCCAGCTTCGAGGAGAGCACGTCGACCTTGTCCTTCTCAAGGGTGAGGACCATCTTCTTGACGGCGTCCAGCTCTGCCTGGGTCGCGCCTTCCAGTACGGTCGTGATTATCGGCGCGGGCTGTGTGGTCGTTACCACCGGAGCCGGCTGCCCAGGCTGTACTGTCGCGATCTTCGTCAGTCCTGCGTTGAGGTTCGCCAACTCCTTCTCGATGGCATCGGTCCTCTTCTCGAGGCCCGCTATCCTTGCGATTGCCGGATCGAGCTGGAGTTTCAGCGCCGCTATGTCCGCCTCGTTCTTGGCGACCTTGGCGGCTAGCTGCTTAAGCTGCTCGTCGAGGGCATCGACGCGCACTCCAAGGATCGATATCTCGCGGGAGAACTCGGTCCTAAGGTCTTGGATCATCGCATATAGCTCGGCTATCCTCTCGTCGATGTCCTCGAGCTTCGGACCCACCAGCGCTTCTATCTTCTCCCTGATTATGGTCTCTAGTATAGTCTGGTCTGGTTCGACCTGGACTACCGTGGTCACAGGCGCCGGTGTAGGTACGGGAGTAGGGGTGGTAACGGGAGCCGGTTCGGCTGCAGTAGGTATCTTCTTCTCTACTTCCGCTACGCGTGCGGTGATCTGCTGATCCAAGTACTTAAGCAGCCTGGCTATCATGACTGCAATCTCATACCTGGTGGTAGGCTGCGGGCCTTTGAAGGTCCCGTCGGGGTAGCCTTCCAAGATGCCCAGTGCGGTCAGTGTCCTTACCGATTCGGACGCCCAATGAAGATCCGAAACGTCCGGGTAAGGGCTTGCCATCGCAGGCATCACTACCGCCATGGCAATCAGAACCGCAATTAGCATGGCTACGGTTCTCTTCATGTGTTCTTACCCCCCTTGGCTTTGTTGATAACTGCCAAACCTAAAACCGTCCAGCCTTTGAAGTGACCTTGTTGCCTTCAAAGATGTCAGGTTTTATGCCCTCTTTAGACATTCTGATTCCATGACTACCTAGGGCTTGGTCTTCTTACGGGTTCTTCCTTTATCTTTTCTTCAATTAAGCCAGTAATCCTTCTTCTTTTATACATCTATTTGCGTGTTTTTATCAAGCTCGCAGATAAATGGGCCATGTTACTGACCGGTTTATAAGGCGACGGACAAAGTCATGGTAGGCTGGCTTTCGCTCCGGTATATGTCCCGCTCGGCGATTACGTCCACCCTGACCTTGGTCCCGGCCTCTAGGACCTTTATTATCGCATCTGTGAACTGCAAGGCCTTTATAAAGGTGCCTATCCTGCCTTCCTCGTCGCTTACCATGCCCTTTGCCAGGCCTATGGCGTTGACCTCCTCGATCAGCCTGATTATCTCGAACTGCACCTTGTCGGCGCTCATGGAGCCGTCTATCGTCTGGCTGGCGATGACCTGGCCCTTGAAGAAGACCAGCTCGTCCTCGAAAACGTGCAGCGACACCCAGAGCGGCTCCCCCAACCAGCTGTTGACCGGCGAGACGGCCCTCATTATCACCTTGCCCTTCGACGAATATACTTTCTGGAAGGCGTTCAGGACGTTGTCCTCGTCGAAGTTGAGAGCCGATCCGTCCTGGCGGCCTGCGACTTCTCCTGCGCCTTTCGTCTTGGCTATGTCGTTGACCCTGATCAGGAAGTCGTTGATCTGCTGGTGTATCGATTCTATCGGCTGTGAGCAGTCTATCGCCGAGCCGAGGATGGTCTGGTCCGCGTAGAATATCACCTGCATGGTCATGGAGGCTTGCTTGCTCTCTATCAGCAGCATGCTCGTCTGGATGAGCTGGTTGAGCTGTTCTTCCAGGTAGGCGACCTCTTCGTTCAGCGTGTTCCTGGTATCTTGGAGCTCGGATATGTTGCTCTCCAGATTTAGCCTCTCATCGGATAATTTGGTAATCTCGCCCTGCTGTTCCTTGAGCAGCAGACCTGATTCCTGAACCTGCCGGCTAGCCACTAAAAGCCGTTCTTCGGTGGCCGAGAGCTTGCCTTGTATGTCCGAAAGGCCCTTCTTGAGCTCCTCCAGCTGCCTTGCGGTGACGGTCTTCTCGGTGTTGGCCTTGCTCAGCTGGGCCATTATGGCGTTGTAGTCGGCTTTGAGCGATTCGTACTGAGAGCCTATGCTCTGCACCTTCACGGTCAGCTCGTCCGCCTCGCTCATCTTGTCGGACAGTTCCTTCTTGGTGTCCTCTAGCGCCGATGCGGTCTGCTCCAGGTCGCCTCTTAGTTCCTCTATCTTGAAGAGGGCGATCCTGACGTTCTCAGACAGGAGCGACAAGGTGACGACCGTTAGGGCGACTACGAGCACTCCCGTTAGGAACGTGATTATTATCGAGGTGTATTTCGGCCTTATGCCGAAGAGGGTGAGGCGTTTACGGCCTACGCGCATGCCTATCCTGTCGCCGACTATGGCGACGAGGCCGCCTACGATGGCCAGTATTGCGATAAGTAAGATTCCGCTCAATGGGACCTCCGTATCAAAGATCGAATGCGTCGCCCAGGTAGAACCTCCTGGCCAGCGGGTCCTGCGCTATCTGCCCCGGGGTGCCCGAAACCAGGATGTTGCCCGTATACATTATATACCCTCTGTTGGTTATGGCCATGGTGTCCCTCACGTTATGGTCGGTGATCAATATCCCCAGGCCCTTTGAGCTGAGCTTCCTGACAATCCCCTGGATCTCCAGGACGGCCAGCGGGTCTACCCCCGTGAACGGCTCGTCCAGCAGCAGATAGGACGGGGATGTGGCCACGGCCCTCGCTATCTCGACCCTCCTGCGCTCCCCTCCCGATAGCGTATAGCCCATCTGCTTCCTTATCCCGGTGAGGTTGAACGCCTCCATCAGCTCCGCCGTCTTCTCCGTGACCTGCCTTTTGGCGAGCTTCATCGTCTCTAGCACGGAGGCGACGTTCGACTCCACGCTCATGCGCCTGAAGATCGACGGCTCCTGAGCGAGGTAGCCTATGCCCAGCTGCGCCCTCATGTGCACTGGAAGGTACGTGGCATCGGTGCCGTCCACCTGGATGGTCCCCGAATCGGGCGCTTCGAGGCCCAGGAGCATGTAGAAAGTCGTCGTCTTGCCGGCCCCGTTCGGCCCGAACAGCCCGACCACCTCGCCCCTTTCGAGCTCCAGGTCGACCCCGTTGACGACGGTGCGCCCGGAGAACGACTTGGTAAGATTGGTAGCCCTTATGCCCATTCCTTCCCCCGCCTGCCTAGACCGTAAAGTTGATCTCTATCTTCTCGCCCTCTGCCTCGAAGGCTTCCTTGTCGGTGTATACTACCGCCTTTTCGGACTTGACGGTGTCCCCATCCTCGGTCTCTATCATCACGCCTGTGATCAGGGTCATCTTCTTCTCGGCGTCGACGTACGCCGCCTCGCCCGCCTGGACCTTCTGCTTATTCTTTGTTATCGTGACACCGCCCGTGGCCTTGAAGTCGTTGGTGTTGATGTCTATCTCCATGCTGGACGTCAGCAGCACCACCACGTCCTTCTTGGGCTTGCCGGCCTCGTCCATCTCAGTGAGCGTCTCGGTGAGCTCAAGCTTCACGTTGCCGCTGACCTTCACCTTGTCGTTCTTGAAATCGGCGTCCATCTTGTCGGCCGTTATCACTATGTTGTCCTGGGCGATCCGGACTCCGCCGTCCACCTTAGCGGTCTTCGTGTCGCTGTTGAAGAGCACCTTCTCGGCGTTTATGATGGTCGAGCCGTACTCTATCCGCACGTTGCCCTCCACCATGGCGTCGCCCTTGGCGCCCTGGTAGTTCAGCTTGCGCGTCGCGGTGATGGTCACTTGCTTCGCGGCCGATACGGTACCTGCCGCCAGCACTATTGCGGCGAGCATCGCCACGGACATCAGCCTGATCAAGGTCCTAGACATCATTGCACACCTTCCCTATAGGTCGATGACGATCTTCGAGGGGCCGATTATCTCCATCTCGCGCCTCGTCACCGAATACTTCATGTTGCCTGCGGTAATCCTTATGTTGTCGCCCTGCTGGGCTATGATCTCCCCGGTCGTGTATATGTATTCGTCATTGAGGTCCACGATAAGGTTCTTCGCCAGGACCGTGCTTCCGTCCGCCGTTATCTTGGCTTCTCCGGGCACCGTCACCTTCTGCGTCGCAGGATCCCAAGACATTGATTCTGCAGCCATGAGCGTTTTACCTTCAGAGTCGACGACGACGCCCCCTGAGAACTCCATCCTGTTCCTGCCGTCGACCTTCGCCATACCCGCGCTGAATCCCAGATAAGGGCCCTTGTCGCGGAAGATAGTGCCATCGGTTATGTCGTAGAGCACGGTGTTCCTGCCGAACCTGGGCAGTTCCATCCTCTCGACCTCCATCTCCCAGACTTTCTCCCCGTCCGTCCAGCTGGACATCGAAAGCCCCTTGATCAGCACCTCGGGCGCGTCCTTGTCCTCTGGCGCCTGCACCTTTGCGGCCTCGGGCTCAGGAGCCACGAAGCCGTAGTAGTATACGGCCGCAGTCGCAAGGGCCAAAACGAGGAATATGACCAGCCCCGTCCTGAGGTTCAACTAGATGTCTCCTTTCGTTCCCGTCACTTGAAAAGGGTCCATTCGTCCGTCCCTATGCCTATAGGAACGTCAGGGAACGCCTTGAATTTCAAGTTCACGAAGAACCTCTGCTCGACGATCTGATACCCTGCCGTGATCTCCCTGCAGTGCAGGTCCTTCGTAACCGCGATGTCGGCCTTCCTGAGGCCCTCTCTCGCGATATCGTATATCGCCGCCCATGCCACCCGCCATTCCTTGAGGAACCTGACATCCCCGCTGGTCTCCACCTTGCTCAGCTTCTTGAGGGTGCCGCTGTACTCGAGGCCGAACTTGAGGTTGATGTCCTCGGTCGGCTTGACCGTCACCCTTCCGAGCACGTACGACAAGGAGAAATCCGGCAGTGCGAACCTCATCGTGAGGTCCGCCTGGTACTTGTCCTGGTAGCTGTACGCCGCCACCGCGGTGAATGGGTCGAACGCGGCCTTCACGAAGTCGTATCCGGTGGAAGCGGTGAGCCTGAAGCCGTAGAAAGAAGCCGATGTCGATGCCGATATTTTGTTCCTGTCGCTCAAGGAATCGAACCTGTACGGTGACAGGCCGAATTTCTTCGAATAATCATATGAGAGCTTTATGTCCCAGCCGCTCACCGGCTTTACCGTAAGGGAGGTCGAAGCGCTCAGGTAGGCCCTGGCGTCGCCAGTCGAGTAGAGGCTGCCTATGAAGCTCCCTCCGAGGTCGAAAGACCCGTAGCCCCAAAGGTCGACCCTGTCCAACGAAAGGTCCGCCTGGGCCTCGCCCTTCACGGCGTCGAGGTATTCCGTCGGGGTAGTGTTCAGTATCCTCTCGACGTACCTGCCGGCGAGGAACTTGGCCGTAATCCCGGCAGGAAGGCTGCCAAGCTTGATCCTGAACATGTCGATCTGCATCTCGGGAAGCCTTTTTAGCGAGGAAAGGACGACTTCCTGCTTCTCGTCCATCGTGTCCGCGGCCTGTAAGTTTATGGTAAGCTTGCCGTCCTGGCCGGTGTGCACCAGCGTGGCCTTGTAGTTCAAGTACTCCTGCTTAAGAGTGCCATCCAGGACTATCTTTCTGTAATTTACGTTGCCGCTCAGCTTGAACCCTTCCGCCAAGGTAGATGAGTGGGTGGCGGAAAGGTTCAGCGTCGAGGAGTCCTCGTTAGTGCCGCTGAATCTGTAGGATACCGATGCCGAGGTCTTGTCGTCCTTGGCGTTCCTTGAGAGCTTGAGCTCCGTATATTGGTCGTCGCGGAAATTGCCGAGCTTGTCGACGGTGCCCTTTACCGAGTACTTCACGTCGGCCTTGACCTCCAGCGGCAGGCTCACCGATTGCGATACCTCCGCGGTCCAGGACGCGGAAGGGTCGAAGAAGCTCTTTACTCCGTAAAGGCTGTAGTAACCGTCTCCTATCCCTTCGATGGTGTAGTCGTGGCGCACGCCGGCGCCCAGCCCGCTTATCTGGAACAGGTCCAGCCTTATGGTCAGCCTGTTCGCGTCGTTAAGCTTCCTCTTCATGGTCGTCTTGACGTAGACCCCGTCGCCGCTGCTCCAGCCGAACTCGGGGAGGATCATCCTGTCCTCCTCCCTAAGGGGGATGCTAAGGTACGGCAGCTTGAACAGCCTCAGGTTGGCCTCGAAGTAGGATACGTTCCTTGCGATTATGTAGTCTTCGTTCGTAAACTCGATGCTCTCGGCCTCGATCCTGTAATGAGGCTGGGGAAGGTCGCAAGTGGTTAGGTATCCTCCCGTGAGCTTGTACGATCCGTCGTCCTCGACGAACTTCTCGCCGCTGATGTATATGTAGCCCTTGACCCGCTCGTCGCTCACCCTGCCTTCGAAGGTATCGAACGATATCTGTTTCGTCTTGATATTGCATGTGGCGCTTACCGCAGACACTTCGCTTTCCTTGGTCGTGACGGTGACAAGCCCGCCAAGCTCGGCAAGGCCCGTAACCACGTCTATTGCGGCGTTTCCGGCGGTGATGGTCACATCGTCGAAGGATATCGTCACGCCTCCCTCGGCCCTCCAGACGTCGCCACCGTCGTAGAAGAGCCTCTGGGCGCTCACCTTCACTGCCGTCCCCGCGGCGGACGAAGTGCCTGGCATGATGAGGAGGATGGCCGCAAGTACCATCAGTGACAGTGCGGCGGGCCCTTTGCGTGTTTTGGCCCTTTTGCCCATCTTCCTCGCGTCGGCCTTCAACAACAGGATTAGGGCCGCGGCAAGGAATATTATGTCCGCGGACCATGCGGCAAGCCAGGGCTGTATCCTGGTCGCCTGCAGCATGCCGTACGATCTCACCACGGATTCGAATATGAAGTACAGGGTTATTATCCCGATGCCCGCACCGATGCTGTAGACGGCGCCGCCTTTCCTGGGGCTCCTTACGGCAAGAGGCACGGCGAGCATGGCGAAGATCAGGGAGGAGAGCGGCTGGGCCATCTTCAAGTAGTAGTCGATCAGCAGGTTCTTGGCCCTTATCCCGCTCTTGGAGAAGAGGTCGATGCTGTCCTTAAGCTCCTTCATGGACATCTCGGACGTGGTCCTGCCGGAGTTTGTGTAGTCCGTTACGGCCCTTTCCATCTTTATCTCGAGGACGTCGAAATGGGCCGTCGAGGCCACCCTGCCGTCCTGGCCGCATTCGTGTATGTTGCCGTCCTCGAAGACCCAGGTCCCGGAATCCGCCCTGCCCTTGGAGGCGGTTATCAGCTGGGGGTACTTCCCGTATCCGATGTCGTAGATCATCACGTCCTGGACGGTGGCCCTGTCCTCGCTTATGCGCCCTATGTAGAAGAACTTATTGTCGGGCCCCCGGAAGAACACGTTGTTGTCGATGCTGGGTATGCTCTCTCCGAGTATCATCTTGTTCACTATGTTCCTGGATTCGAGATTGGCCTTGGGAGCGACCTGGTCGCCCATGTAGAAGCCGAACAGGCTTATGAATATAGATAGGATGATGAGCGGAAGGGATATCCTGGAAAGCCTCAGTCCGGCCGCCCTCATTATGGAAAGCTCGCTGTCGCGGCTGAGCCTGCCTAGGCTGAGGAGCACCCCGAAGAGTGTGGCGAATGGCAGCACCTGGACGATGGCCGCGGGCATGTTGAACATTATGAGCTTGAGCACCGTGGCGAGGGGGGTGTGCTTGACAACGACCATCTCCGCCAGCCAGAACAGCTGGACGCTGAGCGATATGACTATGAATGCGGTTATCGCTGCAAGGAAAGGTCCGAGAAATTCCCGCATCACATACCGGTCAAGCTTCCTCATCTGGGCAACTGCCTTTCATGTGAATAGAGGGGCGCAATCGTGCGCCCCTCAAAGGTCTCTCGCAGGGCCTTACTTCGCCCCGCCCTTCTGGAGTACCGCGGCCGTCATGTCGATGCCGCCTTCTATGACTATCGAACTATTGAGGATCACGGTCACTCCCTTGTCCTTGGCAACCGCCTTGACAGCCTCTTCGAGCTTGGCGTACGCAGGATCCAGGGTCTTCTTGGCGTAGTCGTTGTAGGTCGTGTTGTACTGCTCTACGAGCTTGGTCTTGGTGTCCTGGTCCTGGCCCTCTGCCTTCTTGTTGAGGTCCTTCTCAAGCTCGGCCTTCTTTACCGCTACCGCCTCCCATGCGGTCTTTAGGGCGGGGAACTCCGAGTTGAGCTTGTCCGTGTCGATATGCCCGATCACGGCGTAATCCGGGGCCGCCCCTGCCTTGCCGGTAGTAAGGTTGCTGATGGTGGCTGCGATCGCAATGAGCGCTATCGCTATGATTACTGCCGTGGTGTTCCTAAAAAGGTTCTTCATCTGGGATTGACCTACCTCTCATTCATTTGTTCATTGACAACAAATATCATTATAATTCTTAACTTCGCAAGTTGTCATTCACTTATATACTAGAACGTATGACCGAAGCCGAAATACACCCGGCCCTGCCCGTTGGAGATACCGTAGTCCAGCCTCAGCATCCCTAGCATCGGGATCGTCACCCTAGCCCCGATGCCCACGCCGTATTTGAGCCCGTTCCAGGTGAAGCTCTCGCCCTTGTTCCAAGCTTCGCCCATGTCGAAGAACACGACGCCGCCCACTATGTCCTGATAGATCCTGAACCTGTACTCCGCATTGGCGAACACTATGTAGTCGCCCGCTATGGGCTCCTTAAGGCCTCTCATGTTGGTGCCGCCGCCGAGCAGGTACTTCGCATGTTCAGGCAAAGTGGGGAAGCCCCCGCCTATGCCGAGCCTTCCGGCTATGACATGCCCGTCCTTGAATTCGTAATAGCCCGTTGTCTGGGCGTACAGCTTCGTGAAGTTGTCGTCTCCGCCCAGTATCCCTCCGGCGAATTCGCTCGAAGCGTACACGGTGTAGCCCTTGGTGGGGCTTATGAAATCGTCCCTGGTGTCCCTCGTCAGCGAAAGCGTTATGCTCCTCGTAGAGGAATCCTCCGGCACTGCGGGATCCGGCGTCTCGGCAGAGTTCTGCAGGAAATCCAGCCTGAAAGATGCGCCCGCCTTAGTGTACAGGTCGAAGTTGTAGCCAAGCCAGATGCTACCGCCGGTCCTGTATTGCTTGTAGGCGACGTCCCCCTCCTCGCCGTCCGGCGGGAGTTCGATCTTCTTGTTGGACATGCGCCTGTAGAACTCGAGACCGCCTTCCAACTTGTCAGTGAACAGATACGGCGTAGATACGCTGAACTCGCCGGTGACCAGCTTCTCCTTGCCTCCGGCCTCTAGCTTGCCGGATACTTTGATGCCGTAGCCGAAGACGTTCTTGTCGGAGATCTCCAGGTAGCCGATCAGCCCTTCAGTAGAGTTGTACGTCGCGCCGACGTTGAAAAGGCCCGTCTGGCTCTCCTTGACCACGTACTTCACGTCGGCGTAGGCGCCCTCTTCGCGAGGTTCGAGCTCCACTCCGACCTCGTCGAAGATGCCCGTGTTGTATATCCTGCGGCTGTCGTCGGTTATGACCTTGCTGTCTATGAAGTCGCCCTCCGCGAGCTTGATGCTGCGCCTTATGATCTGCTCCTTGGTCTTGTCGTTGCCGGAGATCAGTATCGAGCCGACCTTCCATTCGGTCATCTTGACCAGCACGATGCCGTCCATGCCTATCTCGGGTTCTATGCTAGCCACGTAGCCCTTGTCCTTGTAGATCTGGATTATGCTGTCCAGGTCCTTCTTCAGGGCGTTGACGTTGATTATCTTGCCCACCTGCGACGTCATCCTGGAAAGGAGCTCATCGTCGCTCATAAGGGTGTTGCCCTCTATGTTTATAGCCTTGAGGTCGGGGAACTCCAAGACCGTCACGATCAGCTTAATTCCTCCGAGGAAGACCTGCGAGCGCGCCCCCAGGTCGGCGAAGTAGCCGCTTTCCTGCAACGCGGCGAACGCCTTGTCGAGGGCCTCCTGCGTCAGATCCATCCCTATGGTCAGCGGTAGCAGGCCCTTTATGTATTCGGCGTCGAGCTTCTTGTTGCCTTCGATCTCTATGCCGGCCAGGCGGCCGTACGACTGTGCCGACGCAGTGCCGGAGACCGCCAAAGCGATCGCCAATGCCAGCGTCAGCAAGATCATCGTCCTGCTCTTGCAGTTACTTAACATTACCTTACCTCCTGATGGTCGAGCTGAGTGGGAGTCCGTCGTGAGAGCCCGTATTACCAAAACGCCCCGGACGCAACTAATGAATGAAACGCTCAAGGCCCCGTGCCTGTTCCCGGCCATGCCCTTTATATTCTACCGCACTTCGGAGTATTCGACAGCCGAACCTTGTATTATGCTCTGCAGAACTATCCTTCCGGAGTAGAGCGGTTCCTGCTCGTAAGCTCCGTCCTCGGGCGGCAGGTCCTCTTCCGAGGAGCCCGCGTCGCTGTATATCTCTATGATGAGGTCGTTGTTCTGGTCGGCGGTGCTTATCCTGCCAAGCAGCTCCTCCAGGGAGATGCCTCTCACGTCGCCCACCTTGTCCACGATGTCCAGGGAGCCTTCGTCGTCCTCGGAGGAGCCCCCGTATACGGTCACGGATACGGGGCCCGGCCCGATGTCAGCCGGAAGGTCTATGTCGACCATCTTCGTGTATTCCTGCCCCCTGAAAGGCTTGAGGACCACGCCGATCGACTGCGTCTGCCCTGCCACGAAGCCCCCCTCCGGCAGAGTGACCCCCTTGATCACCGACGTCATCCTGGAAGGCGCCACGTCGACGTTGACCTGGACCTTCAGGATCTCCGCGGCCTGGGCGTCGTTGCCGGCTATTAACGATATCATGCCCGATACCTCCGAGGTTACCTCATTGGCGACGTCGGAGCCGGACCAGATCATCTCTTCCCTGAAGATGCTGCCCTGCTTCGCCTCTATTATCACCGACAGGTAGACGGTGCCTTCCCCTACCCTCATCGTAACGCCGTCCATCACCGACAGTACGGCCGATCCTATGAGCTCCGAGATGAGCCTTTCGTCCTGCAGGCACCTTATGGTCGCGCTCTTCCTGCGTCCGGTCTGCATGTCGCTCGCCTTGACCGTGACGTCGGCCATCTTGGCGTCTTTGCCTATCACGCCGGCCAGCCCGTACGTCCTGTCCTCGGTCACGACCGCGGCCGGCTTGCCGAAAGTGCCCAGCTTGAACGGGAACGAGTCCGAAGGCAGCACGGCAAGCACGGACGATTTCGACATCGGCATCTCGATCGAGCCGATGTTAAGCATCGGATGTCCGAATGCGAGGAAATTCCTCCCGTCAGTCCATGTGAGAGTGCCTATCGCCCCGGCCTCCACGTCTCCGTTGCACATCTGTACGGCGATCGAAGAGCCGGCGGCGAACGTCCCGTTAGAATCTTCCATGCCACCTGCGCCAAGCGCCATGGCGGGGCTTAAGGCGAAGCCCTTCAGGCCGAGAGAAGCCTCCAGGGCTTTTTGCGCCCTTGGACCGAGCCCGCCCACCCACACTGGAGTGGCGACCGGCACGAAGCTGCCCCAGCCGGCGACCTTGAAAGGCTTTGCGGAATCCGCCAGCTTGCCCGCCTCCAAGAGCCTCACCATGACGCTCATCGGAGTCACCACGCCTATCTTAGGATCGGGGCCCTCCAGTACGTGCGACAGCGCCCCGACGAGCTTCCCGCCTATGTAGCAGGGACTTCCGCTCATGCCGGCCGCTATGCCGCCTATCGCGTCTATCTTCTGTCCAGATACCTTGACGAGTATCATGTCCGCTAGACTCGTGTCCCCCTTGGTCACCGCTATGACGGAGAAGTCGAACGTCTCCGGCTCGTCCCCCCAGAACACAGTGAGCCCGTAGCCGGTCATGCCCGCCTTGACGTCCTTCGGATCCATGAAAACCGGCGCCGAGGCGCTCACGCAGAAGGCCAAGAGCAGTACCAAAACCAGCGAAAGAGGATATGCCAGCTTCCGACCGGAGATCATCGGCCTACTCCCTCCTCATCCGAGCGCCGCATTTGGCCAGGCGGCCCTCGAAGTTCTCGTATCCTCTGTCGAGGTGGGAGATGTTATGTATGTGCGTCTCGCCCTCGGCGGTAAGCGCGGCGGTGACCAGCGCGGCCGAGGCCCTAAGGTCCGTAGCGTTCACTTGGGCTCCGGTAAGCGTCGGTACTCCTTCGATGATCGCGGTCCTGCCGCTGATCTTTATGTTCGCACCCATCCTCGAAAGCTCCGGGGCATGCATGAAACGGTTCTCGAACACGTTCTCGGTCACCTGGGAGGTGCCCTCCGACGTGCACAGCACCGCCATGAGCTGTGCTTGCATGTCCGTGGGGAAACCAGGGTACGGCATGGTGGTCACGTCCACGGCCTTGAGGCGCTTGTCCGCGCTCACGCGCATCGCCCCTTCGAAGGTCTCCACATGCGCCCCGGCCTCGGACAGCTTAGCCTCAAGCGGTTTCACGTGCTCGCCCACCACGTTGTCGATGTACAAAGAGCCCTGGGTGCCGGCCGCTATGATCATGAAGGTGCCGGCCTCTATCCTGTCAGGTATGACCGTATGGGAAGAGGGGACAAGCGTGTCTACGCCGTCTATCCTGAGCATCGGGGTCCCGGCCCCTCTGACCTTGGCGCCCATCTTATTTAGGAAGTTCGCAAGGTCCACTATCTCGGGCTCCCTGGCGGCGTTTTCTATCAGGGTCCTGCCTTCGGCAGTGGCGGCCGCCATCATTATGTTCTCCGTCGCGCCGACGCTTGGGAAGTCCAGGTAGACCCTTTCGCCTTTGAGCCTTCCGCTGACCTTCGCCTTCACGACTCCCCCGCTCATGTCTATCTCCGCGCCCAAAGCGGCGAAGCCCTTCAGGTGTAAGTCGATCGGCCTTGCACCGATGGCGCAGCCTCCGGGCTGGAATATGTGGGCGCTGCCCATCCTCGCAAGCAGGGGTCCCATGACCAGAAACGACGCCCTCATGGCCCTTACAAGGTCATATGGTGGTTCGTTCCCGTTCAGGCTGGAGGAATCCACGGTCATTACATTATCTTCCATTATCACGCGGGCACCGAGCGCCTCCACGACACCTCGCATGGTCTCGATGTCCTTTAACCTGGGTACGTCCTCTATCGTGGAGGTGCCGGCAGTCAGCAGCGCGGCGGCGATCAACGGCAGGGAGGAGTTCTTGGCCCCTCCTACCCTGACCGTGCCCGATATCTTCCTTCCGCCTTCTACCACAAGGGTGTTCAGTTCCATCGCGTCATTCCCTCCGGTCCTCTGCTATTCGTAATCCCCGGGCCTTGGGCCCAGGCCGAAGAAGTAAAGTATGGCGTCCTTGATCCTCTCGGAGGCCCTGCCGTCGCCGAACGGGTTGCGGCTGGTTGCCATCCTATTATATTCCCCTTCGTCATCTAGGAGCCTTCCGGCGAGCTTCCTTATCTGCACCGGGTCCACCCCGGCGAGCTTAAGGGTCCCGGCGCTCACGCCCTCGGGCCTTTCGGTCACCCGCCTGAGCACGAGCACCGGCTTGCCCAGAGACGGCGCCTCCTCCTGGATGCCTCCCGAATCGCTCATGCAGAAATATGCGTTCTTCATGGCCATGACCATGTCCGGATATGACATCGGGCCCGTGAGGTGGCACCTTTTGACGCCGTCAAGGATCTCGTGCACGGTCTTGGACACCCTCGGGTTAGGATGCACGGGGAACAGCACCCTTACATCCTCGTAGTCTCTTAGTATGGACCTTACTGCCTCGCAGATACCCTTTATGCCGATACCGATGCTCTCGCGCCTGTGCGCCGTGACTAGCAGAAGCCTGCCAGGCCCGTAGACCGCATCGTGAAGCTTGCCGTCCTCAAGCTTGTCCACCCTGGCCGCCGTATTGAGCACGGCGTCCACCGCGGTGTTGCCGGTGACGAACACCGAATCCGGCCCCACGCCCTCTGCGACGAGGTTGTCCTTATGGGTCTTGAGCGGGGCGAAATGTACGTCGGCCAGGGAGCCTATTAGCTTCCTGTTCATCTCCTCGGGGAACGGGTTGAGCTTGTCGTGCGTCCTGAGCCCCGCCTCGACGTGGCCCACTTTAACGCCCGAGTAGAACGAGGCCAGCGAAGCCACGAAGCCGGTTGACGTGTCGCCATGCACCAGCACCAGGTCGGGCCCTATTTCCTCCAGCGCGCGCATCATCGCCGGCAGGCCCCTCGTCACTATGTCCGCGAGGCTCTGGTCGGGCCTCATTATGTCCAGGTCCATGTCCGGCTCCACGCCGAAGACCCTCAGCACGTCGTCGAGCATCTGCCTGTGCTGGCCCGTGGATAAAGCGAACAGCCTAAGCTTAGAGGAGCTCCTCACCGCCTCCACGACCGGCATCATCTTTATCGTATCCGGCCTCGTGCCGAATACGGCCATGACCTTCTTCATTGTCTGCGTGCCATCCTTTCCCTGATCTTGCGCCCGAGCCTTCCGAGCCTGAACATGCCCGCGATGCCTCCGAGCGTTATGAGGAGGGCGAATGCGCTGAACGCTATGAACCAGCCCTTCGACGTGGCCTCCTGCTGCGATATGAAATAGGCCGCGACAGCGAGAGCTATGGTCACGGCGTAGATTATGCCCACGGCCTGTCTCTGGTTGAGCCCCATCTTGAGCAGCCTGTGGTGTATGTGCTCCTCGTCTCCTTCTCCTACGCTCATCTTCTTGCTCACCCTTCTGAAGATGGCGAGGGCCGTGTCCAGCACGGCGACTCCCATGAGCACTACCGGCACGGCTATGGTCAGGGTCGCGGGACCCTTAAGGGCACCTACCGCGCTGATTCCTCCCATGGCGGCCCCGATGAACATCGCCCCGGTGTCCCCCATGAAGATCTGGGCGGGGTGGAAGTTATGCCACAGAAAGCCCAGGCACGAGCCTGAAAGTATCACGGAGACGATCGCTATGTCTATGTGCCCCTTCGCGAAGGCTATCAAACCCAGCGCAAACGAGCTTATGGCTACCACGCCCGAGGCGAGGCCGTCGAGCCCGTCGAGGAAATTGACCGCGTTGACGAAGGAGAGTATCCAGACCACGCTGAACGGATAGGACAGCCATCCCATGTGCAGCATCCCGCCTAACGGGTTGGAGATGAATTCCATCCTCACGCCCATGCCCACCATCACGCACGCCCCTACGACCTGCCCCAGCAGCTTCACAAGGGGCTTGAGCTCCAGTATGTCGTCCACTATGCCGGTGAGCATTATGATCCCGGACCCGAGTACCAGGCCGCTCACCCATCCGGTGACCCTGAGCCTGAGAAGGACAGTGACGATGAACGCCGCGAAGATGGCGACTCCGCCGATTAGAGGAACGGGCTTCTTGTGTATGTGCCTGCCGCGTGGCACGTCTACTATGCCGGCCTTCGTCGCAAGGAAGCCCACGGCGGGCGTAAGCAGCAGGGCTATGGCCGTCGCCAGGAGGAAGCCTATAGCCATAAGGTTCATGTCACGTCCTCCTCCTCGGGCACCAGCCGCCTTAGTCTTATCCCCGCCTCTTCTAGCATCCCGACCGACATCTCGTCAGGGTAGCCGCCCTCGTAGACTATCTCGACTATGCCGGCGTTGATGAGCATCTTCGCGCACACCACGCAAGGCTGGAAGGTGCAGTAGATCGTCGAGCCCTCGAGCTGGACTCCGTGCACCGCCGCTTGTATTATGCAGTTCTGCTCGGCGTGCAGGCCGCGGCACAGCTCGTGCCTCTGCCCAGAGGGGATATCGTACTGCTGCCTTAAGCAGCCCACCTCATCGCAGTGCCTCAGACCCTTCGGGGTGCCGTTGTACCCGGTGGCCAGTATACGCCGCTCGTTCACCGCTATCGCCCCTACGCTGCGCCTTAAGCAAGTGGATCTCGTCGCCACCATCCGGGCGATCTCCATGAAATACCTGTCCCAGCTAGGCCTAGAATTCATAGAGGGCCTCCTTACTTCGTCCCGTAGAGCCTGTCGCCGGCGTCTCCTAGGCCGGGGACGATGTAGCCGTGGTCGTTCAGCTTCTCGTCCACTGCGGCAACGAAGATCTCAACGTCCGGGTGCGCCTCCAATACCTTCTTTATGCCCACCGGGGCCGAGACTATGCTGACCACCTTGATGCCCTTCGCGCCCGCTTCCTTAAGGACGTCGATCGCCTTCACGATCGTCCCTCCCGTCGCGAGCATCGGATCCACCAGGATGACGCTCCTTTCGGCGGTGTCTTTGGGCAGCTTGGCATAGTACTGCACGGGCTTCAGCGTCTGGGGGTCCCTGTACAGGCCGATGTGGCCCATCCTGGCGCCCGGCATTATCTCGAGCATCGACTCCGCCATCGCCAGCCCTGCCCTCAATATTGCGACGATGCCGAAGTGCTTGCCCGCCATGACCTTGCCCTTCGTGCTGCATATCGGCGTCTCTATGTCGACCTCGGAAAGGGGCACGTCCCTAGTTACCTCGTATGCCATCAGCTTGGCTATCTCGGACACCAGATCCCTGAAGTGCCGCGTCTCCGTCTCCTTCTGGCGCAGCAGGCATAGCTTGTGCTGTATGAGAGGGTGCTTGATCACGTGCACGTTCGGGGCTCCCTCCCAGCCTTCCATCGAGGCCGCGAGGCTGTCTATCTTATGGACCCGCCTTCTGTGCCTTCCTTCCTCGAACTCCGTGGCGAGCCAGGTCTCCAGAAGCTCTGGCGCGATCGACGCGCTAGGCGTGCGGGCTCCGAGGCATATTATGTTGGCGTTATTGTGCTGCCTGGAGAGTTTAGCGGTGTCCATGTCGTATACCAGCGCCGCTCTTATTCCGCGCACTTTGTTGGCGGCCATGGACATGCCTATGCCCGTTCCGCAGACCAGGACGCCGCGCTCCGCGTTATCGTTGATGACATCCTCGGCCACGAGGGCCGCAAAATCCGGATAGTCCACGGATGCCGAGGCGTACGGCCCGCGGTCGATCGCCTCGTGTCCGAGCGACACTATCTTGTCTATCAGTTTCTTCCTGAGCTCGAAACCAGCATGGTCGGATCCAATGGAAATTCTCATCGCGCACCTCCGAAAGTCATCTTTCCTCCACAGTAAGTATTCTGCCGTCGCTGGCCCTTACCAGCCTGTTCATAACGGCGAAACCCAGGCCCTCCTCCATGTAGGAGGTGGCGAGGATTATGTCAACGTCCGAAAGGTCAAGCTGCCTAAGGCACGAGAAGAGGGAGGATGCCACTTCGTTCATCCGTTCCCTTGCTCCCGTCGCCGCATATACGATGTCGGCGTCTTCGCTCGGAGCGTCGCTGGCGACGAGCCCCGCCAACCTAGCGGACTTCCTTATCCTCTCTATCTCCCCCGAGGCGGCGAGTATCCCGACCCTGCTCGCGCTCTTGGCAAGGGAGACCATCTCTCTGCCGATGGTGGCTATCTGCTCATCCACGGGGCCCTTGTACAAGAACAACGGCGCTTTCGGGGCGTAGTGCTTGTGCCTGAGCCCGGGCGACCTGGCGGGGCCGTCGGGGTTGTCCATGCCCAGCTCCAACTCCGGAAGGACCAGCTTCAAGTCCTCGATGCCCAGCCCTCCCGGCCTTAGCAGGCACGGCTTGTTAGAGCTCATGTCCACGACGGTCGATTCGACCCCTATCCTAGTGGGCCCCCCGTCGATGACCATGTCTATCACACCGGCCAGATCGTTCATCACGTGCTCTCCGCAAGTCGGGCTCGGCCTTCCGGATATGTTAGCGGAAGGGGCCGCTATCGGCACTTCGGATGCCGATATAAGCCTTAGTGCGATATCGTTCGCCGGCATCCTTATGGCCACCGTCTTGAGTCCGGCGGTCACGGTGTCCGGGACTATGTCCTTCTTCTTGAGGACCATCGTGAGCGGTCCGGGCCAGAACATGTTCGCGAGCCTGAGAGCGTCCGCCGGCACTTCTGCCGCGAGCTCGTAAAGGCTCGACATCGATGAGATGTGGAGTATGAGCGGGTTGTCCTGGGGCCTGCCCTTCGCCTTGAATATCTTCCTTACAGCCGTGGGGTCGAAACCGTTCGCGCCAAGCCCGTACACCGTCTCGGTGGGAAAAGCCACGAGGCCACCGGAGCGTATTATCCCCGCGGCCTTCTTGATGGCCTCGTCCTTTATCCCGGACGACATGTTCACATAGACGGTATCCATCGGGAAACCTCCTTCATAAGGTCGCCGCGACCACCCTGTCATACCCTTGGAGGTCCTTGTGCGACGTTATGGAACCGAAGCCGCACGCGCCCAGCATGCCCGAAACCTCTCCTGCCTGGTCGTAGCCTACTTCCATCAGCACCGTGCCCCCCTGTTTCAGCCACAGGGCAGCTTCGGGCGCTATCCTCCTGTAGAACAGCAGCCCGTCCGATCCTCCGTCCAGGGCCATCCGGGGCTCATGCTCCGAGACCTCGGGCTCGAGGGCGTCTATATCCCCCGTCCTTATGTACGGAGGGTTGGCCATCACCAGGTCCAGCTTACCTTTCAGCTCGTCGGGCAGCGCCGCGAGAAGGTCCCCCCTCAACACGCTTACCCTGTCCTTGAGGCCGTGCTTCATTACGTTCTTAGAGGCCGTCTCCAGCGCGTCATCGGATATGTCGGAGAGGAACATCCTTATGCCGGGCACTTCGAGGGCTACGGTTATCCCGGCCGCCCCGGTGCCGCAGCAGATCTCCGCGGCATTCGCGCACTCGCTCCCCACTAGGGCCTCTATGGCCTTCTCGGCCAGCAGTTCCGTCTCGGGCCTCGGCACAAGTACGCCCCTGCCTACCGAGAAATCCCTTCCCATAAACTCTTTCCTGCCCGTTATATAAGCTACGGGCTCCCTTCTGCCCCTCCTCATCACCGCTTCCCTGTAGGAGTCCACCTCGGCGTCGCTAAGGCCCCTGTCGAATCCGACGTAGAGCTGGATCCTCGAGCAGCCGAGCACTCCGGCCAGGAGCACTTCGGCGTCCAGCCTTGGAGATCGCGAACCTTTGGAGGCCAAGTACCGCGCCGACTTGTTCAGAAGATCCAGCACGGTGCTTTTCCCCTCCGCGCTACTCATCCTTCTTCAGCCTCTCACTCTGCTCGCTGAGGATCAAGGCGTCTATTATCTCGTCCAGGTCCCCGTTCATCACCATGTCCAGCCTGTGAAGCGTGAGCCCGATCCTGTGGTCAGTCACCCTGTTTTGCGGGAAGTTGTAGGTCCTGATCCTCTCCGAGCGGTCCCCGCTGCCCACGAGGCTCTTCCTCTGCTGGGAATATTTGGTCTCCTGCTCGATCATCGTCTTCTCCAGGAGGCGCGCCCTGAGCACCTTCATCGCCTTCTCCTTGTTCTTCAGCTGCGACCTCTCGTCCTGGCACTGAACGACGAGTCCCGAGGGCATGTGGGTTATCCTCACGGCCGAGTCGGTCATGTTGACGCTCTGGCCGCCGTGACCTCCGGATCTGAACACATCCACCCTAAGATCGTTGGGATTGATCTCGACGTCGACTTCCTCGGCCTCTGGCATCACCGCCACAGTCGCCGCCGACGTGTGTATCCTGCCCTGGGCTTCCGTCTCGGGCACCCTCTGGACCCTGTGGACGCCGGATTCGAACTTGAGCCTGGAATAGACCTGGTTCCCGGAGATCATGACTATGACCTCCTTGAAACCTCCAAGGCCCGTCTCGGACATGCTCATCTGCTCTACTTTCCAGCCCTTTATCTCTGCGTACATACTGTACATCCTGAGCAGGTCGCCGGCGAACAAGGCGGCCTCGTCGCCTCCTGTGCCGGCCCTTATCTCCAGCATTACGTTCCTCTCGTCCAGCGGGTCCTTTGGCAGCAACAGCACCTTCAGCTCGCCGGTGAGCCTGTCCCTCTCCGAAGTGAGCTCGTCCACCTCGGCTTCGGCCATCTGCTTCAGCTCGGGGTCATCCTCGTGCCACATCATCTCCTGGGCGCCGGCTAGCTGCTCTTCGACGTCCCTAAGGCGCCTGAACCTCTCAACTATCGGAAGCAGGGACGAGTGCGCCTTGCTCGTCTTCTTGAAAAGCTCCATGTCGGATACGGCGTCCGGCGAAGCAAGGCTGGCTTCGAGGTCCTCGAACCTCTTTTCCACGTCCAGCAGTTTCTCTATCATGATGCCGGCCTTTCCTCCACTTCTACCGATGCCCCCAGGCCTGATTCGGGTTCGCCGTCCATCTCCAAGGCGCCCTTGAACGCGGCCAACGCCACTTCTATCATGCCGTCATCCGGCTCTTTGGTAGTTAGCTTCTGCAGCTGAAGGCCGGGATAGGACACGGCCCTCAATATAGGGTTGTTCTCCTTCTTCGCCGCGAGCTTGAACAGCTCGTACGCAAGCCCCGCAACCAGTGGGAGCAGGACTATCCTCGTCATGATGCGCTCTATCATCGCCTGCTTGCCAAGCAGCGAGTAGGTGAGTATGGAGACGAACATGACTATCAGCAGGAAGTTCGTGCCGCACCTCTTGTGCAGCGTAGTGTGGGGCCTGACATGCGCGTTGTCGAGCGGCTCGTCGGCCTCATAGGTGGCTATTACCTTGTGTTCGGCTCCGTGGTAGGCGAACAGCCTCCTGATGTCCTTCATATAGGAGATCCCATATAGGTACATGGCGAATATCACCAGCCTCAACATGCCCTCTACAAGGTTGAGGAGTATGACGCCGCCGATGAACCTGGACACCAGGCCCACTATTAGGTTGGGGACGACTATGAAAAGGCCTATGAAAAGGCCCAGGGAAACTAAGAGCGTAAGGGCGACTTCCCAGCTGGAGAGCTTCTCGTCCTGCCCTGTCGCCTCGTTGGCGGAGTACATAAGCGCGTCCATGCCTATGACCAAAGTCTCGACGAAGTTGACGACGCCCCTTATGACCGGCATCTTAAGGAACGCCGGTTTGTTGTCTTGCTTGATGAATCTCTTGTATATGCTTATCTGCCCGTCTGGTTTCCTGACGGCTACGGCCATGCCCTTGCGACCTCTCATCATGATGCCTTCGAGGACGGCCTGGCCGCCATAGTTATGTTTTTCGCTCATCTGCGCACCTCTCAATCGGATTGTGGCTTTCCGGGCACTTCGTGGCACTTGCGGCACCTTGCCTCGTAGGATTCGCTCGCCCCTATCATAACGACAGGGTCGTCGAACTTCGCGGGCTTGCCGTTTACAAGCCTCTGCGTCCTAGAGGCCGGCGCGCCGCACTTCATGCATATCGCGTTGAGTTTAGTGACGTCCTCGGCCAAGGCGAGAAGCATCGGTATCGGACCGAACGGCTCGCCCCTGAAATTCGTGTCGAGCCCCGCCACAATTACCCTAACGCCGCTTCGGGCCAATGTGTCGCACACTTCCACCAGGCCGGAGTCGAAGAACTGGGCTTCGTCTATGGCCACGACCTGCGTACCCAGGGGGATCTTAGAAATGAGCTCTGAGGAATTGGTCACCGGGATGCCCTCAAGTTTGTCGCCATCATGCGATACGACCTGGCTCATGGAGAACCTGTCGTCTATTGCGTGTTTGAGGACTATTACGCGCTGCTTTGCGATCCTTGCCCTCTTTACCCGCCTTATGAGCTCCTCGCTCTTGCCAGAGAACATCGAACCGCAGATGACCTCCAACCAACCGCCGGGATGGCCGACCCTAAGATCCATTGAGGTTACCTCCAGGAAGACTTTATCCTATTCATTATAAAATAATGTCGGAGCCTTAGCATATAGTAAGGCTCCGACGTATTGGTCTTTAGGCGGGACATGTCTTGGACAAGGCGCCCGCCCGTGGTGCTACAGGTTGTGCTTTTTGCGGAATTTCTCTATCCTGCCACCGGTGTCCACTATCCTCTGTACGCCAGTGGTGAAGGGATGGCACTTGGAGCAGATTTCGACCCTGAGGTTCTCAGCTGTCGATCCCACCTCGAAAGTTTCGCCGCAAGCGCACGTCACCTTCGTGACCGAGTATTTAGGATGTATCTTTTCCTTCATTCCGTACACCTCCACTAAGAGAAGGAACTATCTCCTGAACATAAAACATCGTGAATTATAACATATATAAGTTCGGGAATGGAAGGCCGTTCCTCGGCTCATGCCACCCTGAATATCAGAAACTTCAGGTATTCGGTCTCCGGCATCGAAAGGAGCCTCGTATGGTCCTTCGCCTGCGACCTCGCCTCCACGAGCTGCAGATACTTGCCTGCATCCGCCGCTGCCGTCAGGATGATCTCCTTGAACAGCTCCATCCCTATGTGCTGGGAGCAGCTCGAAGTAACCAGGTATCCGCCGGGCCTCGTGAGCTTGATGCCCCTTAGGTTTATCTCCTTGTAGCCTCTTATCGCACCCTCGACGGCCTCCTTGTTCCTCGTAAAAGGAGGAGGGTCCAGCATCACCATGTCATACCGGGCCCCTTCCTTGGCAAGCTTGTTCAGCTCGTCGAACGCGTTCACGGTTTCGAACCTGCTGATACCCTCGATGCCGTTGAGCCTTGCGTTCTCCCTCGCCTTCTCGATGGCTGGCTCGCTCAAGTCCATGAAATGGACGCTGGCCGCGCCTTTGATGCCGGCCTGCACTCCGAAGCTGCCGTTGTAGCAGAATGCATCCAGCACGTGCAGCCCTGCCGAAAGCCCTGCCGCCGCCGACCTGTTCTCCCTCTGGTCGAGGTAATATCCAGTCTTCTGCCCCTCGGAGACGTCTATGTCCATGACGGCTCCGTTCTCCCTGATCCTGATTCGCGTGTCGAACTCGCCCATCAAGAAACCCTTGACCGGCTCTAGCTTCTCATACCGCCTTACCGGCATGTCGTCCCGCTCATAGGCCTTGCCGGTCCCCAAAAGCTTCGCCACCAGCTCTGCTAGCATGCGCTTCCTTATGTCCATGCCGTAGGTCGTCGCTTGCAGTACGAACACGTCTTCGTATACGTCCACGGTTAGGCCCGGCAGCAGGTCCCCCTCGCTGTTGACCAGCCTGTAGCATGTGGCGTCGGGAGCGACCCTCCTCCTATATTCCAGGCAGCCTTCAAGGGCCCTAGCGAAGAAGGCTTCGTCTATCGGCACGTCCTTCCTTGCCATGATGCGCGCCTTGAGCGTCTCAGAGCCGCTCACCATGGCCTTCCCCAGGAAGCTGCCCTGGTGGTTCACCACGTCGACGATGTCCCCCGGCGCGGCTTCGCGGACCTCGTCTATCTCACCTTCGAATATCCACAGGTGCCCCGCCCTGATTCTCCTGTCCTTGCCCTTGTAGAGCTTGATGGTCCCCAATGTCTCCCCTCCGATGGAAGGCGCCGCGGATGGCGCGATGGCACAGTCCGCGGCGCCGGTTCTCGATCATGTCACTGATTACCTGTTATAGACTTCCACCTCGTACAAGACCGTAGGCTCGTCTTTGTAGACCATGTCGTAGTAGTAGAGGCGCACCGCTGTTGCCTGCACCCTGCTGAAGCTCATCGTTATCGTCTCTACTGTCGACGATGCGGGATTTCCGGTACCTTCCCTGTTGGTCTTGTAATTGTAGACTTCGGTCCACTTGTTGTTGACCATGGCGAACACCTTGAGGTCCTTGGGCGCTCCTTTCGAGGATACTTTCATGACCACGGTGTTGAACGCGACGGTCTTGCCGAACGTGACCTCTATCCATTGAGGTGTCGAGGAAGTAGCGGTATCCTTCGACATCCAGAAGGACGACATGTTCTCGTCGATCGCTAAAGCCGCCACATTTGCCTTGGACCAGCCGTTGGTGCTTGCTTTCGTGCCCTGTGACTTGCCCGCGAGGTTGACTCCTGTCGGCTGTGTGGGCGTAGTCGTAGGAGGTGTCACGACCGGAGGCGTCACAGGAGGCGTTACCACAGGGGGTGTCACAATAGGTGGTGTCACCACGGGAGGCGCCACGACCGCCGACGCCGTACGGAAGCTCGACGTCTGGGAGGCGGCTATGTTGCCGGCGAGGTCCATCGCCACTGCCCTGAAGTAGTAGGTAGTATCGGCCCTTAACCCTGTTATGTTCAGGCTGAAGCTGGTGTTCCCGCCCCTTCCGCCGGTCGGGTTGGGGGTGATCACCACCGAGCTGGGCTCAGCCGTGCTGATCGAAGACGACCTCACGCCCGTCTCGCCGGTCGCTGAGCTTAGGGACGAAGAGGAGGTGCCGAACTCGACGCTGCCGAACGAAGCCTCGTTGGTGTTCCAGGTTATAGTCGCTGAGCTGGTCGTTATGTTGCTTGCGGCCAGGTTGGTTATTATAGGCGCCTTGCTGTCGAGAACTATCGACGCTCCGTACGCCTGCGAAACGTTGCCCGCCGCGTCCCTGTACATGACCCAGATGTTCCTCTGGCCGTCGCCATAGCCTAGGGTGTACGCCACCTTGCTGGCGAACTGCGTCCAGCCGCCCCAGCTTATGCTGTATGCGCTTATGCCCTCGCCTACGCGGTACTGTATGGCCGACTGAGGCGACTTGTCATCGGATGCGTACAAGTTCAGGTATACGTACCTGGACCTGGTGTACCTTGTATTGTCGTTTATCGTGACAGATCCGGTCGGGGCCTTGGTGTCGACCGGCACAGGCTCCAGCGTGTTGAAGCTGCCTACCTGGGTGGCCGACGTATTGCCCGCTATGTCCATGGCCACAGCCCTGAAGTAGTAGGTCGTCCCCGCCTTGAGCCCTGTGATGTTGATGCTGAAGTTCGTCATGCCGGGCCTCGTCGGCAGCGGGTTCGGGGTTATGATTACCGAGCTGGGTTCGGCCGTGCTCACGGAGGAAGACTTGACTCCGCTCTCGCCCGATGCCAGGCTAAGCGAATATGTCGCGATTCCGTACTCTACGCTGCCAAACGACGGCTCGTTGGTAGTGAAGTTGATCACAGCGCTGGTTGTCGTTACGTTTGATACTCCGAGGTTCGTTATTATCGGAGCTTTCGTGTCGAGTATGACCGACGCGCCGTAGATTTGCGATACGTTGCCGGCGGCATCCCTGTACATCACCCACACGTTCCTCTGGCCGTCGCCGTAGCCGAGGGTGTACTGCACCCTTGGCGCGAACGCCTGCCAAGCGCCCCAGGTTATGCTGTAGCTGCTGGCTCCCTCGCCGACCCTGAACTGTATCTCGCCCTGCGAGGACCTGTCATCCGTCGCGTACAGGTTGAGGTAGATGTACCTCGACCTGGTGTATGTGGTGCCGTCGTTGATCGTCACGGATCCGGTGGGGGCTTTGGTGTCCGCCGGCATCGCAGGCTGGGTCCTGAAGGAGGCGATGGAGCTTTCGGAAGCGTTGCCGGCCGCATCACGGGACATCACCTTGTAGAAGTAGGTCGTGTCCGGACGTAGCCCGGTAAGGAACACCCTATGGGACCTCACCGAGTCGCCCTGCCCTTGGCTATATGACAGCGAGCTTGAGGACGTGCCGAAGAACGCCCAAGAATCGGAGCTTTCGTCGGTGTCCCAGGTGATCTCCGCATTATCGAGGCCGGCCTGTGCGCCTACCCAGCTGATCCTGGGCGCCGTCCTGTCCAGCTCTATCCTCGCTGTGACTTCGGTCGAGATGTTGCCGGCGGCGTCTTTCACCCTCGCATAGACGGTGCGCTGGCCTTCCCTGTCGCTAAGAACGAAGCTGGAGTACGTATTGTAAGGCATCCAGGCGCTCCAGTTGGAGTAGTCGTCCTTGAAGCTCATCTCTGTGACATAACCGGAATCGTCCGTCGCGTATAGCTCCAGCCCGACCGTCCTGTTGTTGGTCGAAGCCGCGCCCCCGTTTATCCTGAGATTGGATATCGTCGGGGACTTCCTGTCCGACGAGGAGGTCGTAAAGCTCCTCATGTCGGAGTATGCCTGCCTACCTTGCTGGTCCCAGGCTATTACCTGGAACTGGTAGGTGGATATCTGCATGAGCCCGGTGAGCGTCACCTGGTTTTGGGTGGACGGGCCCACCTGCTGGGAAGATATCTGCTGGCCCGAGACGGAGTACATGACATACCCGTATGAGGGCACGTCCGTATTCCAGCTTATGGTAGCGGTGTTCGCGGTAACGCCCAAGACGCTTATACCGCTTATGGTCGGCGGTTTAACCGGCGCGCTCAGCGTAAGCGTAACGGGCTGCCCTTCCGTCTTGATCCCGTAGGAATCTACCGATATTGGCTTGAACTGGTATGCCTGGCCGGGGATGAGCCCCGTTACATCCACTACGTGGGACTTGACCAGAGATTCGTTGCCCACCACGTTCGCCGACTGGCCCAGCTTGTACTCTACGTAGCTGCTGGACAGCCTGTCGGTCGTCCATCTTACCGTCACCTTGCCGGTCCCGGTCTCCTGCGCCGACACGTCGGTTATGACAGGACCCGGTATGTACTGGCTTATGTCGGTCTGGAACGATGCAAAGTTGCCCGCCCCGTCGACTATCGCCACCGTGACTACCTTGCTTGCCCCTACGACGAATGCGAACGGGAACGTCCCGCCCATCCACCTGTACGGTTTCCAGAGGGTCCCGTCGGCGGACATCCAGAACGTGCCTATCCCGGTCATCGCCTCTTCTGCGACCACTCTCATCATGAAGGTGTTCCCTGACAAGTATGAAGCTTCGCGAGAGATGACCGTGGGTGGCGTGGTGTCGAGCAGGATCTCCTCTACAGGTCCTTCCTGCGCCATGGAGAACAGGCCCTCCCTGGTGCGCATGCGGACGGATTTCTTCCCGTCCCCTTCGGAGAGCAGCCAGTCATAGCTCGCCGAAGTGCCGAACTTGTAGCTCCATGTCCCGTAATCCGCGTTCTCGTTCTTGAATGACACGTAGCTGGCCGTCGTATTCACGCTCAGGGTCACCTTGCGGTTGTTTGCGATCGAAGCCCCGCCGTTTATCACGAAGCCTTCAAAGGCCGGCAGAGTCATGCCCGGGAACGTCAGGCTTGCCAGGCCCCTTGCGCGCATCTCGGACTGTACCAGGCTCAGGTAATAAGCGGCCACCTGGTTCGACGGGTTAAGCGCCAAGGCCGTCTTCAGCGAGATCTCGGCCTGCTGCAGCTGCCCGAGCGCCCTTTCTAGGACCGCCTCCAAGGTGTACGCCGTATCCTGGTTATCAGATCCGCCCTTGCTGAGCAGTTCCTTCACCACGTTGAGGGCCCCGGTGTTGTCGTTGAGCTCCATAAGGCTCCTGGCAAGGCCCATCTTGGCCCAGTAGGATGCTGGATTGGCCAGCAGGGCCGCCCTGTACGCAGCCGAGGCTCCCGTGGGATCCCCGGTAAGTGACAGGATGTCGCCCGTCATCGTAAGGGCACCCGTCGCCTTGGGATTCGCGTTGGCGGCGTACTTGTAGAAGCTGAGCGCCTCCATCGGCCTGCCCTGTGCGAACAGGATGTCTCCCATCGCCTTAAGGGGCAGATATCCTAGGTCGTACCTGTACATCAGCGGTGTGAGCAGTGTCTCCGCCGCTTTATAATTGCCCGCGGCGACCTCGGCGGCAGCCAGGGCGTGGATGACACCCTGGTCGGACATGGCGGCGGTGCTGTTCCTTGCTATCTGCGAATAGGTGCCGAACCTTTGCGCATCGCCTGCCATCATGCTTATGTAAAGCATGTTAGCCAGCGCCTCGTTGTTTAGCGAGTATGGGACGGTACCCCTTTCTAGCGTGTAGAAGGCTTCCTGTGTGCGCCCCGCCATGTATTGCGCCCTGCCAAGGGCCGCAATGGCGGAAAGATTCACAGGATAGTAGGAAGCCGCGTTGGAGAACGCCCTTATCGCCTCTTCGAGGTTCGCAGAGGCGTCTTTGTCCGGTTTGAAGGCTATGGCATCAGTCCCGCCGGTGAGCGCCTCCGCATTGATATCGAACGCACCCTTGGCGCCCGAGAGTCCTTCATAAGCTCTGCCCAGTCCGTACCAGGCATTCGTGTTCTGTGGCTCATAGTTGAGCGCATACTTGAACTCGTTGATCGCCATGGCCCAGCTTCCATCGGCAAGGTACTTCTCGCCGTTCTGGATGTACGTGGTCACCTGGGCGCCCGCTTGGACTGCGACTATCAAGAGTACAAGGAGCAAAGATGCCGCAAATAGCGCGCCGGTCTTCTTCCTTAGCATTTCAAACCCTCCTTGTAGGTCAGCTTTTTCCTCCATCAAGTCATTTGACGCCCACAGGGGCTTTTGGTTCCCGCCGTGGGCGTCGTAGCATTATGGACGCAATCTGTATAGTAGCCTCGGGAATGGGATCATCTCCCTGATGTGCTCAGATCCTGTAATCCATGCCACAGTCCTTTCGATTCCGATGCCGAAGCCAGAATGCGGTACGGTACCGAACTTCCTTAGCTGCATGTACCATCCATACGCCTCTTCGCTGAGGTTGTGCTGCCTCATGCGCTCCTCCATGAGCGCCGGATCCCATATCCTCTCGCTTCCGCCGATTATCTCGCCATAGCCCTCAGGCGCCAGCATGTCGGCACATTTTACCACCTCTGGCCTGCCTGGCTCGGGCTGCATGTAGAATGCCTTCATTGACGTCGGGTAGTTGGTGACGAACACAGGCCTTGTGAACCTCTCGGAAATAAGGGTCTCGTCGGGGGCGCCGAAGTCGTCTCCCCAGGATATGTCCCTGCCGGCTCCTTTGAGGATATCTATGGCATCGTCGTAGCTTAGGCGCGGGAACGGGGGTTTGATGTCCTCCAGCTTCGTTACGTCCCTTTCGATGACCGCAAGTTCGGCTCTTCTTTTTTCGAGCACCTTCGCCACTATGTAGGAGACCAGCTCCTCCTGCACCCTCTGGTTCTCCTCCTGGTCGCACCAGGCCATCTCAGGCTCTAGCATCCAGAATTCGATCAGGTGCCTCCTCGTCTTGGATTTCTCGGCCCTGAAGGTAGGGCCGAAGCAATATACCTTTCCGAACGCCATCGCGTCCGCCTCATTGTACAGCTGGCCAGATTGGCTTAGATACGCCTTCTCCTCGAAGTACTCGGTCTCGAAGAGCGTTGTGGTACCTTCGCATGCCGCAGGCGTCAATATCGGGGCGTCCACCCTTAGGAAGCCGTTGTCGTTGAGATACTGCTGGGCTGCGGCGATCACTTCGTGCCTTATCGATAGCAGCGCGTGCTGCCTCTTATGCCTTATCCAAAGGTGCCTGTTGTCCATCAGGAAATCTATGCCGTGCTCCTTGGGCGTTATGGGGTAATCCTGGGCGACCTGGAAGGGCATCACCGACTTCACTGTTATCTCATATCCGCCCTTCGCCCTTGCGTCTGCCCTTACAATGCCTGTCAGCCTCAGCGAAGATTCCTGGGTCAGCTTGCCAGCCGCCTCGAAATCCTCGTCAGGGACCTCGCCTTTCACCACGACGCACTGTATGAAACCCGTTCCGTCCCGAAGCTCCAGGAAATGTATCCTGCCGCTGGACCTCTTGTTGTACAGCCATCCTCTCAGTTCTACTTCCTTGCCGTCATGCTCTCCTATCTTGCCTATCAAAGCCAATGCGGCCATCGGTGCACCCCCTGCTTGAATGCTTTAAATAATCGTCATATATAATTATGATGTTCGAACCTCAAAAGGGCAAGTAAAAGCGCCGGGGGACCTACCCTTCCGGCGCTTGCGTCATCAGTATCGCGTCAGGTCTTAGCCCGTATAGAAGACTTCCAGGTACAGCTTTATAGATTCGATGTAGCTGCTGCCGGTAAGGGACCCTGTCGTGTTATTCACGTCAAGCACGGTGATCCTGAACGTAAAGGGCCTGTACTGGTACTCTACGACCTTTGACCTGTAAGCCGCGTTCGCGCCGGACGGCGTGAACTCGGCGAACTGCACTTGCGATCCTCCCTGCACTGAAGCGGTAGCGTTGACCTTGGTAAGCATCCCCAGGATCGAATCCGCCCTTAGGGTCACGTTCCAGTAGTACCCCGCGTAGCTGAAGCTCTCGGTGAAAGGCCCCACAGAAGGCCATGAAAGGTCTATCTGCTTGGCGAAGATCGATTTGCCCGAGGCGTTCTGGTTCCTTATCGCCGTCAGTTCAGCGTATACATATTGCACGCTCGAGCTGTTGACGCTTACGGTCCTGGTGAAGGTGCGGTAGCCGGGATATATGACGGTTATCTCGTACTCGCCGAATTCCAGCCCGGTGAAGTTCGCCGGGGTCGAAGCCTGCTCCACCCCGTTGAGGAACACCCTTGCCCCGCTGGGGCTAGACGTCACGTTGATCCTGCCGTTCGCCGCTATGGGGACGCTTATAGGAGGCACCACCACGGGCGGTGTCACTATCGGCGGCGTCACGGGCGCCGGCACGTTCACCCAAGTACCGACGTTGTAGCTGGTATAGGCGCTCGACCAGTCGTTCTTGAACACCGGAGTTATGACCACGCTCTTGATCTGGGCCATGAAGCCGTCCGCGCTTATGTTTATGTTTATTTGCGGGGCGAAGCTGCTCTGCTCCAAAGAGCTCCTCAGCCACTCCGTATCCTTGAACTTGCTTGGCGTGCTAATCAGTACCAGCTGGTCGGTTCCCGCAGGGCCCCCTACCGTGAGGTTGTACTTGCTATTGTCCGGCAGGTAGTACGCCTGGTTCGCCTTGAGCTTGTTGTTGCTCGAATATATGTTGGGGAAGATCATCCTGACTATGCCCGATGCGTCTATGGAGAACACGTAGGCATACGAATCCTTGTTGACCCTGAAGCCGATGCTTATCCTGTCCCCTATCGAATAGCTCGACTTATCCGTCCATATGCTGGACTGGAAAGGTGGGTTGGGATTAATTATTATGCTGTTGACGCTCGGTACCGTGTTCGCCGCAGCGATCCCGGTGGCGAGCATCGCCACCAACAGCAATGCAAGAGCCGCCGTAAGTCTGAGTGTTTTCATTACCCTTCCTCCCTTGCGCCGGCTCTTCTAGGAATCCTCACCGTCCGATCCTTGCACCATGTAGTTAGGTGCTTCCTTCGTGATGTACACGTCGTGAGGATGGCTTTCCTTCAATCCGGCGCCAGTTATTTTCATAAACTTGGCCTTCTCAGCCAGTTCCTTGAGGTTGCGCACTCCGCAGTACCCCATTCCGGCCCTGAGACCTCCCATTAATTGGAATATTGTGTCGGATACCGACCCCTTGTAAGGGACCCTGCCTTCGATGCCCTCCGGGACCAGCTTGGAGCTCCCCTGCTGGAAGTACCTGTCCGCGGACCCTTCCTTCATGGCTCCCATCGAGCCCATGCCCCTGTATACCTTGAAGCTGCGTCCTTTGTAGATCTCGAAGTCTCCGGGGCTTTCGTCCGTGCCGGCGAGCAGCTGTCCTATCATAACTACCGAAGCTCCTGCTGCCAGCGCCTTGGTTATGTCTCCCGAGAACTTGATTCCACCGTCCGCTACGATGGGTGCGTCTTCGCCCAGCTCCGATGCGCAGTCCATGACCGCCGTCAGCTGAGGTACCCCTATTCCCGCAACGACCCTGGTAGTGCAGATGGAGCCCGGGCCTATGCCGACTTTCACTATGTCGGCTCCGGCTTCCTTCAGCGCCTTAGCCGCTTCGGCAGTAGCAACGTTTCCTGCCATCAGCTGGCACTCAGGGAAGTTCTCCCTTACTTTCCTTACGGCTTCAAGCACCCCTTTGGAATGCCCGTGAGCCGTATCCAGGCATAGAAGGTCGCATCCCGCGGCCAAGAGGGTCGAGGCCCTTTCCATGGTGTCCTTGGTTACCCCTATCGCCGCTCCCACGAGCAACCTTCCCTGGCCGTCCTTGGCCGAGTTCGGGTACTTCTGCGCCTTCTGGATGTCCTTGATCGTGATTAGCCCCTTCAGGTTGAAATCCTTGTCCACGAGGGGCAGCTTCTCGACCCTATGGCACTTCAGTATCTCAATCGCCTCTGTCATCGTGGTGCCTTCAGGGGCGGTGATGAGACCTTCGCTCGTCATGTCCTCGGACACGGTCTTCTCGAAGTCCGTTTCGAACCTCAGGTCCCTGTTGGTCAATATCCCGACCAATTTTCCGTTCTTGGTTATTGGGACTCCCGAGATGCGATAACGTTCCATCAAAGCGAGGGCGTCCTTAATTTTCGCGTCGGGTGGCAGCGAGAACGGGTCGACGATGACGCCGTGCTCTGAGCGCTTCACCTTGTCGACCTCCAGCGCCTGCCTTTCGATGGGCATGTTCTTGTGTATGATCCCGATGCCGCCCTCCCTGGCTATGGCCACCGCCATCCTGGCTTCGGTCACGGTGTCCATGGCGGACGACATCACCGGGATGCTCAGCTTTATCTTGTCCGTCAGCCTTACGCCAAGGTCGACCTCGGTGGGGATCAGCGTCGAATATCCCGGCACTAGCAGGACATCGTCGAACGTAAGGCCCTCCTTGATCTCAATTTTCCTCTTCATGTTCTCCTCCTGATATACAGATGGTGGCCGGCCCCTTTGCGGGGTCCGGCCATCATTTAGTCCCCCATATTCTCAAGGGCCACCTCATCCGGTTTGATGTGCAGCTCCTGCCACTGCTTGGGATCGATGAAGTTCGGACAGTCATCCACCAAAGATGCCCCCTGGGAGCTCTGTGGGAACGCTATCACGTCCTTGAGGTTATCCAGGTCCAGCATGATAGCAAGCAGCCTGTCCAGCCCCAACGCTATCCCGCCGTGTATTGGAGCCCCGTAATTGTAGGCCTTGAGGAGGAAGCCGAACTTCGCCTCCGCCTGCTCATAGGGCATCCCTATGACGTTCATGACCCTTCTTTGAAGGGCCGGGTCGCTTATCCTGATGCTGCCGGAGCCCAGCTCGCTGCCGTTTAGCACCAGGTCGTACAGCCTTCCCAGGACCGCCCCGGGATCCTTCTCCATCATTTCTATGTGCTCTTCCTTAGGAGAGGTGAATATGTGGTGCATCGCATCCCACTTGTTCTCCTCTTCGTTCCACTCGAACATCGGGAAGTCGGTTATCCAACAGAGCTTGTATACATCCTTCTGTATGAGCCCGAGCTTCTTGCCTAGGGCCTTCCTGACCTGCCCAAGCGCTACCGCGGATACCGTAGGCTTGTCGGCGGTGAAGAAGAGCATGTCCCCGTCCTTGGCCCCTGAGGCCGCGATCAGTTCCGCTTGTACGTCCTGTGACAGGAATTTCGCCGCGCTGCCGGCCAGCGCCTTGTCCGCGCACTTCAATGCTACTAGCCCCTTTGCTTTATACGCGCGGGCGAGCTCAGTCAGCTCATCGGTTTCCCTGCGAGTCATGGTGTGGCATCCCGGTGCCGCTAGTACCCTGACCCTTCCTCCGGATTGGGAAGCTGCCTTGAAGACCTCGAAGTCCGACTTTGAGGCTATTTCGGTTACGTCCTTCATCTCCATGCCGAACCTTAGGTCGGGTTTATCAGAACCGAAACGATCCATCGCGTCCTTATAGGTAATCCGCATGAAAGGAGACGTAAGCTCGATACCAAGGCCGGCTTGGAACGAATCGGACACGACCTTCTCAATGACTGCGTAGATGTCCTCTTCGTCGCAGAAGCTCATCTCTAGGTCGACCTGGCTGAACATGAGCTGCCTGTCGGCCCTCTGATCCTCGTCCCTGAAACAAGGGGCGATCTGGTAGTATCTGTCGAAGCCGGCTATCATCAGGAGCTGCTTGTAAAGTTGGGGACTTTGTGGAAGGGCGAAGAACTTGCCGGGGTAGCGTCTCGAAGGCACCACGAAGTCCCTCGCGCCCTCCGGAGTGCTTCTTACCAGCACTGGAGTCTGTATGTCCAGGAAGCCTAAATCGCCCAAGCTCCTTCTGATGGACTCCGTGACCACGTGCCTCTTCTCGATGTATGATTGCAGGCTCGGCCTCCTAAGGTCGATGTACCTGTACTTGAGCCTGACTTCTTCGTTGGTCTTCTTTTCATCGGAAACTTCGACCGGCAATATGCTCTCTGCCCTTGTTATGACCTTAATAAAGTCAGTCAGCACTTCGATCTCGCCCGTCGCGATATTGTGATTCACAGCCTCTTTGGGCCTTCCGACCACTTCACCGACGACCTGGATTACGCTCTCCCTCGAAATGGACTTTACGAGCTCCGCCGCATCGGGCGACCTCTCCGGAAGGACAGAGACCTGGGTTATGCCATAGCGGTCCCTCAGGTCGACGAAAAGCAGCCCCCCGTGGTCTCTCACTACTTGTACCCAGCCGCAGAGGGTAACTTTGCTGCCTGCGTGGGAAAGGTTCAAATCGCCGCATGTATGGGTGCGAAGCATTATTTTTCCTCCAGTCAAAACATAAACATTTTACATATTATATATCATCGCAATGCGTTTATGGGTAAACCGAACATCTATTTTTCCTACAAACCTAAACAGCCCGCCTACATGCGCGGGCCTGGAAAACTACATCGTTGATGTCCGATCAGTGGTCCTTGTGCATCTCCTCGAACGAAAGGCCGGCCTTGCCCTTGCTGATATCGTAGCATGGCTTCGGTCCGCCGAAGATCTGGCTGGCGTTTATGCTGTCGTTGCCCGATATGCAGTAAGCTACGAGGGCGGCCAGAGCGCCGAAGAGGCCGAACGCTGGGCCGAAGAGCTCAAGTCCGAGGACGGTAGCGGTGATCGGGGTGTTGGTGGTACCTGCGAGGAATGATACCATTCCTATGCCTGCCGCGAATCGTATGTCCATCCCCAGTGCCCGCCCCAATGCCGCTCCTGCAATGGATCCGATGACGAATATCGGCGTCACGGCGCCCCCGCTGAAGCCACAGCCGAGGCTCACCGCAACGAAGAGGATCTTTACGGCGAACGCCATATAGGGCACCGATTCACCAGCGAGCGCGGGATCGCTTAGTTCGTGGATGCCCAAGCCCAGGTATTGCCTACCGAACGCCAAGGCCATAAGTATCAACAGTACTCCCCCAAGGGCGGTCTTCAGCGAATTCTCGACCTTGATTCTATGGAAGGCTCTTTCCGATATCTCCGCCGATTTTACGAAGAGCCTTGCGGCGAATCCTATCAGCAGCGCGCCTATCAGGGTAAGAAAGAAGAACGGCAGCATCTTTGAGATAGAGAAGGGCCGTATCCCTTCGAAAAGAACGCCCATCTCCTCTATATCCCATAGCGGATGGAAGGCATGCAGGTTCAGCCAAGTATCAAGCACCCTGGCGGTGTACAGGGATGTCACCGAAGTCACAAGGCACGGCAGAATATACGTATAGTTCAATGAGCTCATAACAAGAGCTTCAGCGGCGAATATGGCGCCCGCTACGGGAGCTCCGCTCACTATGGAGAAGCCTGCGGCCATGCCGCAAAGGGTTATCCTCCTCCGGTCAAGCTCGTTCAGCTTGAAAAGCCTCCCCAGCGATGATGTTATCGCCCCTCCGATCTGGGCGGAAGGTCCTTCCTTGCCCAGGGATGCGCCTGATGCAATCGAGACTATCGTAGCTGCCGCTTTGACTGGGGCAACCAGCAATGGTATGTAGCCCTCAGCCTTGTTGACGGACCTTATTACGGCCTCAGTCCCATGACCGGTAGCCGTCGGCTCCATCTTCAGTATGTTCGTGCTGACGAACCCTCCGACAGGAAGAAGTACCCACCAGAGCCCACCCGCTTCTTTAGCGAATTCTATGCCCATGTAGAGCAGCTTCAAGAATGCCATGATCCCTATCGCCGATAACACCCCGGCGATGGCGCCCATCACTAGCCATCGTGCTAGCTTCGCTAGAAGCATCTCAGATTCGAGTACTTCAGTTTCTTCGGTGCCTACCCCGCTCTCCATTCCTATCCCCCCTTATGCCCGGATGTATCATGGATATTCTATATGTCCATGCATGTGTCCTCCAAAGTGTACATATAGGAGGACCTCTCATGTAGGCGGTTCTCTGATGTGGTATTACGCTGAAGCCTATTGATTTGCCGAAATAAAACGACACCCTGCCTAAAAAGGCAGGGTGTCATCAAAGGATCCGGCGGCGACCTACTCTCCCGGGCCGTTGCCAGCCGAGTACCATCGGCGCTGGAGGGCTTAACTACTGTGTTCGGAATGGGAACAGGTGTGGCCCCTCCGCCATTGCCACCGGAAAATG
>JAKQNF010000034.1 GCA_029565935.1 Bacillota bacterium | reverse complement strand
CCGCGGTCAACGGCACATCATCGAGGGACGCGAAGGCGCCGTCATGCACCTGCTGCATCCTGCATACCGGGTCGAGCTCGACCTCCACCAGCATATCCTCGGTGTCGAAATCGGCCACGGGCGGATCCATGAAGGCCAGGTGTCCGTTCTCTCCGATGCCGACCAATGACATGTCCGGCCCATATTCCTTAAGGAGCCTCTCATAACGCGTCTTGATGTCCTCCATCGTCATGCCGTCCTTAGGAGCAATCTCGAAGATCCTTCCGGGACGCACCTTGTCCCAGAGATTCCTATGCAGGAACGAGTCGAAACGCTGGGGCGCTCCCTTTGGTAGAAGATGGTAGTCGTCAAGATGGAATGCGTTGACCCGGCTCCAATCCAGCCCCGGTTCATCCGAGAGCTTCTTGAGCATGTCAAGCTGCGAAGGTGCTGCCGCGAAGACCACGTTAGCGGAACCCTTCCGCTCTATGGCCGACTTAATGCGAGAAGCAGCTTCGGCAGCGGCGTCCCTGCCCATAAGCTCCCTGTCCGGGAATATCCTCACCTCGAGTCCTTCTACGCTATAACGGTTGCAGTCGAGCATCGGTACCTCCTTTAAAAATTGCCGTCGGTGCACATATAATGGTGTGTAGGCAATGATAATGATACTACATATCCTGGTTCAGGTGAATTTCGGCCAATAAAACACCTTGGAGGTGCATCTATGCATTCGATGAAGAAAGAGGATGATTTCAAGCGGATTCAGGATACAGGCGTTGTAGCCGTCATAAGGGCGAGCGATCCTTCGGAGCTCGTTGAAGTCATTTCTGCGATCGAACGAGGCGGAGTGAAGGCGATCGAGATTACGATGACCGTACCGGGCGCCTTGGACGTGATGAAGGAAGTAAGGAACAAGCTGGGAGATAAGGTACTCATCGGGGCCGGGACCATAATCGACGCTATAACCGCCCGGCTGTCGATCCTCGCAGGGGCGGATTTCATAGTTTCACCCGTATTCAAACAGGAGATCATGACCGTCTGCAAGCAATATTCCAAGATCTGCATCCCCGGGGCGTTCACGCCGACTGAGATTCTTGCGGCATGGGAGGCCGGGGCGGATGCCGTCAAGGTGTTCCCCGCCACTAAGCTAGGACCGGAGTTCTTCAAGGACATGGCCGGCCCGTTCCCCCAGATCAGGCTGACCCCGACGGGAGGCATCAACCTCGAGAACATAGGCGCCTACATAAAGGCCGGGGCGTGCTTCGTAGGGGCAGGGACTTCCCTCACGGACAGGAAGATGATAGAGGGGCGCAAGTGGGACGAGCTTTCGGATCATGCGGCCAGGTTCATACAAGAGGTGAAGAAGGCGAGGGCATAGCCGCCATTATCTCGCCCGCATAAGAAGAAGGCCCTCGACGGGCCTTCTTCCCATATATCCCATGCGTCCTGGTATGTCACCGATCGAGCAGCTTCCTGACCTCTTCCCTGCGATTCCACAAAGAACAGCCCCCGAGGTGTTCCATCCCCATCAGCCCACTGTCCCTCAACCTTCTTAGGAAGGGCGAGCCCAGCGCCTCCTTTAGCGCCACGTCCTTAAGGGAGATGTCCGAAACCGGGGAGAACGGGCACGGCTCGAGGCCCCCTGACTGGCTGATGTGCACGAAACCCCTCCCAGCGGCAAGGCAGCCTCCCATGGCCTCCTCATCGCCGGGGAAGGAGATGTGTATGCCCCCGGCGCTTTCCCTAAGCTCATCCAGCGTTATGGCGAGGCTTTCCCTTTCCTCTTTCCCGAAGGCCAGGTCCTCGCTGACGCCATCGACGGGCACGTATTCGACGTAGACGAACGCGCCCACTCCTTTGGACCTCAACGCCTTGATGAAATCAGGCGACGCGGCCTCGCCGATGTTCGCCCTGGTCACCGTAAGGCTCGTACCGAAGAACACATCCTCCTTATGGAGAAGCTCCATGGCTTCCATGACATTGTCGAATACGCCGTCCCCTCGCCTTTTGTCGGTCGCCTGCCTGCCGCCCTCCAGGCTGATCATGGGGATAAGGTTCCTGTTCCTTGCGAAGAAGCGCGCGGCCTGCCTGTCGATAAGCTGCCCGTTCGTGAACACCGGGAATACGATCCCCCTGCGCTTTGCGGCCTCGCCCAGTACGTCCTGCCTCTCAAGCGGTTCGCCGCCCGCAAGCAGTATGAACGCTACACCCAGCTCATCAGCCTCGTCGAATACCCTTCCCCAAGTAGATGCGGGCATATCATCGGCGTATCGTGAAGGCCCGTTCGCCGCATCGTAGCATCCGGCGCAGCCCAGGTTGCATATCTTCGTTATGCTGGCGATCATGAAAGGGGGGACATCAAGGCCTGAAGCTTTCATCCTGCTCCTTCTGGCCTCAGCCGACGCCAGCCCGTTAGCAAGCCTCTTCATGTCGAGTATAAGGCCGGGCCTTCTTGCCGCCATCTTTAGCGCGTCCTTGCCGAGCTCCCTTATCCCACGGTCGAGGAATACCTTAAGGTCCTCCAAGGCGCTTGAACCTCCCTTTTCGCAGCCCGGCATAAGCATCGGATTGTTTCGGGCATGCCGGCTTTCTCATAGGTCATAATCAATGATAGTATGACTCTTAGGTTATTGGAAGATAATCCCTCGCGGGTCATAAAAAGCATCATGACGGATACCGGAAGGCCTTGTCCTGATGTTATCCTGAAATAAAGCACAGCTAGATTCGATGCTGACATTACTCTTGCATCACGGCTCTAGGCAAGGATTCTCATGGTTTCGGGGGGGATGAGGTTTGGGTTATGATTTCGGCAGGTTGGCTCCGCGCAACGGTTCTGCTTCTGTGAAGTGGTCGAAGGCAATAATGGAGAGTATGTACGGCAGGACGGATTTGCTTCCCCTGTGGGTCGCGGACATGGATTTCGACTGCGCCCAACCGATAAAAGACGCCCTGGCCAGGGTCGCCTCCTCTGGCATCTTCGGTTACAGCTGCAGGACAGAGGAGTACATGGACGCTACATCCGGCTGGTTCTCAATAAGGCACGGCTGGGACGTCGACAAGGACTGGCTGGTCTTCTCCCCGGGCGTCGTGGCAGGCATCAATGCGATAATCCAGCAATTCACCTCGCCTGGCGATAAGATCATACTGCAGTCTCCCGTCTATCATCCATTCTTCAGCCTCATCGCCGGCAACGGGCGCCTGGTTTCGGACAACAGGCTGCTTGAGCTTGGAGGCGGCGATTATGCGATGGACTTCGAAGACCTTGAGAGAAGGGCCTGCGATCCCAAGGCGAAGCTGCTGCTTCTTTGTAACCCCCATAATCCCGTGGGCAAGGTCTGGGGCAGGGCGGAGCTGGAGAGGCTGGGCGACATCTGCCTGGCCAACGGCGTTCTGGTGGTGGCGGACGAGATCCACTGCGACCTTGTCTTCAAGGAGCGCAGGCATATCCCCTTCGCCAGCATCAAGGAAAGCTTCGCGACGGGTTCGATAACGTGTACGGCCATCAGCAAGACCTTCAACCTCGCCGGGCTGCAGGTCTCGAACCTCATCGCCGCCAACGGCGAGCTGAGGAGCGGCCTCGAGGAGAGGCTGGAGACCAGCGGGATCGCGGAACCGAACCCGTTCGGCCTGGCGGCGGCGGTTGCGGCATATACCGAAGGCGGCGGATGGCTTGATGAAGCCCTGTCCTACATGGAGAGGAACAGGGACTTCATCGAGGATTTCCTACGAAGAGACATCCCTGAGATAACCTATAGGAAGCCTGACGGTA
Source organism: Bacillota bacterium (assembly GCA_029565935.1). Lineage (GTDB taxonomy): Bacteria > Bacillota > DTU025 > DTU025 > MWDF01 > MWDF01. The sequence goes on along the minus strand of JAKQNF010000034.1, from coordinate 1,060 downwards.
CGTACCTCGCCTGGCTGGATTTCAGGGGCCTCGGGCTCGGAAACGACGGGCTCAAGAACATGTTGGTGGAAGAAGCGAGGGTGGCTCTAAACCAGGGCTACATATTCGGCAGCGCAGGTTCCGGGTTCGCAAGGCTCAACTTCGCCTGCCCCAGACTTGTATTGGATAAGGCATTGGAAGGCATCGCCAAGGCCGTCGGCAAGGCGCGTTGAAGCCATGGGACTATGCCCCTCCCGATTAGTAGCATTACGGACATTGAAGGAATTACCATACTTTTGGTGGAATAATCCCTACGTTGGCCGAAAGGAATCCCAAGCAACGTCCGAACGGCTTTGGATGGACCGTAAAGAGGATTTCTCATGGCATGAATTTGAAAGGGGTGTAGTCATGGAGCTCTATTATGTAAGCGTCAATGCCCAGAAGACAGGCGAACACGAGGTGCATACCTGGCTTTGCTCCAGCATGCCGAACGTAAGCAACAGGTTGTTGATAGGCAGTTTCGACAACTGCAAGGATGCTCTTAAAGCGGCCAAGAAGATCTACGCCCAAGTCGACGGGTGCGCGCGTTGCTGCCCCGAGTGCAACAAGAGGTAATCCACAGGCAATACCGGATTTGCGGAGGGCGCACCCAAGGTGCGCCCTCCGCTTCATATGTCACGCTTGCCTACGGCCTCCTGTGGGATTTCGTGAGCACCTCAGCTCCCAACGGGGTTATGATAACGTCGTCCTCTATCCTCACCCCGCCGACGCCGGGTCGATAAGCCCCGGGCTCTATCGTGAAGGCCATCCCCGGCAGAAGCGTGGTCTTCGAACCTTTCACTATATAGGGCTCCTCATGGATCTCCACGCCGAGCCCGTGTCCGGTCCTGTGGATGAAAAGGTCGGCGAAGCCCCTCCTTGAGATGACGTCCCTGCATACGCAGTCCAGCTCCTCGCTTGTGATCCCCGGCCTTGCGGCCATCCTTCCCGCCTCGTTCGCCTCCGCCACGGCATCGTAAAGCGCCAACATCTCACCGCTCGGCCGACCGACGGCGATCGTCCTTGTTATGTCCCCGTTATA
>JAKQNF010000031.1 GCA_029565935.1 Bacillota bacterium | reverse complement strand
CCTTCATCAGCTTCATTATCTTGTAGGGCAAAAGGTTTCTGTTTATCGGCGTGACCTCCAAGATGCGGACGTCATCACGCCTTCTGATGTCCTGCAGCAACGGGTTCCTGGACTTCTTGTGCAAGGTCAGCAGCATCGGCTTTTCCGTCTTCAGCGCCTCCTTGACCGCGTCCCGGAACTTGTCGCTCTCCACCTCGATCTTACCGACCTCGTCGATGACTATTATATCGGCCTTCTCGCAGGCGTTGACGAGAGCCTGAACCCCGATGTCCTGAAGAACGTCCAGGTCCACCCCCATCTTGCCCACCATGAACTTGCTGTGAATGTCCGTTGCGGCGAGCACACCGCGCTTCTTGGTCATCCAGTCCATGACATAGAGCCCGTTGCGCTTCTTGTCGTCCAGGATCGGCTCGGTGATCATGCCGCCCACGGTATGCCCTTCCTCCTCGAGCATCTTGATGACCTGGATGAGGGTGTTGGTCTTGCCCGCGCTAGGAAGCCCTGTAATGCCGATCTTGATGTTGTTCATCCGATTCCCCGGTGTCCATGCATCGAATGGGCTCGATGCCGTAGAAGACCTATATGGCAATCCAAGCTTAATATCCTTTCCCGAAGGACGGAATGCTGGGTTCGCCTTGGTAACCTTCAATAAAAATAATAATGGACGTATTTATCGGCTCTCGACGGACCGCACGTACATGAGCGGATAGCGAAGGTCCTCCTTGAAGTCCATGGCCGCCACCACTATGGTATTGCCGACGGCGATGGTCAGCTCCACATTGAGCATGTTTCCGGTCAGCGTCTGGTAATCGAACTCGTCCTTCTTGCGGCGCAGCGCCTCCCGGGATATGCTCACCTTCACGTCCTTCACGAACGGCTGTACCCGGACCCCGTCCTCTATCGCCTTCTCCAGGATATCCACGTTGGCCGCGGCCACTGGCGTTCCGACGAACTGATGATAGATGGTCCCTAATTTTATACCGGCCTCGAAGACCGCCCGTTCCCTTTCGCTGCAGTTGAAGTAGTTGGCAGCGAGCTCCTCGCGCTTGCTCGTCATTTCGCTCGATTACGATATGGCGCACATGATTAATAATCACTGTCCTGGCCGTTCGTTCGCGTGAGGAACTGCGAAAAGGATATACGCCGGACCGCGTTTCGACACCCCGGGGCCGAAAGGTATGTTGGAGGATCTCAGGGAAAGGCTAAGGATGGACAACGAGCCGAAGGAGAGCATCGATCCCCGCGCCCGCAAGGTATGGATGATCGGTGGAACGATAGGCTCCGTGATAGTCCTTCTGATCGCCATTGGCCTCTACGCCCTGATCACCATCGGCTACGGCGCTCCGGATTGGATGGGGTGGGTGGCCTTGGCCCTGGGGATCGCTTACGCGCCTTGGGGAATCTACTTCAGCCCCTGGCTCAGGATGCGCTTCTGGCGATACGAGCTCAGGGAGAACGAGCTGGAGATCCAGCACGGCATATTCGTCATCAAGAGACACCTCATCCCCATGGTCCGCGTGCAGTACGTGGATACGGAACATGGTCCGCTGATGCGCTACTTCGGTCTGACGACCTTATCGATCTCCACGGCCGCCACCAAGTTCGCCATTCCCGCCCTGCCCAAGCAGAGGGCGGAGCAGCTGAGGGGCGAGATCGCCACCTTGGCCCGGGTCAGTGAGGAAGATGTCTGACCTCCGCCGCCAGCATCCCCTGCTCATACTTCTGGATACTGGGCGGGGACTGATCTCCAACCTCAGCTTCGCTCTCATCATTGCGATATCGTTACCGGACGACATCTTCGGAGGATTTCTCGGCAACGCCATAGTG
>JAKQNF010000029.1 GCA_029565935.1 Bacillota bacterium | reverse complement strand
ACCTGGCCTTCATGGATCCGCCCGTGGCCGATTTCGACACCGAGGATATGCTGGTGGAGGTCGAGCTCGACCCGGTATGCAGGATGCAGCAGGTGCATGACGGCGCCTTCGCGTCCCTCGATGATGTGCCGTTGACCGCGGTGACGATGACCATACCCGCCATAATGTCCGCGAAGTCGGTGATCTGCGTAGTGCCCACCGTAAGGAAGGCGGAGGCAGTGAGAAGGATGCTCAACGGTCCCGTAGAGACGGATCTGCCGGCTTCGGTGCTCAGGAGGCACCCCGATGCAATCCTGTTCCTGGACAAAGAGGCTGCAAGCCTTCTGTAGCGGCATCCGTCCCGCACCGGACGTGAGGAGCTAAAAAGGCGTGCCGATCCGGTAGAAAATTACCTATGGGCGGCCTGGTTCGGAGGTATAATGTCCTTCTTGCCGGGATCATCGGGTAAGCCCGGGCTCCGGCCCTTTTACATGGCGGAAGGGTCCGTCTCCTAAGACGTACCCTTCCGTCATTATCTATTACATAGTTGAGCTGGCACTTCTCGTCGTTGCATCATAGTCGGAAGAATGGGTGCATGCCACAAAGCGTGCTGGATGGCCCCCTAGATGGTCTGCGGCATGGCCCCGGGTTCTGCCTACAAGACGACTGCGATACATATAGCCAGGACCAGGGGCTTTGCACAAGATGCGGGCTCTGTTCGAAAGCCTGTCCCTTATGGGCCTTGATCCGGTGGCCGCATCCGGTCTGTCATACATACCGTAGGAGTGCTTAACTGCGACGAGTGCTTCCGTACCCGCAGTAAGAAGGCGCTCAGGTTCGGGCCCGGGCCTATAAGGCACTCCTGGAGCCAAGGCCCGTCAGTCAGCTGCCGAGAATGCTACAAGCAGCTAGATTATCCCTAGCTCCTTCATTTTATCCTTGAGCTGGTCTATCTGTAGCAGACCCTGCGTAGTGCCCAACTTCTGGCCGGAGGCGTCGAAGTAGATCAGGGTCGGTATGTATATGATGCGGTGCTCCGCCGCAAGTTTGGGGTACTTGTAGACATCGATGGCCATGAAATCTACCTTCCCCTTCAACTCGTTGGCAAGCTCTGCAAGGATCGGCTCCAACAGCTCGCATGCCTCGCAGTTCTCCCCTGTCATCTTCACTACGAAGGGCCTTCCTGACGAGGCTGCCTTCGTCACGTCCTCCGGTGTGGCTTCCGGAATAGACTTCTCAGCGGCCTTGGGTTTGGACAGGAGCACCGCACCCACTACTACTGCTGCGGTCACCAGAAGGATTAAAACTGCCACCATTATTTTCGAACGCTTCATATCGGTAATCCCCTTATAAAGAACTGGACGGACCGGGCGGCGGCACCTTTGGCCGCGCGCCTCAATGTGATTATATGCCAGGCAAGGCATAAGCACGAGAGATGTATTGTGCATGAAAATAAACATATAAAGAAAAAGGAACGAGGGGAAGAGATATTGAAATGTAACAAAGCTCATCTAAGGATTGGAAGGGAATTGTGAATATGGGCAAATCTGCGATCTATCTGTCTTTGGCGATGGCGATCGTGTTAGCTATCGCTAGCTCCGCGTATGCGGCCGACTGGAAGCTCAACCAGTCCTCTGCCGCAGAGTATGCGAAGCTCACCACACCGGAGAAGGAAATAGCGGAGAAATGGCTGGCCACCCTGCCTGACAAGGCGTACAGGGAGAGCTACAGGCAACTGGTTATGGGACTCGTCCTTTGGTCCCACAAGGAGCCGATCGTCTTCCTGGATTATGAGTTCGTGAAACTGTTCGAGACCAAGGGGGTGAAAGTAGACCTATACACTTTCACTGCGGGGGATGCGAAGATGGCCCTTGAGATATACTCGCCCCCGGTTATCCCGGGCGACCTGTGAGCGTGCAATTTTTATGATTGGTGGGTCGCCAATCTTACGTTCCCGGGCGCGAAGCCTCTCAAGTACTGGTTCATGGCCGACCTCGAAGCGGAAGCCGCAAGAAGGGAAAAACTGGTAAAGAAATGACGACTGGAAACTAGAAGGGAGGAAAAGACGTGAGAAGGAAAGCTATCCTGTGTATTCTAGCCGCTACTATCATGGTACTGGCTCTTACGTACGGATCTATGGCATGCACGAGCATAATAGTTGGCAAGAACGCGTCTGTGACTGGGGAGGTGCTGCTGGGGCACAACGAGGACAACGGAGGCAGGCTCATAATGCCGGTGTATCTCGTAGACCATCAGACGCACGCGAAGGGTGAGCTGCTGCAGCTGGAGAACAACACCGCAAGGATCCCCCAGGCAGCCGAGACCGCACGCTACTTCTGGACCGAGACCAGGGCGCCGCTTCCTGGTGCGTCCTTCAGCGACTTCATGTACAACGAATATGGTGTGGTCGTAGCTTCGGACAGCTGCGCGTCATCCAAGGTCGACACCTCCATAGCGGACCTTGTCGACAACGGCATGGGGTATGCGATCAGGAAGATCATCGGCGAGCGCGCAAAGACCGCCCGCGAAGGCGTGGAACTGGCAGCATGGTTGGTGGAGACCTACGGATACTTCGCATCCGGCCGTTCCTACCAGATCTGCGACAAGGATGAAGGATGGGTTTGCCAGGTCGTTATGGGCAAGACGTTCTGCGCCCAGAGGGTGCCGGACGATGAAGTGATGGTCATACCCAACCATTACGTAACCAGGAAGGTCGACTTCAAGGACAGCAAGAACTTCATAACCTCCAAGAACCTGATAAGCTACGCGGTGGAAAAAGGCTGGTACAAGCCCGCCAAGGAGGGCGATTACAGCGACTTCGACTTCGCGAAGACATATCAGAAGGAGAGCAGCTTCAGGGCTGCCAGCAACACCTTCAGGCATAGATACGCCCACAAGATATTGCACGGGCTGGACATACCCGCCGATGCCGAGCTCCCGTTCTCGGTCAAGCCGCTCAGGAAGGTCGGGCTGCAGGACATCATGAACGCCCTCAGCTACCATTACGAGGGTACGCCCGATGACCTGACCAACGGCTACAAGGACGGATACTTGCACTTCACCACGATGAGGGTGCTGTGCGCGTCCAGTACCCAGGAAAGCTATGCGATACAGCTCAGGAAGGACCCCAACTTCACGGTGCTGTGGAGGTCGAGCGGACATCCTTGCACCAGCCCCTATACCCCTTGGTACGGTGGCATCACCTCCATACCCGAGGAGTATTCGTTCATAGATCCCGAGCTGGGCAAGGCCACGCATTTCGCGGCGCTATCGGACGATTACAGCTATGATCCGTCCCGCGCATGGTGGGCCTTCATAGACCTCCAAACCCTGGTCAACTTCAACTATGCCACTGACGGCATGAAGGTGAGGGAATGGAAGGCTGCGCTGCAGAAGGAGTGGTTCGCGAACCAGCAATCGTTCGAGTCGGCGGTCATGGGCGTATACAAGGTGGATAAGGCCAAGGCCCTTGCCATGCTGACCGAGTACTCGAGCAAGAACGCCCTTAGGGCAATGAACGAAGCAAGGGCGCTCTACAACGAGATCGTAAGGCTGAACGTGGAGGTGCTTAACGCGGAGATAGACCTCGCCAAGGCAGAGGAGCCCGTGAAGGTCGTCCTCTTCGGTTCGGCTAGCGTCGACGTCTCGAAGGTCGACGTGCAGACTCTGGCGATCGGCGCCGATTACAGCAACCCGACCTCGTGGGCGAGGGCCAGGGAGACTGCGGTGTCGGATGTGAACCTTGACGGCTTCGCCGACATTACGTTCACCGTACTCACCAAGGACATAAGGTCCCTGACCCCATGCTACATGAACCTGTGGGTGAGCGCGAAGTACGCAGGCGGCCCGACGCTCGCGGCACAGGATGCGGTCATGGTAGTCAAATCGTTCTAGTCGGATCAAGAGAATGAGCATAAGCCGCCTGTCGGTGCGAACCGGCGGGCGGCATTTTTTATCAAGCTGAAGAGGCAGTGCGTGCTAGGGCTCGAAAAATCCGTATGTCAGGCGCTGCACTAGTTTTTGAACATAGATTATCCTCTCTTAAGCCACCTCCTGCAAGACCTGCGTGTTCTGCGCCCATCGCCTGCATGAAACCATAAAAAGGCAATCGTGGGACTGTATAATTGAATTGCTGGGTTCGTTATGCGCATGCCTGGCTAATACTACTGCGGGGTGTTTAGATGAAGACAAGAAGGTACCTGACGGCAGCGATGATCCTCGTCATCGCAGTTGGACTTGCGGGTTGTGGCTCAGTCGTGAGCAAGAAATGGTCCGCGGCATTTGTCGAGAGTTACGACGATATCGAATACTGGGGCAAGTACGAGCAGGGAGAACCCGGGGTAGGCGAATGGTTCATGGATGACGACGGCCTGTACATGAGCGAGATGGTCTTCTTCGGACCGTACAGCTTCAGCGGGGACTTCACGATGAAGGTGCGCTTTGACTCGGCGGCAGATGCCGAAAATCCGGTCGAGGCCATCGATATCTGCGTATCCGACGGTTCGGGCGTACCGTGTTCCAGCGCATTTGGTGCTTCTTTTGAGAACTTCGGGGATCCTGATACCGACGCGCTTCGAATAATGGATCTCGGTGGCGGCGAAGCGGCCGAGCTGAAAACGGAATACGAACTGCCTCCGGGCAACGGATTGGAAAATGAGCTCATACTGGTCAAGAGGGGCGACAATTACAAGCTCGATCTGAATGGCAGGACCATCTATGACGGGACCATCCTCCGCTACGACTCGGACCTGTTCGTGCCAACCATCAGCATAAGGCAGTACAAGGTGCACAGCATAATAATTAAGAGCGTGACGGTGGATTACTACGACGATGCCGTAGACATGGGATACATCTGATAGAACTACCGGATATAGACAAGGGGCCTTCCCGATTTGGGAAGGCCCCTTGCTATATAGCTGCGAAAAACTAAAAAAGCCCATTCAGTAGGCAGCTATTATCTCGTCGCTCTGATCGCTGCGGCTCCGGTACCGCCTTCGAGAATTCTTACAAACATCATTGGGGTCTGTCGACTGGCCAGAGTGCATCCTCTGCTTTCCATCACAGGGTTCATCGGCGTTATCCTCATCGAACGTATGCGTGCCGATCAGCAGGTTTTCTTGACCTAGTCTTCGAAAACAGGCGCCTCCCATCCGGTACACGGGAACACCGCGCCTTGTATCAGTCCAATATGCGACATCCCGCGAGGGATTCCACTGTCCTTGCCAATATGAGGGGCATAGCGTCGAGGGAATAGGCCCTTGAGAGCCTCTCCGTAGGTTTGTGTGCATCCTTGCCGAACGGACCTATGTTGGCTACGGGCATCGATAGACAAGATATAGCATCCAAGGGCAGCTCGTAAGCCTCAGGCCATGCTGGCATGTTCGAAACGAGGGCCTCGATGGCACCGCTGTCCGTAGGCAGCTTGCAGTAGCTTAAGTCCGATATGTAGGGATAGAACCTCTTGATCACTATTTCATAACCAAGTTTCTCCTTGGCCTCGTTAACGGCACACGCCACCGCTTGTGCTAGCTTTGTCCCCTTTTCGTCGTTGCCGTCAACGGATATGTGCGGGTAGTAAGGAGGAGAGAAGAACACCACCGCCTTAGGGGATTGGTCCGGCAAGTGGCGGTGTATCCCGTGAACAAGCCGAAGAGAGGAGTCCCTGGGATCCAGGGCCGAGAAATCGGGGGCCGACTTAATCTCTTCGACGATTAACGCCAGACGGTCCCCGAGCGCTGCTTCAGCTTCATCAAGCAGCTCTGAATATGTAATGACCCTCGGCACCGCGTAGGATTTGGCGGCATCCCTGCCGCTCAGCGACGCATGTCTTCTCTCACGCGCCGCGAGCTCCTTCACCGCTTCTTCCATAGCCTCTTCCACCTTATCTTGCATCCTGGCCATGACCTGGTCAGGTGTAGATGAATGGGTAGAGAAGTTGAAGTAAAGGAAGGCGCCTTCTGCGGTCTGCACAGAGTATTCATCCTTTAGGTCCTTCATGCGAAGGCTGATAGGAGGCTGTGTGCTCTCCCCGTCTACGATGTCGCACAGGTCAGGATCAAGGTCTATGGATGACATCACGGCCGCGGCCAGGAAGTTCGCGTCCATTCCACAGAATGCCTCCCCGACGTGCGTAGCCTCACCGTGTACATAGACCGAGGGGAGCAGCTTGCCCACCGTTCCAAGGTATACGTACCGCGAGGTGTCGCCCGGGAAGCTCTCCGTCATGTAGTCGGTATCGAGCCCGGCTATGAATACCCAGCCTTTGTCCTTCGCAATCGCCGAAAGCCGCTGCACCGCCGCGAGCATCCCGGCAGAGCCGCCCTCCTCATCAGGGACGAAGGCGAACACCAGGTTCGCCCCGAGATCGCATACATCCCGTGACGCCATCTGTGCGATGAGCATAAGTGCCGCTACGCCGGCTTTCATGTCGAATATGCCCCTGCCGAAGATATAGCCTCCTGATTTGATGTCCTCGATAGTGCCGGTCCCGAGCTTCATGCTAGAAAGAACTCCAGGAAGGCACTTCGGGTCTGTCGACCATCTTTCTGCCGCCGCATAGTCGGAGGTGCCCACCGTGTCCGTGTGCCCCAACAGCAATACTGCGTCCTTGGATGGCTTGCGCGCCCGTATCGTGGCTATTATGCAGGACCTGCCCTGCTTGTCGCCGGGCAGGCGATGCAGGATGAGTTCTTCCGGATGCTCTACGAAGTAGGGCATCCTCGCCAGCCAGTCATGAATCCATGCGGTTATCTCGGCTTCCCCCGCAGTCCCTACTACGCTCTTGATCCTGACGAGCTCCGTCGCTAGCTCTTCCATCCTGGCTCCGAAACCTTCCATTTGCGATACCTCCCGTTAGGAAGGATTATAAGCTAAAATGCCGCACCCGGCACGGCGGTCCGATGGGAATAGTTTCCACAGCAAAATTATATTGGATATTGACGAAGAATATTAGAATATCTTGGATACTGTATACTTTAAGGATTTAGATAGGTGAAGTGAAAAATTTAGATAATTCTTTTTGATATAATCTTGACTTTCAAATTATCACATGTATATAATGCTAACAATTTTATCGATGAGCCATGCAGGAAAACGGGCCCTGCAGGTAGTGTATTTCTTAGTTTCTCTTCCGTGTATATCGAATGCAAGAAGATCGGTCGCTGAAAACTTCTGAAAGAACAGGATAATGAAGGAGGACTGTTGCGCATGATAAGGAAAGCAGCGTTATTCGCGTTAATCATCAGCCTTATCCTCGTCATGGTCTCGTTCGCTGCGGAGGATGTCAGAATCGGCCTTGTGACACCCCTTACCGGAGATGTCGCAACGTTTGGCGAATCTACGAGGAACGCAGCGCAGATGTGGGTCGACGAGACCAATGCCAAAGGTGGCTTGCTCGGCGGCAAGGTGGTCCTGTTCGTAGAGGACGACCGTAACATACCCGCCGAGACCGCGAATGCGGTATCGAAGTTGATATCGCAGAACAAAGTCATCACTGTCGTAGGCTCGGTCGCCTCGAAGTGCACGCTAGCCGGCGCGCCCATAGCCCAGTCGAACAAAGTACCCATGATAACGCCTACTTCCACGAACGTGGCCGTGACCCAGGTGGGCGACTACATCTTCAGGGCATGCTTCATCGACCCGTTCCAGGGGACCGTCATGGCAAGGTACGCCTTCGACAACCTTAAGGCCAAGACGGCGGCGATGCTCTACGACATAGGAAACGACTATACCAAGGGGCTGGCCGAGAACTTCAAGAAGTCGTTCGAGGCGCTAGGTGGGAAGATAGTGGCATCCGAAACCTACGGCGTCGGAGAATCGGACTTCTCGGCCCAGCTGACCAACATCAGAGTCCAAAAGCCGGACGTGCTGTTCCTGCCCGACTACTATAACTCGGTTGGGCTCCAAGTAAGGCAGGCCAGGCAGCTGGGCATCACCGCCACGTTCTTGGGCGGCGATGGTTGGGACTCCTCTGAACTGGTGCCGATCGCAGGCACTGCTATTGAAGGCGGCATGTTCAGCAACCACTACGCCCCAGGCAGCAGTGAGCCTGTTGCTCAGGCATTCTACGCCAATTACATGAAGCGCTTCGGTTCTGCCCCGGACGCGCTCGCGGCGCTCGCCTATGATGCGTTCATCATCATCGGCAACGCGATCACGAAGGCCGGCAAGCTTGACAAGACCGCGATACGCGACGCCATCGCGACCACGAAGGACCTGCATGCAGTATCGGGCGTGCTCACCTTCGACGCCAACAGGAACCCCATCAAGGGCGCGGTCATACTCGAAGTCAAGGGCGGCAGATTCGTCTATAGGGATACGGTCAACCCGTAAAAACCAGCCGTACAAGGTCTTTAGCGCTATGCCGGCAGCGTGGCGTACATGCCGCCGGCTAGTATTTTACCTAAAACCAGATAAAAGATACGGACCCTCCTAAACACCGACAAGGAACCCGCCAAGGACGATCAGGATGAAAAGGCATCATGGCTGGGAGTTAATTCTATCAGCTGAACTATTCCACATATATTTAGTACCGAAATCTGGCAGTTGGTTATTGTATACAATATGGTATATGAAGGATTTGTCATACAAGTAGTTAAATATCTATCTTATACATCTTTGACAAGCCGTCTCGGATATCGCTGGTCACGCGCTAGAGAACCACGATGCTGGCATCACCAGCGCATATGCTCCAAAGGCGGCCCTTCATGCCAAATTGCCAGACGACAGCAAAAAGAGAAAACCGATCTAGCTACTATTAATGTTAGGAGGGCACACAGATTATGCTCAAACGAGTGGCGATTGTTGTTCTATTGCTGTCTGCCGTGTTGGCAGCGACCGCTTTCGCAGCCGAAGAAGTAAGGATTGGCGTAGTCACCCCGCTTACCGGTGATGTCGCTACATTCGGCGAATCCGTCAGGAACGGAGCTCAGCTATGGCAGGAAGAGGTAAACGCGAAAGGAGGTTTGCTCGGTGGCAAGGTGACGCTCATCATCCTGGATGACAGGAACATCCCGGCCGAGTCGGCGAACGTAGTTTCCAAGCTGGTCTCGCAGAAGGTACACGCCATCGTCGGCTCAGTGGCATCGAAATGCACGCTGGCAGGCGCTCCGATCGCACAGACCGCGAAGATACCGATGATCTCGCCTACCTCGACGAACGAGCTGGTGACCAAGGTGGGCGACTACATCTTCCGTGCTTGCTTCATAGACCCGTTCCAGGGCACGGTGATGGCGAAGTACGCATTCAACAATCTCAAGGCCAAGAACGCAGCGATGCTATACGACCTTGGCAACGACTACACGAAGGGCCTTGCCGAGAACTTCAAGAAGGCTTTCGAAGCCCTCGGCGGCAAGGTAGTGGCCTCTGAGACCTACGGCGTCGGCGAGTCCGACTTCTCCGCGCAGTTGACAAGGATAAGGAGCGCGAAACCAGACGTCTTGTTCCTGCCCGACTATTACAACTCGGTCGGCCTCCAGGTTAGGCAGGCCAGGCAATTGGGCATAACTGCGACATTCCTCGGCGGAGATGGTTGGGACTCTTCAGAACTAGTGCCGATCGCAGGCACCGCGATTGAAGGCGGCATGTTCAGCAACCACTACGCCCCCGGAAGCGAAGACCCGATAGCCAAGGCATTCTACAACAATTATGTTAAGCGCTTCGGCGCCCCGCCGGACGCATTCGCGGCCCTTACCTATGACGCATGCCTGATAGTCGGCGATGCGATCACGAAGGCGGGCAAGCTCGACACCAAAGCCATACGCGACGCGATGGCAGCCACGAAGGACCTGAGCGCAGTCTCCGGCAAGCTGACGATGGACGAGAACAGGAACCCGATCAAGGGCGCCGTCATCCTTGAAATCAAGGGCGGCAAGTTCGTATACAGGGATATGGTCAATCCATAAGGGATAAATACGGCTCTCGCCGGCAGGGCATTTTGACTGCCCTGCCGGCTAAAAATTTATTACGGTGCAAATCTGGCACAGACAGGGGTGATGGCCTTTGGGGCCTAATTTGGCGATAGCCGAGGTAGTACAGCAGCTAGTCAACGGCCTTGCGTTAGGAAGCGTTTATTCGCTCATCGCGCTCGGCTATACGATGGTCTA
>JAKQNF010000020.1 GCA_029565935.1 Bacillota bacterium | reverse complement strand
GTAATGTATAATAGCTTTGTTACGCGGAGGCGTGGTGTAGTGGTCAAACATGCCTGCCTGTCACGCAGGAGATCGCGGGTTCGACTCCCGTCGCTTCCGCCAAGGTTTCACTCAGTCATCGATGAGACGGCTGAGTGATTTTCATACGTTACAGACATGATCCGATGATAATCGCATTACAAACTACGGACTAGGCGCTTGATTGTACTAGATATAGGGTAAGCGAATAATATGGAGGGATAATCCTGATGGATAATATGCTTAAAGCGATGTGCGGGGCATATTGCGGCACATGCGAATGGAAGGACAGGGTAGGCTGCAAAGGGTGCCGGGCCTGCGCTTCGAACATGTTCTGGGGCGTATGTGACAAGGCAAGGTGCTGCATCGAGCATGGATTCGAGCACTGTGGCTTCTGCCCCGAGGTCCCGTGCCAGAGGCTGCTGGACCTGTTCAGTGACCCCGAGCACGGAGATTCGGGGGCGAGGCTGAGGAACCTGAGGAATTGGGCGCAGGGTAAGGATGTCTTCGAGGAACTGAGGTAGGTCGCGGGTTACTGAAGGTATGGGAATCGGATCCCTTGAAGGCTAGGGGGATATGCCGGCGCAACCTGTGCACACAGGAAGGTACCTTAGCTAGAACATGCCTTGAGGTTGTTGTTTATTGCAGAAGGCTTCCCTAAGTTCTATAATATGCTTTGCAGAGCGGATGTAGCCCAGTGGTAGGGCAATGGCTTCCCAAGCCATGAGTCGCGGGTTCGAATCCCGTCATCCGCTCCATTTTTTGCCCTTCCACTTACATACGTCCGGCTAGATGGAGTCTGGACCGAGAATGAGCAGGTCGAAATACCAATTCTCTAGGTCATGGCCGATACGAGCCAAAATTTGCTAAATATTATATTAATAATGTGAAATATTAGTATTATAATATATATGGCGTGGGTCGAAACCACGGCCGAACTGGCAAGGAAGGGAATATAAGAATAAAAGGGGTGTTATCATGGGCAAGAGCAAGAAAGAGCAGAAAGCTAAGCATAAACCTGTGATGGCGGCAGCGCCTGTAAAACCGGTCGTGGAGAAGGCTGCCGCACCGGCTCAGCCTATGGAAAAAGCTCCTAAGACCAAGTAGGTATAGGCTAAGCGGGCAGATATCCGGATAACAAGGCCAAAATCAAGCGATCAGCGTAGAACGAATCGAGCGGCAGGGCGTCAATGTTGGCAAGACGCCCTGCCGTTCATCGACTTCGAGGTACTATAGGTCAACGAGGCAAAACCAAACTGATTATGCTCATGGTAAGATCCTGTACCAAAATGAATGATCTCATTTGCTCATCGTGAGCAGCAGTTTCCCGTCAGGCAGGTTTTTCGCCTCTGTCTTCCAGTGTTTGCCGTTGGCGAAGGAGTTTATATGCTCCCTTACGGTCTCATCGTCAAACGTGACGACCACGGGCTTCCCTGAGCTTACAGACATGGCTCGCCTTACTATGGCCACAGCCAGCGCCTTCGTCAGCCCCGTCGCGTCTACTTCCACATAATTCATCTTTTGCCACCCCTTCCTGAGGATCATCCCTTCAGGAATGACGATAATCAATAGCCGCCCTCATGGCAAGCGGTTTATCCTCAAGGAGAAAAGAAAGCGGTCGTCACCCGAACAAAACCCTCACTGGAAGTGTCTAGGATAGTATGTGTCTGCTTTAATCGCGATGGTATAAGAGTCGACGGCGAAGAAGCATTACGTTCTTCTAATGTCATGTTGGCGGTGCCATCTTGCGATGTTAGAATCATATTTAGATAAAGGGACTTCGGAGGTGTCAGCCGTGCGTAGAATTATTATGGCATTGATGTTGCTTACCGTCGTTATAGTGCCGTTGATGAGCCCAAGCTCCTTGGCGGCCGAGGGTGGCACATGGACCGAGACTAAGGTGAACTTCGGCGGATATACCCGCGAATATGCCGTGTACCTGCCGCAGAACTGGAAGCGCGGCGGACAGATGGTCGTGTTCTTCCCGGGCTTCACGCTCAGCTACAAGGATTATCGGAAAAGCTCCGGCCTCATAGAGGCGTCCGACAAGTACGGCACGGCGCTTATAATCCCCAATGCGCTGCCGCAGGATCCAAAGTTCGGGGCCTGGATACTGAACCCGAGGGTCTGGGACATGGGGCAGATGACTGACAGGAAGGTCTTCGTGGACGATGCCGCCTTCGTGGACCAGGTGATAAAGGACGTCTCCGTGCAGATAGGCGGCGATGGCTCCAAGATATTCCTCGCCGGACACTCTAACGGCGCGTATTTCGCTTTCTACATGGTGGCCAAGTACCCCGGCCGCTTCGCCGGGCTTGCCTCCATGATGGGACGCTTCTACAAGACCGCGATGCCCAAGTCGGTCCCTCCGATCCCCACGATAATCTTCAACGGCATCGAGGACCCTGTGCTGCCGATAGAGGGCAAGAGCGGCAAGAATCCCTGGGATAGCGTACCTGCGGCGCAGGACTGCATCGAACAGTGGGCGGCCATGATGGGTCTTGTGGCGGAGCCTTCCAGGCAGCTGATAGAGGCAGGAGGATACCAGCTGTCATACAGGGACGCTCTGGGAAGGGTGATGCTACTGGCAGTATACGTCGATAACCAGGGCCACTGGATCCCCGGTCACAGGCCCGACGTCATACAGGGCGTCGTCACGGGTCCGTTGAACATGAGCTACGATGCGGTCGAGAAGACCTGGCAGATGTTCATGACGATAGGATCGCAAGGCCTTAAGCAGATATGACGGGCTGCAAGCGGGCCATCCGGTAAGCCAGTCGCCTAAAATGATAGTGTATCCGAAGGTCGACCCGTTGCGTCGCCAAAACGCGCATACGAAAATGATCCAACACCTAGGTAGATGCAGGCCGGCGAAAATTGACATGAAGGCGCTTGATTGGTAAAATCAAATTTGCATCGGTGCCGGTGTAGCTCAGTGGTAGAGCAGCGCATTCGTAATGCGCGGGTCGCGGGTTCAACTCCCATCACCGGCTCCATGGTTTGCAGGCCGCGGAGGATTTCTGATGATCCTTGCGGCCTTTGTGCACTTCAAGGGCCTACGGACCGCGATCGAGGAGGATATGCAAATGAAGCTGGACCTGCACGGCATGAGGACTAAAGACGCCATCGACAGGTTCATATCCGAATACAATAAAGCCGTACGCCTAGGAGTCGACAGGCTCGAAGTAGTCCATGGCTATGGCTCCTCTGGAGTAGGCGGGGACATCAAGGACGCGCTGACCGCCCTGTTGGATGCATATCCGGGCAAAGTGAGGTACATCAAAGGCGAAATGCTCGGGAACAGGGGAGTGACGGTGGTGGTGCCCGACATCCCGCTGCCGCCAAGGAAAATGGCGATCGATGACGTAATCCTTAACATGCTGTCGAAACCGTCCAGCCTGAAGGACATCGAGGAAGGCCTTTGCGGATTCGCCGGCGGCGATGAGATACACGGCGCTATGAAGGCCCTCATGCGCTCCGGGAAAGCGACAGAAGTCCTGCGGGGCGGGAGGATATCATATACCAAGAAGTAGCACGGAGGTATTCTGATGGCTAACAAGGACCTTTACGTGTACACGGTCAAGGTCGACAAGGACGGCAACACGGAGATGTACGACGAAACCGGCAAGGTGGACGCCCCCGAGAACTGGGTATGCTACCTTTTGGTCGGCCTGATAGGATGCATGGCCGGAACGGCGCAGTCAGTACTATCCAAGATGAGGATCGACTACGAGAAGGTGGTCGTGAACGGGAAGCTCTACATGGTCGACGGCAAGATAAGATACAGCGACAGGATAGACTGCAGCATGAGCCTGGAAGGTTCCGAGTTGCTGGATCCTGGCACCAAAGAGCGCATAGCGGAAATCACCGAGAAATACTGCACGGTATCGGTGACGATCAAAAGCAATCCCAAGATAACTCTTTCTATGGAGTAGGTGTTTAACATGTCCAAACCTGCGGGCTTTTTCGTCAGGGTCAGGAATTACCTGATCTCGGGACTTCTGGTGCTCGCTCCGATCGTCTTGACGATCTACGTGCTCATATGGTCGTTCAACCTCCTCGACGGCATCCTCGGACCGTTCATCTACAATCTTATCGGCAGGAGGATACCGGGGATCGGCCTCATCGCGGGGCTCATAATCACGATAATCGCGGGGATCGTGACGAGGAACTGGCTGGCCCACAAGGTAATGAAGTGGGGCGAGTCCATCGTGGTAAAGCTTCCGCTGATAAGGCCACTTTACGGCACGATCAAGCAGCTCACGGATGCGTTGCTGTCCGGCAGCGACAAGAACCTCCTGAAGAAGGTAGTGCTTATCGAATACCCGAAAGCAGGCATATGGAGCGTCGGATTCGTGACGTCGGATGACATGGGAAGCGTCGGGGAGGAGATAAAGTCGAAGATAGGAAAGAAGCTGGTCTCCGTCTTCGTGGTCTCCACGCCCAACCCTACGACAGGCTGGCTGGTGCTCGTACCCGAGGAAAGCGTCTATGAAGTGGACATGAGCGTGGAGGTGGCCTTGAAACTCATAGTCTCGGCTGGCTACATAAGATCAGGGGATTAAGCCGGACTACGATATGCCGGCATAAAGGGACGATAAAGAGCGTGCGCATTGCATCCTTGCAGGGCGCACGCTCTTTAGTTCACGTTAGCACCGATTCAGACAGTCCGGACAGCCTTTGTTTGATCGTCCTTGAATCAAGCCGAAGCGAGGCTCCCTACATGTCGGAAGGCGCTTCTGCCAGGGTGATCGTCAGATCCATCGATTTACCGTTCCTTACGATCCCAAGTCTCACCTTAGCGCCTATCTTCAGCGCCACAACTTCCTGGCTGAGGTTGAACTTCGAATCAACCGTCCTGCCTTCGAAGGTCTTTATGACGTCACCCTTCTTCATGCCGGCTTTCTCGGCCGGACCGCCCTGTGCGATGTCCGCCACGTAGATTCCGCTCGTCTCCTTGACGCCAAGCTGCGTGGCAGCGTCAGGGTTCAGCGAATAGTACCAGATTCCCAGCCAGGGCCTAGAATACTTGCCCTGGGACCTGAGCTGCGATATGACGTCCTTAACGCTGTCGATCGATATCGCGAAGCTGATGCCCTGGGCGTAGGGTATAATGGCGGTGTTTATGCCAACCACATGCCCGTTCATGTCGATTAGGGGCCCTCCGCTGTTGCCTGAGTTGATGGCGGCGTCGGTCTGGATCATCTCGGCCTGTGAGATGTCCTCGGCGCCTTCTACCCCGGCCAGGTTCCTATCCAGCGCGCTGACGATGCCGACAGTCACGGTGTGCTCAAAACCATGAGGGTTGCCTATCGCGACGACCCATTCGCCGGGTCTTAAATCCCCTGAACTGCCGAGAATGGCATAAGGCAGCCCCGTCGCTTCGACCTTCACCACCGCCACGTCGAATGCGGCATAGCTTCCTATCAGCTTGGCATCGAAGGTCCTGCCGTCGAGCAGCGTGACCTTGATGCTGTTGGCTCCCTCTATCACGTGGTGGTTGGTCACTATGTAACCGTCCTGGCTGATGACGAAACCGGAACCGGAGCCGGGCTGCTCGTACTCGTAATTCCCGCTCCCTCCGAAGAAGTCATCGAAAAGGGAACCTTGTCCTCCCTGTGAGGAGCTCACTTTCTTCACTACATCGATCCTCACGACGGCTGGGCTTACGGCCTCTGCCACGTCCGCTATCGGAGGCAGTGCGGCAGCGTAGTTACCGGTCCCCTGAGGTACGGCCGCCCCTGACTGGTCCTCCGTCCCGCTGGACGAGCTTGCGCCTGTTGAACCTAAAGAGCCTGCCGTCTCCTCGGACACCTTGCGCGGCATCCATTTATCCCATCCGTCATAGAGGACCATCCCCACCGCAAAAAGGCACGCGAGGATGACGATGAACGATACTATCCTATATGCGCCGGTCTTTCCTGACATGGTATCACTCCTGATAATCTAGAATGTCACCAATTCCTCGTATATGTAGCCTGGCTCGCCGTGACGCCCGTGCCCTCGAAGGTCTGCACGTAGCGCGAAAGCCTTGGGTCTTCTATCTTGAGAATCAGATCGGAGCCGGAAGAAGAAGCACCGACGGTAAGCCAGCCGTAAGTACCGCCGGAAGAAGTAGCGGCTTCCGTGATCTGCACGCTCCCGTACCCGTACGGGTTTAGCTCGGGGACGACGACCTCGATCCCCGAATCCGCCACGCCGATCGTCTCTTCCTTCCTGAGCAGGCCGGCTATGGCGCCTGTGATGTCCACCCTGAAGACGAACTGGAGGATCGGGATGGCGATGAGCGTGCCCACCAAAGCTGCGGGGACGAGCGCCTTCCCTATGAAGGAGAAGAAACCGTACCGTCTTTCCCCGGCTGCCGTATCCGCCTCCTCCATCGCCATCGTCAGGGCCCGCGCCCTGATTATGCCCATATCGAACAGGCCATCCGGTACGTCCACCAGCTCCAGCTCCTCGAGCGTGCACTTGACCCTCTCGTATTCCTCGAGGACGGCGGCGCACTCTGCGCAGCCTATGATGTGCCTTTTCACCATCGCGGTCTCTTCGGGGGTCAGTTCCCTGTCGAGATATGCTGAGAGCAGCCTTTCATATTTATTGCAGGTCATGCTCGTTGTTCCTCCTTTGGGGTTGCATATGCGGGATGAGAGACTCCCTCAAGGCCTTCCTCGCCCTATGGAGCCTGCTGCGTACGGTACCGATCGAGGTTCCCATTATCTGGGCTATCTCCTCGTATGAGTACCCTTCTATGTCACAGAGTATGACCACCATGCGGAACTCCGGCTGCAGCGCCTTGAGCGCGGCCGACACCCTGCTGTCGACGGAGGCCTTGTCGAGAACCACCAGAGGGTCCGCCTCATAGTCCGGCAGTTCCCTTTGCATAGTCCCTTCGTTCGTGCGCACAGGCGCGTCGTACGACTCGGTCTCCGGCCGTCTCTTCCTCTTGCGCACCTCGTCTATGAAGAGGTTGGTCACTATCCTGTATAGCCATTTATCGAACGCCGTATCCTTCTTATAGCTATCAAACGCGCGGTATGCGCGCACGAAAGCATCCTGGGCGAGGTCTTTCGCGTCCTCGGCGTTGCCCGTCATCCTAAGGGCCGCGTTGTACACCGATGTCTGATGCTTGCGCATCAACTCCTCGAACTCACCGACCCTGGACATCCCGCCGGCCGCCGTAGCTAGCGTTCGCTCGGCAAGAAGCTGCAACATCGCTTATCCTCCATCGTTCGCAGGCAGCAGGACTGCCTTGATTGACTAGAAACTCCATTCAGTTCAGAATAACGACAGGAAAATACGGGTTGTTCCCGTAACCTACTAATACAATTATACTCCAGCGCGGACGGTACCGTCGCAGGGGGGAGGGTCCATGCCCCACGGAACGGAGGGCCTAAGACAGCTTCCGGGACCGGAAGACCTGCCCGTAAGGGTGAGGAAGGTGCTCAGCCTGCTAAGGCAGGACGGGCATCTCGCATACGTCGTGGGCGGGGCCGTGCGCGACCTGCTGCTCACAGGCGCCGCGGATGACTGGGACGTGGCCACCTCGGCGATGCCCGCAAGGGTGAAGGAGCTGTTCCCCAGGAATTCCCCCCAAGGAGAGAAGCACGGTTCGATAATGGCGGTCTTCGACGATGGTAAGGTCGACATCACTACGTTCAGGCGGGAAGGCAAGTACAGCGACCTGAGGAGGCCGGACGACGTCTCGTTCCTGCCGTCCGTCGAGAACGACCTGTCCAGGCGGGACTTCACCGTAAACGCGATGGCGTGGGACCCCTATGACGATGTATTGGTGGATCCTTTCGGTGGCACTGACGACATCGGGGCGAGGATCATCAGAGCCGTGGGGGATCCGCACGCAAGGTTCTCCGAGGACGCGCTCAGGATGATGAGGGCCTTGAGATTCGCCTCCATATTGTGCTTCAAAGTGGACGAGGAGGCCCTAAGGGCGATGAAGGGCCAGGCGGGAGGCATCGCCAAGGTGTCCGCCGAGAGGAAGGCCGCTGAGCTTGGCAGGATGATTGCCGGGAAATGCGCCGGGGCCGCCCTTTCGCATTTCGTTTCAACCGGCCTTGCCGTAAGGCTCTTCCCGGACCTCGATCCGAGGGGCATGGCGCAGGCCGCCCGGTACATGGACGAGCTGCCGGCAAAGCCGCTGCTAAGGCTTGCGGCGCTCTTCGCGTGCGGGGATACGACCGGTCCGCACCGAGTGGACGAGAACTCGAAGGCCAGGGCGGAGGAGCTGAGGATGTCGAGGGGCGCAAGGACGCACATAGCCAGGCTGACGGAAGGATTGTTCGAGGGCTACAGGCTATCGGACGGGCCCTCGGTCAGAAGATGGGCGGCTTTGCTGGGATGGGAGGACGTCGAGGACGGACTCGAGCTCAGGTCCTGGTATGATAGGAATATAAGGAAACGCCCGGATTGGGCTAAGGAGCGGCAGCTGGTGCGGCAGGTCCTTGAGGCCAGGCCGCCTCTGTCGAAGGAACAGCTCATGATAGGCGGTACCGACCTGGTGAAGCTCACCGGGTCGGCAGGTCCGAAGGTCAAGGCGCTGATGAACAAGCTTCTCCTTGACGTGCTTGATTCTCCCGAGCTGAACACGAAGGAACGGCTGACGATGTTGGCCTGGGCATATCTTAGAGGTAAAGACTACGGAGGTGTTTAGCGATGAAGATAGTTCTGGCCCCCGATTCATACAAGGGCTGCTTGACGGCGGTGCAGGTATGCAACGCGCTCGAGACGGGCATCAGGAGGTTCCTGCCTGGAGCCGAGATAGTGAAGGTGCCGATGGCCGACGGTGGTGAAGGTACAGTGCAGTCGTTGGTCGACGCGTCCGGCGGTAAAATCATGGAAGTGACGGTTTACGATCCTCTCGGCAGGAAGATAAAGTCGTTCTACGGGATCATGGGCGGAGGGAAGACCGCCGTGATCGAGATGGCCGCCGCATCGGGGCTGCCGCTGCTAAGGATGGGGGAGAGGAGTCCAAGGACCGCCAGCACGCGCGGGACGGGCGATCTTATAACCGCGGCTTTAAACGAGGGCTGTACAAGGGTGATCATGGGCATAGGCGGATCTGCCACCAACGACGGCGGCAGGGGGATGGCCGAAGCACTCGGAGCGAAGTTCCTCGACAGGGATGGGAAATCCCTCGCATCGCCCGGAGGCGGGGCACTTGCAGACCTGTACAGGATAGACATATCGGGGATGGATTCTAGGGTAGCCAGGACCGAATTCGTAGTCGCCTGCGACGTTGACAATCCGCTCACCGGCCCGAGGGGCGCGTCCGCGGTTTACGGGCCCCAGAAAGGGGCTACGCCTGCGGACGTCGAGTTCCTGGACGCGGCGCTGGCTAACTATGCGAGGGTGATAAAAGAGCAGCTGGGAATAGATGTAAACGACATACCCGGCGCCGGTGCCGCCGGCGGGCTCGGGGCCGGGCTGGTAGCTTTCTGCGGCGCGAAGCTCAGGCGCGGGGCGGAGATAGTCGTGGAAGCCACCCGCCTCGTGGAGAAGTGCTTCGGCGCCGACCTCGTCATAACCGGCGAGGGAAGGACGGACTTCCAGACCAAGTTCGGGAAAACCCCGATGGGCGTCGCCAGGGCGGCGAAGCTGCACGACATTCCTGTTATACTTATCAGCGGGGCCCTTGCGACGGGGGCCAGGGACATGTACGGGGTAGGAGCGGACGCGCTGTTCGCGATCCCCAACGCCCCCATCACACTGGAGACTTCGCTCAAGGAGGCGCCCTCGCTACTTGCCGACGCGGCCGAGAACGTGGTGAGGACCTTCGTCGCGGCCAGGGGCGTAAAATGACCGTCAGGCGGTCAACGGGACTTACGGAGGAATGAATGTCCAGCAGAAGACAAAACGAGATATTAAGCGCCTATAACGGCGCCCACATAGCGGTGACCGGCCTTGCGAGGACGAGCGTGCCGCTCATAAGGGTGCTTTCCAGGGCGGGCGCTAGGATAACCGTGTTCGACAGGAAGCCGGCGGATGAACTAAAGGCCCAGACCGAGAAGCTAGCGGGCACCGTGTACGAGCTGAGGGCCGGTTCCGATGCCTTCGAGGGGATAGACAGCTTCGACTACGTCTTCCCTTCTCCCGGGATCAATCCGAACAGACCAGATTTCCTTACGGCCAAGGCAGAAGGCGTGAAGTTCGGCTATGAGATAGAGCTCACGATGCGGCTGGCCGAATGCCCGGTCATAGGGATCACCGGCAGCTCCGGCAAGACCACAACGACGACTTTAACCGGGCTAATCCTCGAGGAGGCCTGCAGAAGGCGCGGCAGGGGCAACGTACTAGTAGGCGGCAACATCGGCCAACCCCTGGTGGAAGACGTGCTGGATACGTGCGCCGACGATTTCGTGGTCCTTGAGATGTCCAGCTTCCAGCTGAAGTTCTTAAATACCAGCCCGGACGTCGCGGCGGTCCTGAACATCACCCCGAACCATCTAGACGTGCACCCCAACATGGAAGATTATATAGCGTCGAAGTGCAACATCCTGTCCTACCAGAAAAAGGCCGACTTCGCGGTGCTGGGGGCGGACGATCAGAACGCGGCGTCCCTCAAGTCCGCGGCCAAGGGATCCATCATCTGGTTCTCGGCTGAAGGGCCGGTCGACGCGGGGGCTTTCCTAAGAGGCGGGGAGCTGTGCCTAAGATCGCCCGGCAAGGCCGATGAGACGGTCATGTCCAGGAAGGACATCAAGATACCGGGCATCCACAACGTGAGGAACGTCCTCGCTGCGATGGCGATCTCATCCGTCTGCGGGGCCGAAGCAAGGGACATGCTGTCGGCGGTGAGGAAGTTCGAGGGAGTGGAGCACAGGCTCGAGACGGCGGGCGAAGCCGCCGGGATATTATATGTAAACGATTCGATAGCCACCAGCCCGGCCAGGACCATGGCGGCGCTGGACGCGATGGAGATGCCCATCGTGCTCATCGCGGGCGGCTACGACAAGCACCTCCCATTCGATTCGATGGCGGAGCTGGCGCTGGGAAAGGTCAAACACCTCGTTACTCTGGGCATCACCGCCCCCAAGATAGAGGAAGCCTTCAAGGCGGCGGCTGCGAGGATGAACGCGGCAGCGCCCGTTATGGAAAGGGCGGCCACTTTCGACGAGGCCGTGAAGATGGCTGATGCAGCTGCCGTGGCCGGGGACGTCGTGCTCATGTCGCCGGCATGCGCAAGCTATGACATGTTCAACAACTTCGAGGAGCGCGGCAGGCGTTTCAAGGAACTTGTGAAGGATATAATCAGCAGTAGGAGGTAGTCTCATGACCGCGACAATCATCGACGGCAAAGCCGTCGCAGCCGAGATCAGAGAAGGGCTCAAGCTAGAGGTGGACGAGTTCAAGAAGGAATTCGGAAGAGAGCCCGGCCTTGCCGTGGTAATCGTCGGCGAGGACCCTGCCAGCAGGACATACGTCAACAGCAAGAAGAAGGGATGCGCCGAGCTGGGCATGTACTCCGAGGAGCACGCCCTGCCCGAGCAGACCACGCAGGCCGAGCTGGAGAGCCTCGTAAAGAGGCTGAACCTCGATCCCAAGATCGACGGGATCCTGGTGCAGCTGCCACTTCCCAAGCACATGGACGCCGATGCTGTGATCAGCACCATCGATCCCATGAAGGACGTTGACGGCTTCCACCCCGTGAACATCGGGAACCTGCTCATAGGCAGGCCTTGCCTCAAGTCGTGCACTCCCGCCGGCATAATGGAGCTCATCAAGAGGAGCGGCGTGGATCTGACCGGCAAGCACGCAGTGGTCGTCGGCAGGAGCAACATCGTGGGCAAACCCGTGGCGGTGCTGCTTCTGGAGAAGCACGCGACCGTCACCATCTGCCACTCTAGGACGAAGGACTTGGCCGAGATGTGCAAGATGGCGGATGTGCTCGTGGCCGCGGTAGGCAAGGCGAAGATGATCAAGGGTGAATGGATAAAGCCAGGGGCGGTCGTAATAGACGTCGGCACCAACAAGGTGGAGGGCTCGAAGAAGCTCGTAGGGGACGTGGACTTCGACGCCGCGAAGGAAATCGCCGGCTGGATCACTCCGGTTCCGGGAGGGGTCGGCCCGATGACCATAACGATGCTCATGCACAACACCATAAAGGCCGCAAGGGCGATAATGACGGGGAAGTGACATTTTGCCAAAGGTCATGGAAGCATCCGCTGATGAGCTCAAAGCCCTGCTGGGCCTGGACAGGATAACCAACGCGGGATTCTTAGAACATATTGGTAGATTCAACGTAGAAAGAGCCGCGATATGCGGCTCTTCCTGCGCTGCGGTCTTCGGGTTCAAGGAGGAGAGATGGGGCGCGCTGTCCTCTAGGGACGAGAAGCAGGCGAAGCTGCTCGGGGGCATCTTCGAAGGTATCAGGTGCGTGGACATATGTCCCGCCTTCGACTGGAGCCTTAAGGCGGCCCTAGGTACAAAGGAACCGGCGAGCGTAAGGCGGTACAGGGTGCTCTATCTACCGGACGGGACCGAAGTGCCTGAACCCAAGGGTGAAGCTGTACCAATCGGAAAAGAGCATGCGAAGGCAATCTATGACGCCTACGGAGATGATGTGCTTTTCGGGATCGACTATGTCACCGAGAGGATACTTGGCGGACCATCTTACGGTATCTTCAAGGAGGGGAGGCTCATCGGCTGGGCGATGACGCACGGCGATTTCGCAATGGGCTTCATGATGGTCCTGCCCGAGTACAGAAGACAGGGCATAGCGATGGAGATAACGCTCAGCCTTATCAAGAGCCTGAGGGCTATGGGCAGAGTCCCGATGGTACATGTGTCCAAGGACAACGAAAAGTCCCTCTCACTCGTAAGGAAGCTCGGCTTCGTCGAAGCCTGCGACATCATGTTCACCGACTGAGGCGCTTGATGCCGACGGATTAACGTATCGCGAAAGAACGACTAAATACCCGTGATCTTAGACGGGTATTTTTTATTTTTCTTCGATAATCCCCGGATGGGCACTAACTGCGATGCGACACCATTTCCAGTGCCATCCGAACCCCCACTGAGAAAAATCTAGTTATTGAGCTGTTGACAGGTATTATCCGCTAAGGTACAATCTGCTAATATGTTCAAAAAACGAAATTTTCACACATATTGGAGGTGTTGCCTATGAAAAAGGCAACGGTGATATTATCCATTCTGTTGCTGGCATTATGCCTTGGCGGCTGCGACGAGGAGATATTCTCCGGCAGCAGGAAGGTCGATGACAGCTCATACCAGATCGACTTCGAGATGCTGAACGGCGAAAGGACGCAGGTCCTGTCGTTCCAGGAGGGCGACGAGCTGAAGGTCGACATAACGAGGATAAAGGGCAGCATCAAGCTGTCTTTGACCTCGACTGCCGGTCAGGAGATCTACTCCGGTGATTGCAGCATCACTACGAACTTCACGATTAGGGTGCCCAAGACGGGCGAGTACGTCGTTTCCATCGTGGGCGAGAAGGCGCAGGGCAGCGTGAGGATTGAGTTCAAACCGGCAACGGGCATATAGGCGGATAGGACCAGACCCCTTTTCCTAAAAACGCATCGCGAGGGCAGCCGAAAGGCTGCCTTCATGCGTTAGGAGGCTGCATCCATGTGCCATGGGCCAGTAAGTCGAGCAGATAGTACAAAATAGATAATATTCAAAGATTAAAGGAATCCTTCTTTGAGCATTGAAGAACTAATTGATGCTCTAGATGAGGAGGTGCTGTAATGAAAACGCTTCGCATATACATGGCGATGGCGGTACTTCTGTCTGCACTGGTCCTGTCAGGATGCCAGAAGACATGGACGGTCGATTTCACTAAGGCTCTGCCCGCCGATTTGGCTGACTGGGGCGGATCCTCCGCATGGAACCTGAACGAGCCTCCGGGTTCGGGGCTCACCATTAGGGAGTACAACGTGACGTCCCCCATAGGGTTTACTTCCGACTTTACGCTTACGCTGTACATGTGGATGGATGTCGACATCTCCAATACGGCGAACTTCAGGATCTGGGTGGGAGACAGCGAAAGCGACTACCCGGAGCATTATATTACCTGCGAATTCGACATGGCCGGCGACGAGGCCAACGAAGAGGTCCTCGTGCACGAGGACGGTGAAGGTTTGGAATACAGGGACGTGGAGACCAGGAAGCCTATACCCGGATTCAAGAACGGCGATAATGTCTTCAGGCTTTCCAGGAAGGGCGATGCCATAAGGATCACTCTGAACGGATCGCTGATCTCCAGCTTCACTGCGCTGTATTTCAAGCCGGCGGTAAGTTATGTGAGCTTCCTAACGGATGCCGACACGAGCACGGACGTATATTTCAGGAAGATACAGGTAAGCTATGAGGGCGATCCTGTCTTGCTATAGGCATGATGCACCGGGCGCGAGGCTTCCCTTAGACGCCGGGCCGATGTAGATGTAACATGTTCTTAGGCGGTCCTTAGACCGCTGGGAGGATGGACCTAAGCTGATGTCCGAGGATGGAAGATGGGGGAAGGGGAAATGTTCATCGGAGCAAGGGACAGAATCAAGATAGCGGCAGCTATTTCCGTGTCCCTGTTTTTTCTGGTCCTGGCGGGTCCGGTCATCGCCGGCAAGACGGACCTGGTACCCGACTGGGTGATCGAAGGCGTCTCTACAGTGCGGCCTGCTTTGACCGGCGACGGAGGGGCGCTCGCCATGGTAGGCGGCGCGCTAGTCAGGATCTCAAAGGACGGCTCGACCGTATGGAGATGGGATCCCGGTAAGGAAGCCGTCACTTCGATCGCAGGAGACGGCGCGGGCGGGGCATGGGTTTCGCAAGGCAGGCGCATATCCAGAATCAGCCCTGCCGGCAAGCTGTCCTGGACGTACGTATGGGAGCAGAAGGTCAGGTCCATGGAACCGCTGCCCGACGGCAGGATCGCGGTCGCCTCGGAAAGGGGCGCCGTACTCATAAGCAGCGCAGGTAAGTTCCTGTGGCTGTACGACCCGGCCACGGGATGCGATACTTGAATACCCATAGCCCTGGGACCCGTGAGGTCCCTGACTTACCTGGGCGGCGACAACCTGCTGGTGCTAGGGCAGGTCTACGGCATATACAGCGATATGGAGCCGCTGGACTACCTTTCGATAGCCAGCGTGAAGTACGGCGATACGAACTACGACTGTAACCACATATGGCCATTCAACATAACCGCCATAGCCGTGGTGTCCTCGAACAGGATAGCCGCGGCAGCCGATTACAAGAGGCTCGTTATGTGGGACGGGATGAGCGGCAACTCGGTCTTGTGGTCGGTCACGATCGAGATGCCCCAATACCTTGCGTATGATGCTGAATGCGGCCTGGTGCTAATAGAAAAAGGTGGCTCGAACATCGTGAGCAGGGCGGCCAAGGACGGCAAGGTATCGGCTTCGGCGCCCGCTCCGTTCAAAGTCCTGTCCCAGCCTGTCGGGACGAGCGGAAACGGTCTGTTCATGACCGGCGATGGCATAGCCGCCATCATAGACAAGGGACTGGCCGTTACCGCCGAGTACAAGGCTTCGTGGATCGGCAAGGACGCCTTGGCCGTTTCTGGCGGTTGGTACGTATTCGTATCCTCGTCCGGCAGACTGGCAAGGTTCACGGTCGACTGATAAGGCAGGACGCAAATTAATAGGCTGAAGGGGTTCACAGTGCGAGAACGTAGCATGCGAACCCCTTCACTTTTTTAAAGCCTTCTTCAGAATAGAGCCTGAGCGCGGATTCGTTCGTAGAATCGACACTCAGGACCGCGTCCGTCCGCCTTTCGCCTGCGTATGCCAGTATGGCTCGAAGCAACGCCCTGCCGAGGCCCTTCCCCTGGTATCCGGGGAGCACCGCCAGCGGCCCTATATCGAATACGAGGGTTCCCTTTAATTCTTCGAACGCGCCCCTTACAACCCCCACCGGCCTTGTGCCGTCAAGGAGCATCAGCATGCGTCCATCGGTCCCGTCGGCCTCGGCCATCCTTGCGACATCCTCCTGCGCCAACGGCGCATCATTCCCCTTGAGCGAGGCGAAGGCTCTGTTCCTGACCTCGCACCAGGCTCGCTCGTCAAGGCCGCCTGCGAACGGCCTTATGGAGAAGCCGTGAGGAAGAATGTACGGCAAGACGTCGCAGGCTTTCCTTGCCATGCTGTATGCCGTGCGCTCAAGGACGAAACCCAGCCGTTCTACCGCGGCTGTGACCTTGGAGTTGTCATCCGGTATGAAGACGTAGATAGAGGTCAGGCCCTTTGCGGTTTCCATTATCTGGCTTAATAGCCTCCCGTACAGGAGGGGATCGTCATATAGCGAATAGAGGATCCTCAAGCGCGCCCTGCCTGAAGGTTTGATTATGCCGCCAAGGATAAGGGATGCGGCACCGATGATCCCATGGCCAGCCCCTATGGCGACGAAGGTCGGATCCGCAGGGCCGGGTTCGAACTTTAGAAGGTCGCCTTCGGAAAGAAAGGAATCATCAAGCCCGTCACGATACGCCCTGCAGAAGTCCAGGAAAGGGGCGAGCGCCTCCTTTGTGAGAGCTTCTATTCTTACCGCCTCATGTCCAGCGTCCATGGTGAGGACCTCCTAAAGGCCTATGGGATGCTTCAAGACGGTGTGCGGGATGACCGCTCTTATGGTCTTCTTGGGGTCCACGCATTGGCTGATCCTAAGGTCCACCGCAAGGCTTGCGAGCATGTAGGATTCCTGCCAGGAAAGACCCTGGGTCCTGGAGATGAGAGAGACGGCCGCGGCTGTGGCCTGCTCGGCGGCCTTGTCTAGGTCTTCCGCTGAAGCGACTATCATGAAGGATTCCCCGTCGTCTATGGCGGGCCAGTCCAATCCGATACCCCGGGCCACGTCGACCAGCACTTCGACCTCGGCCTCCGTCTCGCACCCGGTCACGCAGACTTCTCCGTCCCCCATAACGGCGTGGACATCGCCCATGGCCAGCATCGCGCCGTCCTGGTTCACTGGAAAGTAGACGGTCACGCCCTCCCGGACGTCCTTCGTGTCCATGTTCCCCCCATGGCGGCCCGGCGTAGCGGTCGAAACGTCCCCTTCCTCGTCACAGGAGGCGGCCACGCCCATCACTCCGATCATCGGTACCGAACTAAGCACGATGTCGCCGAATGCCACGCGACCGTCCTTGATGGTAAGGATCCTGGTCGCGGATCTTTCGACCATCTGCTTGAGGACTCCGTCTCCTGGCATCACGCTCACCGCGCCGGTCTCCCCCGTGCGTATCGAAAGCACCTTGACCGACAGCACGTCCCCAGGCCTGGCCCCTTTGACCCCTAACGGTCCGGTCGCCGGGTTCATCGCCGTAAAATCGAGCCTCTCTATCTCCTGGCATTCGGATTTCAGCTGGCCGTGCCAGCAGTCGTGGGTCTCGAATACTACCGTGGCGCCCGGTTCCACCTCTTCCACTGCCTTGATGTCCGGGCCGAAGCGGGTGATGAAATGCTCCCTGCCTATCCTGACCACGAAGGACCGCCCCTTTCACGACCTATTTCAGGAGGTTCCACCCGTCGCTGCTATATTTTCCCAGAAGCTCCTTGGCCCGTGCCTCCTCGGATGCGGTAAGGCCCTCCTCTAGCAGACCGGAGCCCACGAGCTGCTCGAACTGCCCGGTGATGTAGGGCACCAGCTCGTACCTTCCGACGCGCCTTCCGAGCGCCTCGCCTACGGTGGCGATGCCCCCGGCAAGCCTGTCCTTCATGACAAGCGGCAGAGCACACGACTCCAGCAGGGCGTCTATGTCAGCCGACATGAGTATAGAGCCGTGCTGCAGGAAATACCTTCCCGACCTGAACTGGGCGCTGCCGATTATCTTCCTGCCCTTCCAGGCCACTTCGAAGCTCGATGGTACGTCGAAGCAGGCGGCCGTCTTCTCCTTGCCCTTGTCGGAATATGCGGGGACCAGGTCCGCGGCCACCCCGAACGCCTTGAGCCCGTCGGCCAGAGCACCGCTTATCATCATGTATATGTCCAGCACGGACCCTCCGCCAAAAAGCATCGAATCCGCAATCACGCTGTACGTGAGCTCGTCGTCGTGCAGGACCGCCCGGCCCCCGGTGCGCCGCCTGACCATCGTGTAGCCGCGCCTTCTTAACGCATCCATGTCGCACGATTCCGATGCCTTCTGGTTGAAGCCCAGGGACAGGCACGCCGGGTCCCACGTGAAGAACCTGAGCGTAGGGGGACAGGCCCCGGCCTGGACCGATTCCAGCAGCGCCTCGTCGACGGCCATGTTCCACGCCCCGTCTGCCGCCGGGGATACTATCAACCTCCAGCCCTGCATCAGCGACCCTCCTCACCGGCGAAGACAAGTCCTTTAACGGCCTTGGCGAACGCCATCGCCGCCTCCTCGCCGCTTAACGGCCCCGGATAGTTGTACAGCTCGGTCCCGGGCCTTTCATTGTAGTACGGCCTGTTGCACCACTCGCAGCCTGAGGTCCTGAAGGGTTCGCCTTCGAGCGCAAGCCTTTCCACCTCGGACCTGGAGATGCCGATATAGCTGAGCCTTCCGGAACCGTCAAAGCTCATCATGCCCTCTTTGAGCAGACCTTTCTTTATCATCCAGAAAGCCAGCTGGACCCTCCTGTACGAGGCCATCTCGGGTACGGGGTAGTTTTCCATCGCCGTGCCCCTAAGGGGAGTGAACGCGAAAAGGCCCAGTCCGACGCCCTCCTCCTTCAAGGACGACGCCAGGCGCAGAAGCTCCTCCTCGGTCTCTCCCATGCCCGCTATGAGGTGCGTCGAGATGCGGCCGGGAAAGGATAGGGCAGCCCTCTTGATCAGGGCGCGC
Organism: Bacillota bacterium; assembly: GCA_029565935.1. GTDB lineage: Bacteria > Bacillota > DTU025 > DTU025 > MWDF01 > MWDF01. The sequence goes on along the minus strand of JAKQNF010000020.1, from coordinate 41,759 downwards.
GATGCGGCCATGTCGGCCTTCTTGATCTTCTTGTGAAGCTCCGGGTTGCAGGCGTCTATGGCCAGAGCGACCCTGTCTGCGCCGGAGGCCAATATCCTTCCTATGTCGTCCAGGCCGGCGGTGGCGCTGAACGATACTGAAAAGGCAGTGCCCGGTCCGCATACGGCCCTAAGCTTCGCCACGGCCTCGCAAACAACGTCCAAGGCGCCCCTTCCGCCCACGGTCTGGATGCAGACCCTCCTGATCGACCCGTCCGCGGTCGCTTTTCCCAGCGACTCCAACAGCGCGTCCTCGTCGGCCTCGGGCCATGTGACCCTCGACAGCCTGCCCGCGCCTGAAGTGCTGTGCGCCGCCTGGGCGCAGAAGGAGCAGTCCCTTACGCACTTCTCCCCGAGCATTATGTATGCGGTCGTAGGAGGCGAATCGGATTTGATCTCCTTCAGGCCGAGTGCCGCCATGGTGCCCGCCGAGGGCCTGAACCTCAGCTTCCTTGCGGTGTCATCTGCCATGGCGAACGCCTCCTTCCAAAGCCGAAAAGACGCAGCACTCGTCGGCCTCGATTATGCTTAGCCCCATGTCCAGGGCCAGCTTCCTCGCTTTTCTTGACGGCATGACGATTATGTCGACGCCGGCCTCCACGGCCTTCGAGTCGAGCTCGTCCCTGTACCGCCCGGCGGGCCTCATACAGCCCAGGCTGACCGGCGATCCGGGGAACGTGGCCTTGGCGGCCTTCAGCACCTCGATGACGGAATCGACCGCCGGAGGCTTCACGCTTTCCATCCTGGTACCCGGCGTAGGCCTGAAGACGATCACGACTATAGCCGGCGGCTTCGGGATCCTGCCCTCGTCGGCGAGGCCTTTTATCTCGGCAAGGCTCCTCAAGGAGAGCGCGGGTTCCTCAGCGGGCCCCAGAAGGCCCACGGTTATGTGGGGGACGGTGGGGAAATTGCGCGATGCGATTACGAAGCTTTCCACATAGTCCTCGGGGCCGGAAAGAGACCCGTAGACTTCGGATACTACCCTTTTGTCGGATACGTAGTCGTAAGAGACCACGTCTACGGAACCGGCCAGCCCGGCGGCCCGGGCCTCATCCAGTATCCCGGTGTGGCAGTTCACCTTGGTCCCCGGCGCCGCGGCCTTGATCTTGCCGGTCCAGCCATCCACCGGCACCCTCCCGTAGGGATCGCTGCCTCCTGATACTAGGACGCTGCTCGGACGGGAGGAGGGAAAGGCCGCCAGTGCTTCCTCCGGCGGCCTCATCCCCTTCAGGTATTTCGCGCCGCAGTGGGCGCAGTTTAATCCGCACGATGGTCCTGTTACCGATACTGCCGCGGTCAGGGTCGGGCGGGCGAACGTTATCTTGTCAGGCATTGTCCTCTTTCTTCCACCTCAGTATAGGCTTCCTGGCCGCCAGGGTCTCATCCAGCCTGCCCACCGGCGTCGTATGGGGCGCCGTATGCAGGTTCTCCGGGTTCTCCTTCGCCTCTTTGGCGATCCTCTTCATCGCGCATATGAACTCGTCCAAAGTCTCCTTGCTCTCCGTCTCGGTGGGCTCTATCATTATCGCCTCCTCGACGATGAGGGGGAAGTAGACGGTCGGAGCGTGGTAGCCGTAGTCCAGCAGCCTCTTCGCCATGTCGAGCGTCCGTACGCCGCTCTCCTTCTTCTGCTTGGAGCCTGACAGCACGAACTCGTGCTTGCACGTCCTGTCGTAGCCGAGCTCGAAGTCGCCCTTCAGCGCTTCCATGATGTAGTTGGCGTTCAGGACCGCCAGCTCCGATGCCGCCCTGAGGCCGTCCGGACCCATCGTCCTGATGTAGCTCCATGCCTTTAGTACGACGGCGAAGTTGCCGTTGAAGGAATGTACGTGGCCTATCGAATCCGGCCTGTCGTAGTCCCACCTGTACGTCTCGCCGTCCTTTACGACCAGCGGGCAAGGCAAAAACGGCTCAAGGGCCTTCTTGACGCCCACGGGGCCGGAACCGGGTCCTCCTCCTCCGTGAGGAGTGGAGAACGTCTTGTGCAGGTTGATGTGCACGACGTCGAAGCCCATGTCGCCGGGGCGCGATTTGCCCATGATGGCATTGGCGTTCGCACCGTCGTAGTATACTAGGCCGCCGGCCTTGTGCACTATCTCTGTTATCTGCTTTATGTGCTCGTCGAACAGGCCGAGCGTGTTGGGGTTCGTCAGCATCAGGCCCGCGGTGTCCGGTCCGACCTTCGCCTTCAGGTCCTCTATGTCCACGTTGCCCCTTGCATCGGACGCGACCTGTACTACGGTCATACCCGCAGCCGCAGCGCTGGCGGGGTTGGTGCCGTGCGAGGAGTCGGGGGCCAGTATCTTGTCCCTCTTGGCATCACCCCTCTTGAGGTGATAGGCGCGGATTATGAACATGCCGGTGAGCTCTCCGTGGGCCCCTGCCACCGGCTGAAGCGTGAAGCGGTCCATACCGCATATCTCAGAAAGCCACACGTCCATGTCGTGGATTATCCTTAGGGAGCCCTGAGCGCCCTTCTCTGGCATCTCGGGGTGCATCCGCGCGAAGCCGGGCAGCCTGGCGGCGTTCTCGTTCACCTTGGGGTTGTACTTCATGGTGCAGCTTCCCAGAGGGTAGAAACCGGTGTCCACGCCGTGGTTCAGCAGGGACAGGTTGGTGAAGTGCCTCACCACGTCCACTTCGGAAAGTTCGGGCAGCCCCGGCGCCGACTTCCTTATCATCGAATCGGGCACCATGGATTCTATGGCAAGCTCCGGTACGTCGGATGCCGGGAGGCTGAAACCGGTCCTGCCGGCAGAGCTCATCTCGAAAAGCAACGGCATGAGCTTCTTCATCAGTAATTCACCTCCAGCAGGGATACCAGCTTGTCCATCTGTTTCTTCGTGCGAAGCTCCGTGACCGCCCAGAGGGAGTTGTGCTTGAGCTCCGGATACGCCGACGAAAGGGGTATCCCGCCCAGTATGCCCTCCTCCAGCAGCTTCTCCCTGAGCTCCTTCACGCATCCTTTGCCCTGGATCGCGAACTCGTTGAAGAAAGGTCCGGAGAACCTTAGCTTGTACTCGGTGCACTCGGATATCGCCTTCGCCAGGTAGTGGGCCTTCCACATCGAAGCCTCAGCCACTTTCCTCAGGCCTTTAGGCCCCAGAAGGGCGAGGTGGATTGTCGCGGCCAGAGCGCACAGCCCCTCGTTGGAACATATGTTGCTAGTCGCGTTCTCGCGCCTAATGTGCTGCTCCCTAGTCTGCAAGGTAAGCACGAACGCCCTTTGGCCCCTGTTGTCGACCGTCTGGCCGACGAGCCTTCCGGGCATCCTCCTTACCAGCTGGGACGTGGCGGCCATGAAGCCGAGCAGCGGACCGCCGAAGTTCATGCCGTTGCCCATCGACTGGCCCTCTCCCACCGCGATGTCCGCGCCGTAGTTCCTGGGCGCTTCCAGCACGGCGAGGGATACGGGATTGACCACCGCCACGAACAGGCCTCCGTCCGAGTGAGCAGCCTCGGATAACGCGGGCATGTCCTCTATCACGCCGAAGTAGTTGGGATTCTGCGCTATGACGCAAGCGGCGCCCTTCGCGGCCTCGGCGAGCTTAGCCTCGTCCGTCTGGCCCGTCTTGGGATCATAGGGGATCTCGACGACCTCGAAGCCCCTCGGCGCGCCATAGGTCTTCACCACGTCGCGGTATCTGGGATTGGTCGCCTTCGTGATGACGACCTTCTTCCTTCCGGTTTGCGACGCGCACATTATCGCGGCTTCGGCCGATGCGGTCGCGGCGTCGTACATCGACGCGTTGGCCTGGTCCATGCCGGTAAGCTCGCATATCATGGTCTGGTACTGGAATATCGCGGTCAGGGTGCCCTGGCTTATCTCGGGCTGGTAAGGCGTGTACGCGGTGTAGAACTCGCTCCTTAAGAGCATGTGGTCCACCGCTGCCGGCACGTAATGGTCATATATCCCGCCGCCCGCGAAACACACGGCATCGGCCCTGTTCGTGCCCGATATCCTCTCGAGCTCGGCTACGAGCTCCGGCTCGGACAGCGATTCCGGGAGGGCCAGCCTCTTCTTCAGCTTCAATTCCTCCGGTATGTCGGAGAAGAGCCCGTCTATCGACCGGGCCCCGATCTTCTCAAGCATCTCGCTGACTTCCCGCTCTGTGGCGGGCAGGTAATTGCGAGGAGCTCCCATCTGAGGTTACCTCCAATCTAGACTTAGTGCTGGGTTGCCAGGAACTTCTGGTAGGCTGCGTCGTCCATCAGCGCGTTCAGCTCGCCAAGGTCGCTCGCTTCCACCTTCACTATCCAGCCGCCCGCCTGGGGTGCCTCGTTGATGAGACCCGCGTTCGCCTCCAGCTCGGAGTTTACGGCGACGACCTTGCCGCTTACGGGTGAGAACACTTCGGCGACCGCCTTGACCGACTCGAGGTCGATCAGCTTCTCGCCCTTCTTGATTACCTTGCCAACCATCGGCAGCTCGGCGAATATCACGTCACCAAGGTGCTCCGCGGCGTAATCGCTGATACCTATCGTGACTACCTTGCCCTCCGCTTTTGCCCACTCGTGGCTCTCTGCATACTTGAACATCTCAACTTACCTCCGTATATGATCTTCTTGGCTGATTTCCCTTATTAGTCCTTCTTGTAGGCCTTCTTGTAGAAAGGAGTCTTCACGACGACGGCCTTGCACGCCTTGTCCCTGATGCTCACGGCTATCTCGGTGCCGACCTTGGCGTAGTCGATAGCGATTTGCGCCATAGCGAGGAATTTGCCCAACGTGGGGCTGGGAAGGCCGCTGGTGACCCAACCTATCTCGGCGCCCTCGGAGGACAGCAGCTTATAGCCGTTCCTGGGAATGCCGCGCTCGATCAGCTCCACGCCTACCATCCTGCGGGTAAGCCCCTTCGCCTTCTGTGCCGCGAGGGCCTGCTTGCCGATGAAGTCCGCCTTGTCGAGCTTCACGAAGAAGCCGAGAGAAGCCTCAAGGGGCGTGATGTCGCGGGAGAGCTCGTGCCCGTATAGGGGCAGGCATGCCTCGAACCTCAGCGAGTCCCTGGAACCCAGGCCGCAGGGCGATACGCCGAAGTCCTCGCCGGCTTTCATCATGCTCTCCCAGAGGTTGACGGCGTCCTCGGGCTTCATGTAGACCTCGAAGCCGTCCTCTCCGGTGTATCCAGTGCGCGAGACCAGGCATTCGGCGCCGTCAATCCTGACCTTGTCCTTGCAGTGGAAGAAGTGCAGATCGTCCAGGTTGTAGTCCGTAAGGCGCTGCAGCAGTTCCTGCGCCTTCGGGCCCTGCACTGCGATCTCGGCCCAGTCCGGCGATTCGTTGGCAACGACCACGTTGAAGCCCTTCGCCTGCTGTGAGACCCATTCGTAGTCCTTGTCCGAGTTGGACGCGTTCACCACCAGGAAGAACTCCTCGTCGGAGAGCTTGTAGACGAGCAGGTCATCGACCACGCCGCCTTCCGGGTAGCACATGAAGGCGTAGGTGACCTGGTTCATTGCCGCCTTCGAGATATCGTTCGTCACCAGGTGGTCCATGAACTTCAGGGCCTCCGGGCCCTTCACCCTGATCTCTCCCATGTGGGACACGTCGAACAGGCCGACGCGCTCCCTGACGGCCTTGTGCTCCTCAAGGTCGCCCTTTCCCTTGTACCTCACCGGCAGCTCCCAGCCGCCGAAATCGACCATCATGCCGCCGTATTTGATGTGCATCTCATATAGCGGGGTCCTTTTTAGTCCAGACATCAGGACACCTCCGTTGATAATGATGTGTGCGCTCTGTGCATGCTAAAAAATGCGGGTATCGACGCCTTCTATTATATAATAATCCTTAGGGTTATAGGACATCGGGGCACGGACGACGAATCATCGAACTGCAGCCCCTTTATCCTCGTTATTAACTACATGGAGGTCCGGTGAATGTTCGACGTAATCATCATAGGCGGAGGGCCCGGGGGCTACACCTGCGCCGTAAGGTCCGCACAGCTGGGGCTTAGCGTAGCGGTCGCAGAGGAGAGGCATCTGGGGGGAGTCTGCCTCAACAGGGGATGCATCCCGACGAAAGCACTGTCGCACACGGCGGAAGTGCTGCTACAGACGAAGAAGGGCGCCGATTTCGGCGTTATGGCCAATGAGGTGGTCCTTGACATAGCCAAGGCGGTGTCGAAGAAGGACAGGATATCCGCCAGACACAGGGCAGGGGTCGGCTATCTCATGAAGAAGAACAAAGTGAGCGTGCTAGAGGGCAAAGCGCGCATCGAATCACCAGGTAAAGTATCTGTTACGGCGGCGGACGGGACGACACAATTGTACGAAACAAAGAACATAGTGATCGCCACGGGCGCCGTGCCCGTCACCCCGAGGATGTTCGGTTACGACGGCGAGCTCGTCCTCACCTCCGACGAGATGCTCACACTCAAGGAAGTGCCCGGCGAGCTTCTGGTAATAGGGGCGGGGGTGATAGGCTGCGAGTTCGCGAGCATCTACGCCGCGTTCGGCAGCAAGGTGACGCTGGTGGACATGATGCCCAGGATACTGCCGATGGTGGACGAGGAAGCATCGGCGCTCATCACATCCTCCTTCAAGAAGAGGGGCATGGAAGTGATCGTGGGCGTCGGGGTCAAGTCGGTGGAGAAGGCGGATGCTCGCGTCGCGGTGACGCTAGAGGACGGGCGCCGCATAGAGGCCGACAGGATGCTCCTTTCGATAGGCAGGAGGCCCTTCTCGTCGGGCATAGGGGCCGAGGAGGCGGGCGTCGGGATCGGCAAGGCGGGCGAGGTGGCCGTCGACAACAGGATGAGGACCAACGTCCCGGGCATATGGGCCATAGGGGACGTGAACAACAAGATGCAGCTGGCGCACGTGGCATCGGCCCAGGGGATGGTCTGCGCGGCGAACATGGCGGGCAAGGATGCGAGCATGGAGTACTTCGCGGTGCCCAACTGCATATTCACCTATCCCGAAGTGGCGCAGGTGGGAGTAGGGGAATCCAGCGCCAAGGAGGCGGGCATCGACTACAAGATCGGCAAGTTCCCGTACTCCGCGCTGGGCAAGGCATCGGCCATGGGCGAGAACGACGGCTTCGTCAAGCTGGTAGCCGACGGCGAAGGAAGGGTGATCGGCGGAACCATAGTGGGGGCGCACGCGTCGGACCTGATAGCCGAAGTGGCCCTGGCGGTGAACAACCAGCTCGGGCTCAAGGACATAGCACATACCGTACATGCGCACCCCACCCTGGCGGAGGGCGTGATGGAAGCCGCGGAGGAAGCCTTCGGGCTTGCGATAAACATATAGCCATAATGCATGCGGCCGGCAAAAGGCCGTAACGGAGGTGTGACGTCTTGAAAGGCAAGGATTGGTTCGCTCTGGTCCTGATATTGCTCGGACTGCTGCTTCTGGGGGACAACCTGGGCTTCTTCAGATTCAGCTACATCTGGAGGCTCTGGCCGTTGGTCCTGGTCATCATCGGCGTATCGATGTTCATGAAGAAGGACCAGGAGAAGAAGAAGTCCACCGTGGAAGTCAGCTTCACCACCACGGGGAAGAAAGTGGAACCTGAGGAGAGCGTGAAAGAGAAGGAAGAAGAGGACGACGAGGAAGACGAAATCTGACCTTTGGGGGTATAAGAATGAAAGGTAGGATGTTCCTGGCCATTGCGCTCATCGCGATAGGGCTCGTGCTTCTGCTGAACAACCTCGGCATGGGCGTGCTTCCAAGAAAGCTGGAACTATGGCCGGTCCTGCTGATGGCGCTAGGGGCGGCGATAGGCGCGGACGCCTTGAGGAACAAGGAGAAGGACCCTCTGTTCGGGGCGGTCATCCTGTTCTTCGTGGGGCTGTTGTTCCTGCTTACGGAGAGCGGCTATCTTGTGGGCGGACTCGGGAAGCTGTGGCCCGTCTTCATAATCATACTGGGCATGGCTTTCATCTCGAACTCCTTCATGTCCGGCACCGCCAGGGGGCTCATCATCGGCCTGATATACGCCGCAGTGGGCTTCGTACTCCTGGCCAGCACCTACGGCAAGCTGAGCATAAGGATAGACCTGGTGACCTACTGGCCTGTGATACTGATAGTGCTCGGGCTTGCCACATTCTTCCAGAAGGCGAGGTAGGCCCGTGGCTGAAGGGCATGCGTCCAACCTGAAGCCTACGGCCGGCGCTTCGGCGGTAAGCAAGGCCGTAAGGGAGTTCTTCTCATCCCTTCTAAAGGACCGGGAGGAAGGGTCGGTCGAGCCCGTCATAGTAGGCTTCTCAGGCGGGGTCGATTCGACGGTCCTGCTGCACGCGCTGTACGAGATGGGCGTCGATCTGGGCCTGCAGCCCGTGGCGGCCCATCTCAACCATATGCTAAGGGGCGCCGACTCTGAGGCTGACGCCGAGTTCTGCAGGGCCTTTTGCGAAAAACGCGGCATACCGTTCAGGTCGATGTCAATAGACGTGGCAGACCTCGCTTCGCGCACCGGGCTTAACTTAGAAGACGCCGGGCGCAGGGCGAGGTATTCTCTTTACAGCGAGGTAGCGGACGAGTTCGGAGCAAGGTATGCGGCCCTGGCGCATCACGCCGATGACCAGGCCGAGACCGTGCTGATGAGGATAATCCGTGGTGCGGGCACAAGGGGAATGGGCGCCATGCCGAAGATACGCCGCTCGGGCAACATATCGATAGTAAGGCCGATGATATCGGTCAGGAAGCAGGACGTAGCAAGGTACGCGGCCGAGAGGGGCCTGGAGTACAGGGAGGACACCAGCAACCTGGATACGGGCTACTTGAGGAACAAGATAAGGCACGAGCTGCTGCCGCTGCTGGAAAGCGGCTACTCACCCGGCATAGTGGATGTGCTCTGCAGGACGGCGGAGCTCGCAAGGGAGGAATCCGCGGCCCTGGACGAGCTGGGCAGGAGAGCCTTCACAGACGCCGTGAAGGCCGGGGAGAGGGGCAGGTCGATCGTCCTCGACCTGGACTCGATGGATGAGCTGAAGCCCGCCGTGATGGCAAGGGCGCTGAGGATGGCGTACGCACACGTTAAGGGCACTGCATCGGACCTGTACGCCTCCAACCTGGCCGACCTGGCGGGCATGGCATCGCCCGGCGGAAGGTCCAAGAAGCTGGACCTCCCGGGAGGGGTCAAGGCTTTGAGGAGCGGCAGGGAGCTTACCTTGTCGATGCAGGATATCTACGTGGAGCAGGCCTCGTTGAGGCAAGTGCCGCTCACGGTCCCGGGCATGGCCGACACTCCTCTCATGAGGATCAGGGCGGCGTCGTGCCAGATCCCGCCGGAGCTGACGGGCAAGAGGAGGCTGACGCACGCAGAGCTCGCCCAGATAGCCTCGATCGCCTTCGGCAAGGGTTACGCCGAAGGAGCCGGGGCGGGCACCCGGTTTGCCGTCTTCGATTTGGAAGCGGCCGGCGAGCTGGCCGTAAGGGCCTGGGAACCGGGGGATACGATCATGCCGTTTGGTATGAAAGGGAAGCGGAAACTGCAGGATCTTTTCACCGACGCCAAGGTGCCGAAGGCGAAGAGGAAGCTATGGCCTGTGCTGACGCTCGCAGACGGTGCGATAGGGTGGGTGCCCGGCATCAGGCAGGCGGTCGCGGCCAAGGTAGGGACTGGTACGAGCTGTGCGCTGGTCGTGTCAATGGAAAGGAAGGAGCCTGACGCAACGCCCGGGCATTAGATGATATAATATTTTAGTATATCCGTGTCCGTAACCGAAGGAGGATTAGAACTTGAACCGTGGCTTTCAGAAGGCGGCATTGTGGATACTGATATTCCTTGTCGCCGTCACAATAGGTCAGAACTTTCTAAGCAGCCAGAACAAGGTACAGGAGATGACGGCCAACAGCTTCCTTACGCAATGGGAGGCTGGGAACGTCAAGACGCTCGACATACTCCCGGAAGGGATCATAAAAGGAGAGCTCAACGACGGTACCAAGTTCCAGCTGTATTATTCTAGCGCGGCCGGGCTGATCGATGACGTGAAGAAGAACCCCGAGAAGTTCGCCAACACGACCGTCTCAGAGAAGCCCAAGACCAACGACTGGCTCCTCGTGCTGCTGCCCAACCTATTCTTCATAGTGGCGCTGGGCCTGTTCTTCATGTTCATGCTGAACCAGATGCAAGGCTCCAACAACAGGGCAATGCAGTTCGGCAGGAGCAGGGCGAGGCTACAGACAGACGCAAGGGGCAAGATAACCTTCGCGGACGTCGCCGGCATCGACGAGGTCCAGGAGGAGCTCGCCGAGATAGTCGACTACTTGAAATACCCCAGGAGGTTCACAGACATGGGTGCAAGGGTCCCCAAGGGGATCCTCCTGATGGGACCTCCCGGCACGGGCAAGACCCACATAACTAGGGCTTTGGCCGGCGAGGCCGGGGTGCCGTTCTTCTACATCTCCGGCTCCGATTTCGTCGAGATGTTCGTCGGAGTGGGCGCAAGCAGGGTCAGGGACATGTTCGCCCAGGCGAAGAAGTCCGCCCCTTGCATCATATTCATAGACGAGATCGACGCCGTGGGCCGCCAGAGGGGCGCAGGCCTCGGCGGAGGCCACGACGAGAGGGAGCAGACCCTCAACCAGCTGCTGGTAGAGATGGATGGATTCGAGACGAACTCGGGCGTGATAGTGGTCGCAGCGACCAACAGGCCCGACGTCCTGGACCCTGCCCTTCTCAGGCCAGGCAGGTTCGACAGGCAGATAACGCTGGATGTGCCGGACGCGAAGGGGCGCGAGGCCATACTTAAGATACATGCCAGGAACAAGCAGTTCGCAGGCGACATGGACATGAAGGAGCTGGCAAGGCGCACGCCCGGCTTCACGGGCGCGGACCTCGAGAACCTGCTCAACGAGGCGGCACTTCTGGCCGTAAGGTACAGGATGAAGAAGATCACGATGGACGTCGCCGACGAGGCCATCGAGCGCATAGTCATGGGCCCTGCGAAGAAGGGCAGGCTGCTGACGGGCAAGGAGAAGGACCTCGTGGCATATCATGAGACCGGGCACGCCCTTCTGGCGAAGCTGCTCCCCGGCTCCGATCCAGTCGTGAAGGTCTCGATAATAGGAAGGGGCAGCGCAGGCGGCTTCACGCTCGTGATACCCGAGGACGAGAGGAAGTTCAGGTACTCCTCCAAGGAGGACTTGCTTAACAACATAACGATGTCCCTGGGCGGGCGCGTGGCGGAGGAACTGTGCTTGGAGGACGTCTCGACCGGAGCGTCCAAGGACCTTGAAAGGGCCACCAGCCTTGCAAGGAAGATGGTCGTCGAATACGGCATGAGCAACCTCGGCCCTATAACCTACGGCAGGCAGGATTCGCAAAACGTGTTCCTAGGCCGCGACATATCCAGGGAGCGCAACTACTCCGAGGAGATCGCCGCCCAGATAGACAAGGAAGTAAAGAACATAATCGACGAGTGCTACACCAAGGCGAAGAAGCTGCTCGGCGATAACCTGGAACTCCTGAAGAGGGTGGCCATGGTCCTCAAGGAGAGGGAGAACCTGGAAGGCAGCGAGCTCGACCTGGTCCTGGAGGGCAAGGAGCTGCCACCCAAGGAAGTCCCGCAAGCCAGCACGCCTACACCGGACACCGAGCAAGACAGGCAGGAAAAGCAGGAAGTCCGGGAACCGCAGGCCGATTTCGGAAGGAAGGCCGCAGAACAGCACTGGGTGACGCAAGATGACCCCGTAAGACCACCCGCAGCCCTTTATGGGCTGCGGGCCTGATAGATTTGCGTAACATGACCGGCTTATGTACCGGATGATCAGGAGGGATATCGTGGACCTCATCGAATCACACCCTATCCTCGAGTTCGCACACGGCAGGAGGGTGAGCTTCACTTTCGACAACAGGGCGATGGAAGGTTTCGAGGGAGAGCCCATTGCGGCAGCGCTACACGCCAATGGTGTAAAGGTTTACAGGTACAGCCCCGAGGCTCACAGGCCGCGGGGCTTTTTCTGCGCCATAGGTAAGTGCAGTTCCTGCTTCATGGTCGTCGACGGCGTGCCAAACGTGCGTACGTGCGTGACCCCACTGAAGGAGGGCATGGCAGTTAAGACACAGCACGGCAGGGGAAGCGTGCCCATGCTGGCGGAGGGTGGTGAGCAGGGTGCGTGAAGTCGAACTGCTGGTAATAGGCGGAGGGCCCGCCGGCCTTTCTGCAGCGGCCGAGGCGGCCGGCATGGGATCTTCCGTCCTCGTCGTGGACAGCGGCCCGATGCTTGGAGGGCAGCTCATCAAGCAGACCCACAAGTTCTTCGGCAGCAAGGACGAGCACGCGGGGACCAGGGGTTTCAAGATAGCAGAGATGCTGATGGATGAGATAGCAGGTCTTTCAGACAAGGTGGAGACGATGACCGACACTACTGCGGTGGGCTACTACCGCGAGGAAGGCGCGGTATCGCTCGCCAGGGGCGAGGACGAGTACTTCCTCATAAAACCCAGGAAGATGGTCATTGCGGCGGGCGCGCAGGAGAGGCTGATACCGTTCATAGGAAACGACCTTCCCGGCGTGTACGGCGCCGGTGCCGTGCAGACGCTCATGAACGTCTACGGCGTGGTCCCGGGAAAGAAGGTCCTGATGGTCGGGGCCGGCAACATCGGGATAATCGTGGCCTACCAGCTTATGCAAGCGGGCGTCGAAGTCGCCGGCGTCGTGGAGGCGACCCAGAAAGTCGGCGGTTACTGGGTGCACGCGGCGAAGATAAGACGTCTGGGAGTGCCCATCCATCTGATGCACAGCATAAAGAAGGCCCTAGGGGTAGAGTCCGTGGAAGGCGCCGTGGTCATGGAGCTGGACGAGAAGTTCAGGCCGACTGGCAAGGAGTTCACGGTAGATTGCGACACCATCTGCCTCGCCGTGGGGCTCACGCCTACGGTGGAGCTGCTCTGGCAGGCCGGATGCAAGATGAAGTACGTGCCGCAGCTGTGCGGGTACGTGCCTGTGAGAGACCTAGGCCTTAGGACCACAAACCACGACATATGGGTGGCTGGGGACTCGTCCGGCATCGAGGAGGCGAGCTCTGCCATGGTCGAGGGAAGGCTGGCCGGCTTCGGAGCCGCCGCGGCCCTCGGATACGCCCCAAGGCCCGGAAGGTACGAAAGCTTCGTGGCGAGGCTCGACCATCTCAGGGCGGGGGAGGTCTGCGACAAGATAAGGGCGGGCCTTGAATGCGTAATCTACGAAGGAGGCGGCGACGATGTCTTTTACGAATGACGAGCTCCTGTACAACTCAGGAGTGCTCATTGGACCCAGGGACGGCGTCGTGACGCCCGAGGAGGATGCCTGGAAGTCCAAGCGGGGAGGTTACGTAGTGATCGAGTGCCCGCAGAGGATACCATGCAACCCTTGCCATACGAGCTGTCCGACGGGGGCCGTTAAGCCTTTCGCGGACATAAACGACGTGCCGGAGGTGGACTACTCGAAGTGCACAGGATGCTCTAGGTGCGTCGCGAAGTGCCCGGGTCTCGCCTGTTTCGTGGTCGACCTTGCCTGGAAGGAAGGCTGGGCGCTCATGAAGCTGCCCTACGAGATACTGCCAAGGCCCGCAAAGGGTATGGAGGCGGACTGCCTCGACAGACAAGGCAGGGTCGTGTTCCGCTCGAGGATCGAGCAGGTGCTGGAGCCGTTCAAGGACAGGACGTTCGTAGTGTCGGTGCCGGTGCCGTACGAGCTCAAGGACCACGTACGCGCCGTAAGGGTGGTGGAATAGCATGGCTGTCGAAGAGAAGGTGTACATCTGCAGGTGCGAGGAAGTAACCCTTGATGAGGTGAGGGAATGGATATCCAGAGGGTACGACACCCCCGAGGAGCTAAAGAGGGTCACCAGGATCGGCATGGGTCCCTGCCAGGGCAGGGGCTGCACGGACATACTCGTAAGGGAGATAGCCAGGATGAGGGGCATCCCCGTTAGCGAGGTCAAGCCCCCCAGCTTCAGGCCCCCGGCGAAGCCCGTCAAACTCGGGATCCTCGCCGAAGCCGCGAAAGGGGGCAACGCAAGATGAGGACGAGCGCCGACGTAGTGATAATCGGTGGCGGCATAAACGGCTCCTCCGCGGCGTACAACCTGGCCAAGCTGGGCGTAAAGAACATAATCGTGCTCGAAAGGGACACCATCTGCGGAGGGTCTACAGGAAGGTGCGGGGCGGGGATAAGGGCCCAGTGGGGCACCCTGATGAACTGCCAGATCGCCGCGAACGCCATATCCACTTTCGAGGGCTTGAAGGACGAGCTGGGGATGGACATAGGCCTCAACCAGTGCGGCTATCTCATGGTAGCCTACAAGGACAGCGAGTTCGAGCAGCTCAAGGAGAACGTCTGCTTGCAGAACTCGTGCGGTATAGACAGCAGGGTGATAAGCAAGGCCGAGGCATATGAGATATGTCCGGGCCTCTGGGCGGAGGATGCGGTCGGGTTCACCTTCAACGCGAAGGATGGCCACGCCGATCCGTTCCTCACCACTTTCGCATACGTCGAGGCGGCCAAGCGCCTGGGCGTAGAGTTCGAGAGGTTCACCGAGGTCATCGCCATCAACACGGACAAGGGCAGAGTGGAATCGGTCACAACGTCGCAGGGGACCATAAGGACCAGGATAGTGCTGAACTGCGCAGGACCATACTCCCAGATAGTGGGAAAGATGGCGGGGGTGGACCTTCCGGTGTACTCCGAAAGGCACGAGATACTGATCACCGAGCCCGTTGACCCGGGCGTATGCCCTCCCATGCTCATGAGCTTCTCCGGCAACTATTACATCCAGCAGAGGCCTCACGGCTCGATCATAGGAGGATGCAGCCCGGAAGGGCATCCTCAGGACTTCGCGAACGACGTATCGTGGGATTTCCTGAGCCACATGGCAGGTGTGTTTACAAGGCTGCTGCCCAGGACCAAGAACATCAGGGTGGTCAGGCAGTGGGCAGGGATGTACAACATGACGCCGGACAGGCAGCCGCTTCTAGGCAGGACCGAAGTGGGCGGGTTCTACATCTCATGCGGCTACTCCGGCCATGGCTTCATGCTCGCCCCGTTCACAGGCAAGCTTATGGCGGAACTGATAGCCACGGGCAGACCGTCGATGGACATTTCCATGCTCGATTACAAGAGGTTCGAGCGAGGAGAGCTCATCATCGAGCCGGCCGTCGTATAGGATCACAAGAACAATGAGACGGCACAGTAAAGCAGAAGCAGCGCCATTACGGCGTTGACGAGCTTCCTGTGTCCTGTGAAGAACTTCTGGAACATTGACCCGAACAGGCCCCACACAAGGGTGGAGGCCAGGCACATTACCCCGAGCAGCGCCGAGAGGCCCAGCATGGGCCAGAACGAGGTGAAGCTCGGGGTTATGTATACTGAGGACATCGTTAGTGCCATCAGCAAGCCCTTCGGGTTTATGAACTGCACCATAACCCCGGGCAGAAAACGCCGTATGCTAGCCCTCGAATCGTCCCCGTGCCTGCCCGATGCTATGGTCCTCCATGCCAGGTAGAGTATATAGGCGGCGCCTATCACCGTTACTACGGGCTTTATCGTCGGTACTATAGCATAGAGCGCCGAACTGAACAGACAGCTTGCGATCATGATGATGAAGAACCCTGCCATTACACCGAAGTCGAACCCGATGCTACTGGCGATGCCGAAGCTCGCTGCGTTGTTCATAGCCATTATGTTGTTAGGGCCAGGCGTGAATATCTGTATTATCGCGTACGAGAAGAAAGAAGCGTAGTTCATCTTGCACTCCAGTCGTACACCCTACCTAAGGTGCTTTCCATGGAATATACCACACGGGCCGTAAAAATCAACAAGCTCTCCAACGATTGTCCTCAGGTGAAAAACGACGGGCCGGTCCGTCGTACTTTACGGACCGACCCGCCCCGTATCTTCTGCGCACTCATTACAGCGGCTGCTCGGTAAGGTTCTTCGCCCATTTCTCCTTCCTGAACAGGTTATAGGCTATGCCCAGCTTCAAGAACTCGGTAAGCTGCACGAGCAGGAACATGCTTATCAGCGGAAGGTCCGTGAACTTCGCGAGGGCCAACACGTACGGTACCACCACGATCCATGAGTACAAGGAGTCCATGAGCATGACGGACCTGGTGTCCCCACCTGCCCTGAGGATGAAGAAGAAGCCAGCGTTCATCAGGTAGAAAGGCATCATGAACGCCGAAATCGTTATCAGTATCCTCGCCGTCTGCCTTACGTTCTCGCCTACATTGTAAGCCAAAGGCACCAGCAGACCTGTCGTTATGTGTACCAGCAACAAGCAGAGCGATATGAACACCCCGAAGAGCAGGAGCCTTCTTGAATCTCTCTTGGCCTCGTCTATCCTGTTAGCCCCAAGGGCGTGGCCGATTATCACGGATACTGCAGTGGCCTGGCCGCTGTTAACCACGAAGAACATGTCGTTCACAGTGTACATTATGTTCAGCGCGGCGAGCGCAAGCACGCCTCTTGTGGAATAGGCCTTGTACTGCATGGTCACTCCGGTGGACCATAGCAGCTCGTTCGCAACCAGGGGCAACGACTTCACGAATACCTTCTTGAACAGGGCCGGCTTCACCTTGAACATGCGCACAAGACGGGTACCGAACGGGCAGGTGTCCCTCCTCATGGCATAGTAGAGCATGAGGAGCTCCACTACCCTGGCTATGATGGTAGCGATAGCGGCTCCGCGCACGCCGAGTCTCGGGGCTCCGAAGTGTCCGAATATCAGCGTGTAGTTGAAGAACATGTTCGTGAACATCGCCACGATTGACGGCACCATCGCGACCTTGGCCTGGCCGATGCTCCTGAACGAGCCGGCCGTAGCGATGCTGAACGCGATGGGCAGATATGTCAGGAAGACTACCCTGAGGTACGCCACACCCTCCGAGATCGCCCCGGCATCGTCAGTGAAGAAGCCGATTATCCTAGGGGCCGCGATGTAAGCGCCGGCCATGAACACCAACGCCACGGCAAGTGAGGTTATGAGCATGAAACGATAACCCTGTTTCATTCCCTCCTTGTCCTCCGCGCCCCAGAACTGCGCGACGAAGAGCCCTCCTCCGCCCGCAATGCCGAAGAGCATGAGCGTATAGATGAAGAAGAACTGGTTCGCTATGCTCACGCCGGCTATCGACTGTGGACCCAGCTGTCCTACCTGAAGGTTGTCGACCAGGCTGACCATGGTCGTAACGAACTGCTGCAGCACTATCGGCGCCATGACTGTGAGCGCGCGTTTATAGAAAGCCTTATCGGCTATGTGTGCCTTTATCCTACTTGGTACTTTCAGCGTAGACATGATTACCTCCAATATCTCCGGACGGCAAAATTAAATATTACCAGCAGTGAATAATCCTGGCAAGCCGAATCGCTCATATGCAGGTATATCGACTCACCAGAACAGCTATTCAATGAAAGATGCCCGAAAAAAAGCCCCCGAACGCTCTTTCGCGTCGGGGGCTTCGGCTTCAGAAGAT
Organism: Bacillota bacterium; assembly: GCA_029565935.1. Classification (GTDB taxonomy): domain Bacteria; phylum Bacillota; class DTU025; order DTU025; family MWDF01; genus MWDF01. Next base: position 24,321 of record JAKQNF010000020.1, on the reverse strand, counting down.
CGCGGCTAGAAGGTCCATCCCACCCTCATTATGCCGAACTCCTTGTGTCCCCCCGACTCCGACTTCGTAAGCTTGCCCCTGCAAGCGGACAGGATCTCCTCGAATATCAGTCCGCCGGCTTCCTCGAGCGTCATCGTGCCGTCCATGACGGCGCTCAAGTCCAGGTCGGTGTCATCCTTCATGTTGTCAAAGGTCGCCTTGTTCGCAGTTACCTTGATCACCGGAGCTATGGGACTTCCGGTCGGCGTGCCGAGGCCCGTCGTGAACACCACTATATGCGCCCCACCTGCGAGCATGCCAGTCATCGAATCGACGTCCTGACCGGGGGTGTCCATCATGTAGAGGCCCGAGGCCTCCTTCCTGATCTCACCTGCGTAGGGCAGCACTCCCATCAACGGCGACTTGCCCGCCTTGAGTATGCAGCCCAGGGACTTCTCCTCTATGGACGAGATGCCGCCCCTGATGTTGCCGGGCGTCGGCTGGGTGCCCCTAAGGTCCGTCCCCATCGAGACCGCCCTCTTCTCCGTTTCGAGGACTATCCTTAGCAGGTCCTCGGCCACCTTCTTGTCGACGGCCCTTGCGGCCAGCAGCCGCTCTGCGCCTATCAACTCCGTCGTCTCGGAGAGCACCGAGACACCTCCCAGCCCCACCAGCATGTCCGAGGCCACACCCAATGAAGGGTTCGCCGCTATGCCAGAGGTCGGGTCGGACGCTCCGCACTCAAGTCCCAGGACCAGCTCCGATGCGTCGAAATGCACCTTCTGCATTGCCGAAAGCGACCCTGCCAGCTTCCTGGCCTTTACGAGCCCTTCGGCAACGGCCTTTGCGGTACCTCCGCTCTTTTGTATGATGACGGTCTCCACGTCCTTACCGGTGGCGCTGATGCCTCCGGCTATCTCGCCCGGGTCCATCCCCTCGCATCCGAGCCCGACCACCAGGCACGCTCCGACGTTCGGATTCCTGCCCATGCCCGTGAGGGTCCTTGCCGTCTGGGCGTAGTCCTCGCCCATCTGGCAGCATCCATTGGGGTGGACCAGCGCTACCGCGCCCGGAATCTGCGATGCGATCCTCGACGCGACCTCCCCTGCGCAGACTGAGGCCGGTATTATGGCAAGGTGGTTCCTTATGCCGTGCCTTCCCGAAGGCCTGGCGTATCCTTCGATCATGTGTCCCTTAAGTCCCATCAAGGCTGCCTCCTTGCCCTGAGGCTCGCCATGTTGTGGACGTGCACGTGCTCGCCCGTATGGATGTCCGCCGTGGCGCAGCCTATGGGTTGCCCGTACTTCACGACCTGCCGCCCTAAGGGTATGTCGGCCGTGGCCACCTTGTGGAAACGGGATATATCGCAAGATGCCGTAAGGCACCTTCCTGTCCCTGCTATCTCTATCATCTGATTTCGGACTACGTCTTCGAGTACTGTCGCGACGTTATCGGAGCTGTCCGCTTCCAGGGCTTTCGCCATTTTCGCACCTCCGTGGAAGAAATGTCCTCAGGTGGTTATCCAAAATCGCCCATACTGATAGAATAATACAAAAGGAGGGCGTTTGGCATCCGAAAAAACGCCTTCGGCACCATAAGGGCGGTTTAGGGAGGTGTCCGGGTTGGGAAGGTACGACAGGCATATAGGCTTGCCCGGGTTCGACGGGGAAGGACAGAAAAGGCTCGCAGGATCGAGCGCGCTCGTGGTCGGCGCGGGCGGGATAGGATCCCCTCTGCTATATTATCTAGCCGCGGCGGGCGTCGGCAGAATCGGCATCGTAGATTCCGACATCGTGGAGCTCTCAAACCTGAACAGGCAGATACTACACTTTACGACCGACATAGGGGAAGTGAAGGCCGCCTCGGCCGCTTATAAGATCTCCCAGCTGAATCCGGAGGTCAAGGTCATGATACACGCAGTAAGGCTCGATGACGAGAACTCCGTCGATATCGCCGCGGGCTACGACATAGTGCTGGGTGCCGTCGACAACCACGAGACCAGGAGGGTGCTCAACCGCGCGTGCTTCAGCGCAGGAAGGCCCTATATAGATGGTTCGGTCACCGGCTATACGGGGATGGTCGGTTTCTTCGAACCCAGCAAGGGCCCCTGCAGGGCCTGCCTGATACCCGAGGAGGACGACGGTGATGGGGCGCAAGCCCCGCCTGTGCTGGGCGCAGTGGCAGGGATGGTGGGTTCGATGATGGCAGCGGAGACGATTAGATACCTCGCTGAGAAAGGGGGCCTTCCGGCGGGCAAGGTCATATATTTCGACCTTCACTCCGGAGTGTACGAATCATTCGAGCTGGCCAAGAGAGACCGGTGCCCCGTATGTGGCGCCAAGTAAGGGCTTCGGACCTTTCTTGAACAAAGCATGCTTCAGAAGCATAATTATCTATAGCACGATGATGACTGGCTAGAAACCATCAAAGGGATATTCATCATAACGAGGGGGTTTACACATGCGCAACAAGGAGATGCTGCTTATACCAGGACCTACGCCGGTGGCGGACGAAGTCTATGATGCATTGTCCTCGGAGACGAGGGCTCATACCGACCCGAGGTTCGTCGCCGTCTACAAGAACGCCCTGTCGATGACGAGGAAGCTTTTCAACTGCGACGGGGAAGTCTTCGTCGTCGCCGGTTCCGGGACGCTGTCAATGGAGATGGCGGTGGTGAACACGGTAGCCCCGGGGGAGAAGCTGCTGGTGCTGAGCCACGGCTATTTCGGCGACAGGTTCATCCAGCTAGCGGAGGCATTCGGAATCAAGGTGGAGGCCATCAAGTCGAAGTGGGGAGAGCACGTTGACATGGCGGAAGTCGGTAGGAAGCTGGCCGAAGGCGGCTTCAAGGCCGTCACCGTCACCCACGTCGACACATCTACCGGGGTCGAGGCCGATCTGGAGAAGCTGGTGCCTGCCGTGAAGAAGAGCGGCGCGCTGTTCATACTCGACGGAGTCTGCGCTTCTGCCGCGATAGAGGAAGATATGGGGAAAGCCTATGCTGGCAACCCTGAATATAGGATAGACGTGGTGCTGACCGGAAGCCAGAAGGCGATAGGGGTGCCTCCCGGACTTGCCATAGTGGCTTTCGGCAAGAAGGCCCTCGCGGCGAGGGAGACCCTGGGCAGGGTGAACGCATACTACGCCGACATCAAGATGTGGGCGCCGATAATGGAGAATCCTTCCAAGTACTACGCCACGCCTGCGGTGAACATGATATATGCCTACGAGGCCGGGATGAAGGCGGTGTTCGCAGAAGGGCTGAAGGAAAGGTACGCAAGGCACAGGGCATATGGCAAGGCGGTAAGGACCGCGCTTTCGACATACGGGCTGAAGGCCCTCGCCCCTGACGCCATCGCGGCGCCTACGCTGACGACGGTGCTTCATGTCGAGGGTACCGACGATGCCGCGTTCAGGGCGGCTCTGGCCAAGAAGGGCATGATAGTGGCAGGCGCTTTGGCTTCGCTGGCAGGGAAGGCCTTCAGGATAGGGCATATGGGAAGCACCACGCCCGAGATGTTGGAGAAGGCCGTGCTATATATTGGAGAGGCGATGGAGGAGCTCGGCATGAAGGTCGACAAGAGGAACGCCGTCGACACCTTCAGGAAGACATATAAGGCATAACACGTCTAACATGGACAAGGCCGGGAGGGCAGGTCATTGGGCCGCCCTCCCGGCCTTATTGCTCCGACCGTCGCCTAGAAGCGGTAGCCAGCCGCCAATTTTATGAAGAACAGGCCTGGGACCTCGTACTGCGCCGGCAGGGTGGGTACAACGTAGAATTCGTACCCTGCCTCCAAAGCCAGCCTGAAGTTGCCCGGGGTGTATTCCATACCTGCGGAGGTGTGCATGTTGAACACGGGAACGGTGACCGCCAAGGCAGGCTCAGGCACCTTTAGGAACATCATCATCACGCCGGGCGCTACGTTGATATAGGGCTTGAACTGTGGACTTACATTGAAATAATACCTGAAGAGCCCATTTAGCCTCATCGAAAAGAATGCTTCAGGCAGCATGAGGTCCATTATCGAAAAGAGACCCAGGTCCGCTCCGAGTCCGAAGTTACCCAACCTTCTTTCGTACTCGACGCCGAAGAAGGTGAAGGAGAACGAGCCGAAAAGGCTAATCGTGTTGCTGCTTTCGGCCGCAGACGCAGCTGAGAGACAAAGGACGGTCACGATCACCAACGAAAGGATTATGAGCGCTCTTCTCATGTCCTCACCCCCTTTTTAACTCATGGCATTTTACGCTATTGTCATCACAGTCGGATAGTAATACATACCAATAGTTCATTCTTCGAATGGGGATGGATTCCTTCATGCGGAAAGGGTTGCCATATCCTAGAGGACATGTGCCTTATCCGCACCAGGCACTGGAGAGGAATAGAAAAGGGAGGCCGAAGCCTCCCTAATCCGATCTCTATCACGACCTTGCCTAGAAGCGATAACCCGCCGCGGCTTTTACGAAGAACAACCCGCTGGAAGCGGTCCCTGTGGGGGCTGCCATAGCCAGGAGCTCATATCCACCTTCGATCGCGAACCTTAAGTTACCTGGGGTATATTCGACACCCAGCGTCATTGGCATGTCGAACATCGCGAAACTGGTTGTTACATCTACTTCGGGTATGAAAACCATGAACGCGCCGGGAGCGAGGCTTACATATGGCTTGACCTGCGGGCTGAGGTCAAGGTAGTACCTCAGTATCGCATTTGTCCTCATTGCAAATGGATAAGCCGCATTCAGCATGTTACTCGGATTGATTAACATGTTGGCCTCAAAACCAAGTCCGAAGTTGCCGAGCCTTCTTTCATATTCCAGGCCTACAATCGTCGTTCCCCAGTTAGCGGTAAGGCTGATCGTGTTGTTCTTGGCCATCGAGACCGCAGACAGTGCCAATACCATTGACATAGCGAGTACTACCGTAAATAACTTCTTCATGCTGACCTCCTTAGATATTTTTGAGAATTGACTAAGTCTTAGCCAGAAGAACGGCAAATCGCCATTACAAAAGGCCTTTCTATACACCATTCGCCAATCTAACAGGTTATCCTCTCTAGTGTAGGATTGAATCATAAAAAAAGCAGGTATGGATCGATGCCATGCCTGCTTTGAAGCCTTGCCTATTCCTTACCTCTCGGATAGCTCTATCAAGACCCCGCCGGTCGCCTTGGGGTGGATGAACGCGATCTTCGCGCCTCCGGCCCCGTATCGTGGAACTTGGTCAATAAGAGGTATGCCCGCGGCCTTCAGGGCTTCTAGGGCCTTGGCGACGTCGTCCACCCTGAAAGCTATATGCTGGATGCCGCCTCTTCCTCCGTTCTTCTCGATGAACTTCGCTATGGGGCCCTCAGGGTCGGTTGATTCTAAAAGCTCCACCTCTGTGTCCCCGATGGGCAAAAAGCCCACCCTGACCTTCTGCTCGGCGACCTCTTCGACGCCGGCGAGCTTCATACCCATGGCTTCGTACATCTTGGCCCCTTCTTCGAGGTTGGTGACAGCGATGCCTATATGGTCCACCTTAAGAGCCTTCATCAAATTGCCCCCTTTTCGATTATCCTCTTGAAGATCCTCTCGGCCGCCTCGTAGGGCGTTAATAGCCTTCTCGATACGCAAACGTACAGCTCGCCTGCCAGCTCGCCGTCCTCGCCCTCGGAGCCCAACCTCTTCATCAGGCGGTCGGCCAGCATCCGCGTGACCACGAGCTCGGCATGCTTTGCCCTGCGCTTTTCCAATATCCCTGAATCTCTGAGCCAGCCATAATAATCGTCGATCTCCGCGACCAGCTCGGCCACGCCCTCGGAAGTCTCGGCATTGGTCATCAGCACCTTGGGCCTTCTGGGAAGCTCGTGCCCCAAATCCAGCGCATATTCCAGCTCCGCCTTGGTCCTGTCCGCGCCGGGCCTGTCCATCTTGTTGACAACGAACACGTCCCCGATCTCCATGATGCCCGCCTTGATGATCTGTATCTCGTCGCCCAAGCCCGGGACGTTCAGAAGCACCACTAAATCGGACAGGCTCGAGATCTCGATCTCCGATTGTCCGACGCCCACGGTCTCGACCAGGACGTAATCGTAACCGGCGGCGTCCAGCACGTCTACGGCGGCAGCGGTGCCCCTTGAGAGGCCACCGAGGTGTCCTCTGGTGCCCATGCTCCTGATGAAGACTCCCGGATCTGCGTTATGCCTTTGCATGCGGACCCTGTCTCCGAGGACGGCGCCTCCAGTGAAAGGGGAGGTGGGATCCACCGCTATCACGCCCACCCGGTTGCCGAGCTGCCTCAGCTTGGAGGCGAGCTTGTCGACGAGAGTGCTCTTGCCGCCCCCGGGAGGGCCGGTTATGCCTATCACCTTCGCCTTGCCGGTCCTGCCGTAGAACATGGAATAGGCCTCCTCGTAACCGGAGGCCTCGTTCTCAACCAACGATATCAGTCTTGAGACCGAGCGGACGTCTCCCGCGACCGCCCCGTCCACAAGATGCCTTACTTTTTCCGCGCGGTCAGATTGGGACATGTTACTTCCTCTTTATGTTCTCGCGTATGTACTCCGCGGTCTTGGTCGTGGGCGTGCCAGGTGTGAACACCGCCGCTACGCCCTTGGCTACGAGGCCTGGGATGTCCTCGTCGGGTATGACACCGCCGCCTACTACCAGTACGTCATCGGCGCCCTTCTCCTTGAGCAAATCGACTACCTTAGGGAACAGGTGGTTGTGCGCGCCGGAGAGTATTGAAAGCGCGACACAGTCCACGTCCTCTTGTATGGCGGCGGATACTATCTGCTCCGGCGTCTGCCTGAGCCCAGTGTAGATTACCTCCATGCCGGCGTCCCTGAGGGCCCTTGCAACTACCTTGGCTCCTCTGTCATGTCCGTCGAGGCCCGGTTTGGCCACCAGCACCCTGATCTTCCTGTCCATCTCCAAAGCCTCCTTACATGCCCGTCGGCTTGTACTCGCCGAACACATCGCGCATCACGTCGCAGATCTCGCCTAGCGTGGCGTACTGCTTCACGGCCGCAAGTATCGGCGGCATTAGGTTGTCCGTGCCCTTCGCCGCTGTCTCAAGGTCCTTCAGCGCCGCCTTGACGGCAGCGTTGTCCCTTCTTGCCTTTACTGCCTTTATCTTCTCGCACTGGGCCCTTCCTACGGCTTCATCCACCTTGAGCAGGCCCTTGGGGGCGGTTTCCTTGATCTGGAACTTGTTGAGCCCGACGACAGTCCTGTCACCGCTCTCTATCGACATCTGGTACTTGTAGGCGGAGTCTTCGATCTCGCGCTGTATGAAGCCCTGTTCTATGGCCCTGACAGCTCCTCCGATCTCATCGATCCTCTTGATGTAATCCGCCGCCTGCTCCTCGATCTTATCGCATAGTGATTCAAGGTAATAGCTGCCGGCCAGCGGGTCGACGGTGTCGCAGACGCCGCTTTCGTAGGCTATTATCTGCTGGGTCCTCAGGGCTATCCTCACCGAATCTTCCGTCGGAAGGGCGAGGGCCTCGTCCCTGGAGTTCGTATGCAGCGACTGCGTACCACCAAGCACTGCCGCGAGGGCCTGCAAGGTCACCCTGACGACGTTGTTGTCGGGCTGCTGTGCCGTAAGCGTGCAGCCGCCTGTCTGCGTATGGAACCTCAGCATCAGAGAACGCGGGTTCTTCGCGCCGAACCTGTCTTTCATGATCTTCGCCCACAGGCGCCTGGCGGCCCTGAACTTGGCTATCTCCTCGAGGAAGTCGTTGTGGCTGTTGAAGAAGAAGGAGAGCCTCGGAGCGAAATCGTCCACATCTAGCCCTGCTTTTATCGCCGCCTCGACGTATGCGATACCATCGGCAAGGGTAAAGGCCACTTCCTGCACCGCGGTAGAGCCCGCTTCGCGGATGTGGTATCCGGAGATGGAAATCGTGTTCCACTTCGGCACGTTATCCTTGCAGTATGCGAAGATGTCGGTGATCAGCCTCATCGAGGGCTGGGGAGGGTAGATGTAGGTGCCGCGCGCGGCGTATTCCTTCAAAAGGTCGTTCTGGATGGTGCCGTCGAGTTCTTTTGAAGACACGCCGTGTTTCTCGCCCACGGCGATGTACATCGCCAGGAGCACCGCAGCGGGGGCGTTGATCGTCATCGACGTCGAGACCTTGTCGAGCGGTATGCCGTCGAAAAGCGTCTCCATGTCCGCAAGGGAGTCTATCGCGACTCCTACCTTGCCTACCTCGCCGGCCGAGAGCTCGTTGTCAGAATCGTATCCTATCTGGGTGGGCAGGTCGAACGCCACTGAAAGTCCCGTCTGGCCGGATCCAAGAAGCATCTTGTAGCGCTTGTTGGATTCTTCCGCGGAGGCGAAGCCTGCATACTGCCTCATCGTCCAAAAACGGCCGCGGTACATAGTAGGCTGGACACCGCGCGTGAAGGGGAATTCACCGGGGAAACCTAACTGCTCCTCATAATCCTTGCCTTCCAGGTCGACGGGCGTGTAGAGCGGCTTTATCGGGATTCCGGAGCCTGACTCGAAGTTTTCACGCCTTTCCTTCCTCCTGGGGTCGGCGACCGATTTCTCGTACACTTCTTTGTACCATCTACCGGTCGTCTCCTTGATACGATCCTTCAATGTATACACCCCCATGCGTGCATTGTTTACACATGTATTCATTTTATCATAAAGCAGTACGTTTACCGTATTCTGCTAAGTACCTGACTAAGTACACGACGCATGGCAGGCTGGTCTTTTGGTTTAGGTGGCAAGGTGGGCGAAAAAGGCTGCCGAAGACGGCAGCCAGAACCAACGATTATTAGGCTAGGATTTCGTGTCAACCGGGGAATGCCTCATAACCAGCCTTCTCGATTGCCTCTATCAACTTTCCCAACTGCACTTTCGCGGGATCGAACGCGACGTCGACCTTCTTTAGGTCCAGGTCAACCTCGGCACTCTTGACTCCGGGCACCATGGATAGGGCCTTCCTTACGTTCATTACACAGTGCTGGCACTTCATACCCGGCACCATGATGGTATCCTTGATCACGACTTCAGCGGCCATTCTCAGACCTCCTTACGCTTACTTCGCCTGATAGAAGCCTCCTGGTCCGGCCAGGGGCCTCTTCCACCAAGAGGGCTCCGTATTCGTCCATGCCAAGGGCCGTCGCTTCGATAACCTCGCCCTGACCTATCACGTTGAGCTTCTTTCCTATCACGGTGCTCAGATCCTCGGCTCTTTCGAGTATGTTTTCGGCGCCCTCCTCGATATACAGATTATACAACCTCCGTATCCCGTCCAGCACCATGTCCAGCAGGACCGACCTGTCTGTCTTCCTGTGGCACAGGGCCTCCAAAGTGGCGGCCCTGTCCCTTATCTCCTCAGGCATAGGCTCCGAAGGCTCGTTCAAGTTTATGCCTATGCCTATCACGAGCCACTCCAGGCCCGAAGGCCCTATCCCTGATTCCGGGAGAATCCCGGATACCTTCGAACCTGCCACCTCCACATCGTTGGGCCACTTGATCTTTGCATCAAGGCCCGTGGCCATCTTTATGGCGTCGGCGACGGCCACCGCCGCCAGTATACCGAAGAATGGGGCCCTCTCCGGTTCCATATGTGGCCTTATCAGTATTGATACCCAAAGACCCCAGGGACCGCTCGAATACCAGGATCTGCCGAGCCTGCCCCTTCCCGAAGTCTGCCTGTCGGCGACGACCATGGCCCATTCGGGCGCTCCGGCCGCAGCCAGCCTCTTGAGCTCGGCGTTGGTCGAATCCGTCTCCTTTAGCCATATCACCTTGCCGGGCTTTTCCTGCCTCATGGTTTTATACCTTCACAGTGACGTTGTCTATGAGCCTTGTGCCGCCTATCCTTACTGCGAGGGCGATGAGCGCCTTGCCGTCGATCCTTTCTATCGGCTGGACCGTATCGTCGTCCACAACTTCGATATAGTCTATGGAAGCGTCGGGCACCTCAGACATGATTAGATCGCGCATGGCGGACTTTATCTTTCCCGCGTCACGCTCGCCGCCTGCCACCGATCTCTCTGCGAGCTTCAGCGAACGCGACAGCACCACCGCTCTTAAACGATCCTCCCGGCCTAGGTAGGCGTTCCTGCTGCTTATCGCAAGACCGTCCGCTTCGCGCACCGTGGGCACCGGCACGATCACTATGCCGAAGTTCAGGTCCTCGTTCATGCGTATCAGTACCCTCAGCTGCTGGGCATCCTTCATGCCGAAGTAAGCCCTGTGGGGCCTTACTATGTTGAACAGCTTGGTAACCACCGTGGCCACGCCCCTAAAATGCCCGGGCCTGGAAGCGCCGCACAGGTGATCGGTGAGCTTGCCGACATCTACGGAGGTCAGCGGTTCCCTTGGGTACATCTGCTTGGCTTCTGGGGCGAAGATATAATCCACACCCGCCTTCTCGGCGAGCTCCGCATCTGCCTTGAGCGTCCTCGGATACGCTTCGTAGTCCTCGTTGGGGCCGAACTGTATGGGATTCACGAATATGCTCATGATCACGACGCCGCACTCTTCCCGCGCCCTCCTGGCGAGCTCGATGTGCCCGCTGTGGAGCGCCCCCATGGTCGGGACCAGCCCGACGACCTTACCTTCGGCCCTTGCCCTCTCGGCTGTCGCCCTCATCTCTTCAATGTCGTGTACGATCCTCATGACTTATCAACCTCCATGGCGGCGCCTGTCCGGGCCGCCGTCAGTCTTTGCCTAGTTCCTTCTTAAGCTCCGCCTCCTCAAAGGGATTCATCCTGAAGCCGTTCTCCGCAGCAGGGAAGGAGCCATCTTTCACTTCCTTGGCATATTCTTCCACCGCCTTCAGAGCCTGGCTTCCGAGGTCGTTGAATATCTTCACGAACCTGGGCTTTGGCATGTCCGTCGAGCATAGGTTCAGCATGTCGTACGTCACGAGCACCTGCCCGTCGCAGCCGGCCCCGGCCCCGATTCCTATCGTGATGGCGCCGACCCTTGCGGTGACCTCGGCGGCCAGCTGCTCGGGAACCTTCTCTAAGACTATCGAGAAGGCTCCTGCCTCGTCGAGAGCCCTGGCGTCTTCAATCAGCTTCATCGCGGCTGACGCGGTCTTGCCCTGAAGCCCGTAGCCGCCCAGCGTGTTGACCGACTGGGGAGTGAGCCCTATGTGGCCTTGCACCGGTATCCCGATACTGACCAACCGTTTTACTAGGTGCGCTACGTCTGCGCCCCCTTCCAGCTTGACCGCGTGCGCTCCGGCCTCCTTAAGGAACCTTCCCGCGTTGCGTACGGCCTCGTCCTCTGACACCTGGTATGACATGAACGGCATGTCGGCCACGACGAGGGCTCTATGCACCGCCTTGGAAACGGCAGAAACGTGGTGGAGCATCGCGTCCATCGTCACCGGAACTGTGGAATCGTATCCCAGCATCACGTTGCCCACCGAATCCCCCACTAGTATGATATCGATCCCGGCCCTGTCGAGTATGGCCGCCATCGAGTGGTCGTAGGCGGTGAGAGACGTGACCTTCTCTCCTTTGGCCTTCATCTCCCTTAACGTATTCACGGTTACTTTCTTCGCCGGCTTATCGGTCGAATAGGACATCTTCGTACACCTCCATGGTTTTTCTTATCTCATCCAACCTTGACTTGTTCGTCCCGGCCTTCTCGGCTAGTTCCAGGTCCTTCTTAGCAAGCATCAGATATATCGGGACCATGCCGGGGCAGTGCTCGGCCATGGCTGCGAGGTTGCTCCTTACCGTCACGGCGTCGCCCCTTACGAACGGGCCGGTGAGGCCCATCTCAGGGCCCAGCTTCACGAAGGCCTCCACCGTGGCCGCGGAGAGCTTCGACAGGCCCTCCCTCGCGGCTTCCAGGTCCAGACCGCAAGCATGCATGCCCTCCGCCGCGGTGGCCACGAGCGCCATCAGCAGCGGGGAGGCCATTACTGCGCTGGCATGGTACAGCCCTTTCATGGAACTTTCTATGCGGTTGAACCTGCCTCCCATGGCATCGACGGCGCCTTTGGCCCTTTCGACCGCGTCCTCGTCGCCCTCAGCGCAGAACAAGGAACCGGGCAAGGTCCTTATTGCCATGTCGACGTCGGGGAACGTCTGGAGAGGATGCAGCGACGCCACAGATCCTCCCAGCCGCTTGAGAGGCATGAGCACCGAGGACGGCAGCGCGCCGCTCATGTGGTAGAAGCACCTGCCTTCGATGTCGGAGCCTTCCAGCTCCTTGGCCATTTTCGCCGCCACCGCGCCTATGACGGAATCTATGACGGTGAGGAACACCATGTCCGCCCCGAGGGCGGCCTCCCTTAGCGTCGCCACACTCTCGGCCCCACAGCCGAGGGCTATCCTGGCGGCCTTCTTGCTGTCGCGCGACCACAGCACGCTTACCTTGTAGCCCGCCTTGCACAGGCTGACTGCAAGGGCCGTGCCGACCCTTCCGCACCCTACGACCGCTATCCTCATATCCCTATCGGACATAGTAATCTCCAATCTCAGCCACTTTAGGCAAATAATAAGTCCGGGCACCATGCCCGGACCGATTCAAAATCGGCAGTCCTTCGGCATGGAGTACGGTTCACTGCATAACTGCATATCGGATACCGTCTCGCTTCAGACTTCGACCTTCGCTTATATATTCTATCTACCCTTGCCGAATCCTCCGGGGCTTCGCCTCAACTGAGAAGCAGGCTGACCTCGGCCTCTGCGTAGTCCGCCTCTCCTCCGACGGGCGGGGAGGGCTTTCTAACCCTCACGACGACCCTGTCGGGGCGGTAGACGTCCATCAGCTTCGATGCGATCTCGCGCGCCACGGTCTCTATGAGATTCCTCGCAGGGCCCTCTACGATCCCCTTCGCCAGGCCGAAGACCTCAGAATAGTCGATCGTCTTCTCCAGGTCGTCGCCTTCTGCCGCGGCCTTGATGTATATGTACAGGTCCACGTCGACGAAGTACTCCTGGCCTCGCGCCCTCTCCTCCGGGAGGCAGCCGTGGTAGCCGTAGAACCTCATCGATCTCAAGCTAACCCTGCCGCTTTCGAGCACCGTCATCACCAGCACCAGCTTCCTGTCAAAAGCCTAGCTACGCCGCTTAGTATCTCAGCGCGTCGGCGACCTTCGCCGCCTGGGCCGATTCTGCCACGTCATGCACCCGTACGATGTCGGCGCCCTTCATTATCGCAGCCGTCATCGCCGCAAGGCTTCCCGGCACCCGGGCCTTCGCGTCCTGTACGCCGGTGATGCGCCCTATGGTGCTCTTCCTCGAAAGACCTACTAATAAAGCATATCCCATGTTGGAGACCTCGCGCAACCTTGAGAGCAGTTCGATGTTCTGCGCCGCGTCCTTGGAGAAGCCAAAGCCGGGGTCAGCCACGAGGGACCCTTCCGGGACTCCGGCGGACGCCGCCAGCTCCATTCTCGCCGAAAGCTCTGCGATCACGTCCTTCACGACGTCGCCGTATTCCGTATGCAGCATCATGTCGCTCGGCGTGCCGCGCATGTGCATGACAACGAGCGCCGCTTTGGCCGACGCGCAAAGGCTTGCTATCCTGGGCCCGGCCGCAAGGCCGCTTACATCGTTTATCATGTGGGCCCCGGCCTCCAAGCAGGCGTCCGCCACTTCCGGCTTCATGGTATCCACGGACACGACGGCATCCGAGTTGGCGATGAGGTGCCTTACTATCCCCAGCACCCTCCTGCGCTCCTCTTCGGCGGGAACGGGCGCCGAGCCGGGCCTTGTCGATTCTCCTCCGATGTCGATTATGTCGGCGCCTTCGGCCAGCATCCTCTCGGCGTGCGCGATCGCGTCCTTCTCGGTGAAATACGATCCGCCGTCCGAGAAAGAATCGGGGGTGGCGTTCAGTATGCCCATTATGTAGGTCCTTCCGCCCAGAGGCAAAGACTTGCCCCTGGCTGACAGCGTCTGCGAGAGGATGTGGCCCTCTGTGGCCGACTTGATCGCCGATGCCAGCCTTTTAAGGCCGAAGGGCTGCCTTTCCAGCTTCGCCGCAAGGGCCTGAAGCGACCTTGGGGAAGTGAGCAGGACGATGTCGGTCCTCTCGCCCCTGAGTGCGGCGACGTCCGCCGAGTAGGCCGCGTCTCCGCCTGTGGATATCGCCTCCTGCTTGATCAGAATCGCGGACCTTAGCGGGACTTTGTCCACCCTGATCGCCAAAGGCAGCCCCTTGGCCATCATGATCTCGAGGCCTGCCCTGCTGCATCCGGTCTGTTCGATGTTGCGCGCCGTCTCCAAGGCGTTCCTGTAGGCGACCAATCTTGCCGAATCGGACCAATGGGCGCTTTTTGGTGTATCCATGTCAGGCCTTCTTCGTTGACGGGATCTTCCTTGCGGCCTTCGCCACGGCCCAGGCGATGACGCTGTCGACCGCATGGTGGGCTATCGTGCCGAATATGAGTATCAGGACCACCGTCGCGACCGACGCGTCCGGGGCCGAGACCCCCGTGCCCTTGGTTAAAGGCAGCCCGAACACCATCGCCATGAAGAGTACGGCGACAGCCTCGAGGAACCCGTGCAAAGGGGCCGTGGCCGCTAAAACCGATACGTAACTGGCGCCCTTCTTGATCATCACGGCCCCCAGATACGCCCATATGGCATGCGTGGCCGCCCTTGCCATGATCATGAGGCCCAGGCTAGTGGCCCCGTACGACAGCAGGAACCCTATCGCCGTGCTGATTCCAACCATCGCGGCGACGGCGGGCGAGATCAGCATGGACAGCAGGACCGGCACATGGGATGCTATCGTCGCCGAGAAAGGCGGTATCAGGACCCTCAGCGTGGAACCGAACGTTACTGGGATCATTATCCCCAGGGCCGTCAACACCGCTCCGTATGCTATGTCCCTTGGTTTCATTAGAACACTCCCTTATCAGAGGCTACTTGTCAGCTTCTTTCCTTATACGCTTGTCAACCAATTCCAGGACCTGCCTTTTCAGGCCGACCCTGTCGTGGGTAATCGCCCAGACCATCTCCTCGGCCTTCTTGTCCAAAGCCTTGTCCTTGGCCATCTCCAGGTATGACTTCACCGCGAGGATCGCAGCTCCGGCCCCTGCGTCCATCATCATGGACGCGGTCCCGAGGTCCAGAGCCCCATCCGGTCCGATCGACTCTGCGGCCTTCCTCGCCAGGGACTGGCCGAAGTACGTCGCTTCCAACAGGGATATCGACGCGTCCACCGCGGCCGAGAGCCCCTCCTTAAGCGTTTCACCGTCGGCGGATCTCACCAGCTCGTCCGCCATGTCGAGCCTTTGCACGAGGTGGCTTATCTCGGTGCACAGGACCGATGCCTTCCCGGATATGTCATCCTTGTCCACGCCTTCGCAAAACGACTTCCCGACGGAGCGCGACAGCAGCGCCGCCCCGTACGATGCGGTCAAAGCCGCCGCTGCGGTGGGCGAGAAGCCCAGTTCAAGATCCTGCAGGGCTTCATACAGCTCGACGGCGGTCATCTCCATGAGGCTTTCCTCAGACATGCCCGATCATCTCCCGTCCTTGCCCTTCTTCCATACCAACGCCTCGAGTACCTGGTCCTCTCCCAAAGACGGCAGCATGAGCGATTCGGCTGCCGTGGCCATGAGGTATTTGAGCGGTATGATGCCTATCAGCTCACCTTCGGCGAGCTCCACGCCGTATCTCTTAGCTTCCGCGCGTATCGCCTCGATCGCCCTCAGAGGAGGGGTCACGTCGCAGTCCACCAGGTTCATGGACACCTGGGCCATCTTCTTCTCCTCTATCATGAACCCCAGCGCCTTCACGCCGGGCAGGCCGCCGTCCCTCTCCCTGATCGCCTTCGCGATCCTCCTTGCTATAGTGATGTCCTCGGTCTTGAGGTTGACGTTGTAGGCTACCAGGAACTTCCTGGCGCCGACCACGGTGGCGCCCGCGCTTTCATGCAACGACGGTCCGCCCACGTCGGGCCTTCTGTCCGGGTTTGTTAGCACCTCGGATGAGAGCCCCTCGAATTCGCCCTTCCTTATGTCGGCCAGGTTCTTCCTCTCGGGCCTTCTCGCCGCGCTCTCGTAATAGTAGACTGGAATGCCAAACCGCTCCCAGGCCAGCTCTCCCACAAGCCAGGCGAGCCTTGCGCAATAATCTATCGTAATCTTGCCGACCGGGACGAACGGGACCACATCCGTGGCGCCTATCCTAGGATGCTCGCCCTTGTGCACCCTGAGGTCGATCAGCTCCTTCGCCTTCGCCATCGCCGCAAGGGCTGCTTCCGCCACCGCGGCGGGGGGGCCCGCGATGGTCATGACGGTCCTGTTGTGGTCATGGTCTGACGTCACGTGCAGCAGGTTCGCGCCTTCCACGGACACGATCGAAGACGCTATCGCGTCAATCACTTCTTTACGGCGCCCTTCGCTGAAATTGGGCACGCACTCGACCATCGCGCCCTCCAGCCCGTTCGCCTTTTCGAACTCCTTCAGACGTCGGGAAATATCCTCCATGGTACACCTCCGCTAAATATGATACCAATTTCTACGCCTTAGGGCACATCCCTTCACTGATGGACAGGCATTATTTGAATATCGAAAGAAAAAGGCAGAATCATGTGCCTGGTAGGGGGCCATATGATTGTCTGCGCTCGCATGCTGGCGCCTTCCCGGTCGGATAAAAAAGCCGCGAGGCACGCCCGGCGATGACGGACCGTGCCTCGCATACCTGCTAACTGTACCGATCGTCTTCTTTTCGTCCTACTTGAAGATCTTTATCATGAGCACGATCGATATCCATATCACAATGATGACGCTGAAAACGCCAGCCATTCCCTTTACCATGATCGGGAAGGTCGATACCAATCCTTGTACGTCAAACATCCGAATCCCTCCTTAACGGGCTATCAGGCTCAGGATCATGCCGCCGGCTATGACCGACGCGATCTGGCCGGATACGTTTGCTCCCACTGCGTGCATGAGCAGGAAGTTCTGCTTGTCCTCGTCCTGGCCCATCTTGTGGACGACGCGGGCCGACATCGGGAACGCGCTTATCCCTGCCGCGCCTATCATGGGGTTTATCTTATTCTTCGAGAACAGATTGAGGAACTTGGCGAACATGACTCCGCCCACGGTGTCGAATATGAACGCGACGAGCCCGAGGGCCAGGATCATTATGGTCTCTCGGTTCACGAACAGATCGGCGCGCATCTTGGCGGCGACCGACAGCCCCAGCAGCAGGGTGATAAGGTTCGCGAGGGCGTTCTGTGCGGTCTGCGACAGCGCCGCGAGCACGCCGCATTCGCGTATCAGGTTGCCGAACATCAAGAAGCCGACCAAAGCGACTGAGCGCGGGGCTGCGATTCCGGCTATTACCGTGACCACTATCGGGAACAGGATCCTGACTGACTTGCTCACCGACGCCGGCTTGTATGGCATGCGGATAAGGCGCTCTTTCTTGGTCGTGATCATCTTGATGACGGGGGGCTGGACTATGGGGACCAGGGCCATGTAAGAGTAAGCGGCGACGATGATGGCCCCGACGTATTTACTCATGTAATAGTTGGCGACGAAGATAGAAGTCGGGCCGTCGGCGGCGCCTATTATGGCGATCGAGGCGGCGTTCCTGATGTCGAAGCCGAGCAGGACTGCCATGCCGAGGGTGAAGAATATACCGAACTGGGCTGCCGCTCCGAAGAGCAGCATCTTCGGGTTGGACAGCAGCGGGCCGAAGTCTATCATCGCCCCGATGCCGATGAACAAGAGCAGCGGGAACAGCTCGTTCGCTATGCCCACGTTATAGAGCAGATCGATGACGCCTTCCTCTAGCGTCCCTGCGTATGTCTGCATTAGCGCCCCGGAGAACGGAAGGTTTACCAGGATTGCGCCAAAGCCCATAGGAAGGAGAAGCGCCGGCTCCATTTCTTTTGCGATCGCAAGGTAGATCAAGATGGCCCCGATAGCCCACATGACGATCATCTGCCAGCTAATCGCCGTGAAGTTGTCCAAGATACTCATTGTTCTCATTCCTTTCGCCTGGCTTATTGTCTTAGCAAATACGCTCCTTCGTCCGGCTTCGCGCCGGCCTACATGTAGAAAAGGGTCGTGCAAGGTCAGAAAGTACAATCCGACAAGGCGGGTGGTTTCGGTTCAGCTACCGATGGATCATCATCCCTCTACAAAGCTTGTGTCCTGTGTAGTATCATGTTATTTGTCGGAAATTTGCCGACCTGCCGGATATGTTATTAGAACTAAGGGCATATGCCGCCGGCGCATGTTATGGAACTTACGCCGATTCCACCTCACGAGCCGCTCCGGCCCACCGTACCGAAGGCCTTTTCCTGCAAGAGTATACAGAAAGGTCCGGGAGTCATCCGCCCGGACCTTTCGCTATCGGCCTACTTCGGGCCGAACAGTGACAACAGGATCCCTGCCGCTATCGCCGAACCGATGACGCCGGCCACGTTTGGCCCCATGGCGTGCATGAGCAGGAAGTTCCTGGGATTGTCCTTCTGACCTACGACCTGTGACACCCTGGCGGCCATCGGGACAGCTGAAACTCCGGCGGAACCGATCAGTGGGTTGACCTTGCCGCCGGTTATCCAGTACATGAGCTTCCCCAGAAGGACCCCTCCCGCCGTGCCGCCGGCGAAAGCGAACAGGCCCATCAAGATGATCTTCAGGGTCTGTGCGGTCAGGAACCTTTCGGCCGATGCCGTCGCGCCGACAGTAGTACCCAGGAAGATGACTATGATGTTGTTGAGGTCGTTCTGCGATGTCTTGGAAAGCCTCTCGACGACTCCAGCCTCACGGAACAGGTTGCCCATCATAAGCGCCCCGACAAGGGCCGCAGCGGAGGGGACCAGCATGCCGACAGTTATCGTGGTGATGATGGGGAAGATTATCCTCTCGAACTTGGAGACGGGCCGTAGCTGCTCCATCACTACCATGCGCTCTTTTTTCGTCGTAAGGGCCCTCATGATCGGAGGTTGGATGATCGGGACGAGGGCCATGTATGAGTAGGCGGCTATCGCTATCGGTCCCAGAAGGTGGGGCGCAAGCTTCGTTGTCAGGTATATCGCCGTGGGCCCGTCGGCCCCTCCGATGATGCCTATGGACGACGCTTCCTGGGGGTTGAAGCCGAGGAGTATCGCTCCTATGAAGGTAAGGAATATCCCGAGCTGGGCGGCTCCTCCGAGCAGTATCGTCTTGGGGTTGGCGATCAGCGGGCCGAAGTCAGTCATGGCGCCCACGCCCATGAATACGAGCGGCGGATAGACACCGAGCTTGACGCCCTGATAGAGGTAATAGAGAAGTCCGCCCGGCTGGAACTGGCCGTTAATCTCGGTCGGACCGTCCATCAGCCCCGCCAGTGGCAGGTTGGCCAGTAGCATGCCGAAAGCTATCGGCAGCAGAAGCAGCGGCTCGAACTTCTTTACGATCGCAAGATAAAGAAGCACGCAGGCGATGAAAAGCATCAAGGCCTGCTGCCATGTTATCGCGTAATATCCTGTGGTCTTCACAAAGTCTATGAAGGCCTGCATGGAATCGCCCCTTTCAGGTGTTTATCCGATAGTCACGAGCGGATCGTCCGTGTTCACCGAGGTATCCCTCGAAGTGTGCACCGCGGTCACTTTTCCGCTCATCCCGGCGAAGATCTCGTTCTCCATCTTCATCGCCTCGAGTATTACGACTATCGTATCGGGCCCTACCACGTCGCCGACATTGACCCTCACGTCCTTTATGACCCCGGGCATGGGGGAGGTTATCAGGCCTGCCCCGCCGGCTACGGGAGCCTTGGCCGCAGGAGCTGCCACGGGTGCCGGCGCGGGCACGGGTGCCGCTTTGGGCTGGGGAGCAGGAGCCGTCGGATAGGTTGCGGTTCCGCCCAGTTCCTCTACTTCTACTTCATAAAGACTGCCATTGACGTTGACTTTGAACTTTCTCAAGGGTACGACCTCCTAAAGCATAATTGATCGGGCGGATCTACAGCCTGCTGGCCATAAGGTCCCTACGGCCTGCGAGGGCCCAAGTGTTTATCTTCGCGCCTAAGGGCCGTACGGCCGTTACTTGGCCGCTTATACCCTCGGACATGAGTATCGCCATGACGGCCGATATGGCCGCTATCTCTTCAACGCTGGTTCCTAAAGCCTGCTGCCTTGCGGTCTGCATGACGGGAAGGACGGGCTCCAGGACGGTCGCCGTTGCGCTTTCGACCATTGAGGGCGCCGTGTCCTGCACGATCTCTGCAGGGGCTGACGGCTTCCTGCCGCCGGCCTTGCTGAAGCCGGCGAGGCCCAGCATTATGAACATGAGGAATACGAGGCCCAGGAAAACTATGAGCATCCCCAAACCCGTCGTACTTAATCCCAATCCAATATTTTCCATATTCTATACCTCCGTCCGCCGCGTCATACGGGCAGGTTGCCGTGTTTCTTGGCAGGGCGGCTCTCGCGCTTGGAGGAGAGCATGTCGAGCACCTTGGCTATCTTCACGCGCGTCTCGGCAGGGTCGATGACATCATCGATGTAGCCCCTGGATGCGGCGACGTACGGGTTGGCGAAGGTGTCGCGGTACTCTTCGATCTTCTCCTTGCGCTTGGCGTTCTTGTCATCCGCCGCTTCGATCTCCCTGCGGAAGATGATGTTGGCAGCGCCGTCCGGCCCCATCACCGCGATCTCGGCGTTTGGCCATGCCGCCACGTAGTCGGCGCCCAAATCGCGGCTGCACATCGCAAGGTAGGCCCCGCCGTAGCTCTTCCTGACTATTATCGTTACCTTCGGCACGGTAGCCTCGGAATAGGCGTAGAGCATCTTGGCGCCGTGCCTTATGATGCCGCCGTATTCCTGGTTGGTGCCGGGCAGGAAACCCGGTACGTCGACCAGGTTCACTATGGGGAGGTTGAATGCGTCACAGAAGCGTATGAAGCGCGCCGCCTTGTCGGAGGCGTTGATGTCCAGACATCCTGCCAGAACCTTGGGCTGGTTGGCGATTATGCCTATGCTCTGGCCCGCGACCTTGGCGAAGCCGACCACTATGTTCATCGCGTATAGGGGCTGCACTTCGAGGAAATCGGCGTCGTCGACGAAGCCGTTTATGATGTCCCGGATGTCGTAGGCCTTGTTCGGCTCCGGCGGGACTATGGACTTGAGCTGCTCGACCGGCCCGACCGGCCTCATGTCCCCTAGTGGGGGCTCCTCGAGGTTGTTGGAGGGAAGGAAGGACAGAAGCTTCCTTATCATAAGGAAGGTCTCGTCCTCGTTCTCGCACATGAAATGCGCGACGCCGCTGGTCTGGTTATGGGTGAGGGCCCCGCCGAGCTGTTCGGCGCTGACATCCTCTCCCGTTACGGATTTGATCACCTGAGGGCCGGTTATGAACATGTTCGCGCCCTTGACCATGAACACGAAGTCGGTGAGGGCGGGGGAGTACACCGCGCCTCCGGCGCACGGTCCCATGATGACCGAGATCTGTGGTATGACGCCCGAAGAAACAACATTCCTGTAGAAGATCTGGCCGTAGCCCGAGAGCGCATCGACGCCTTCCTGGATCCTCGCGCCGCCGGAATCATTGATGCCTATGCAAGGAGCTCCGGTCTTAAGCGCCAGGTCCATGACCTTGCAGATCTTCTTCGCATGCATCTCGCCCAGGGAGCCTCCCATGGTCGTGAAGTCCTGCGCGTAGACGAACACCTGCCTGCCTTCGACCGTGCCGTGCCCGGTCACTACCCCTTCTCCGGGCAGGTCCTGCTTGTCCATGCCCAGGTCGGAGCAACGGTGCATTACGAACATGTCAAGCTCTTCGAAGCTGCCGGGGTCAAGAAACCTCTCCAGCCTCTCCCTTGCGGTAAGCTTGCCGTTCTCATGCTGTTTGGCGATCCTTTCGGGCCCGCCGCCTAGCCTGACCTTGTCACGCCTGGCGGAAAGGTCCTTGATGAGCTTGTTTTCCGACACGCGAAATCACCCCTGTATCATATAAGTCCTGGTATAATTAGTTTTTGGGCAACTATTCTCACAATTACCTATTATATCAGACGGATGTCAACAGTAGTATACGGAAGGTATATTCTATGCCTGCATGGAAAGGGCGAAGAAGGGCCCTATCGGGTATTATAGCTCGCATTTGAGATGAAAGTCACAATCTGTATGCACGATTCTATATACAATACAGGATTCAGATAATCGCCTCGGGCCGTAAACCAGGATGCATACGGCACACATATCTGCGCTTTAGCTGACAAGTCGGATTCGCATGATGATATAATAACTTAAATCCATCTACTTCGGAGGATACATGGAGAGAAGGAAGCTTGGCAGGACCGGCATCGAAGTCTCTAGGCTCTGTTTCGGCACACTCACTTTAAGGCAGTTGAATATCGGGCCCAAGGAGGGCGCGGACGTGATAGCTTGCGCCCTGGACATGGGCGTGGACTTCGTGGACACCGCCGAGGGCTATGCCACTTACGAGCACGTCCGTCTCGCGGCGAAGATGAGGCCCGGGTTCGTCGTGAACACGAAATCGCCCGCGAAGACCTATGCGGACATGGAGAAGTCCATCGAGAAGGCAAGGCGGGAGCTTGACATGGATACCATCGACAGCTTCCTGATGCACGGCTGCGGCGGCCCGAAGGACGGCATAGAAGACCGCAGGGGGGCTTTGGACTGCCTGCTCGAGGCCAAATCCGAAGGCAAGGTAAGGGCCGTTGGCATATCGAGCCACTTCGTCGCCGGTGCAAGGCAGGCGGGCGAATGCCCGGACATAGACATATGCCATCCGCTTGTGAACATGCTCGGCAAGGGGCTTCCCGACGGTACCGCAGAAGACATGGACGATGCGTGCAGGCTCGCTTACGAAGCAGGCAAGGGGTTGTTCGGCATGAAGAGCCTCGCAGGCGGGCTGCTCATACCCAAGAGCGACGAAGCGTTCGCATATGCGCTCTCGAGGCCGTACCTTGCTTCTATAGCGGTCGGCATGACGACCGTGGACGAGGTCAAGTACAACACGGCGCTCTTTCAAGGGCGGAGGGAAGACAATAAGGCCCTCAAGCTCAAGCCCGAAGGCCTCAGGGTTTTCGTGCTCAAGGCGTGCGCAGGATGCGGAGACTGCGTGAAGGCCTGCCCCTCTGGCGCGATGGCGATAGTGGACGGCAGGGCCATGGCGGATCCTCAGTTGTGCGTCGCTTGCGGATACTGCGGCTTTGCGTGCAAGAGGTTCTGCATAAGGCTGGTATAACCTGCACTTGAAGTAAACCGTGGAGGGATAGCATGGCAGGAGGCAAGAAGATAACGGACATGGAGGCCGTCGCCATCATCGCGGGCAACGGAATCGGTGGCGGTGTGATGGCAGTACCTTACTTGGCTTCGAAAGCAGGCCTGCAACCTCTCCTTTTGATGTCGGTCGCGGCATTCGCCGCCGCGCTCATGATGCACCTCATGGTTCTAGAGGCATCCTTGAAGACACCAGGGCGACAGGTGCTGTCGATCCTGGACAAGTACCTCTTCCGGGGCAGGAAATGGCTCATCTACCTTTTCTACGGGCTCATCTTCATCGGCACGCTGTCCAACCTGGCGGCATACATCATCGGCGGCGCCTCCGTGAGTGCAGGATGGGGACTTCCCGTCTGGGCGGGCGCGGCCGTTTTTTATGCGATCTGCGCCCTGGTAGTGCTGCTGGGGATGAAATCGATGGGCTTCGGGGAGAAGGCGGCCCTTCTGGGCATGGCAGGGATTACCGTCTACATGGCCATCGTTTCCTCAAAAGGCGCCGTACAGATGGTTACCATAAGAGGAGACGCGGACGCCTGGCTGGCGCTTTACGGGATGCTCATGTTCTGCCTGGGCTCGTACCTTGCGGTGCCCCAGGTAGTTTCGGGCCTGGCTGGGGACGGGAAGAGAGCCAGCAGGGCGGTCTTCTTTGGGCTGCTGATAAACCTGGCCATTACGGCCATCATCGCCGTCTCGGTTATGCACGTCAACGAACAGGCGACACAGGTTGCCATTGTGGGCTGGTCGAAGGCCATAGGAGGAGTGTCAGGTTTCATCGGCTCGGCGTTCATATGGCTTGCGATGGCCACAAGCTTCTGGTCGGTGTCATATGCCATGAAGGACATCACCAAGGAACAGCTGGGCATAAGGAGCGACATCCTAGCCTGGCTGTGCTCGACGCTGCCGGCAGTCGTGATGCTCCTCTTCGGAAGTGAGTTCATCGAGCTGCTCAAGCTGGCAGGCGGTGCTACGGGGCTGGTCCTGGTCTTCACGCTCATACCCGCGTTCAGGAACTCAAGGCAAGACCGGGCTGCGGGATGGAGCATGGGGAAGCTGGGCTCGGTAGCCTTCAGCCTGGCGGTGACTATAGCATACATTGTCATGGTGATCGGTTCGACCATACCAGTGGATTAGGTACTGATTATGCCAGGCGACCTTAAGGCCGGCCATGGTTTGGG
>JAKQNF010000005.1 GCA_029565935.1 Bacillota bacterium | reverse complement strand
TCCTTACCGCGGTGCTCCTGTCGATGCTGCAAGGTAAAGAGTCCAGGTTGAAGGCACTAGCGGTAGTAGCCTGCTTTATGGCCGTCGCCTTCGCCCTTGCCTGGTTCCTAACTGGAACAGGCAGTATCCGTGCAAGCGGCGGGGAAGGGGCGTTCATCTTCTCAAGGTTCGGACCGAGGCTGGCTAAGGAGCTGTACGACAGGGCGTATCAGTGGACGCTGGCGTTGCGCCTGGGGTTAAGGAGCCCCCTTCTTGGGTTCGGCGCGGGTACTTTCAAGGATGCCATGCCGCTTGTCTATCGCCCCGGGCTGCGTCCTGCAAGCGCAGATCCGATGGGGTTGCTCGTAGGGTCCTTCGCCGAGCTAGGAATCGCCGGATTTGTTCTTGCGGCCGGCCTTACGGGTGCGATAATGACGCTTGCCGCAAGGAAGGCCACTTCCGGAAGACGGCTTACGCCGGCGCTGCTCGGTCCGGTAATCGCCTCGACCCTCAGCGTGTTGACCGGCCCTTCCATACCTTCCGTCTGGCTGCTTTATTTCATAATCGCAGGATGCGTTTCGGCGGAAGCATCGAAGGGGAAAGCCGGGGATAGGACCGGTCACGGCAGGCTGTTTGCGGCGGCGATCGTCGTCGTGGCGGTGCTCTCATTCGCCATTAGCGCATGGTCGATGGCGGCGCTTCCTGTAAAGGAGGAGGTCCTACACCACTTGGGGCATGCCGGAGCGGAAGGTAGCGACGAGACCTATGAAGACGCCCTGGTGGACCTGGGAAGGGCGCGTTCGCTTGATCCGTTCGACAAGGAGCTGCTCTATGAGCAGGCCCGGATCGAATTCGTGTCTAAATCCTCGGAGGATGTGCCGGACTGCGCACCTGCGATGCAGAAAGTGGCAGACCTTAATGCGAGGTTCCCTTATTATTGGGAGGCCTACGTACTGGGAGGGATGATGAAGAAGGCCCAGGGCCTGCCGTGGACCAACGATATTGAGCAGGCCGCGCTCTATTCTGCCGGAAGCATCGAACCTCACCTCATGCTTATTGGCGAAGGGCTTAACGAGGGCGACATTAAGCTGGCGGAAAAATACGTGGGAAAAGCGCTGGAAGAGAGGGACCAGCTGCTCTACAGGGCGCAGTTTGCAAACGTCGAAGGAGTAGTCGCGCTCTCTTATCTTGTTGAACTTGAGGCGAAGGCCTACGTCCTTTACATGAAGCTTGGAGATGAGGACGCGGCTACCTTGGAAGCAGGGCGGATGAAGGGCCTGTACGAGCTCAACACCGCCGTGGAAGAACACGTAAGGACCGTTTTGGGAAGATACGGGATGCGGCTTCCCGACTGAGTAGATGGCATCTTATTGACTAAGGAGGTCATCACTGAAGATGGCCTCCTCCGCTGACACTCCTTTGGGAATAAGGGTTCCTAGGTCTTACGGGCCTGCCCGTCATAATCTAGAGAGGCACCGCCCGGGCTTCCGCCATGCGAAAAAGGCTGCTTCCATCCGCCGCAGAAGGTCAGTACTCCAACTTGTACACTATCTCCCCGTCCTCTATCCTTCCGTCCGGGACGAAACCCAGGCTCTCATACAAGGCCTTGCCCCAGACGTTCTCGGGCTCGAAGCTAAGGTACACGGTTCTGCTACCGCTTTCCCGCTTGATGACCTCAAGCAGCAGTTCCATAGCACTACGACCATATCCGCGCGATTGGTGGTTCTCGTCGATCATGAGCCTGATTATCCAGTAGCTGCCGTCGGGATCCAGCCCGTGCATGCAGAATCCTACGGGAGTATCGTCGCAGTATATGGCCAAGGGCTTGCAGTTCGGCATGTAGTGGGCCTGAGCCAGTGAGAAGCTGTTGGGCGCAACGAAGCCCTTCTGTGATTCGGCTGTCTTCAGCTTGGCCACCTGGCGCCAGTTGTCCACGGTCACTTCCATGAGGCGTACCATCAAGAACACCCCCAGTATAATAATGGGCCTGCCCCCGATGAAGACGCGCTCCTATGATGGGCCGGCTAACCTGATGATACTGCATAATCGCATACTTTGGTATACAGAATCCATCGGGGGGGGCATTGACGATATGCAGCGCAGGGTGCTGCGAAGTCGCTTTGTTGCCAAATGGGGGCTTTGAATTATTCATGTAGGAAGAGTGCCACAGGCGGCGAATTGACATCTATGAGGCATATGGTGCCTGTGAAGACCGCAGTCGTCGAAGGAGATTATGGTACTCCGGTGACCAGGGAACGAAGTCCTGGTATATGAAGGGCATTACCATGATGATCCGGGAGGAAGATCCGATGGACGATAAGGAAACGAACGCTAATAAGGAAAGCGAGAACAAGAAGTTCACAAAGGACCTGCTGATGGCGATATTGGTCACAGCCGTCGGTTTTGTGTTGCTCAACCTCACGTTCATGTTCTATGCCGGGGTCCATAACCTGGTATCGAAGCTCATAAGGAGCATGATGCACGAAGAGCCGCAGATGGAAGGATACACGCCGTACGTCATACACGGAGTCTGCACGCTGGCGGTGTTCCTCGTATCGTGGCTCGCTTCGAGGCTTAAGCTCCATGTGGCCTTAAGGGCGGCGATCCTTATGGTGCCTCTCGCCACGTCGCTGGTCGTGATAGGAATATTCTTCTATGAGATCCCCGCCCTTGCCTATGCGCTCGGCGCCGCAGTCTGCCTTTCGCTCCTAGGTTTGCTCTACTGGAAGAAGAAGCACTGGCTGTACATGTACTCGGTAGTGTTTGTAGGCATCGCCATACTGCTCATGAACCTTTTCGGCGTGGAGATCTAGGACTTGCCCCGGCAGGGCAGGACCGGGATGACGGGCGGGGCATGGAGGTTAGAATTCGGGGGCTATGAAAGAGCCCCACTCGGTACCAAGGATGTTTGCCAGATAATCCGAGGGGCCCGCATCGCCGTACCCTATGACGCCCGCTGTGAAGCTGGGTTCGTTGGCGACGAGAGAGCACCTAAGGTCATATTCGGTGTAGCGGTCCTGCAGCAGTATCATCGAAAGGACCGAGTCGACGATATCAGCGTCGTTAGGGAACACTACGTGCGCCATCTCGTGCATGAGCGTCGATTTGACCATGAACTCGCCCTCCAGGCGCGTGCTCAGGCCTATGTACGCGGCCAGCGTGTCGAAGGCCTCGTCATAGGCCCATGTACACAACCCCAGGAGTTGAAGATCCTTGTCGGGCACGATAAAGACCATGCCGGGGCCCATCTCGAGAGCTTCTCCTCCCGGCACGATCACGACGTCTAGAATATCCTTGCCTAACAGGCGGGCCATCATGCATCCCGGATCAAGGAGGGCATCGTGGATGATTCTCAACGTGGCGGGGTCGAAGAGGCTGCCGTTGAACGGGTTCTCCTCGAATACTGCCACCTTGGCTGGAAGACCCGGGGCGAACCTGCTAAACCGAGGCGACCTGGCCATCGTATGGGCCATTCTGTATGCGAAACCACAAAAACCTTCCAGATCGTCCGAGACAACTTTAATGTCTGCCGTCACGCCGTCAAACGCCCGCACGAATACGGTCCTGATGAAGTAGCCCGAGCCACCGGCCTGTACGGCGATCATCCCTGCTTCGGAAGGTACGGTGAAGGAAGAGGACCAGCTGCCGTCATCAAGAGAACGCGTGCTTGATAACAGCTCACCTCCGGTTCCGTATACCCTTACGTCGACCGGCGCAGGCATCTTGCTTTCGAGGTCGCATACCCTGCCGGAGATGTAAATAATAGAAGAGCCGCCGCAGGATATGTCGCGACCTGAGGCGGTCCTTCCCGTCGAAATGAAAGCGACGCAAATCATGATGACCATCGCGGCCAGCGTCCGTCTGCCCATGTACCCATCCACCTCTCGAAGCGTCAAATAATGGCTCCGATGGTGGCTTTCTTTATCAAGCCCCCCGTTTCCTGCCCAGAAGGTATGCCACGAGGAACAAGGCCCCAATCAAGACGAACGGGACGGACAGGATCAAGAAGGTTTCGGGGGAATCGTACGTCCCGAAATATAAGGTGAAAAGCACAGCCAGCAAGAAGAACGACACAGCGCCGTAATCGGGCCTGTTCCAGGAGATTGCCAGAAGTAGCGCTATCGCGACCGTCGGCAAGGAGTGCATGGCGAAACCGAGGAGCTTCTCCCACACGCTTGCGCTTCCTTCGAATACGTCGAAGGAGAAGAGAAGAAGGAAGATCGCGAAAACGATTGCGAGAATCCTGGCAGCCCAGACGAAGCGCATCGCAGTATCAGCTCTGTTCATCCGATCACCGCCTTTCATCCGTCGTTGTCATCGATCAAAGCGCGTTCTCATTTACGTCATGGTTCGGGCAACCCGACGAGCTTGCCCGAGAGGCTGTACTGCCCGGGAGATTCCGCTATCGCCCTCAGGACCGCGACGCCGCCTCTTATGGAGATGACCAGCTCCTTGGAAGCCGAGGCCACGAACCTGGCCGGGCCTATTATCGATATAAGGACCGTGAAGTCCTTCTCTACGTATTCGCCTGCGAGCCCTGTGATCTGGACGGTGACGTAGAACTCCTGGCCGACCTTCGTGGAGCCCGGGACCACTATATCGAACGAGACTATGTCCAGCCATACCGGACCGGCTATGCCCCCGTCCCCTTCCACGATGAGATCGGCGGCGCCCCTGGGGGCATCTTCCTTGAGCCTGAAGGCGACCTCCCTGTCCGAGTAGAGCAGCGGTTCTGAGACGATCGCGCCGTTTCCGCTGGATATCGTCACCCTGGGATAGGAATCCCCGTCATGGCCCGAAAGCCCGTACCCTTCCAGCATTACCTCCGAGCCCGTGAAACAAAGGGCGCTGTACTGGGTTATGGAAGCCGGTGTATCCTCCTTGCCTCCCGGAAGGACCTGCATCACTGCCATCGGGCCTCTGTTGCCGTCCGCCATGATGGCGTATATGAACCAGTAACCCGGCGACAATGCCCCGGCCGGCAGACTCCAGCGCCCCCAGATGTCGATGTCGGCCCTTATGGCCCCTCCTTTGGTCGACTCGGCGATAACGCCTAAGGCGCCCGGGGCATCTATCGAACCGTTCTTGACGGTCCCGCCGATCACATGCCCTTCGGTCGCCAGAGTCGGCGCCAATACGGTAGAAGGTTCTATTCCGAAGCTGCTGGTCGTCCCTTGCGCCGCCCAGTCCCCGGACTTTGCGTCCCAGGGCCTTTCATCGGATTCCACGTGTCCGTCGCTGAAATATGCATAAGTCAGCTTCTTCAGAGGCTGTCCGCCGTCGGCCCCTAAGACGACGGATTCCTCCTTGACCTTATTACCGTCCTTCACCGGGTCATATACTATGAGCTCGCCCTCATATTCGAATTTGCCTAAGTACCAGCCCTCCCAGACGGTCCTACGTCCTCCGGAAAACTGCTTGGTCGTACCCCTCTTCGCGTACTTGTCGACCTTACCTTCGAAATCGGCCCTTTCGCGCACATAAGTCTTTACTTTCGTGCCATCCGGCCTTTCCTCAAAAGTGTAGGTCTCTGTTTGCGTGTACTCTGCCTTGCCGTATGAGGCCATGGTGGTGACGGTCCTGGTCTCGCTCACCTTAGTTCCGTCCTCGGCGGTATAATCGCGCTTCTGCTTCTGGACGGTCCAGCCCTTCTCCTCCGTACCGGCTACCGACGCCGGGCCGTCAGGCTGCCACGGCGGCTGCAGGGCCATTACAGGCCCCGATAACGTCAGCACGAGAGCCGATAGCACCACTAAGATGAACGCATTCGATCTAATCCGTCCGATCGCCCAGGTAAGCATCCAAACAACCCCCATAAAAAACCTGCTAACCGTCCCGGGCCGCTGCCTATGCCGCCATGGTAATGCCTGTTAATTACATATAGTTCTATACTTGAAATAGTTATCCTTCATAAGCGCGGATACGGCTATTATTATTATAACGAAAGAAGCACCTCCAAAGTCCTAGGAGAAGCCCTTTCGGGCGGCATCCGGCAGAGAGGGTAGATAGGTTGATTTTCCATTATGTAAAGGACGGTCGAGACTTGGCTCTGTCGTCTATATTCATCGCCGTATACCCGACGCTTCGAAAACCATGCGATAATCACAGGTAGGATATAGCAAAGGGGCTGATTGGGTGTCTGAGATACTCGATCCGGACAGGATAAGGATGGCCGCGCTTGAGGCCGGTTTCGCCGGTTTCATGAGATTTACGGCCGTAAGCGAGGGCAACTCTACTTGTAGGCTGTTCGAAAGCCCGCGAAATGAAGGTACAAGGGTCTTAGGTTTCGGACGGAAGCTTTTCGTTTGCCGATACGGGGCTAAAGAATCGTCGGCGGTGGCAAGAGTGGCGATGCGAATCATCGAGGAGGAGATAAGGCCGGACGGGCAGGGCCTGTCCGACGTAGTCATCTTTACCTGTGACGCGGCGACTTTCAGGTCGTTGAAGGGCCTCTATTCGGATAGGAGCCCCGCCGTCGAATGGAGGGAGCGCTACGTGTCGCAAGCATCGGAGGAATATGTCGGCGCCTCGGATTGCGCGCTGCCCCCGGGGTACGAGATCGTACAGGTGGACAAGTCCCTGCTGGCTTCAAAAATGGACAACCTGGGGGAGATGATGGAGGAGATGTGCTCGGAGAGGCCGTCAGTGGACGATTTCCTCGAAAAGAGCTTCGGGGTGGCGGCCGTGGAATCCGGCGAGATAGCAGGCTGGTGTTTCTCCGAGTATAACTGCTCGCAAGGTTGTGAGGTCGGCATCGAAGTTGTTGAGAAGCACAGAAGGAAGGGCATCGCCAAGGCCATGGTGGGACGGTTCCTGGAACTCGCCAGCGAGAAAGGCCATCGCAGGATAGGTTGGGACTGCTACAGGTCGAACTCTCCATCGTGGAAGACCGCTCTAGCCGCCGGGTTCAGGATAGATTCGGTGTATCCGACCCTGTCTCTTATAGACGACGAGGCGCTGCGCTACGGCGTGAACGGATTTTCGGCCGCATACGAAGGAGACATCGAAGCGGCAGAGTCATGGTACGTCAAGTCGGCGTCGATCGGGAATGCACCCGACTGGGTGAAGTCGCGGCTGGCGGCGATCTTGGCGGGGAAGGGCCGGCTAAAGGAAGCGTCCTTGGTCCTTAGCACTAAGGAAGATGATGCAAAGCGGCCTTGATTTGGCAGTATGCCCCAAAAGAGATAGTGTTGGCAGAGTGATAAAAGACGGGAGGGCGGCCGATGGAACTTAACAGAGTGGTCAAGCTGAGGGCAGCGATGGAGGAGAGAGGCGTGGACGTAGCCCTGATATCTCCCGGACCGAACCTCAGATACCTTGCGGGCTTTGACATCGACCCGCACGAGAGGACTTTCCTCATGGTGATATCGGAAAGAGGGCTCGCCTTCGTAGCGCCCAAGCTGGAGGAAGAGAAGGTGCTGGATAGGACGGCAGAGACCGGCGCGCAGGTCTTCGCCTACAAGGACGAGGAAGGCCCGGACCGCGCCTTAAAGGGCGCTATCGATTCGGCCGAGGCCGTAAAGCCCGGCTCAAAGATGGTCATAGGGGCTGAGTACCTGCACATGCGGGTCAAGGAGTTTGAGATGGTCAGGTCGGTCGTCGGCGAATTCGAGGCCTATGACGCAGACGGGCTCATGATGGCCCTCAGAGTCATAAAAGACGAGCAAGAGATACAGATGCTCAGGAAGGCCGCCTGTATCGTCGATGTCGGCATCGAGGCGGCGAGGCGAGCTATAATGCCCGGAGTCACCGAAAGGCGCGTTGCCGAGGCCATAGAGAGGTCCATGATGGAAGCAGGGGCAGATTCGGTGCCGTTCAACTCAGTGCTTTCAGGCCCGAAGGCGGCCCTTCCGCACGGGGAGACGGGCGATAGGATGATAGAGGAGGGCGAGTTCGTCCTATGCGACATCGGGGCATGCTACATGGGCTATAACGGGGACATAACAAGGACGATCGCCGTCGGTCGGCCGAGCGGTGAGATGTTGGCGCTTTACGATGCCGTGGCGGAGGCGAACGAGGCGGGAAGGATGGCCGCAAGGCCGGGGATCACAAGCGAGGAGCTGGACTGC
>JAKQNF010000009.1 GCA_029565935.1 Bacillota bacterium | reverse complement strand
ATGAACTGCTCCCAGGTCGGGTCGGGAAGGAGCGGATCGTCTGCGGAGCAGGCCTTCAGTATCTCGAACATGGCCTTGGCGTCCTCGTCCATGTGCTTTATGTCCACGTGGCTGATCTCCGCTTTGCTTCTTAGCAGGGCTAGCTCTAGCGCCCTTGCGATCCTTGGCTCTATCTCGGCCTTGCCGGTAAGAAGGAAGGTGCACAGGTCCATCTCCTTGCCGTATCCGAGCTTGTCCATCGCATCTGGGTACCACCTCTGGTTATAGGTGCCCATCAAGGTGGGGGGCCCGTCGAAGCCGTCTATGAGGAAGCACCTGTCGTCCTCTCCGTCCGTGGGCGACCAGGGTCCGATGAGCTTGCCCAGCCCCCTCGAGGAAGCCCAGTCCTCGGCGGCGTCGAGGATGGCCTTCAGGGCGCCCTCGTTCGTCGCTTCCGGCAGGGAGAAATAGCAGCATCCGGCAAGCTCAGGTTTCATGCCCGCGTAGCGGCCCACCAGGATCCTGGCGCATGGGCGCTCACCTTCGTATGCCATCAGGAAAGCATGCTCGGATCCCGATATGAACTTGCTTCCTCCCCTTAGGCTCTTCAACTGGTCGGCTATTAGCGGCGCGACCCAGTTCGGATCCTTGCGGTAGATGCTGAACGGGAGCATGACGAATTCCCTCAGCCCCGCCTGCGGTATCTTCCTTACCGTCAGTACGCTCATCCTATCTTCTCCTCTATCCTCTTGGCCTCCGACCTGTCTATGCTGAAACCCCTAGCAACCATTACGCCCGCCAATGAAAGCGCCGCCGGGGCGATGCACACGAGGAACAGTATCGCCGCTATAGCCGAGGGTTTCTGGGCTTCTACGCCCGGCACGTAGCCCGCAAGGTCGAGTATCACTCCCATGGCGAACGCCGCGATGGCCGCGGATATCTTATGGGCGAAAGTGATGACCCCGTTCCAGATGCCCTCCGAAGCGGCAAGGCCCTCGGCGATTCCGGCGTCTATCGCCTCTGGCACGATCGCGACCGGCATGATATGTAGGGCCGATATGCCAAGGCCCATCACCACCGAGAAGGGTATCAATAGCCCAAGGACGGCTCCCTTAGGAAGCAACAGCACCAGAAGAAGGACGGCGCACGTGGTGAGCCCTATGATGTAAGCACGTTTCTTGTCGAGCTTCCTCGAAACGGCGTCCCACAGGAAAAGCGACGCCACGCTGGCCACCATCATCAGCGCCATCGAGATCTCGAACGAGCCGGGGCTCAACAGATAATAGTTGAAGTAGTATATTATCGAGGCCATCAAGAGTCTGAGCGGCAGCATGGCATAGATGTACATCATCAGCGCCTTGCGGAAGGGCGGGAAGCCGAAGGAGCTCTTGAGACTGTCCATGAAGCGCGGTGTTTCCTCCCGTGGGCGCCGTTCCTTTCCGGCGAAGACCACGAGCGCTGCTAAAGGCAGCATGCATGCGCCCAGTATCCAGCCCATGGCCATGAAGCCGCTCCTTTCGTCGGGCAGCGCGTCTACTAGCAGCTTCGGCAGCAAGGTAGCCGGCAGGGCGAGGCCTATGCTGAACACCATGCGCCACATCGCCAGCTGGTTCCTCTCGTCATAATCCGACGTGAGCTCCATCGCGAGCGTCGTGTACGGCACCATGTAGGAGGTGATCATGAAGATGAAGACCATGAAGGCGGCGGTGGCATATAGGAACGCTCCGAGCTGGCCCGAACCGGAAGGGACGGTCCAGATGAAGGCGAAAGAGGCCGCGAACGGGATCGTCGAGCCCAGTATCCAGATCCTCCTCCTGCCGAACCTGTTGTCGCTCCTGTCGGACAGCCAACCGACGAAAGGGTCGGTGACCGCATCCCATATGTTGCCCAAAAGGACGACGGACCCCGCCAAGGAGGGCCTTATGCCTACGATGTCGGTGAGGAAATAAAGGTAGAACATGCCGACCGCGGTGGTCGCGAAGGTGGACGCACCCTCCCCGCAGCCGTAGAAGAATTTCTGCAGTCCTGTCATCCTGCCGTTGCCTGATGTCTTCTCCATCAGCATCATTCCATTTCCTAAATAATGGCAAGCATAAAAAATGAAGTGCAGGAACATCCTATTAATCTAGTATAGCTGCACCTAAGATGCGCGGTCAAACTGATATGGCATGCGGGCAGGGATGACCGAAACCACGCACGCCATTTCGTGCTCTCGCCCATTAATGATTTATCTGTCCGGAATTCTGCCGAACTCGTGCCGTACTTTCACTCAGCGCGCTGTCCGGCCCCATCGATGAGCCAGGCTTCCAGATCCTTGCATAGATCATGGTAAAGCACCTGGTGGGCGGACTGGATCTGGGCAGTCGAGCGCCCTTGGGCGAGAAGTGAGACGTCGCAGTACTTCGAAAGGGTGGAGGTATCAGGTCCCATTAGGCCTATCACAGCCATGCCCTTGGCCTTGGCCGTGATGGCCGCGTTTATCACGTTTTCGGATTCTCCCGAAGTAGATATGCACAATAGTACATCACCGGCAAAACCCAGGGCCATGACCTGCTGTGCGAAGATCGCACCCGGGCCGATGTCGTTGGATATGGCGCTCATCACGGCGCCGTCGGCCGCCAGCGAGATGGCCGGAAGGCCCGCCTCGAGGAGCCCTGCGAGCTTCTTGCCGCGCTCTTCGCCGGCGAGGATCAAAGACGATACGGCGACCTTGTCCAGCGTGCGTTTGCCCTCGAATGATTTGACCAGCTCGCCGGCTATATGGGAGGAATCGGCCGCGCTGCCGCCGTTGCCGCAGACGAGCAGCTTCCCTCCGGAAGAGAACGCGCCTGCGATCAGAGACAGGGCGCCCATGTACTCACTAGTGCGTCCTTGCGACACAGAAGCAGCACTCCCTTCATCCACTGTCATCAGTTGGCTTCGCAATCCTCATGTGCCCACTTACGAGCACAACGGATGCGCCACGTCCATAGGGAAGCCGACGCACACTCTTTCGTCCACTCCGAAGATGCCGTGTTCCGCAGGGCTTGCGACTACGGAAAGAAGTAGCGCGCCTTCCACCTCGACGTCGTACTCCGCCATCGAGCCCATGTACAGCGCCCTGCTTACCCTGCCTTCGAAGCATGCCATTGACTGGTCCTCTTCTAAAGACCGCCAAAGCCTTACCGTCTCGGGCCTTACTACGAGCTCCATATGGCCCTCCGCCTTCAAACCGACCTTGGACCTGTCGATGCCTACCTTGCGGCCCAATACGTCGAGTATGGCCTTGCCGTCGGAGAAGCCCAGCAACTTCGCCGGGAGGAAGTTCGCCCTTCCTACGAATTCGGCCACGAACCTGTCCACGGGGGTGTCATAGATGTCCTTAGGGCTGCCAACCTGGGCTATCCGGCCCTCGTTCATTATGACGATGCGGTCGGACAGGGCCATGGCCTCCGCTTGGTCGTGCGTGACATAGATGCTCGTTATCCCGAGGCTCTGCTGTATCCTCCTTATCTCCGATCTCATCTGCTCTCTCAGCTTGGCGTCGAGGTTCGACAACGGTTCGTCGAAAAGCAGCACGTCAGGCTCGTTCACTATCGCCCTGGCCAGCGCGACGCGCTGCTGCTGGCCTCCGGAAAGCTGTTCGGGCGATCTTCTCGCCATCTCCGCAAGGCCAACGAGCCCGAGCATCCTGCCGACCTTGTCCTCTACTTCCGCCTGGGGCAGTTTCCTTATCCTTAGGCCGAAAGCCACGTTCTCGAAGACGGAAAGGTGGGGGAATATCGCATAGCTCTGGAAGACCATGGCCGTGTTGCGCTTGTTCGGCGGCACATCGGTCACGTCCTTGCCTCCGATCATAACCTTGCCAGAATCCGGCATCTCGAAGCCCGCCACTATCCTTAACGTGGTCGTCTTCCCGCAGCCCGAGGGGCCGAGCAGGGTCACCATCTCGCCTTCCTCTATCACCAAGCTCACGTCGTTCACCGCTATGACGGAGCTTAACTCCCCTTCGGGGCTCCTGAACCTCTTCGTGACGTTCATCAGCTCAACGCTCATCTAAAACCACCGCCTTGGAATCTTGCTTGGTATCTTATGCCCAGCAGCTTATCCACTATCACCCGTATCACGGCCATGGCCACGACGATTATCCCTATCAGCACTACGCTGAACGCCGCCGCCGCGCCCAGCCTTCCAGAATTGACCTGGTTGAGGATCTGGACGGTCATCAAGTTCCAATCGGCAGATACCAAGAACACCGCAGCGGATATCGCCGTCATCGCCCTTACGAACGCGAAGACGAGCGCGGAGAAGAACGCAGGAGCGATTAGAGGAAGGGTGACCTTCGCGAAGGTCCTTTCCGTACCAGCGCCAAGGTTAGCCGCCGCCTCCTCGATGGAAGAATCCACCTGCCTTAGAGTTGCCACACCGGCCTGAATGCCTACGGGGAAGTACCTGAACACGAAATTGAGGACCAGTATCGCAAGGGTCCCCGTCAGCAGGAAGGGCTTCCTGTTGAACGCCAGTATGTAGCCGATGCCCACGACGGTGCCCGGCAGGGCGAAGCTCAGCATCGATACGAAGTCCATGGCCTTCTTGCCCGGGAAGCTCTTCCTTACCACCAGGAATGCTATCGCCATCCCCAGAAGGCCCGATATAGGGGTCGATATGCCGGCTATGAGAAGCGTGTCCAGTATGGCTTCCTTGCCGACGCCCCATACGTACTCGAAGTTGCGGAGGGTGAACGACGGATCGATGCCCCATAGCTTCGCGAACGCGCCTGCCACGATCACCCCGTAGAAGAGGATCACCACGCCCGCGACGAATACGCAAAGGCCGAACAGGACCCATTTCATGCCCCTGCTCACACTCTTTATTGAAGTGCTGGTGGGCTTACCTGTGACAGTTACGTACTTCCTCTTCTCGACCCAGTATTTCTGCAGCAGGAAGGCCGTTATCGAAGGTATGAGAAGGACGACGGAAAGGGCTGCCCCTCCGGGGAGGTCGTACATGCCCGTTATCTGAAGATAGGCCTGGACCGACAGCGTAGGGTAGTTGCTCCCGGCCAAGACCAGAGGATTTCCGAAATCGGCGAGGGATTCTATGAATATGACGAGAAGAGCGCTCGCGATGCCCGGAAGGGCGAGAGGCAGCGTTACCTTACCGAACACCTGAAGCCTGGACGAGCCCAGGTCGAGGGCTGCGTCTTCGAGAGTGGGGCTTATGGATTCAAGCACGCCCTTTAAAGTGAGGTAGGCGACGGGGAAGAACGTTACCACCTGGGCGAACAACAACCCCTTGAAACCGTATATCGGGTAGTTGTATATGCCAAGCAGCTTGGAGGTTATGAGTCCGTTCGAACCGAAGAGCAGCAGCACCGACACCGCGCCCAAGAAGGGAGGGGACACTATCGGCACTATTGCCATGAAGTTGAAGAACCCTTTGAAAGGGATGTCCGTCCTCGTCACGGCATAGGCGAAAAGGAAGCCTACGGCGCAGCTGAGCAGCGCAGCGGCCGCCCCCATCGACAGGCTGTTGTAAAGCGAGGACCTGACGTACGAGCTGGAAAGCAACGTCCGGTACACCTGCAGTCCCGGATGGTCGACCGATGTGAAGCTCTTTATGAGCACCATAACTATCGGATAGATTATGAAAAGCGCAAGCAGCGCGAAAATGACGAGTATGGAAGCTAGCAGCACGGGCTCCTTGGCGAGCCTGGACAGACGCCTTACGAAACGCCGCAAAGGCGTACTTTCGAATGTCATGGTCCCGGTAGATTCCATGAGGCCTCCTAGGAGTTCGGCTCATCCGGCCCGGCCCCCGTAAGAGGGCCGGGCCGGATGATCTACCCTCTTACTTGCTTTGCAGCACCTCGGCTATCCATTTGTTGACTATGCGGGTCTTCTCGCCCGCAGCCCAGACAGTGTCGACTTCGACGGTGTTGATGTCGTTGAAAGCTGGCATGCCGGCCGCGAGCTTCGCATTGGGATGTATGGGATAGAAATAGGTCTTGGATGACGCGATCACGTTCTGTCCCTCGAGCGAGATGAGCCAGTCGACGAGCGCCTTGGCGCCGTCCAGGTTCTTCGCTCCTTTAAGGATGGAAACGGCCGGAGCCTCATATGTCACGCCTTCGGATGGGAATACCAGCGCAACCGGGTAACCGTCGTCCATCGCCTTCAATATCGCAGGTGTGAACTGTATACCAACGGCCGTCTGGCCGATGGCCAGGTTCTGGGAAGGGGCAGTGCCGCTCTGGGTGTAGAGCTGTACGTTGGCGTGCAGTTTCTTGAGATACGCGAAGGCAGCGTCCTCTCCCCACATCTTCACGAAGCCGATGACCATGTTGTAGCCGGTGCCCGAAGTCTGCGGGCTGGGATACTGGATCTGTCCTTTGAACTCGGGTTTCAGCAGATCCTGCCACGTCTTCGGAAGGTCGGCCTTCACCCTGCTGAGGAAGTCAGTGCGCACTCCGACTCCCATCGGGTTCATGTAGAAGCATGTCCAATAACCTGCGGAGTCCTTGAACTGCTTCTTGAGAATGGCCGCGTTCGGGGAGACGTACGGTTGCGTGAGCCCGCGGTCCTTGACGGTCACATGGTTCTCGCTTGGGGCTCCCATCCATATGTCGGCCTGCGGATTGTCCTTCTCCGCCTCGATCCTGGCTATGGCCGGCCCGGACGACAGGAACACCATCTTATAAGGTATCCCGGTGGATTTGGTGAAAGCATCCAGGATCTTCTTGGCGTTCTCCTCATCCACGCTCGAATACACCGTGATTGCGGCGGGAGCGCTAAGCGTAACCGCAGCAAACGTGGGCAACATGAGCGCGATAAGCATCACTATCAGCACGATCCTCTTCAAGAGAACTCCTCCTTTATAGAAAAATGGATATGCATAGATTGATATTCTACATTGTTATGTACGTACCTTCACACCTCCATTCCGACTGGGCCTCAGGAAGGTACTCCGACACATCCCTCGAATTATGCTACTATGTAGCAAGCTCATCAGCATGGAGGCCATATGGAAGCACTTGTGGGCTATACCGGTTTCGTCGGGTCAAACCTGGCTTCTGAGCACGGCTTCGACGCGCTGTTCAATTCCTCCAATATCGGTGAGGCGTACGGCCTTAAGCCTGACTTGCTGATATATGCAGGAGTGCGCTCAGAGAAGTTCGTGGCCGACAAGTTTCCCGAGAAGGACTATGAGGGCATCAAAGCGGCCATGCAGAACATCGAAAAGATCGCGCCACGCAAGCTCGTCCTGATATCGACGGTGGACGTCTATGGTTCTCCCAGGGGTGCCGATGAGCTGACGCCGATTGAAACCGAAGGGCTGAAGCCGTACGGCCTTAATAGGTTAAGGCTAGAGAGGTGGGCCGAGGAGAACGTAAAGGACTGCACGATAGTCAGGCTTCCGGGGCTTTACGGCCTTAACCTGAAGAAGAACTTCATTTTCGACATGATCAACAGGATACCGTCCATGCTCACGGGGAAGAAGCTTGGCGAACTAGACTCGAAGTGCCCCGGGATAGGCAAGTCGTATAAGCTGGATAAAGATGGATTCTACAGGCTGGCCGAACTTGGGGCCGAGGACAGGCGAGACCTGCTCGGGATGTTCAGGAAGGCCGGCTTCACTTCCGTACAGTTCACCGATTCAAGGGCCGTCTTCCAGTTCTACAACCTGGCGTTCCTATGGAAGCATATAGAGCATGCTCTGGATGAAGACATCAGGCTCTTGAACCTGGTAACAGGTCCTATCGTTGCAGGTGCCCTTTATGAGCACATTTTCAACGAGCGTTTCGAAAACGAGCTCATGGGTGAGCCGCCTCACTATGATCTCAAGACGGTCCATTACGATACCTTCGGGGGTAGCGCCGGCTACATGTTCGACAGCGGTTTCGTGATTGACGACGTGAGAAAGTTCGTAAGGGAGGCGACGGGGGAATGAGGCTCTCCATATCGAACATAGCATGGGATAAGAAGCACGATGCCGTAGTCTACGAGGCGATGAGAGACCTCGGATACGAAGGGCTCGAGATAGCGCCCACGCGACTATTCCCTGAAGCGGCGTATGAGCACGGTGAGGATGTCGGCGCACTGGCGGGGTTCCTAAGGACGGCCTACGGCATTACCATATGTTCCATGCAGTCCATATGGTACGGAAGGCAGGAGAGGCTGTTCGGGACCCAGGCCGAAAGGGACACCCTATATGGCTATACGAAAACCGCCCTCGAGTTCGCCAAGTCCGCCGGGTGTAGGAACCTCGTGTTCGGCAACCCCAAGAACAGGTGCATCGGCAAGGACGGGGATATAAAGGATGCCATAAGTTTCTTCAGGGGGCTGGGGGAGCTGGCTAAGCAGTACGGGGCCGTCATCGCGGTAGAGCCGAATCCCGTGATCTACGGGACAGACTTCCTCAACACAACAGAAGATACCGCAGGCTTCGTAAGGGATGTGGGCATCGATGGCATAAGGCTCAACCTCGACTTCGGCACCATCGTATTCGAGGACGAAGGTTTGGGGCAGGTAGCGAAGAATATGGACATAGTCAGCCATGTCCATATAAGCGAACCCGGCCTTGCGGCTGTCTCGAGGAGGTATTCCCATGAGGAGCTGGCAGAGCTCCTTATGAAGTCAGGTTATGGCGGATATGTCTCGATAGAGATGAGACGGCAAGAAAGCGTCAAGGACGTCATAGATACGATGGAGTACGTCAAGCGGATATTCGGATGAGACGGCGGCCCGGTAAAGAGGTGGCGTGAAGGCATGCAACCAGACAAGAAGATCCGCTCATACGACAAGATAGTCATAGGCGCCGGGCTCTACGGGCTCTACGCCGCGCTGAAGTGCGGGAGGATGAGGCAGAAGGTGCTGGTGCTGGAATATGACGATGGTCCTTTCAAGAGGGCCACCTACATCAACCAAGCCAGGATCCACATGGGATACCACTATCCCAGGTCTTACGCTACGGCGATCAAATCGGCCGGCTACTTCGAGCGCTTCTGCAAGGAGTTCGATTTCTGCATACACTCCGGCTTCAAGCAGGTATACGCCACGGCAACCAACTTCTCATGGACCAACGCGGCCCAGTTCAGGAGGTTCTGCGCCGCGGCCGGCATAATGTGCGAGGACGTCGACCCGAATAGGTACTTCAACGATGGCATGTGCGACGGCGTGTTCCTCACCCAGGAATACACATATGATGCGATCGTCCTAAAGGAGAGCATGCTGGAATGGATCTCGAAGGTGCCATCGGTGGAGATTGTCTACGGAGCGAGGATAGCCTCCATAAGGAAGGCGGACGAGCACTTCGAGCTCGACGTCGCCAATGAAGGCACCGTTGCGTCGGATTTCGTGCTGAACGCGACCTATGCGTCGACCAACCAGCTCATCAGCAGGATGGGTTACGAGCCGTTCAAAATCAAGTATGAGCTGTGCGAGATGATACTCTGCAGCGCGGCAGGTAAGCTGAACGACGTCGGGATAACGGTCATGGACGGGCCCTTCTTCTCAATAATGCCGTTTGGCATGACCGGGATACACTCGCTCACGTCGGTCACGTTCACACCGCACAAGACGAGCTTCGAGACACTGCCGACGTTCGACTGCCAGAAGAAGAGCCTGGGCACCTGTTCGCCGGAACAGCTCGGCAACTGCAATGAGTGCCCTTCGAGGCCGGAGACGGCCTGGGAGTACATGTCACATATGGCTAGGAAGTTCATGAAGCCTGAGTACAGCTTCGATTATATAAGCTCCATGTTCTCGATGAAGCCGATACTGAAGGCGTCCGAGATAGACGATTCGAGGCCGACCGTCATCAGGCGGCATTCGGTCAATCCGACTTTTATAAGCGTGCTCTCGGGCAAGATCAACACAGTCTATGATTTGGATGAGGTGCTGACCATATGATAAGGGACAGGGAGAAGAACTTCGTTTCCGCTATCGTGTACGTCAGGAACAACCAGGAGCAGATAAAGGGCTTCCTCGCGAAGCTCATGGGCGTGCTGTCCGAGAACTTCGAGAAATATGAGATCATCTGCGTCGACGACCAGTCGCAAGACGGGAGCGTACGGGCGATCAAGGACATGTCAAACGATTTCGACAGCACCGTCGTGAGCATCATAAGCATGGGCTACTACCAGGGCAGGGAGCTTTCGATGAACGCCGGGGTCGACCTTTCCATAGGCGATTTCGTGTTCGAGTTCGACAGTGTCATAATGGACTACGACCCCTCCCTCATCATGCAGGTATACCGACACTCGCTGAAGGAGGGCTTCGATATCGTGAGCGCGGCCCCCAAGAGGGTGAACAGGAGGTCCGCAAGGATCTTCTACAGCTTCTTCAACAAGTTCGCCAAGTACCACATGGTGCTTAGGCCCGAGACGTTCAGGATCTTGTCTAGAAGGTCCATCAACAGGGTGCATTCCCTCATGGTATCCATCCCGTACCGCAAGGCCGTGTACGCAAGATGCGGCC
Source organism: Bacillota bacterium (assembly GCA_029565935.1). GTDB lineage: Bacteria > Bacillota > DTU025 > DTU025 > MWDF01 > MWDF01. The sequence continues at coordinate 12,423 of JAKQNF010000009.1, read as the reverse complement.
TCAGGGTAGATACGATCCAGTACATGCCGACGATAGCAAGGCATAAGGTGCGCGACAGGGCCGTGGCGTCCTACAAAAGCGGCCTCGCCATGGATACGATCGTGCTCTTCACCGACATACCTGGCTGGTTCGTGAACATCATGATCTTCGGATCCTTGTTCGCGATAGTCTTCTTCGCGTGTTACATGCTTTACGTGGTATACGGGGCGGGACAGGGCATCAGGCTCTGGATGGTCGCGTCGCTGATAGTATCCATCGCCCTTTGCGGGCTATTCACGTGCACAGCGATAATCATCAAGTACCTGTCTCTTATCGAAGGGCTGGTCTTCAAGAGGCAGAAATACGTTATCGAATCCATCGAGAAGATAGCGAAGTAGAGCATGATCCATGCCAACGTAGAAGGAGCGGCCTTAATGACCGCTCCTCTATGCCATCCACGCTCTCATCGGGAGTTACCGTCTGTTTGAAGCCCTTTCGGCGATCATCCGTTTTATTGCAAGCAACCAGGGATAACAAGGGTTGCTGCCGCTCTTCAGCTGTATGTTCACGTAGGCGTCGTCCGTCATCACTATCAGCCAGTTGGGATTGTATATGCCGATTATGAAGACCTGGACGGATCTGATGTCGTCCATCGGAAGCGAGAAAACGAGATTCCCGGCCCCGTCGGCAAGCTCGATGCCTTTTGTGGACAATATAGCACGGGTGGCCTCTATGCTTACGGGATTTTTCAGGATCCTGTGAGCATAGTCACCCCCCTTGAGCACCGCCGACGAAGGGGCGGGCAGGATCTTGACGAGCTGGGCCACTATGTCGTCCGATTCCAGTCGGGCGGTGCCGTCGGAGAACGGGCCCGATATGAACTTCTCCCACTCCGAGCTCTGCCAGTCATGCCACTGCCATACGTCCTCGAATCCCCGTCCGCATCCGTTGTCCAAGCTCAGGTCCGCGCCTACACCGACCTTGAAGCCGCAGGCTTCGCACTTGATGCTCCTGTCATCGGTCTTAGTCCTTGAATGCGCTTTGCAGCTAGGGCAGAGGAACAGGAGGCGCTCCAGCCCCAGGGCTGGCTTCGAGCTGCTGTATGACTGCCCCTTGCCGGCCCCTTCGTAGAACCACCTGCGCTCGGAATGCATGAATGCCGTGTTGAGCTTCTCTAGGATCTGCTCGTCGGACATTACGTCGAAGTCCTCTTTCCTGACGGCAAGCGTGTACTTGAGATCGACCCTGCCCCTCCTTGCCTTGTGGGCCCATCTGGGAAAGCCAAGATAAGAGCCCTCGGTCTTGAAGACGAGGACCGGCGCCCCTATGAAACGGGCCGCCTTCGCCATGCCGATGTCCAGCTTAAGCGAATCACCGTCCCAGTTGAGGTCCCCTTCGGGGTATATGAGCACCGACCTGCCGGACCCTACCGCCCTTTTCATCTGCCTTATGGTCCTAGGGTCGGGCATGCCCTGCATCCTCCAGACCGGCCCCACTACGCTAAGGAGCATCAGGAAGAGCTTGTCGACCAGGTGCAGCTCATGGAGCACAATGACCGGATTCGGCCTTGTGTGCAGCAGCATTAGAGGCATCTCGAACACCGAGACATGGGTAGACAGTATGAGGTAAGGGGGCTTTACGTCCTTGGGAGGCGGGGACACTAGCTTCCAGTTGACGAGGTATCTGAGCCACACATAGAGGAACGGCCTGAGGATCCCTATCAAGAGCTGGCCAAGGAAGCGTCTGAACGGCGTCATCTTACCCTCCATCCCCGGTCCGGCGGCCGGTGTGCCATACTGGAGCCTTTTTTAAGGCCGGCATGATAAAATCATACCTAAGGATACCATATGCAATGGACGGAGTTGAAATGAATGGGCGTAGGCAAGAAGGGCGAAGAGCTCGCGAAAGAACTTTTCCTGGCGAACTACAACTGCGCGCAGTCCACGTTGGCAGGGATCCTTAGCTCGAAGAACAGGGAATACAAGGATAGGATCAAGCTGGCCGGGGCTTTCGGGGCCGGCATAGCTCAGCAGGGGCTGACGTGCGGGGCGGTCACCGGGGCTTTGATGGCGTTCGGCCTATTAGTACCGCCAGGGGACGACCTGGCGACATGGAAGAAACAGGTAGCTGATCTTAGCAAGGAGTACATCAAGGAGTTCAAGGACAGGTTCAAGGCCCTGGACTGCAGCGTGTTGGCTGGATGCGACATGACGGACGCGGCGGTAAGGAAATCGTTCCATGACGGGGGCGGGCGCGACAGGATCTGCACGCCGATGGTCATGGCAGGCACCGCTATCGCCCTCGAAGTCATGAGGAGGCATAGATGACCGGGACGAAAGACGCCAGGGCCGAGTTGCTCTCCAAGATAATAGGAGAGGGCCTGGACAGGATAGCCACGATCGACCTCCACGGCAGAGGGATAGTCAAGCCGATATATGACGCCGCAAGGGAAAGGCAAGGGGGAAGACCCTTGTCTTATTCTTTTTCAAGGGGGCTTATCGACTTAGCCGAGGAAGGAAGGGTCGTAGTCCTTGCGACCGGGTTCATGATAAGAAGGGTGATGCAGCCTGAGACGGATGGGCTGACGGGCACGGCGTACCTGGCCCGCGCATTGTCCGAAGGGCTGGGGCTGATGCCGGTCATAATCTGCGAGGCGGCGGCTGAATCCTCCGTGGCTGCGGCGGTTGAGGCTGCGGGGCTGAGCAGGACAGACCCAAAGCCACCGGAAGGCAGGAAAGGAAGGCCATATAGCGGCCTGTATGCTACCATACCGTTCCCCGCGGCGTCCGACGAGGACTTCAAAGGAAAGCACGAAACGGCGCTGGAAGGGCTGCTTGCATGTTCTCCATGCGCCTTCGTATCCATCGAAAGGCCGGGCAAGAACGCCAAGGGCGTATCCCACACCACATTCGGGATGTCCATGGACGACATCAGCGCCGATATCGACGATGTAATGGGAAAGATGGAGGATGAAGGCATCCCGACCTTCGCCGTAGGCGACATGGGCAACGAGCTCGGCATGGGGCTCATAGGCGACGTGGTCGGGGCCATCACCCCTTACGGTAAGGAGTGCAGGTGCGGATGCGGCGGCGGTGTGGCCGCATACAGAAGGGCACGATACACTATGATGGGTACGGTTTCGGACGACGCATGTTACGCGATAGGCGCATCTTTGGCGGAACAGCTGGGAAGGGATGACATATTGCCCGATCCGGAGCTTATAGGAGGAGTGCTAAAAGCCGCCGTCACCGCGGGGGCGGTCGATGGGATAACCGCGGTCAACGGCCTGTCGATAGACATGATCGGATGGGATACCCATAGGTCCTTGATAGGCCTCATGAGGCAGCAGGTCCTTACGGCCCGTATGCACGATGCCGAAAGGCCTCAGTTCATAGACGCTTTGGCCACGTTTTAAAGTGCTTATCGAATCGGCAATCGTTGAGCGGAAGCAGAGGTTTTTAGCCGGTCCTAACGAAGTAAATACGTGGCAGTGGCGTACCAATACTGACCGAAGGAGGACTACGGTATGAAGAGAATAGCAGCTGTCCTAGTACTAGCGGTCATTCTGGCAGGAGGCGCGATCGCCTCGGCCGCACAGCCGGTAGACACTCACACACCCAAGGATGTAATAGGAAAGAACGGCATGGTAGCCGCCGCCCATCCATTGGCATCGGCAGCGGGCATCGAGATCCTAAAGGCGGGAGGCAACGCGATTGACGCTGCGATCGCCACGGGCCTTGCCCTCAACATGGTCGAGCCCAACGCGTCAGGTTTAGGCGGCGGCGGATTCATGGTGATACGCTTCGCCAAGACTGGAGAAGTCGCGGTCATCGACTACCGCGAGATGGCCCCTGGCGCTTCCACCAAGGACATGTACGCCAGCGAGCAGTCGTCCAAGGAGAGGTGGACCATCGAGGGCGGCAAGTCCATCGGCATACCCGGCACCGTAGCCGGCTATTTCACGGCCATCGAGAAGTTCGGCACGAAGAGCTTCAAGGAGCTGTCGCAGCCCGCCATCAAGCTCGGCGAGGAGGGCTTCGAGGTATCCGAGATGCTCGCGGGCATAATCAAGGACAACTACGCCAAGATGGCCAAGTACAACGAGCCGGAGGACGTCCCCTATTTCGACGAGTACGGACTACCGCTCGAAAAGGGCACCACACTGAAGAACCCCAAGCTGGCTCAAGTATTCAAGGAGCTGGGCGAGAAGGGCCCCTCGGCATTCTATACCGGATGGGTCGCAGATGCGATCGTCAACTCCATCCAGAAGGCCGGCGGTATCATGACCAAGGAGGACCTCACCAAGTACGAAGCCAAGATGAGGACCCCTGTCACGGGCACATACAGGGGCTATGAGATAGTCTCGGTCCCTCCGCCGAGCTCGGGCGGCACCCACATCATCCAGATGCTCAACTGTCTTGAGTACTACGACGTAAATGCGATGGGCCATAACAGCGTCGCGTTCATGCATACCTTCGCCGAGATCATGAAGCTCACGTTCGCCGACAGGACGGCCTACATGCGCGACACAGACTTCGGCTACGTCCCGATCAAGGGCCTCATGGACAAGGCATACGCAAAGACGATGGTCAACCAGATCTCCCCGGACAAGATAATCGAAAGCCCCAAGGCCGGGGACCCCGCTAAGTACGAGAGCGGCAGCACCACATCGTTCGTCGTCGTGGACCAGGAAGGCAACATCTGCTGCGTCACACAGACAATCAACTACTTCTTCGGGTCAGGCGTGATGGCGACAGGGGCGGGCTTCATGCTCAACGACGAGATGGACGACTTCTCGACCAGCCCGACTTCCGTATCGGCGCCGGAGCCCTACAAGAGGCCGCTGTCGTCGATGTCGCCTACCATAGTGCTCAAGGACGGCAAGCCGTTCGTGGCGCTAGGCACGCCGGGCGCGACAAGGATATTCCCCAGCATCGTCCAGACCCTAGTCAACATAATCGACCATGGTATGGGCATGGACGAGGCGATCGAGGAGCCGCGCTTCTGGAGCAACGGGCCCTCGGTGTTCGCGTATGAGGACAGGATAGACGAAACCCTTATAAACCAGATAGCGAAGCTGGGCCACAAACCCAAGAAATACACATCATACGACGCATACTTCGGAGCTGTTCAGGGCATACTGTTCGACCAGGCCACAGGGATCATGTACGGCGGGGCCGACTCAAGGAGGCTCGGAGAGGCGATAGGCTTCTAGTTGCGTCACAGGAGGAAGAAAATGCGCAGATACATTCTATTGGTGCTGCTCGCCGCCATGACGCTGGCGGTGCTGGGCGGCACGGGCATAGCCGAGGCTGCGAATCCTTTGCTCATCACGAACGTGGGGCAGGGAGCGGAGAGCGCGATGGTCAACGTGCTATGTAAAAAGGAGAAGATCGCAGCCACGCTCAACGACACGATTACGGCAAGCGAGCTGGCAGGCCCGGACGGCAAGGCCAAGTTCTCCTTCATGGCGGTCGTGGTCGGCTACAGCGGCAAGGGCATGGGCGCCGCGGGCGTGAACATCGACCAGGAGCTTGTAAGGGCCCACGAATTGATGAAGAAGGCCCAGTCACTGAAGCTGCCGATAATAATAATGCACATCGGCGGAATCGATAGAAGGGGCGAGAGCTCCGACAGGCTAATAAAGGAGATCTTCAAGTACGCCAACTACGCATTGTTCGTATCGGCGGGCAACTACCCCGATTCGGGGGCGCTGGACAAGAACAAGCCCGACAACCTGCTCACCAACAGCCTTCCGAAGGGAGTGACGCTGAAGATCGTCAGCAAGATAAACGACATCGTCGCCCCGCTGAAGGGGATCATGGGCCTGTAGGGCCCGGACTGGTTCTAGGGATCCTAACATCTGGGGCAGGGATCTTAGGTCTTTGCCCCAGATGCTCAAGATGAGAGGAGGCCGGCCCTTACATGGCAGAAGGCATCATTTTCCTCATCATGCTGGCTGTATTCGTCTTTACGGCCTTCGCGTTCAATCTGCCGATAGGCGTCTGCATGATGATAGCTTCAATAGCCGGAGCGCTTTGCGACGGCCAGGGCATACCGCTCAGGCATATGTTCGAAGGCTCTTTCGGCTACCTCAGCACGATCCTGGTCATCGCGTCAGCGATGCTGTTCATGAAGACCATACAGAAATCAGGGCTGCTAGAGACGGTAGCACGCTTTATAATCGATAAGTTCCACAACGTGAAGGTTCTGCTCCTTGCGGGCATCACGCTTCTCATAATGTTCCCTGGCATGATCACCGGCTCTTCGACGGCGTGCGTGCTGACTACGGGCACGCTGGTGGTCCCGGTGCTGATGTACTTCGGGGTGCCTAAGCACAAGACGGGAGCGATAATCGCGATGGCCGCCCTGTACGGCATGCTGGCCCCGCCGGTCAACCTTCCTGCGATGATCATCGGCGCGGGCATCGACATGCCGTACGTCGGCTTCTTCAAGCCCCTGCTGTTCGCGACCGTGCCGATAGCGATAATAACCAGCTGGATACTCGGACTTCCGCATATGCTCAAGAAGAAGAAGGAAGGCCAGGGCGAGCTGGACAAGAGCGCGCTGCCTGCGAGTTACTTCAAGCAGTACGGCATAAAGATAATCCTGCCGTTCGTTGTGCTCGTGGTCCTAATGACGCTCCCTAGCATATTCAAGGGCAAGTTCCCGGACCTTGGCATGCCGCTTGTGATGCTGATCTCCGCGGCGGTGGCGATGGTGACCGGGAAGGAGTTCAACGTCTTAGAGGCCGTAAGGGAGGCAGTCAGGGACTCGGTGCCGGTTATGAGCATATTGATGGGCGTCGGGATGTTCATCCAGATAATGACGCTCACCGGCGTGAGAGGGTTTATAGTCGTTAACTCGCTGTCACTGCCCCAGTCCTGGCTGCTCGTGGCTATGGCGGTATCTATACCGCTGTTCGGCGCGGTGTCGGCCTTCGGATCGGCGTCGGTGCTGGGCGTACCGTTCCTGCTAACTTTAAGCGGCTCCGGCAACGCGATCATCCTGACTACCGGGATTACGCTCCTGGTCTCGCTGGGAGACCTCGTGCCGCCGACGGCGCTTGCCGGCATATTCGCGGCGCAAGTGATAGACGAGCCTAACTATTTCAAGGTGCTCAAGTACTGCATATTCCCGGCGCTGCTTACGATCGCGGCCGGGCTTCTGATAGTCGCGTATTCCAACCCACTCTCGAAGTGGCTGCTATGAGGAGGCGATGCAGATGATTTGGTTGACTTGGTCTTATTGGCTTATCTGCCTGGGGCTTCTTGTGGCGCTGCTTCTGGAGGTGTTCAGGGAGAAGAACTTCTGGAAGCAGTTGTCTGCGGCCATGGTCATAATCCCCCTTGCGTTAAGGGTACTGCTGTGGAAATAGGAGGTGGGAGGCTTGAAGGTTAGCTACAGGATAACGGCGGTGCTGGTGCTCGCGGTCTCCGCCTTCGTAGTCCTTTATACTGGTTCGAGCTATAAGTCCATGTACAAGGACGACGTCATAGTGCCTGGCCCTTCGGTGAAGGAAGTCAAGATGCTCTCGGATTACTTCGAAGGGCTTAAGGACACCGCCGGGGACACCGAGGTATATGTGCTGGAGGGCGAAGAACCGGGAGGAACGCTGCTGTTCCTCGGAGGCACGCACCCCAACGAGCCTGCAGGGTTCATGACAGCGGTGCTCTTCATAGAGAACGCGGTTGTCGAGAAGGGCAGGATAATTATCATTCCCCAGGCCGACAAGAGCGGCTTCACGGCGAACGACCCGCAGGAGGCGTCGCCGCAGAGGTTCAGCTTCACGACAGCGGGGGGTAATAGAAGGACGTTCAGGTACGGTGCTAGGGCGACGAACCCGCTCGACCAGTGGCCTGATCCTGATATATACGTCAATCCATCGAACCAGACCTTGTCTGGTAGCGAAACTAGGAACCTGAACAGGTGCTATCCCGGGAGGCCTGACGGTACGCTCACTGAGAAGATCGCGTACGGGATAATGGAGGTCATAAGGAAGGAGAACGCCCTGGTATCGATAGACCTCCACGAGGCGAGCCCTGAGTATCCGGTAATAAACGCGATGGTCGCGCACGAGAAGTCCATAGACCTTGCTTCTATCGCGGTGCTCGAGCTCGAGCTGGAAGGCATAAAGATAAGGCTGGAGAAGTCCCCGCCGACGTTCTACGGGCTCTCGCACAGATCATGGGGCGACTATTCGGATACCTGGCCGATACTTATGGAAACGGCCAATCCTTCGCAAGGAAGGCTTAGGTCCAAGACCAACGAAGCCCTCGTGTTGACGGGCAAGGACCCGTGGTACGTAAAAGCCCAGAAGCTCGGCAAGCTGTATGTACCGTTCGATGAGAACGGGCATCCTATAGAAGAGAGGGTCGGCAGGCATTCGAGCTCCGTACAGGCGATCATAAGGGCGATGGAGTACTTCTTCGAACCCGAGCAGATGATCACGGTCAGCAATGTGCCGGGCTTCGATGAGCTCATGGCGAACGGGTTTGGAAACTACCTTAACGAGCCGGCCAAGTAAGCCGGTTATACATCGACTGGAGGATGAAGATGGTAAGAAGGAAGAATGAGCATAAAGAAACCGTGTTGGAAGCCCCGTTCGGAGGGCCGGGCAAAGTGGTCTTCCATCACTTCGCCACGAAGGAGGACCTCTGTGAGCAGGGTAGGCTGTATGCGATGGGTACCTTGAAACCCGGATGCGGAGTGGGCTATCATACCCACCCCTCCAACGAGTTCGAGGTCTACCATATATTGGATGGTACGGGAGAACTGAACGACAACGGAGAGGTGCTGCAGATAAGCGCAGGCGACACGGCATGGATAAAGCCGGGGCAGAGCCACTCGCTTACTAATAATAGTAGCAAGGACCTGGTGTTCCTTGCATTGGTACTTTACGTCTAGGTAATAATGGACCAAGGATAGGGCCCGCCACATTAAAACGGCGGGCCCTATCTATTGCTATGGTATTTGTCCTATAGCTGCTTGATAAACGGCAGCAACTGCTTGAACTCCGGCCTGTCCGCCCTTCCGATAAGCTCGAACGCTATGCTCTGGGCGGTAGCTACGATCGCGCCCGCATGTCTCATCCTGTCGTACGCTATATCCCTGTGATACGGGGACGTCGAGGAACTTGCGTCAGCTACCACGAAGACGCTGTAGCCCTCCTCCAGCGCATCCAGCACCGTCTGGCAAAGGCAGACATGGGCTTCGACCCCAAAGATGATCACCTGCTTCTTGTCCGATGACTTAAGAGCGTTCACGAATTCCTCGCAACCGAATGCCGAGAACGAGCTCTTGGCAATCGGGACGACATCGGACATGACTTCTTCCAACGAAGGCGTGGTCCTCCCCATTTTCTCGGGCACGTGCTCGAGTTTTATGACAGGTATGCCAAGCGCCCTTGCGATTGAAGTAAGGGCTACGGCCCTGGGTCTTACTATATCTCGGTCCCACGTGATGTCTATGACTTTATCCTGCATGTCGACGGCGATGAGTATACTTGACGAAGGATCGGCCTTTAGTTTCTTAACCATTTTTTGACCTCCAGATATTGATCATGTACATTATGCCATCAAAACTAAATGGGGTGAACGATGCTTCATATGAAGATATGCAGGGGTGCTATTGCTGTTTCTATTGCTTTATCGGTAGAGCTATGGTAAATTTAACTTTGCAAAAAGGCCGAAGTGGTGGAATTGGCAGACGCGCTAGATTCAGGGTCTAGTGGGGGCAACCTCGTGCGGGTTCAAATCCCGCCTTCGGCACCAATAGGGTTCTAAACCGTCAGTATGCTGGCGGTTTTATTTTTCAGATAGCCCATTTGTCAAACATTTGTCAAACAATTGCATCAAATCTTATTTTTGAACCGTACAGAAAGGTGCTTCAGTGGAGCGCTTGCAGAAGACCGGCAGAGGGTTTATAATAATTGCCGCTACACAAATAGAAAACAGTATGATATCATATAAATTTATCACATGTTGACATTTCCATACTCATTCAATATAATCTCTCCTGCAGTCTTCCGAACTGCTTTGAACGTCTAGTCGACATCAGATCTTGATGAAGCAGCCCAGATGACCGTTATAAACCCCCAAGCGGGGAAGGAGGTGTAAATATGTACGCGGGTGGGGAGTATCTGAGGGTAAAGGACGTCCAGGCCTACCTCTCTATCAGCCGAAGCTCGGCATACTACATATGCAACGGGGTCAGGTTCCCTGTTAGGCGTGTAGGAAAGCTGGTGCTGATCAAGAAGTCGGAGCTGGATGAGTATCTGGATAAGTGCAAGGAATAACAGGAGGGGGGGCATCTTGAGGGACGAGGGCGTCAAGTATACAGGTTGTATAGTTAGTAAGAACAAAATGAACAAGTCGAAGCCATATGCGGTGATCCTCACGGGGTACTCCTCAGGAGGGAGGACTCCAAAAAGGAAGCAGGCACACATCGGTACCTTCAAGACTAAGAGGGAGGCCGAAGCGGAGAGAGCCCGACAGATAACGGCGATGGAAGCTTCGACCTTCGTCCCGCCATCCGACATCCTAGTAAAAGACTACCTGGAGTACTGGATTAAGGAGTATGTATCGGGAGGCAAGTACAAGATACGGACTGTAGAGGCCTACGACAGCGTAGTCAGGAACCACTTCATACCATTCTTGGGTCATATCTCCCTTCAGGATCTCAGCGAGAGGGATATTGAGAGATACTTCGCTACAAAGAGAAGAGATGAGGATAGGGTCTCTGAGGGGACACTGCAACAGCATTATGCGATAATCCATAAGGCATTGAAGGTGGCGACCAACTCCTTGAGGCTTCTATCCGTGAACCCTGCGGAGAGAGTAGAGGGTAAACCCAGGGGCAAGCGGAACAGTAAAGTGACTGATACATGGTCGAGAGAAGAAGTCGAGAGGGTAATCGCCACGGCGGACAAGATGGGAGCAAGGCAGTCCGCCTTCTACCACATGGCCCTGGAGACCGGGATGAGAAAAGGAGAGCTTTGCGGACTTCATTGGGGAGACATCAGCCTGGTGCCGGGAGCCGGTGAGATCATTGTCCGTGGGCAACTCGTAAAGGCGGGCCCGAATTGGAGCATAGGTACACCGAAGAACGGCAGGGAGCGCCGACTCCCCATATCAGAGGAACTTGTGGAGCGACTGATAAGGTGGAGGAGTGAACAAGTTATCATACGAAGCGTCACGGACAGCTACGAGGATCATGACTTCGTGTTCACTAGCATCGATGGGAGCCCCTTACTCATGAACAACTTAGGTCAAAGGGAGTACGCAAAGCTGGTCAAGGCATCGGGGGTCAGGCGCATAAGGTTCCACGACATGCGGCATACCAATGCGAGCCTTCTGATTGAGGCGGGGACGGAAGTCAAGTTGGTGTCGGAAAGACTAGGTCATTCGAGTACAGCGATAACGATGGATATCTACTGCCACACGTCGGCATCTGCGCATAGGGCGGTAGCGGATTCGATGTGGAGGAAGAAGTATAAAAAAGACGACATTTCCGTAGTTGAAGCTATATATCAATACGGAGAGGATAACAAAGAGGTCGCCCAGACCTACAAACACTAAATCTAATGGGCATGTCCGGGGTGCCCGAGGAGGAGAACCCGGAGCCGGTTGTTAGTAATTCCAGTAGTAAGGATTAAGATGTTCAAGTTAAAGCTAAAGAAGAAGATGAGGGAAAGGCACGCGCGGGAATGAAAGAAAGATATATATAATATGCCGAGACAAGGCGGAAGCCGGATCAGGGCAGAAGAGTGAAAGAAAGTGAAAGATAGCTGGGTATAAGGGAAATCAAGGGATAGAGAAGCGAGCAAGAGGGATATAAAGGGAAGCTAGTATGAGGGAAAGAGAGTGAAAGCAGGGTTTCGGTGGGGCTCATGGGAGCCGGGGTCATCGCAGAGCAGAGGCCGTAGGCCGTTGCTCAAGAGGGGCTCGGCACACATGAGGCCCAGGTGGGACCAGTAGAGGGCTCACAGATGCCTGAGGGTGGTATGGCTGATGAAGGCATCTGTGAGTATCGGAAGGGTTCAGGGAGGGTTTGCATGAGGAAGGGACACAGGTGGCCTTGGAGAGATGATCTGGTACTCGCCTACGGGGTGGACCATAGACCTATAGCGGCTATATGCGCCTTCGAGAGGGTCTACAAAGCCGTGAAGAGGGTAGCGGATGCCGGCTGGGAGATGGATATCACGCTTCAAGCCAAGGCCCTGAAGGCGATGGAGGTCATAGCGCAGAGGTTGGATGAGGAGTATGACCCGGAAATATTTAGCCAGCTTGTGGGCCTACTGAGCAAATATATCCGCCTTATGGAGCCTATGCTGCTTCCTAGTGCACCCAGCTATAACCAAGCCCTTACGGGTGAAGCTGCTCTGGCTTGGTGCAGAGATATCCGTAGGCAGTGGGTTCTGGCCAGGCACGCCCTTACCATGAT
>JAKQNF010000026.1 GCA_029565935.1 Bacillota bacterium | reverse complement strand
GGTGCTCAAGAAGATACGGGGGAGGGTCTTGCCCTTCGGATGGATACATGCGCTGGGCGCGAAGAGGCGCATCAAGGGCGTGCGCGTGCTCATGCAGTTTTGCGTCCCCGAATATCAAGGCTCGGGCATACTTCCCGTGCTATACGCCAAGCTGAGGGAGAAGGTGGCGGAGGGCAGATACGAGTACTGGGAGGCCGGGACCATAAGGGACGATAACGCCCGTTCCAGGAAGCCGGTTGAGGATGTCGGCGGGAAATTGTTCAGGGTATACAGGTGGTACAAAAAGACGTTAAATTGATGGGGCGGTCTCCGGCGGACCCGCAAGTCCGCCAAGATCATGGTCCGGACAGGCCGGTCGGTGAAATAACGATTTGGTAGGTGCAGAAGTGTTCCCTAAAGGATCTCTTGTCGTGCAAGCAATATCTAAGAATGGGCTAGGAGAGTTCATAGAGCTGGCCTTCAAGCTATACGAAGGCGACAGCAATTGGGTGCCGCCCTTGATCTCGAACCAGGCTGAGATGCTAAAAGGCAAGGACAACGCATTCCTGTCGGGATCGGAGCATTCATTCCTGATGTGCTACCGGGACGGCAAGCCGGTGGCCCGGATACTGGTCGCGATAAATGAATCCCTGAGCCGGAAGCAGGGCATGCCCACTGCTACATTCAGCCTGTTGGAAGCCGCAGACGACGAAAGCTTCAGGCTGGTCGTCTCCAAGGCCATCGAGTGGGCTAAGGAGAAGGGGATGGAGAGGATAATCGGCCCATGGTCCCCTACGAACGGCGAGGATGGGATAGGTATGATGGTGATGGGCTTCGAGGATCCTCCCGTGTTGCTCAACTCATACAACAAGAGCTGGTACGTACATTCCATCGAAAGCATGGGTTTCGCCAAGCTGGTTGATTATGTAGGATACAAGATAACCAAGCCCGACCTACCGCTGGAGAGCCTTGCGAGGGCCTCAGAGATAACTTTCCAGAGGGCGGGCGTCGTATCATCCATGGTGGACATGTCAAGGATGGAAGAAGAGCTGCAGGGCATGTACTCGGTGATGAGCTCCGTCTTCTCGGAGGATTGGTACAACGAGATGCCCCGATGGGAGGAATTCAGGAAGCTGGCCGGTCCGATATCGAAGCTGGCGTACCCGGAGCTCGTCTGGCTGGCTAAGGATGCCCGCACCGGTAGGACAGTGGCATTCGTAGTGGCCATGCCCGACTGGAACCAGGTACTTATAAAGATGAAAGGTAAGATCTTCCCCTTCGGGTGGTTCCATTATCTGAGGGCCAAGAGCATAATCAAGCGCGCAAGGCTGATGATGCAGTACTGCTTGAAGGAGTACCAGGGCTCCAGCGTGATACCGGCCCTTTACGCAAAGGTCGTGGAAAGCGCCGAGGCGCTGGGGCTAAAGGAGGCGGAAGCTTCGGTGATACTGGAGACGAACCGCCAGTCGCGAAGGGCGCTGGAGCGGCTCGGTGGCAAGATGACCCGGATCTACAGGTGGTATGTGAAGGACCTCTGCTGAGAAAACCGCAAAGAACGGCGATCGGCCATAGGCGGAATGTAAAAAGCCCGGGCTTCGTGCCCGGGCTTCGTTCTGGTTTTGTTCTTCCGAGGTCAAGCCCTCATCAGAATCCCCTGGCGGCTCCGTCCCTCCTGGGGTCGGCGGCGCCTACGAACTCATTGGTCTTCTCATCGAAGAACACGCCCTGGGCGCCTCCGAAGTAGAGGTCGTACTCGCCCTTCATGTTCTTCGCGTCGATCGTGTATCCCTTTGCCTTCAGGCCTTCGAGGGTCGCGGCCGGCATGCGGGATTCGTACTCGAACGTGATGCTGGAGTTAACTACATAGAAGCGCGGAGCCTCGATCGCTTCCTGCAGTCCCAAGTGCTGGTCTATT